>JABHXA010000033.1 GCA_018657495.1 Fidelibacterota bacterium
GGCAATGAGGATGGCTTTTTAGTTATATTTTGCTTTCTCATTTGCTTCAATCTCAATACTGACTACCGGGACCATCCCGGCAGCAGTATTAAGTAGTTTTCAGTTGTAGGTTTTCAGAAGGTTTTCAAGTGGGGGATTAAATCAATCCCCATGTTTTAATATTTATATATATTTTATATAAAGTCAATGAGAATTTTATAATTCCTTTTTCATCTGTTTTTTGGGTTTACTTTTCGTGCAGTTTTTTCGGTTGGCTTTTTCAAAGAGGTTTTGTAAAACCCCTTATACTTTAAACATAACATATTTTTCGATTATAGTCAACTACTATTTCAATAAATCTATAAAATAATTGAATTTATAATTATCCCAAATTCAACCCAGCCCACCTGGCTCGATTTTCTGCAGATCATGGTATGATGAAACACTTTTTGGATTATTTCTTTTCCCCACACCTCCGATAACCTCCTGATATTACGGTATTTAGGATGATCGGCAATTTTTAATAATTTTAGCAAATTTTAATCAAAAATAAGATGTTGAAAATATTGGTTTTACGAATTTAGTCAAATTTTAAGTCCCCGACTTCCAGGTCAGATCTCCAGAAATCTGGCCGTATTCGACCGATTTGGAGGTCACAGAATTTTCCCTAATTTTTCCCACCATTCCTCCTGACTACCCCTAATAAAATGGATATTCCGATACATAATAAATACCGTAATATTGCCAAGCCAAACAGTCATATTTTGATTAACGATAATACCTTACTGGAACTCATGTGGGCAAGTACTGCCCCTTGATAGCTCCCAGTAGGGTTAAATCTTTGGCTGTTTGGCGACACCATGTGAGGCTCATCAAGGGGTATCCGTATTACCCCAATTTAACATTATACTTTGGAGGTATTATGAAGTATTTAGTCCCATTTATTTTTGTCGCATTCATCCACACAACAATCATTAACATTCCAGGAGATTATTCTACTATTCAGGAGGGCATTAACAATTCTGTCGATGGAGATATGGTTCTTGTATCACCTGGCACTTATTTTGAGAATATCAATTTTAATGGCAAGAACATATCCTTAATCGGTGAGAATCGAGAAACAACAACCATTGATGGTGGACAAAACGGTAGTGTAGTTACTTTTCAAAGTGGAGAAACTGCTGCAGCAATACTCAGACATTTTCGAATCACAAATGGAAATGCAGATAGTGGAGGTGGTATATCGTGTGTATACTCAAGTCCCACTCTTGACAATTTGGAAATTAGTAACAATCATGCTAATTATAACGGTGCAGGAATATACTGTGATGGCGGTTCCAGCCCTCTTACTTTGAATACGATTATTACACAAAATTCATCTGGTGAAAATGGCGGAGGTATTTCAATATTTAATTCTGCACCTCAATTCGATGAGGTTCAAATAATTAATAATTCAGCAGCATCTGATGGTGGAGGATTTAGATGGTTCAGTGCCACTCCAACTTTAAAAAAGGTTATTATCTCTGGAAACACGGCTCCAAACGGCGCTGGAATATCTTGTTGGGATAATTCCAATTCCAGTTTAACAAATGTAGTGATTATTAATAATACAGCATCAATAACTGGTGGTGGACTTTTTATTCGAAACAACTCACATCCAGTACTACTTAACTCAATTGTATGGGGAAATTCACCGCAGCAGGCTACTTTTGATAATAGCTTTTCAATGAGTAATATAGCAGTAGAGTATACCGATTTCCAAAATGGAGCAAACGGCATATCTGGATATAATGGAAATATCAATTGGCTTACAGGGAATATAGATTCAAATCCACTTTTTACAGATTCTGGAAATGGAGACTTTTCATTGCAACCAAATTCACCATGTATAGATGTGGGTGATCCTGATTTTGATAATGATGGTATTTCCTGGGAAAACGATCCTGACGACCAAGACCCGGATGGTACCCGAATGGATATGGGTGCATATTATTTCTCACAAATAGCAGGGTGCACCGACCCTTTTGCAATCAATTACAACCCTGAAGCTACTATAGACGATGGTAGTTGTAACTATGAAGGATGCACATATTTCCAGGCAATCAATTACAATTCTGATGCTTCATTGGATGATGGTTCCTGTGAATTCCTATTTGCAGATGTTAATTTTGATACAATTGTAGATATTCTCGATATAGTGATAATTGTAAGCATGATTATGGGAGATTGATCATCCAATAACCATTCAGAAAACTTAACAGGATAGGATTAGCAAATCTTGTCCGTGTAGATTCGGGAAGAGACATTACTGAGATGCTTTTAATTAAAAATCATGTTATTCCGCATAGGTGGTAGTTCTTAACTATCCCAATTTAAAAATCTCCAAATCCGAGATAATTCGTTTATTAAATTATCGATTTAATAATTCATATGGCAATTGGTATTGATTCATCACCCCAGATATAAAGAATGTGGCTAAATTATAAGACAATATAACAACCACATTATGAAACAAATCCTTAAAAAACAAGACCTCCTGAGATTAGAGAATTTCCTACTATCAGATCAACCCCATCTTGCAGTCTGATTTAATGAGTAATAGGATCAATTCATGAACTACAGAGCAAATCAATTATTAAAACTCAGTTTTATGATCGGCACAATTGCAGACGGCATAGTCGCCATCTCCTGGTTTATGATTGCAACCGGCTCAGACATTCCAAATATTATGTGCGGCTTCAAAGGCTCAGGCCCAGACTACCAATATGCCATGTATATTGCTGCTCTCTTCATGACAGGCTGGACTGGTATATTATACTGGGGTTGGCTCAAACCTAATGAAAGAAAAGGTCTATTATTAATAACTGCGGTTCTGCTATTAGTGTCAATAATCATTGAAGTGCTTTTCTACCAGAATATCTTGGGCGGAATAGGATTTATAATTGGTATAGCTGCAAGACTGCTACTCATTGCAAAATTCTCATTTAGTTACTATTATTCAATGAAGCATCAATAGCAACATATCTAGTTTTAAGAAAGTTAATATTTCTTATTAGATTATCAGAGGAATAAAGACAGAAGGCCTACGAATTTATTACTTATTCCTTTTACCTGAGGTTGAGGAATTTCCCCTTCAGTTATTCACTAAAAACCATGTAATTTGCTCCAAGTAAAATATATAATTAACTCGAGAGATCCTATGAATTACATCCTCATATTTACAACTTTTTTTACAGCTCTATTTGCCACAGTAAAAATTGTCCCGGATGATTACCCTACCATTCAATCGGCAATAAATATTTCATTAGATGGTGATACTGTATTCGTAAATCCAGGCTTTTATTATGAAAATATTGATTTTCAAAGTAAAAATATCATGATTACTGGAAATTACATTAATACCGATATTCCAGAATATATTATTCAGACTGTTATTTATTCTGACGGCGTCCAACCAACAATTACTTTTGGGAATGTTGGACAAAACAATAATGCAATGCTATACGGAGTTTCAATCTATTCTGAGAACATTGGTGTACAATTAAATAATTCCAATGCATCAATTGAAAGATGTCTGTTATATAATCCTTTTCAAGGCACAGGAATTTATTGTAATTCTTCCTCCCCAAATATTAAGAATTGTTCCGTTAGAGGATTTGAAAATGCTATTTATTCAAATGAAGGATCTCATCCATATGTTAGCAATTCTATTTTATGGTCAGATGAATCCGGAATAATCGGATCTGGATCAGTAGAATATTCCTGCGTCAAATTAGGTGTTAATGGTTCGTACAATGATCTAGGGGGAATTATTTATACAGACCCCATTTTTGATATACCATTTTACTCAGGTATAGAATTGGGTTGGCAGCAAAGAGCATATCCATGGATAGGGTATCCATATGGACCATTTGATGGCAAGGATAACAATCCATGGGATTCAAGTATTCCATCTTATGGTGGTACAATTGAATATGCTAATTGGGGTATTTCTATCAATGGAGATACTTTGATGATTGGAGATGGAGAAGCAAACCACGGTGATCTTGATGGTGACGGCTTAGCCGGTGAAGACTGGTTTAATGGTATCGATGATGATTTTGACGGTCTGATAGATGAAGATTATTTTTTTGCTGATGGAATTGATAATTCAGAACCTTTCACTGATGAAGATAATAATGGTATTTATAATTTAGGCGAACCATTTGTAGACTGGAATAGTGATGGTGTTTGGAATGATATGAATGATATGGTTGATGAAAATATAGACCTTGATTCAGATGTCTGGTATGATGGATATGATAATGATGGCACTGGGGGTGTCGATGATTCGAATGAAAGATTAAGTAATCCCGATTTGGAATACCCTACATGGGCAAATAACATAGAAAATCTGAACATTATTTTATATAATGGTAGAATTTCGCCAACTCTTCATGGGAACCCTAACCCATGGTATGACCCTAATAGCATTGATCCACATTTGAGGGGCAATTATCAGTATGAGGATGATAATTATTCTATTTTGTTTGACAATTATATTAATGACTATGGGGAAGATGGGATTCCTGGAGATCCCTTTGACGACTTAGGTGGTGATGGCGAATATCAAATGGGTGAAAATGCATTCCTTTTATTTGGAAATTGGATATTTTTTGATAATGGACTTGATGGTCTTGGTCCTCTATCTCCCGATTACCCTGGACCTGACGATGGAGAGGGAGATGGTATCTGGCAGCCCGGTGACGGGTGGATAGATAGTAATGGAAATGGAATAGTGGATATTGATGGTATTGATGGATATGACCCAAATATTACCGAAGACAATTATTTAGATGTCTGGCCACCCCCCAATGGAATATGGGATGTTGGTGAACAAGTGTATGATTATGGATTTGACGGCTTACCTGATACTGGCGACCCTGGAGAGGGAGATGGTTTCCATGTAAAGGATGCAGGAGAGAACGATGGTATTTTTGATACAGGTGATGGTTGTTTTGGATGCGATGATGATTATGTAGCATATTGGCAGTCGATGCCAGGATTACCCGATGTGGGAAATGAAACAATTAATCCGATCTATTTCAATTTTGATGGGGATGACAATGATGGAGACGGATTAATAGATGAGTACGATGAAGATGGAAGATATCATTACACGCTTTTTAGATATTTCAAACTAGAAACATCAAGCCCAACTATTGATGCAGGAGATCCTGATCTAAATCATGATGCTGATGGAACCATAATTGATATGGGGGCTTTGCAATTGAACCAGTTTATTTATGGGTGCACAGATCCAACGTATTGTGATTGGAATTACTTGGCAAATATAGACGATGGCAGTTGCGATAATACTTTGGGTGAATCTGGTCTAAACTGTATGATGAGGGAATATACTGACGGAGTTGATAACGATGGAGATTGGGAAATATGGGCAAATGAATTTGGGTGGGAAGGAGATATTAATCAGGATGGGAATCCCGTTGACTTTGGTGAATGGGGATATGTAGCATGGAATGTTGATTGGCCTAACGATACAACCGGATATACTCTCTATGAACCTTGGGAAGTATTTCAAATAGGAAATCAGTTTAAACCTGAATATGACACTGATGCTCAATTTTGGGAAGCTGTGGGAGTTGATGAATATCATAAATTGATAGGTATCTCTGTTCTTCCCATAGTCGATATAAATTTAGAACTAGATGAATATATCCCGATGGAAGAATTTACAGATAATAATGGCAATGGTATTTGGGACGATGAAAATTGGAATATGGATTCTGGTTATATCCCAATGGAAGAATTCACTGATAATGACGATGATGGTATTTGGGATAAAGGAGGTTGGGTGATTCAAATAAATTGGGAAGATAATATGAATGTTCAACCTGGCTATTATCTTGATTTGAATGGAGATAATATTCCAGACTGGGGATCTGAAAATAGTATTGAATATCTATATGATTACAATTTAGGTTCTTCTTATTTGGTTTATGAAGGAAATGAAATAATCGCAGAAAACTTAACAACATCAAATTATTTTGATTACAATTTAGATGAAAATCAATATTTTTGTTATAGTATTGATTATCAAGGATATCATTTTAGTTATTCAGCGCCCTATAATGAACAGTGTATGATTACACCCGATTCGAATTTATCTATTGATGAAAACATAATACCATCTGAATTTAAATTATTTCCAATTTATCCAAATCCATTTAATCCTATTACAAATATTAAATTTTCATTACCTATTCTATCATCTGTCAAAATAAATATGTACGATCTAATCGGGCGCCAGATTGATGAGCTTTCATACAACTCCTTATCACCAGGGTACCATACTATTACCTGGGATGCATCAAAATATTCTAGCGGCATCTATTTTATCAGAGTTAATGCAGAAGACTATCATGCAGTCCAAAAAGTGATATTATTGAAGTAGGTATTACGGTAACTAAGTTTATCGGAAAACAATATTAAAAATTAGATAAAGTCCCCTTTCCATGATTCCTCATGGGTGAGTATGCCGCCATCAGCTCCTTCGTATAGAAAAGATAGCCCACTTATATTCATGCTCAGAAATTGTAGAATCAACTAATTACTTATACAAGCTGAGATCTACGATTTCAATATTGAAGGTACTTGTCAAACCACCTCAGAAACAGTCAGATGTATCAAAAAGTATACGATCTACAATTAAGATTATAGGTATTCTATTTATAGTATGTGTAACAAACTCACCACATAACCGACGTTATGTTGCGACTTCCCCTCCCATACCAAAGCTATTGTTACCACTCCCTCATGAAATGTTGCGACATTCCAACAAGATTTAACCTAGAAAAGAGTCCGAAGACCCTAATCCATATTCTCCAGGGCTTCATCCAAGTCTTTATTAATAACATCGCTATAAACTGATGTCGTCATAATGCTGCTATGACCGAGCTGTTTCTGGACAAGCCGAAGATTGTATCCCGATGCCTTATATAGGTTGGTGGCATAGGTGTGACGAAGGGAATGAATGGAATGATGGGGGGCAACGACATCAGTTTTCTCTGCAATAGTCTTAAATACTCGACCAATCCCAAATCTGGTCATCTTCTCACCTCTTTCAGAATGAAACAGATACTGACTGCAACTGACGCGATAATCAAGATAATCCAGTATCAGACTCTTGAGTTTACTGTTAAATCCAATTACTCGATCCTTCCCGCCTTTACCATTCCTGACTATTAATGTATTCTGACCTTTGCCAAGATGCAGATCCTCTATCTTTAGGTTAGATAATTCCGAAACCCGAAGACCTGTACCCAGTGCGACTTCAATTATTAGATGATTCCGCACATCAATTTGATTTCCTCGACTTCGTGCAATGATGGCAAGATCTAAAGCCGTTTTCCTTATAGCTTTCTCCTCCTCACAATTGAGGTATTTATCCGGCGTGATAATCCATTGTGACATAATATTCTCCTTTGTATGTTCATACTTCTTATACCTTTTTCGACGAGAATTATTGAAAAGATTAAAGGCTCTTTTTATAGCACAATGACAGGATTTCGTGGTAAATTCGGATAGTTTCGAAAACGATGGTTATTAATAATGTAATCAGACCTGAAGTACTCTTTTTAAATATGGATTGTTTTGTCCATTCGTTTTTGAAGACGCACAGTTTAAATATATGATATTGAAAATTAAAAGATATTTGCATGTCTTTTTAAAATGCATTTAGTAACGTATAGTAATTGAAGGATTTGTAAAACTTGACACACCGAAACTTAAATTAATGTCAAAAATTCTAATGTTATTATTATATTTGACAAGACCGAGGATATTAAGGAATTACATTGTATTTTAAGAAACTGTTTTAAAGTAAAAAATTGAAAATTACTACAAATCAAAATAATAAATTGAATAGTAATGTAGTTAAAATGCTATTTTTCCTTCTATATATTAGTTTTTCAATTGGACAAGAAATTACTTTACTGGACTCAACGATTTTCTCAGATCAACTGGGAGACAATCTAACTGCCAGAATAACCTCAGTCAATGAAAATATCCATATTGTTTGGCATACGTCATATCCCGAATATCGATTGTATTACACTCATAGCCTCGATGGTGGATTAACCTGGTCTGAATATTCAATAATTTCAATTGGATCACCATGTAACTTCCCTCAGATTTTAGCCCAGTCTGATACACTACACATAACATGGCGTGAGTATGGTGATTACAATTGGATGGTAAAGTATATTAGGAGTACAGATAATGGATTCAACTGGGAGGAGCCTATACAATATTCAGGAGTATATAGTTTAGGTGGTCCCTTATTTGGGTCTGTTAGTGATAAAATTTACTTGCTATTTCAAACTAGTGAATTTATGAATAGGAAATATTTAGTCAAAAGTTTTGACAGGGGATCTAATTGGGGAGAAGTAGATACGATAAATTTTGATATCTCAGAATCGACAACTTCTTTCGGTTTTAATTCGATGAATTTAGAAAATTCTAATATACATTTAGTAGGCAGCATGAATTCTGCACAAACCTTAGGTGAGGGAGAGATTATTTATATTGGTAGTAGTGATGATGGAATGAGCTTTTCATCACCCACTATTATCTCTCCGATTGACGGGGCCACTTCACAAAAAGTAGTTGGAAAACTAGACTCAGAATTAAATTTACATACTGTTTGGTATGACTATCAAAACTCACCAAATACTCTTCATGGTTATATTTTACATAGAAGTTTAAATTATCAGGGTATTTGGTCATCTACCCATGTCATTACAAATGAACCGACCGGACAACTTCCGAGTATTGATATTGACGATAACAGAATCTCAGTTATTTACAGTGATATAAGAGATACCGGCTTCACAAATAACTCACAAGAAATTTACTATAATTCCAGTTCAGATAATGGTGAAACATGGAACGATGATATTAGAATTTCATTTATGGAAACTTATAACAATATATATCCAGATATTTCAATATCTAACTATCTTCTATATAGTATTTGGTCATCCACAATTGTTGGAAATGATTATCAAATCATCCTTAAACCAGGAGTTATTGATGGTATCAAAGGTGATATTAACCAAGACCATCAGCAGAATATATTCGATATAATAATTTATGTTGATCGAATTTTGGGTCATGAAAATAATATAGATAATTTATATGAGAGCTGGGCTGTTGATTTGTTTGAAGATAATCACATTAACATACAAGACATTATTATACTTTTAAATATGATTTTAAATATACAATAGGAGTTAAAAATGATTAGAATTTTTATAATTATGACATTAATATTTGTTTCCATTTTATATTCACAATGGGAAGAATTAGGACCTTGGACTACCAGGGTTGATGATATCTCAATAAGTGTTGACGCTAGTGATAATATCCATGTTTTTATTGCCGATCAAACCAGTATTCCATATAAGAATATTAACTTAGAAAATTGGTTTAACTTAGACGATGATATTAATGAACTTACAAATTATCCGTTAGCAATAGCTTCTGTACCAGATAACCCGGACATCATTTATATTGGAAGACCTACATATTCACCAGCTCCTGGATACTTCTATCCTGCAGAAGGCTTGTATGTCAGCTATAATGGGGGAATTACGTGGGATGAAAGGAATGGAAATGGGGCTAATTTAATAAATAATCAAGAGATCTCCTTTATTACGATTGATCAAAATAATCCCAATAGAATGTTTATAGGATGTTTGATTGACTTTACAACTGGAGAATTTGTTTATCGCACTATGGATGGAGGGGGAAATTGGGAAGCTTTGCAACTTACTAATTCCGAAATACTTAACGTGTCATCCATTCAATTCGATCCATTAGATCCAAATATCATTTTTGCAACCGCAGGATTTCCTCACTTTTCTAACGCCGCATACTCAAAATATAGTGAAGAAATATTAAGAACTGAGGGGCATGGTGTCTATAAAAGTATAGATGGTGGAACCACATGGGAATTGAAATTAAGTCTTTCACCACAATTATTAGTGGGGAAAATTCAGATTGATCCTATTAACAATGATATTTTGTATGTGCCGAGCCCTGAACACGGTATCTACAAGAGCATAGATAATGGTGAAAATTGGAATTTATTGGCTGACTCTCCATTATATTGTAATACGGTGGAAATCAATAACATAAATCCTTCAATACTCTATGCAGGTACTGATGGGTTAGGAATATTTAAAAACACAAATTTTGGAGTTGGTGGATGGACCACTATTAATAATGGAATTATTGTAAAAAATATTAATTCACTGGAGAGCAGCAGTGTTCAGCCTGATATGATTTTTGCTGGCACAGAACACACTTTATACTATACAACGGACGGCGGAGTCGTTTGGAATGAAACAAATATTGGAGCAAAATTTTCAACGACTTTTGATCTAGAATATGCTTTTGATAATAAGATTATTACTAATCCAAGTAGGATATTTGTGAAAGAAAAACACGCAAATGAAGAGTGGGAAACAATATATTTTAATTCTGGAGCTTTTGCCGTATTTGATCTAAGTCTAAGGAAAACTAACTCTTCAGAAATTTATTTAACATTCGAAACAGGTTTAGGTATCGGATCTTGTTTGAGAACTTTGGACTCAGGAGAAAACTGGGAAGAGATTAGACTTAGAAATAATATTTATGGAAACAGTATAATTGTTCATGAGCTGAATCCTGTTCAATCTGATATTATGTATCTTCTTTCTCCATACTCCAGTCCAAACAATGATCTGTATCAATTCGAATATAGTGAGAATTTTGGTGATAATTGGACTGGTACAGATATAAACGTTAATCAATTTAATAAGAATGTGTATACTATTGAAATTGATCCTATAAACCCATCAAATATGTATATAGGATTAAATAGTGGGCTTATTTGTGATAACCCGTTACAAATTCAATGTGAAAATGACGAGATGGGTATATACAAAAGTGAAAATGGAGGTTATAGTTGGACCCATATACAGGATGGATTTTCTGACGATTGGATTAATTGTATTGCAGTCAATCCATTTAATAATCAGGAAGTTCATAGTGGAAATTATAATGGTCTGCATTTTTCTTCTGATTTTGGCTCTACCTGGCAACCAGTATTTTCATTAGGATGGAATATAACGTCTCTTAAATACCACCCACTAATACCAGATTTATTATACGCCAGCGGAAAAAGTAATCCTACTCAATCAAATTTAATAAAAAGAAGTTTTGATGGTGGAATAACATGGAGTAGTATCGCTGAAAATAGTGATATCTTAATTAGAGATATCGAAATATCAAGGGAAATTCCTTCTTCTATTTATATTTCATCTTCTGAAGGAATTAGAAAATTCACAGAAAATTCAGAGGAATTTGTGATTGAAAATAATTTAACGTGGCAAAATGTAGTCTATTTAAACACAGATTTAACGATAACAAATAATTCTTCACTAACAATTAATGAGGATACAAACATAATTTGTACAAACGATGTAACAATTTCTGTTGATTCTGGTGCTTCTTTAATATTAAATGAAGGTGTCACTTTTTTAATGGATAGTGGAACGAATTTTGACATATCGGGGAATCTCATTATTAATGGTACTCTAGAAAACCAGGTCGAATTTTTCGCAATCGAAACAAATTGGCAAGGAATTCAAACCTATCTAGGATCTAATTTGGAATTAGACAACTTAGTTATTCAAGATGCCATAAGACTTGATTTCGATAATTTAACTAATTCTAGCTTAATTCAAAATAGTACTTTTTTAAACACAACTCTGTACAGCTTAAATGGGAACCCAACATTCAACGAATGCGTTTTTGATAATAACAGTGTTGCAATGTGGATAAATTCAAATACTACACCAATATCTACTCACACAATTTCCAATTGTACTTTTTTGAATAATTACATAGGTTTAGTTGTAACTGGTCATTCCTCTCCAAATATTTCATCAAGTGAATTTAAAGATAATACGGTTGGATTGTTCGTTGTAGATTATTCAAACCCCTATTTATTCCAAAACAATGTATTACTTGATGAAAGCAATAACTCATTTCATAACAACTCTAGTTATGGAGTTTATGCAGCAAGCTGGGGACGACCTTGGCTTGGTATTTACTCACCTGGATTACAGATGTTTGAAGGTAGAAACAGATTATTTGATAATGGTGTTTATGATATTATCAATTGGAGTGGTCCATCTTTTCCTATTAAATCTGAAATGAATCATTGGCAAAATGATCCTCAAGATCCATGTTTCTCTGGAATTGCTTCGGTCCCTGGTGATGGAAGTGTTGATTGGGAACCAACTCTTTATGATATTTATCAGGGTTGTGGGGGACTACCAAGAGGTGACCAGAATCTCTCAATGTTGTCAGGATTATCAAATGAACAAATAATAACTGAATTATTTGATGAACCAAATAGTGAATTCACACATTCTCTTATTGCAATTTTGGTTCATAACTTAGAATTGAGTAATGACTTTGATGAATTAGCAGTTTATCTTAATGAATTGTCTGATATATCAAATACACTAACTGAGAAGTATGCAAAATCTAGTTTGATCTCTCAGAATATTTTATTTGGTAATTATTTCTCTTCCTCGGAGATGCTAAATGATTTTGAACAATATTATGGAGTCACTGACTTAACACCTCAGCATCTATATGAGCAAGCAATTATAGAAGATTATCAAAACGGTGGATTAGGTAAGAATACTAGTCAATCAAATACTTATTTTAATGAGTTGGAAAAGGAATTTCCAGATTCAGGATATGGAATACTAGCATCTATAATCAATAATAATCCTATCAATATAAACGATGATTACAATGAAAATATAATGATTGAAAACCCCTTTCCAACACAATTCAAATTATACTCTGCTTTTCCTAATCCATTCAACCCAGTAACCAACTTAAGTTATTCAATCCCTGAAAATGGAAATGTCTCCCTAATTGTTTATGATATGTTAGGACAGGAAGTGACCGAACTTGTAAATACTCACAAGGATGCAGGTTATCATTCTGTTCAGTGGGATGCTACATCCACCTCATCTGGGATCTATATTGTAAAACTTGTGGCCGGTAACTTCACACAAACTCATAAAATAGCACTTGTGAAATAACCGAATCTTTCATTTTAAAAATCCTCAGTAAAAGCGCTCCAGCTTCATCGGTTGGAGCCCTTTCTTTTATACTCCCCCACCTTCCCAGAATAAACTTTCCTGAACTTCAACCTGTAACGGTTGAAGTGAGGTAAACTAACTGTGTATCGTCAAAAACCTTTGGACAAATGTAGGATAAATATTAAGAGAGACTTTGGGCTAAATTTAACTTAAAAAAGGAAGTCAAATGAACTCAAAGTCAACAGTAGAAAAACGAGTAAGAGAGATAAAAAGAAGAACTCGTCGAAAATACAATGCAGAAGAAAAGATCAGGATAGCTCTAGAAGGATTTAAGGGCGAAGCGACAGTAGCAGAATTATGTCGAAACGAAGGAATTAACCAGAACGTCTATTACCGCTGGAGTAAAGACTTTATGGAAGCAGGAAAGAAAAGGCTCAAAGGTGATACAGAACGCGAAGCCACAACTGTGTATCGTCAAAAACCTTTGGACAAATATAGTCAACCCCGTAAGAAATCTCTGGGTAAGTTAATCCCTTCGGTTTGAAGAAACATAATCTGACCGAATACAGAAAAACCATCCATAGGATAATATAATCAAGAAATAATATATTTCATTGTTCATCAAAGTAAAGGCAATACTGAAAGGCAACCTTATCGCTGATGATCAAGAGTGTAAAACTCTACATTAAATAAGAAAAGGCGATCTTTCGCACAAGATTACCTTTTTTTATGTCTATCTATAATTACATTCCCAAAAAAGAAAAGCCGGCTAAAACATAATGCAAATAACCTCGTTTTTCCTGCCGGCATTAATTAGAACATAGGTCGGTAAATCTGATTCCTTAGATTCTTTCATAGAATTAAAAATTTACATCCATTGTGACATAATATCCTCCCTGATATATTCAATTTTCTCTTACCGAATTATTCCAACTAGTTATAGAAGATCCAGAAGTGATGGAGTAGCCAATATTAGTGTCTTAAGACGGTCATAAGACTTTTCATCGTAATCGAATTACTAATAACATCTTGCAGTCAAATAGATTAGAGAATTGAAAGATGAATAATACAGGTGGACTTCCTACAAAAAACTGG
>JABHXA010000034.1 GCA_018657495.1 Fidelibacterota bacterium
CAAAAGTAAAAAATGTCGATCTCGCTATAGGGGCAGAAATTCGAAACGAATCGTATCGCATCTATGCAGGAGAAAATGCATCCTATTCTAATGGTTTATACGATATAAATGTTGGTGCTAGTGGCGCCGGCTGGGTAGAACAGTCATCACAATGGTTTGATTCTAATGCTGGTGCATTTACAAATTTGTGGGAAGTGAATTCTGATGGAGATACTCTTAGCTCAATTAATACTGCTAATGGTAGTTCAGGTTGTCAGTGTTTCTCTGGATTCAAGCCTTCAAATGCTGATGCTACCAGGAATGCTGATCGCTCGAGTTTTGCCCTTTATGTTGATGCTGAAGAAGACCTTTTCCCAGGATTAAGAATTGGTGTTGCCGGTCGATTTGAAGACTATGACGATTTCGGAAATAACTTTAGTTTCAAAACATCAGCTCGTTATGAAGTTCAAGATGGAATTATCCTGAGAGGTGCTTTTAGTACTGGTTTCAGAGCCCCAGCTCTTGCCCAGGCATATCAATCAAAAGTTGCCACAAACTTCCTATCCACACCAGCAGGACAAGTTGCTTTTGAAGTAGGAACATTTCCTGTTGATCATCCAGTCGCACAAGCCCTGGGTGCCACAACACTCAAACCTGAATTGTCACAAAACTTTAGCGGTGGTGTTTCAGCAACATATGCGGGTTTTAAAATTAATTTTGATTTATATCACGTCAAGATTGAAGACAGAATTGTTCTGACTGGTAATTTTACTACAGGTGGTTTAGATCATGATGAATTTGGAAATCCAACCGGATATGCAGATGACCCTGGATCATTAGGAGCCCATGTCTATGATTTACTTGAAGCGCATAATATACCCGGTGCTGAATACGGTGGTGGTGGTAGATTTTTTACCAATGCTGTAGATACAAAAACCACAGGCTTTGATATTGCTGTCGAATATATGATTGATATGGGAATTAATGGTGACATTACGCTAAACTTAGCTTACAATAAAACTGAAACAGAAATAGATGGTGATATCCATACTCCTGATGAATTGGCTGGTTATGGTGCTAGTATCTTCGATGACCAGGAAAAAAGAACTATGACGACGGTAACACCGGAGAATAATCTCATCCTAACGACAAAATATGCCAAAAACAATCTTGGTGCTTCATTGCGCATCAACAAAGTTGGCAAATTTGAAAGTCGGAGAACGGCAGACCTGTGGTTTTCCTCAAAGACAATTATGGACCTTGAAGCGACCTATGATCTTGGTGCCATAACATTGGCTGCTGGATCAAAGAATTTCACCGATGAAATGCCTGATAAATGGGTTGGTGGAAATAATGATGGGGCGTTTGTTTATCCAAATTTTGCACCTTATGGAATGAACGGGCGATACGATTATATGAGAATGTCATATAACTTCTAAATTAATTGTTAACAATCAAATCAAACGATGGGGGAGTTTTTCCTCCATCGTTTTTTTTATGAAACATCTATTAAATTTCAGAATTGGAAACGCCGATCATCAGTATAAACCCTGCTGTATAATGCTCACCAGAAAGATTACTTACCCGTACTAAGTTTACTGGAGTTAACGACAGCGGCCATTGTTAAAATGGACTCTTTATAGACTGTGGGTTGGACGTTTTGTCCGGGTCAGTTTTTAAATTATTACTACGATAAAATCATTGGAGGCATAGAAAGGATAACACATTGGATTCGAAGATTATAAAAAATAATATGAAATTATTTTTAGTAATACCTAGCCTCTGGGCATTGGTAAGTTTCAGCTGTTTATCACAGGAAAAAATGGAATACAACAAACTTACACCTCAAGAAAAAATTGTCATTATCGACAAAGGAACTGAAAGACCTTATTCAGGGGAATATACCGATCAAAAAAAGATTGGTATCTACACCTGTAAACAATGTGATGCTCATTTATTCATGTCAGAAGATAAATTTGACTCCCAATGCGGATGGCCAAGTTTTGATGACGAGATTGATGGCGCCGTAATTCGAAATCCAGATGCAGATGGCTCACGAACAGAAATTGTTTGTGCCAATTGTAACGGACATCTTGGGCATGTATTTCTTGGAGAAGGATTTACCGAAAATAATACAAGACATTGTGTAAACTCCATCTCATTAAAATTTATCTCACATGAAGAGGATAAAACAGATCGAGCCATTTTTGCTTCTGGATGTTTTTGGGGTACAGAATATTATCTTCAGAAAGAAGACGGTGTCATCTCCACAACTGTTGGATATATTGGCGGGGAAACAGAAAATCCCACCTACCAGGAAGTCTGCAATAAAAACACGGGCCATGCCGAAGCAGTTGAAGTGATTTTTGATCCGCAGTTAATTTCGTATGAAAAATTGACTAAATTATTTTTCGAAACTCATGATCCCACTCAGGTAGATCGACAGGGTCCTGATATCGGCAATCAGTATAGATCCGAGATTTTTTATACAAATGATGAGCAGAGGGATATCGCCACGAAACTAAAAAATATCCTTATGGAAAAAGGATTGGACGTGGCAACAAATATTACATCAGCAACGACTTTTTATCCAGGCGAGAAGTATCATCAGGATTATTATCAAAATAATGGCAATTTGCCATACTGCCATCGCTATATAGAGAGATTCTAAAAATGAAAAATAGTAAATATAAACTTCCTCATTAAAGTATCATTCGCTTTGATTTCTCATTCACTTTGAATTCTATATTTCCCTCCACCGAATTTTGATAGTACATTCATAGATTACCATATTGTTAATTATGCCCACCGAGGCTTAATTTTAATACTCTGATTTACGTTTATGAATATACTTTTTCTTCTAATAATATCAAGTTTGTCTATTGCGGCAGTCTTTCTTGCCGCCTTCATCTGGGCAGTGAAAACAGGTCAGTTTGACGACCATCAAACACCAGCGATCAGGCTTTTATTAGATGATAAAAAAGGGAAAAATTAATCACAAATTAATGGAGATCAATATGTCGGTGGAGACCTTCCGGTATGATAATACTATTGTAAAAAACTTTGCATTTGCCACTATTTTATGGGGGGTAGTCGGCATGCTTGTTGGGTTGTGGATCGCTCTTGAAATGGTATTCCCATCATTAAATCTTGGACTCAGTTTTATGACATTCGGCAGATTGCGGCCGCTTCACACCAACGCCGTTATTTTTGCCTTTGTGGGTAATGCAATGTTTATGGGGATTTATTACTCATTGCAAAGATTGCTAAAGGCAAGAATGTTCAGTGATTTTCTGAGTAAAATTCATTTTTGGGGATGGCAGGGCATCATTGTGTCAGCTGCACTCACCCTTCCTCTAGGTATAACCACAAGTAAAGAATATGCTGAACTGGAATGGCCCATTGATATTGCAATTGCAGTTATCTGGATCGTTTTTGGTATCAACTTGCTGGGTACAATCATCAGGCGTCGCGAACGCCATATGTATGTAGCTGTCTGGTTTTATATCGCTACTTTCTTTACCGTTGCCATGCTTCATGTGGTCAACTCTTTCGAACTTCCTGTTACCTTTTTAAAAAGTTATTCAGTTTATGCCGGTGTTCAGGATGCCCTCGTCCAATGGTGGTATGGTCACAATGCAGTGGCATTTTTTCTGACTACACCATATCTGGGTATGATGTATTACTTTTTACCAAAAGCAGCTGACCGACCTGTTTTTTCATATCGATTATCCATTGTCCATTTCTGGGCGCTGATATTCTTATATATCTGGGCTGGTCCTCATCATTTATTGTATTCAGCATTACCTGACTGGGTTCAGTCTCTCGGAACGGTATTTTCCATCATGCTCATCGCCCCTAGTTGGGGTGGTATGCTAAACGGCCTGTTGACCCTGAGAGGTGCCTGGGATCGCGTTCGCCAGGATCCCATATTAAAGATGATGGTTGTTGCAGTTACTGCTTATGGAATGTCAACGTTTGAAGGTCCAATGATGTCCCTTAAAAGCGTTAATGCCATTTCGCATTTTACCGACTGGACCATTGGGCATGTACATATTGGTGCCCTGGGTTGGAATGGCCTTCTTACATTTGCTATCCTATATTGGCTGATTCCAAGATTGTTTAACACCAAACTTTATTCTGTAAAACTTGCCAACATTCATTTTTGGGTATCAACACTTGGAATTGTATTTTATGCCATACCTCTATACTGGGCCGGTATTACTCAGAGCCTGATGTGGAAACAATTTACCGCAGATGGATTCCTTCAATATCCCAATTTTCTGGAGACGGTAATCCAGATTATACCTCTATACGGGATTAGAGCAATTGGCGGGGCATTGTACTTATCCGGTATGTTTATACTTGTTTATAACTTAATGAAAACGGTTAAATCTGGTAGTCTTATTGCTGAAGAGGAAGATCAGGCTCCAGCTCTGACCACACCTGCAGCCGCATTGGGAAAAAACGAATTAAAACACAGATGGCTTGAGAGACGACCGGTTCAATTTTTTGTATGGGTTGTTGTTGCTGTAGCTATTGGCGGTATCATCGAAATTGTCCCCATGCTCATTGTCAAAAGCAATGTGCCAACCATATCCAGTGTCAAACCCTACACTCCTCTTGAGCTCGAAGGCAGGGATGTATATGTGGCTGAGGGTTGTTATACCTGCCATTCCCAAATGGTGAGACCATTCCGGTCTGAGACTGTGAGATATGGTGAATATTCAAAATCTGGTGAATTTGTCTATGATCACCCTTTCCAATGGGGATCCAAACGCACCGGTCCCGATCTACACAGAATTGGCGGTAAATATCCGGATGCATGGCATTATAATCATATGATAGATCCGCAGGCTATCTCTCCGGGAACGATTATGCCCTCATACCCATGGCTTGAAAATAATTATCTTGATACCGATGTGACCGCAGCAAAAATCCGTGCCATGCAAAAGCTTGGTGTTCCATACGAAAAAGGATTTGATGCACTGGCATACGACCACATGAAAAATCAGGGTGATGAAATTGTTGCTAA
This sequence comes from Fidelibacterota bacterium, assembly GCA_018657495.1. Lineage (GTDB taxonomy): Bacteria > Fidelibacterota > Marinisomatia > SCGC-AAA003-L08 > JACNLC01 > JABHXA01. The sequence continues at coordinate 5,015 of JABHXA010000034.1, forward strand.
TTTAAAATTGCAGGGCGTTTCCCATGCAGAATGGAATACTGAGCTTATCGCCATAATTGCCTATCTGCAAAGACTGGGAACCGATATAAAGGCAAAATAATACGATGATAAGGCATATATTTTCTCCAGAATCAGGGGTGGGGGTATTCCCAATTATTTCCCTGATCATATTTTTACTCATTTTTGCAGGTGTCATGTATTGGGTGGTGACAATGAAAAAACCATTCATCGAAAAAATGAGCAGTTTACCATTAGACAGTGATAATATTTCACAGAAAGGGAAATAGGAGTGGTAAAAGAAAAAGATGTATTACTAGATCATAACTATGACGGGATCATGGAATTGGATAATGATATGCCGCCATGGTGGTTGTATCTGTTCTATATTACAATTGCCTGGGCTGGTTTATATTTTATCTATTTTCATGTTTTTGGAATTGGTGATTCCCAGCATGTCAGCTATATGAAGCAAATGAATTTATCTTATACCGAAGCAGGTAACGGTCCGGGTGCTTCAGGATTTGGATACCAATCACCCCTATACTCAAATGATATTGATATGACGCCAAGGCTGAGAAAACAACTTGGTCAATTTATTGGAAATGAGATATCGTTTTCAGATCTCATAATTGAGGCAAAAAGAAAAGCATCTCCAGATGATTTGAACAAATTGAACGATATATTTCCCACATCATATGTGAGCGCTTCTGATTTTGATGATAACAGCCAGACCGGTAATGATATAGACTGGATCGCTCTAACCGACGAAGCATCTCTGACCTTAGGGAAAAATGTTTGGGATAAAAATTGCGCCGTCTGCCACCTACCAGATGGAGGGGGAAGCATTGGCCCCAATATGACAGATGAATACTGGATTCATGGTGGAGGTATTAATGATATCATTAAAATAATCAAGATAGGTGTGCCGGCTAAAGGCATGATCCCATGGAATACAACTCTGTCACCAGATGCCATCCATCAGGTCAGCAGTTATATCTTAACATTGCAAGGTACAAAACCTGCCAAAGCAAAAGATCGCCAGGGAGATTTATACCAACCCTAAACACAGAAATATCTCACTGAATTTTATAAGCCGGTTGGAATTATTAATCTGATCGGCTTATTTCTTTTAAGTAAATTTTCCAATGAGATTTTGCCTTAAAAATTAACAACATGATCGATCCACATATCACAGGTACAAAAGATTCAGGAGAGTATAGAGATCATCTCTCAACAATAGACAAAGAAGGTAAGCGGATTTGGATATATCCCAAAAAGCCAAAAGGAAAATTTTACAATGCCAGGACATGGGTAAGTTATCTATTACTGGCAATACTGTTTTCCGGTCCCTTTCTGACCATCAGCGGACATCCTGTTTTGTTGCTGGATATCCTAAACAGAAAATTCTACATTTTAGGATTCCGATTTTGGCCGCAGGATCTTGTTATTTTTGGTCTGGCGTTTATCGCCCTCATCATATTCATCATATTATTCACAGTTGTATTCGGACGCATTTTTTGTGGATGGGTTTGCCCTCAGACCATTTTCATGGAGATGGTTTTTCGCAAAATCGAATATCTTATTGAGGGCGACGGGAACGATCAGCGGAGATTAAATAATTCGCCCTGGACCAGTGAAAAAATATTCAAAAAATCCCTCAAACATATCATTTTCTACTTTATTGCTTTTCTAATCGGAAACACCTTTCTGGCCTACATCATTGGCAAAGATGAATTGATTAAGATAATCACCGAAGCTCCAAATGAACATATTGGTGGTCTATTCTCAATGATAGTTTTCAGTACGATGTTCTATATTGTATTCTCATGGCTTCGGGAGCAGGCATGTACTCTTATTTGTCCATATGGACGTTTACAGGGTGTACTTCTTGACCAAAATTCAATTGTTGTGCATTATGATTTTTTACGCGGTGAACCACGGGGAAAGGGAAAGAAATCCCGCTCAGACGAATTAGGTGATTGTGTAGATTGTCATCTTTGTGTTCGGGTATGTCCTACAGGAATCGATATCCGCAATGGCACCCAGCTTGAATGTGTCAATTGCACTGCCTGCATTGATGCCTGTGATGCAATCATGGATAATATGGATCTGCCACGGGGATTGATCCGGTATGCATCATATAATTCTATAAAATCCGGTGTTAAAAAAATATTCACTACCAGGGCGGCCGGATATTCAACATTGCTGACAGTTTTAGTCATTTTAGTATCTGCCCTATTATTTATAAGAACACCAATTGAAGCGACTATTCTGCGAACACCTGGCATAATGTACCAGGTATTGGATGGTGAAAGGATTCAGAACTTATATAATATCAAAATCATGAATAAAACGTATAACCGTATGCCAATCAACCTGGAAACGGTGGGAAATACTGGAGAAATTGTCATGGTATCCGAGATGGTGGTTGAATCCGATTCCATTTCTGAATCAGCATTCTTTGTAATTTTACCCGCCTCAAATATTAATGGTAAACAAACCGAGATCAGTATTAATGTATATGCTGGTGAAGAGTTGATCACAACAGTTAACACAAGTTTTATAGGACCGGAGAAATAATATGAAAGCCCCCAGTTTTCTAACAGGCCTAATAATATCAATCATTCTTTTCCTGATAGCTATAATTACATTGGTAATATTTACGATGACAATTGATGAAAACCTGGTGGTGGAAGATTATTACAGTCAGGATTTAGTCTATCAGGAGCAATTGGATAAGGCCAATCGAACTGCAGCATTGGGAGAGACCTTTATTATCAAATATGTACGTGGAAGTGGTGTAAAGGTGAAAATAAATGATAAGTTTATCAACGATATTATCATTGGAAATATTGTGTTTTACCGACCATCAGATAAAAATTTAGACAGGCAAATAAATTTAGAACTTATAAATGGTGATCAATTTATTAATACCAGTACATTCGAAAATGGATTGTGGGAAATCCAAATCTCCTGGTCAATGAATGATGTGGATTACTATTCAAGTCAAAAAATTATAATTAACTAATGGACCATTTAGTTGAATCTCCAATTTTTAGATAAGTATCTTGAATCAAAAACAGGCTCAGAAGCTGGCTTCCCGTTTGGACCGGAGGTAAAAGTTTATAAGGTCTCCGGTAAAATGTTTGCGTTGATTAGTATTGAGGCAGATCCACTCAGAATAAACCTGAAATGTGACCCAATGGATGCCCTGATTCTTAGAGAACAATTTGCCTGTATTATACCCGGTTATCATATGAATAAGGATCACTGGAATACAGTTATTCTTGATGATTCCATCCCTGTTGATACCCTGAAAATTCTGATAGATCAGTCCTATGAACTCATTATTGCCAAACTGCCGAAATCCAAAAAGAAAATATTATCTCAACAATAAGTTTGTTTCCAAGATTGTTATTCAGCTCTAATTATTGCAAATAACAATATTGTAAAACCAGATCGTCAAATTGAGAATACTATATCATATTGGTATAAGGATTATATATAATTCTCCACCTGAATAATTTTCGAATGAACAATCGTTATCTTGTCAACCAAAACTTAAATCTTATTATAAATTTATTTAACTATTGTAATTACAATATATAACAAGAATTATTTAAATGATAATGGACCAAAACTTGTCAAGTATGAGAAATTAATGATTTGATGGTATGGTTTTTGTCGAATAAATAGTGAAAATGGTTAATTTTTGGGAACAATCAAGTTCCCGCTCTTTAGAAGCGAAACTCAAAATTGATAATTGGAGCCGGACCGCAAGGTTCAACACAAACTCTCGAATTCAAATAAACACTCTCTAATTATCTCCTTCCAAACACAAGCCCCGGAAACGGGGCTTCTTCTTTTAAATTAATTTGAGATTTTAAATTTTATGGTGATGAATAATCCAGTTAAAATGATAAATCCGCCAATAAAAATATTCAATCCGGCAAATTCATGGAAAATGAACATGGCGGCTATTGAGGCAATAACCGGTTCGCCAAGGGGGACTGATGCCACCGCCGTCGGGGGAACGAATTTCAAGGCATAATATAAAAGACTATGACCAAATATTGTCGGGATTAACCCAAGTAGAACAAGACCGGTATATTCCATCCCTGAAAAAGAATACATTTCTGCACCAGAGAATATAGCGACTATAAAAAGGGTGACTGCTGCCCAGAAATACAATGACCTTGAATAGACGATAGTTGTCGTAGTTTGACGGATTTTATTGGTCAGTAGATAAGTAATACAAATCCAAAATGAACATGTGAGTGACAGCAAATTGCCTCTCATGTGGACAGATTCGAAATCAAAATCATTCCAAACAATAATTATCAATCCTACGATGGCAATCAGGATTCCGTTCACAAGACCGGAGGACAATTGTCGTTTTAATACAAGTTTTTCGATTATCAATGTGAAGATGGGAGCCATAGTTGCCAGGAATGTAGCATTGGCAATAGTAGTCAGTTTGAGGGCACCAAAAAAGAACAAAAAATGAAGTCCAAGAAAAAAGCCAGAAAGGGCTGTTAACCATCGGTTTTTATTTGACAATTGGCTACGGGGTATTGACAGGCTATATATCCAAAGAAATATACTGGCTGTGAGCATCCGCCAGAATGCCAATGATACAGCAGGGACATCAAATAACCACCGTGCAATAATCGATGATGTACTCACACATAACAATGCCACTATAAGTATAAAATTGATTTTTGTTGTATTTTTCAATCTTGTGATTATTATTGCTGTAGTTATAATAAAATGTCTAAGAACACCAACTCAAACGGAGGGTGTTTTCTTCCAGAATTTCCATTTTGATTTGGATGAAGCCCCGGCATCGATCTCCTCTGGATCACTTTTTATAAATAGTCCTTTTATGTATCCCCAGGATTGCTTCCATGGTGTCGAAAGGAGGGGAAGTACATCATCAGAAAGAATGAATTTTACATAAACAAAGAAGTCGCGTGTCACTTTTTTATAGGCAGGCAGTTGTTCTTCAATATTCCAATAAGTAAAAGTTCGGCATCTTTGGATGGTAGCCTTTCCAACAGCTGTAGTCATCACTCCGGCACCGGTTCCCTGTATGATATCATCGGCGGTTTTATCTAATATCGGCAAGTTTGCCATCAGTCGCTGTGTAAATCTTTCGGTATAGCTGAGGATATTTACAGTTGCCACCATTTTCACAACATCCTTAAAAATTTCGTAAGTATGCCCAATGGTCGGACGTACATTGTAAATCTTTATCAATTCAAAAAACATCATGCCGTTTCGATACACAACCAGGTAAATATCCGCTGCTTTGAAAGGCAGCAGCATAACACCAATCATGGTATCCCTGACTGTATTTTTAACGGCGATTTCGGCAAGCTCATCCAGTTCGGATAAAGCTGGTTTAATTAAATCGGCTTCGATGGATTCTATCAAATCGTCGAGAGCATCAGGTGAATTTTGAATTAATGAGTATTTCTCATCATTCAGCCGGGTCTTAAGCACACTGATGATTGACTTATTGATATTGTTATTATTTACCAGAGATTTGGCTATTTTTATCAAATATTCAATATATTCCTTTTTATAGGCGGAAGAATGCTTTCCTTCAAATTTTGATAATTTTGGTGGTTTGGGAGAAGTGGGAAAACTTCTCATCAATCGATAGATTTTCCAAATACCCCATAGTATAGACAGCGAAATAATGATCCCCACTGACCAGGCCAGAATCGGGTGAATGGAAATGAGTGTCTGAATCATTCGGATTATTTCTATAATCAGTATAAAAATAAATATGGATACGGTAAAGTAAGCCACCCTCTTGAGAATTTTCGCTAAAATTCTTAATTGGTCATTGAACATATTTTCAATCTTCTTTCTTGACTAGTTTTCAAATTATTTATGTCATTTGCCTGAAAAATTACAACTGATATGGATTTATATGTACTATAGGTTTCTCTTGTTCAAACGCTTTGAAATTAGATGTAATTGCAAGGTGGGGGTGATTAATAAGCTATCCAAAAACGTATTATCAAAGAAATCGTCTTATGCCGAGAATGTAGATTCTATAATTACAATAGCAGCTCATACTATTGGCGTATATCTTATGTATGTTACAGTAATTATATTGGAATCTATTCAACATCATTAACACAACGGATGGAGAATCCTTTGCGTTTTCTTTTCATCAGGATGCTCTTTAATATGGTGTTTCTGTCAGGCCTATGGTTCTATTGTTTATTTATCGGTTTAGCTTGGTTAATGACATTTTACATTATTCCATTTATTTAAATTGCTGAACCTTCCCTGTTATCCAGAACATCACGAATCTCATGTGAAAATGCGTTAATTCCTATTGGCTTATCTAGAATTTTTAAAATACCGGCTTTTTTCAAATGATCACTACTAATTATACCTCTATTTCCCGTGATAATAATAATTGGTGTACCAGATTTTATCTTTTGAATTTCGATAGATAATTCTACTCCAGTCATATCCGGCATGGTAAAATCAGTAAGCACGAGATCATATTTATCAGGTTGATCCCGGAATGCATTTAATGCTTCGAGACTGCCAGAGAATAAATCCGATCGATATCCTAACTCTTTTAATAATCTCTGAATCATGTTTCCAACAATTTCGTCATCATCCACCACCAGTAAACTCTCGTTTCCAACGGCTAATGAAGTATCTGTAATCTTATCAGTCTCTTTTTTTGAATATACGATTGGCAAATAAACCTTAAAGCAGGTTCCTTCACCAGGTCTACTTGAAACATCAATATTGCCTCTATGACCCAGGATAATCCCATGAACAACAGAAAGCCCTAAACCGGTTCCTTTATCAACTTTTTTTGTTGTGAAGAAGGGTTCAAAAATATGTTCGATTACAGATTTAGTCATGCCAATTCCGGTATCACATATTGAAAGGCAGGCATAATGACTATTGTTAAGATTCGGAAACTTGTTTTGAGTACTTTCGTCGATTATCACTTGTTTTAAATCAATCGAAATGGTACCGCCTGATTCCTCCATGGCCTGCCAGGCATTAGTACAGAGATTAACGATGACCTGATGTATTTGAGTAGCATCGGCGATTACATTTCCGCATGAATTGTCGATATCTTGTGTGATTTCAATAGTTGTGGGAATTGTAGGACGCAATAGTTTCATTGCTTCAATTATTAAAAATTGGAGCTCAATAGGATAACGTTCTCTTTCATCCTGTTTGCTAAATAGGAGAATCTGATCGACAAGGTCCCGGGCCCGATTAGCGCCATTTAGGATTTGTTCAAGATCTTTGTATAAAGTTTCATCTGGGTCCATCTTTATCATTGCCATTTGCGTAAAACCCAAAATTGGTGTCAGAATATTATTAAAATCATGGGCAATCCCACCGGCGAGGGTACCAATGGTTTCCAATTTCTGTGACCGACGTAACTGAGCTTCAAGAATTGCCCTGTCTTTTTCTTCCTGCTTACGTCTGATAACGGTAGCAATTTCGGTAGACACATACTGCAAAATATCAAGATCGCCCTCAGAATATAGATTTTCGTCTGTATAACTCTGCACTGCCAGGGCTCCGATTACAGTGTCTTTTGTAATTAAAGGAACACCAAGCCAAAGCTTTGAATCGGTACCAAAGGTTTCAACATCTCCCTTTTTTTCCAATACTTCAGATATTTCATCATTGGCAAATAATGCCCGACCAGTTTTGATAACGTAATATGTATATGTTTTTCCTGCCGGATAAGATAGATATTTATCATGCGTATCTTCTGAATAAGGTTCTGAGATTGTGTGAGTAGATTTATCATATAGACCTACATAAAAGTTGGTGGTATCGATCACACTGTGGAGAATTTCTCTGATTGATTTTAACAATTCTTTCAAATTCGAGGCCGAAGTAGCAGTATCGGAAATCTGTAATAACACTTTGTTTAGTTTGTCCAGGCGTTTTCGTTTGCTGATATCACGATTAATTGAGATGCAGGCCTTTTTTCCTTGGTATTCAATTGGAGTAAGGACAATTTCCACCCAGTATTCAGTCCCATCTTTTCTTCTTTTCATTTCAGTAGTAGTAACCGGTTCACCATTTAGTAATTTGACATCAATTTCTAAAAAGCTAAGATCACCTGAACCTTCAACAACAAGAGAATTATCCATTTTCATTCCGATCAGTTCATCTGAACTGTATCCAGTCTGATATTCTGCAGATGGGTTAACTTCCAGAATAATTCCACCATTCTCACCGATACCACAAACAAAAACAGCATCCCCTAAATCATAAAAAAGTCGTCTGAATCTTTCTTCGCTCTCCTTCAATAATAGATCTGCTTTTTTGCGGGCAGTTATATCTCTCCATACAACATGGATAAAATGCCCTTCTGGGAGAGGGACAGATGTGAGAAGCACTTCTACCGGGAA
>JABHXA010000035.1 GCA_018657495.1 Fidelibacterota bacterium
AATTATCAATTGAGTATTAATAAAAACACAAAAAGTACTAACTTTGAAGGTGGTCCAAACTATGGGGGCAGGTCAATTAAATGTCATGCACGATCCATCAGTGTAATGGATCACAAAGTGATCATTGTATACATCCGATATTTCATTTGAATAAAATGGTCGTTGAACCTCTCGTCCTTCTTCAATTCCTTCCAACAATTGACTAAGGCCACATAATTCATCAATTTCTTGTGTGAATATTATTGATTGAAAAATCAGTATTAACAAGAATAATTTGCATGCTACTGGGATAATTGTCTGAAAGCAGTTGTTTATTTTCATTTTTAAATCCTTTGTTTTTTTTGTCTAAGAATCAAGATTAATTTCTGACCCCTCTCATAATTACGGCCCAATGCTGTATTGGATTATAATATCTGTACCCTACTGATACAGCAAGGTTATTTTTTACATCTATCGAATTTAACACATCTAGTGGATTTATTAATTCGTCAAAAAAATGCCACGTTGACCCATTATAGTGTTGCATTTCTGAGCCTGATCGATAAAAAAATATGTTATTGTCGGCTGTACCTCTGATTTTCTTTGTTGCATCTCCATTTTCTCCCAGCCATATAATTTCGCCTTCTCCAACTGTGCTAATTGGACATTGATATATTCCCCATGTAGTGTAAACATATAGGGCATTTTCCGAACTCCACAAACCACCGATGGTCCCTGATAATGAATCAGGTCGAAAAACATACTTGTATGAATTTGCATCATAGACAGGTTGCCACATCCCACTATTATAAACTAAAAAGACTGTATTCCCGTAAGAATCGTGTCCACTGGTCCAAATAATTTCTGTATCAGTTTCATCATTGTAAGTACCCCATATATCCAGTAGATCAACTTCTGTTCCGCTTTCCATCTGTTCGAAATTCTCACCATCATAATGGACTATAGCACCCTGATAACCAACAAAATACATATTTGAAGATGAAGTACCCCAAATATCAAAACCAACACACGCATCCAGTCCCATATTTTCTAGATGATATCTGGTCCAACCATTTCCATCCCAATAGTACGGGAAACAGCCCGAAGTAACCCAAATATCATCTTCTGAGAAATATTGAATATTATATAAATTTAATGTGTTGCTATAAATGCCAAATAATTCCCATCCCGTTCCATTCCATTTGGCCGCATTGTATTCTCCTGTTTCTGTAACAATATTTCCAACTACCAATATATTATTTTCATCTACAATGGCAACGTCTCTCAAGTAAGAGCCGTTTGTCCCTAGAGTATCTAGAACCCACGAATAATCATGGCTCGTAGTATCTATGCAGCAGATGGAAAGATTGTCAGAGCATGGGGAGTAAAGGTCGGGACAGTCATCAATTTCTAAAATTAACATTACAATAATGATAATGTCAACTACATCTGTGGTCTCATCGGCATTTACGTTACTGGCCCAGAGTTCGTATTCACCGTATTCGACCTCATCATTGAGGATTATGTCTACGATTAGAATGATGTCCTGAACATCTATAGACCCGTCGTTATTTACATCTCCGAGGAGGTCGCGGGTATCGGCAAAGAGGAAAAGTGAAAGTATCAGGAGGAGAGATAAGGACAGAACTAACCTGTAGTTAATGAAATATTTGTAACTATTGCGATTCATTTATTATAATTCCTTCCATTTATCCTTAATGGAAAATACTAAATTATATGAATTAAATCATAATTATAATAGCTTTTTCTCTTTTTATAGTATTGGAAATCTTATAGGTTGTAGAAATTTCTAAAAAAATATTTTACAGACCGTTTTCTAGTAGGAAAAGTAGGTGAACCTCTAGTTGCAGGACCAGAGTTGGAATAAAGGGTGTGTGTTTCAAATAATCCTAAAGATCCTTTTTAAAGAATGACTTTAAAAACTCCCTACAGAATAATCCACAGGGGCCATGCACAACCTTGAATTGAAGGCTGACTAATGATGTTTGCAGATGATAGTCAGTTTCGAAGTCTTATTCCGTTAGAAACCGCAAAATCTAATATATCTAGATGATTTCAAACTGAATGTTAAAGAAAACTCCTTGTTAGGACTCCGGTTCTGCTACTGCAAAATCCGTCCCGACAACTTCTTGATTAATTTCCCAAATTTCATCTATTATGGACTCAAATAAACTGAGAACAACTTCAGTTTCTTCATCTGAGTCAACAAAAAGGAATCTTACAAAACTTTTTAGTGTTTCGAGAACAATCAAAGAAATGTAAACATACTGATTTACATGTGTATCTGTTTTGCCCCTGGTTCTAAATAAACCGTTCTCTTCACGGGTTATGTAATGCATACGCAACCCGACCCAAGTGCCATGTACATGATGGGACCCAATTCGCTGGCCAGTTGTATATATAATTCGATCTTTACCTAGAGCCACCAGCATCGCAGCAAGATCAGGCAATTGTTTGGTATTTTTCAACGCTTCTTCGTCGAACTCTGCTTGTTCTATATGGCGATCAACTGAAGCCAGCATTCTGTCTTCTATCTGTAAATGGACTCCATCTCTTTTATCAATCGCATTTTGAATTTGGGTTTTTAGCTCTAACTCTGTTCGAAAACCAGATGCTATATATCTATCAAACTTGTCTTTATTATTGTTGGCACATAACCAATTGAGTATCACAGACGATTCAAATATGCATCTATCAATTATCGATGTTGTTTCTCCAAACGCACCTTTGTGTGACAAATCAATGTTTGCATGCATCAGTTTGGCGCAGCGATTCATTAATCCAATGAGCACAGCATAGTCTCTCCCACAAATGTCTTTTCTCAAAGCTGGTGATTCTTGCATAAGATTTGCAAATACGTAACAAACGGACGAAACAAATTTGTACCATTCAAATAGGACTGGGCGATAATCACCAGTTTCCCTACACTTTTGCATTTCTTCTGCGGTAATAATTGGAGGATCTGGAATCATCGTGGGATCCTAACATAAGAGATTATATACATAGTTTGCTTTAAAATTACATCGTATGAAATTATGTATACAATCAGTTAGATGTCGTGGCTGTTACGATCTTACGGAGATTGAAAGGCATTTGATAAATCCCCTCATGGCATTTACAAAAGGGAATATTATCAATCAGGGTAGAAACCCTACCACAATCTGCAGTAGGGAGCACTGAACTGTTTACTTCTTTATCTGTTTCCGCTTCTTTATCTTCTTAAATCTCTTAAGAAAATCATCTACCGGAGTATATGGAATATTATAGAACACAGAAATAATCATAATTGAAGATATAATATTTCATTTCGCTAATTTGATTGTGTCTGCAATAAATATTTATCTGGTATTACATCGGTAATTTTCTTAATGGGTTGCGAATTAATAATTTCATCCAAAACACATACTGAACGTTCTAATAAATGTGCAGTGTGGGACATACTACTGCAAGTTACTTTTCTATTATGAATGAAATTATATTCAACTCCTTCAATTGTAGTACTATAGTCCGAGTCTTTATGCCCGTGATAAATTCCATTTGAATGTAAAGAATTTCTTATGAGGGAAAGTGTGTGAAGTACTCTAAAATTATCTTCACCAATACCAAGATAATCAATAATTTTTTTTACTTTTTTGTAATAACCTACTGGAGAGCTAAGATCTAATACTAATAGTAAATTAGAAATACAATTTTCTATTTGAAACTGACCCAATACGCATAATGAGAGAGTTCTCACTTTACTTATTGAATTTCCCATGAAATTAACTGTATCGTCGTTAATTTTTGTTAATCCTAACAATTTTTGAGTGAAAGATCTAATGTCAGGATTATCTACTCCTAAAAAGGTCAATATATTTGTCATACCAATAGCTGACATAGCTATATGCATTATATTGGTTGGCGCAGCAGATCGAGTATCAACATTTGAGTATCCGTTATTGTCTACAATGACAGCACATTTATCAATAAGGCTCTTAATACAATCAGCATCATCTGCATATGATTTACTTTTGATGTACATTTGTTAGTTTAAATCCAAAAGAATGATTTCCTTGTTGATAGCGAGACCTGGGGCGATATTTTGAAGGATATGTACTGGCCCATTTTGGTAATACCATCAATTAATTATTTGTTATTAGAATCTAACCGTTCTTTCATTTGCTGGGAGTATTTCATCATCATATCATCCATCATTTTTAGATCATGGCGTAATTGTTCATTTTCAGTTTCTCCTAATTGCAATCTGACAATGGGTGTTTATTAACGGTATGTCTATTACGAGCATTGGTTCGTAAGCCAATATTTCAAACGGTGAGAAAGTCCAACTTGGTTTTGTTTGATTTATAACATGGATAACAAGTTGGCTTCTCAATTGTTGATGAATTATCCTTTCCACAAATATGGCAATGCTTTTCATTATAATCAGGGTTTTCATATATTTTCCAAGATTTGAAACATTTTTTACAATAAGGGACAAGTGGATTTAATTTGATTTCAGTGTCACAACGGATACAATGCCCTGAACCATTTGTAGACATGGTTTTCGATTTTTTAGTAAATCTCTTTTTAGGTTTTGCAACATTTTTAGTTTCATTTTCAGGAGATGATTTGAATTTAAAGGTCTCGCTTGTTGATGTAATGTAGTCAATTTCTTTAAGTGCATCCTCGAAAAGCGTTTTATCATAGGGATCATTTAAATCAATAAGCACACCCATCTCTTTATTATTTGCCATTGAAAATTCATATAGATTTAATGAAGTGATAATCATTTGATGATCATTCGTATAACACTTTGCATGCAAATCTTGATTATACTTTAAAATGACAAATCGAAGTCCCTCAAGAAACTTCATCTCATTTGGGATTAACTCCTGCTTACCAAAAATTATTGTAGTGATTTTATCTTTGTTGTTTCTATAAACTAAGAGTTCTTTAAAATCTTTTGATAATTTTAAATATGGTGAAATCAGAACAAGTTTGTCCTCCGCATCCTTAATTAAATCCTCAATAGCCGCAACAGCTTTTCTCGTATTAATAAATTTTGCCATTATCTGTTTATTCCTTTTGTAGACATTAGTAAAATATCCAAATGGATATTAACTTATATGATTGTATAAAAATATTTGCTCCAAAATTACATCGAATAAAATTAGGGATACAATCTGATGGATGTTGCCATTACAGCGGTCTTACAGGAAAATAATGGCTTTAAAAAACTCCCCACAAAAATACCATGGGGGTTCCGTTTTTACTTCTTTGTCAGTTTATACTTCTTTTTCTTCACCATCAACCTTTCAAGAAAGCCCCAACTCCTAAAAAGGAAAGATCTGCCACTGCTGGTTCTTTTCTTTAATGTAAAAAGGGCTCCAACTAAAGTAGCTGGAGCCCAAGGTGTTGAAGGTTTCTCTTGTCTTTAGCTGGTTATTTCACAAGAGCTATTTTTTGAACTGCAGTGAAATTACCAGTTACAAGTCTAGCCATATAAATTCCTGATGCAACATTGGAAGCATCCCACTTGATGGAGTGATATCCAGCATCTCTGTAAGAGTTTACTAATTGAGTTACTTCCCGTCCAAGCATGTCATAAACTACTAGGGAAACTTTTCCGCCTTCAGGGATATCATATTGAAATGTGGTAATCGGATTAAATGGATTAGGGTATGCAGCATGTAGCGCATATCTTTCAGGGATACCTAATATCTGATTGTCTGCATCTTCCACCATTCTAATGAATTCTTCCATGTCTACACTATGAGTCTCATTGAATGACTTACCATCAGAGGTTATGAGAATTTCGGAGAATGTTCCTGCTGTGGAATCAAAATTATTACGTGGTAATCCTTCATAGATAAGACCTATCTCAAGAATTTTCCCATTTCCAATAGGAAAACTTTCACCGTTCATTCCAAAGTACAGATATTTTACAATTGAGCTGTCTGAGGAAATGGAATATGCAAGTGTCATCCCAGCAGTGGTTGCGTAAGCTCCTTCACTTACACTTATAGCTTTATACCCCTGATCTATATCAATTTGCATCTGCATACCAGCCACTTCAACATCTGTCAGCATCAAAACATCCATCACATAAGGGGGGGTACCAACTTGTTTGATTATTTTGGTCACATATGTAGTGCCCTGTTGCTGTTCGTTTCTTATCTCACCTGTAAGTATTATATCAACCAACGAAACAATGTCAAGAATATTAATTATATCATCATCAAATACATCAGCATTGTTATTTTGGTTTTCTGTTAATGGATATTCTATTGGGTCAAGAATGTGCGCAACAATCAAAACAATATCATGACTGTTAACTACTGCATCAAGATTTACATCACCTGATAAGGCTTGATGATAGTAAAATGCTCCCATATCAGCTCTAGTCCCATCACCAACATCATAATATATCGGGTCTGGATCACCGGTATCAATACACAGGCTAATAGCATTTAGCGAATAATCACCATTTAATGCATCAACAAATTCTGGATCAATATCAATGAAGTTAGTGGCATCAGGGGTAATATTTATCGAAGAATAGTAAAAATCATTATAATTGACCACATGAGCACTATTCAGGTCTAGTACTATTGTTTCGTCAGAGATTATAGAATTATGAATTAAAGTATAATCACAAGAATTAATTGAAATATCCTGTGATTGCGATGAAGTATTATTAGCAATGGTACACTTTTCAATTTCAACGTAGTCATTAATAGCAGCGGTCAAAACACCACCCATAATATCTGAAATATTAGATATGATTGTCGAATATGACAATGTAACATCCGAATTATATAACATCAATCCACCGCCCATTCCATGCACAGTGTTATCTTTAATTGAACCATATTCATAAAATACGTTAGAATGATCAATATATAATCCACCACCAAAAATCGACGCTTCATTATCCAATAAATGAACATTATTGCAGATAACTTGGGAGTTTATTATTGCCAGACCACCGCCTAATCCATCCTGATCAACACGATTGACTAAAAACTCATTAATATCAAATTGTAGTATTTCTTCTGGAGATAATCCTTCAAACGGAGATGAAAGAGGATCATCAAGTAAATTATTATTATCCTCTATATTTAAATGTGTTAACACAATCTCTGAGGAATTCTCTATGACTAAACCGGATGAATTGCTACCGAAAATTGTTGTATTTGAAATTGTTGAACCGATTGAATTATTAATTACAACACCTTCCCACGTGTTTCCTCCTCCAATTGACCCTAAGTTTGAGTTGTTAATAGATAGCAACCCACCAATCACATTAATACTACCATTATTTCCAAACGTGAGATTTGCATTGTCGATGATCATTTCACCAAAAACAATGATCTGAAATTCTTCTGCGAATATTATTGATTCACCTGAAGGTATGGTGAATTCATTTCCTTCCAATACAAAGATATTCGAATTTGGAATTTCATTAATAGGTGTTAATGAATATTCAGCCGTAATTATTGCTCCCGCAGCTTTAAAAACTACTTGTTTCCACCATGGTTCTGACTCGTGATCCGGGTGATCCCCAACTACAGCATCGTATTCCCCTGCATCAGGATTACCATTACCATTGATATCAGTGTAGCTTATTTGCCAATGATCAAATTGGTATATTTCATTATTTGTAACAAAAAAAGGTGATGTTTTGACAGCGTAGATGGGATCAGTGCTATTAAACTCTTCATTATGGTTCAGAAATATATTAAAATTTCCCTGTCCATCACCCTGCTCACTTAATGAGCGGAATTCATCCGGTTGGACCCAATTGCCGTTTTGCTGATAGGCATACGAGGGGTCATGCAATTCAACGACATCAGGGTATGTTGAGTTGATAGTAATGGTTTCAGTCGATTTAAACAAGGCGGTAAGAGATATTTGATCTGGATTAAATATAAAATTTGATTTTTCCAATAAATACTCTGAATGTGTATCCCAATGATAATGTCTGTATTCATTGTTGACACCAAAAGTTGGATCAAATGTGGTGGCAGTATATCGCGGACCAATCAAAATATCTAACATTTCCTCCTCATTTGATATTATGTCTGGGTATTCTACTATATCTGGGGTTAATAAATTATCAAGTGATAATGAGCCACCTAAATTGGTTTGATCTGATTCTAACCGATTAGTTAATATCACTGAGTCAGTTTCCCAGTTCAGTGCGTTCAGCGCATTAAATGCATTAACTCTTCCCCAACCTGTATAAATATCAAAACCACTCTCACCCATATCGACTGCAGTTTCTTGCATAATGCGTCTAATATCCTGAGCTTGTAAATTTGGTTCAACCGATAATAATAAGGCTGCTACTCCTGCTGCATGAGGACAAGCAGATGATGTGCCATTGAAATTTGACATATATAGCCATGGCCATACCGTGCTATGTATGCGGACACCCGGCGCTAAAAAATCAAGATTTTCTCCATAATTACTTCCCCAGAAATTCTCTCCGTCACAGGAATCTGGGTTTTTCCGTTCATTACATGGTGATAATGCTCCAACGGAGATGCAATTATCATATCCTGATGGATAATAATTAAAATCATTATTATTATTTCCTGATGCTGCAAAGACCACCGTCCCATTTTCTACAGCATAATTAATTGCACTATTTGTAGCACTACTATAACCACCACCTCCTAAACTCATGCTGATTACATTTGCGTTATTTTCTGTTGCCCAAATAATTCCATCTGATATATCATTTTCATCGCCGTAACCATCAGAGGCTAATACCTTTACGGGCATTATAAGGGATTGCCAGGCTACTCCGGCAATCCCAATACTATTATTACCAATTGCCGCTGCTACTCCTGCACAGGCTGTACCATGGCCATAATCATCTTGTGCAATCTCATCATTATTAACAAAATCATAGCCTGGAACTATTTTACCTTCGAATTCTGGGTGATCCAGGTCAACACCCGAATCAATAATGGCTATTATGACATTTTCTGATCCCATGGTGATGTCCCAAGCAAGATCCGTATCCATATCACAGTTTTCTAATCCAACATTTATTCCATTATAAGATACTGCCTGACCCTGATTGTCATGTGCCCATTGATTAGGATAATTGTCATCATTTGGTACAAAGTTTGCTCCAACTTGTGAGTTATATTCGACAGATATTATTTCCGGTAACTGAATTAATTGAGCAGCCAATGATTGAATATCTGTCTGTTGTTCAAATTCCAGAACATAATATCTGTGGAGATTGAACTGTCGATGTTTACCCTCGAATTGTGGGAAATTAGAGAACAGGGGGTGCATATTTTTCTCTGTAATATCAACTAAAGTAGATTCAATACTAAAAATCGATGAAATGTTCAAAGGTTGCTCAATACCCAAAAGGGGCGCATAAGATTCAGAAATCAGGATTATCAATTTATCATTAGATACGACTTGGTTATCAATCGTAACCCAGCGGTTACAAAATATATATGATACCATTAATAAAAAAATAAATATGTTCTTCACTTTTCATCCTTTTTGATTGTTTAATGAATTATAATACTCGGAAATAAAAATTCCTTGCTGAATATGGTCTTGGTCATATAGGATATTGTTACTTAATCTCGTAATCCCCTTGCCACAAATGCCCGGGCTGGTTCCCAGACATAACCCACTGATATCACTATATCTTCATTGAAATCCATCCCAAGAGTTTGGATATTATTAGGTCCGAATTGATCCAATACTGTCGTATCCAAATGCCAAGTTGAACCATTATAATGAATTAACTCAGACCCATTTGTTATAAAGCTGACGTCATTCTCTTCCTGTCCTTTCAAGCCTTGAAAACCCCTGTTTGTAAAGTGAATGTCGTTTTCAGGTATTATTTCTGACTCACCCGTTAGATAATTGTATTTCCACAATCCGACAAAACCAAGAATAAAATATGCTGTGTCATCTATCACATCAACAACTGTATTAACCGCACCCTGGCAGGATTCAGAGGGAAGTACCCCTTCGCAATAATAGAATGTATCCCACTGACCATTATTAAATTCCAGGATTACTGAACGACCGGGGTACGTGTCATCCCACCCTACTGAAAATACATACTCCCCGTCGTCCGTTCCAGTGATTGCCATAAGATCCACATCTGTCCCACTCTCCATCTGCGTGAAATTCTCACCATCATAGTGGACGATAGCGCCGTTGATACCGACGAAATACATATTGGAGGAGGAGGTACCCCACATTTCTAAACCAACACATACGTCCAAACCCATATTGTTTAAATGATATTGAGTCCAAGTTTCTCCTTCCCAATGATATGGGAAGCAATGGGAGGTTACCCAAATATCGTTTTCAGAAAAATAATTAATGCCGAATAAATCTAATGTATTGCTATAGATGCCCATCAATTCCCAATTTTCACCGTCCCAATGCGCAGCATTATATTCACCATCATCTGTTATAATATCTCCCACAACCCAAAAATTATTTTCGCCAACAATTGCAACATCGTATAACCGTGATCCGTAGTTACCGAAAGTATCTACTTCCCAGTTGAACTCATGACCAGTAGAATCTGGACAACACAGGGAAAAGTTATCTATGCAAGGGGAGTATTGCTCCTCGCATTCATCAAACGCCAATATCACCGGTATAATGAGAACTATATCGATGACATCGGTAAACCCATCCAGATTGACATCACTTGCCCAGAGTTCATATTCACCATACTCAACCTCATCATTGAGGATGATATCAACCACAAGAACGATGTCCTGGACATCAATTGATCCGTCGTTGTTTACATCACCGAGTTGATCTTGGGTATTTGCATAGAGGAAAAGTGAGATTATCAAGAGGAGAGATAAGGACAGAATTAACCGATAACTATTAAAAGATTTGTAACTAAACTGATTCATAAATAAAATTTCCATTCATAATATTTTTCAATATTACAAACATTTTTTGGTAGATGCAAATTTCATCTAACATAATATTCAATTTAAAGAGTAATTATCCTTTATTTCACTTATACTCATTTTCTCTCTTTTGATTACAGAAAATTAGAACGAAAAAACATGAATAAAAATTCTCAATGTAGAGGTATTATTATTCTCAAAGATATATTAACAATAAAAAGGTAATAAGACCAACAAGTTATTAATATTTCACACATTGTAACATTTATCATTAAATTACTTCATAGTATTGTAAACTTATTATATTGATTATTTAAACAGGAGAGATGAAATGAAATTATGGAATGTAATTATAGTAACTATAAGCTTATTTATATTGAATTGTGACAACAATAATATTATATCAAGTCAAGAAAGTGATTCAAATGGATACCTTGCACGAGGAGATGACCTTGCACAGATTGAGGCTTCGCCACCATCTGGAACCCGTTATGGAACTGGAAACTCTACATGGACAGCATCAGGAAGAGAATATCCTCAGGATGAATATTGAGTCAATAACATCTAAGTAGTGATTATAAAGTGAGCGTGTTTGAATTAGTAAAACCAAAATCAACCTCAATAAAGGATCAGATATGTCAAATATATTAGTTAATTCAACTGCAGAAATCGAAGAAATTAAAGGCTTACTAGAAAAGAGTTTGCCTTCTTATAGGCAGGCTTATAGTGATAGGACCTCTTGGCTTATGGCCTGTATATCTGAACTAGCTTATGTGAAATTTAATCCACTATTCAAAAATCAAACTAAAGATTATTTTATTAAGAAAATATCTGAATTAATTGATGGCAACAAAATTAAATACCTAAATCAGCTAATTGAAATTGTTGGATACGACCCTGAAAAAGAAATGGACAAGTTAAAGGAAAATGTTGAATTATTAAATATGGAAATTAAAGAAACATTTGATAATGATGGCACTCAAGCTATTCTGCTTGCGAACCAGAGTTCTATTTTTTTAGGATTTAGAGGAACTGAGCCAACCAGCATGAAAGATATTAAATCAGATACAAAAGCAACCACAATGGTTTGTGAATCTGGAGGGAAAATTCATACAGGATTCAGTGAAGCGTTTGATAGAGTGGCCATTCAAATTCAAACAGCTTTAGATAAAGATGAATTTAAAGATAAACCGCTTTTTATAACAGGACACAGTTTAGGGGGTGCATTGGCTACAATTGCAGCTAAAAAATTAACTCATCATGCTGGAATTGCAGCATGTTATACGTTTGGTTCACCAAGAGTAGGGGATCCCAAATGGACTACTAACATTAAAACACCGATTTATAGAATAGTTAATGCAGCCGATCCAGTTACGATGCTTCCACCCAGCTCTGAAACTATTAGTATTGTTTCATGGATTCTTCAATTTATTCCATATATTGGACAAACTATAAGAAATTTTATGTTATCAAAATTTGGTGGCTATTATCATTTAGGCGATATGAGATATTTAACAAATTGCAGCAATAAAGATTTTAGTCAAGTAGCTTTGCTATACTCTGTGAGTTTCATATTTAGAGTAAAAGCATTTTTAGTAAAAAAATTACCTTTTACTAAAGTATTAGCAGATCATTCCATAACTACTTACAGAGAAAAACTAAAAATTATTGCACACACAAAAAATATTATATGACCTGCCCCCATAGTTTGGACCACCTTCAAAGTTAGTACTTTTTGTGTTTTTATTAATACTCAATTGATAATTTC
>JABHXA010000036.1 GCA_018657495.1 Fidelibacterota bacterium
AATGATATAAACTGCACAATTCACTGCCAAGCCTTGCACTCAGTCGAATTATATCGGAATTTATAAAAAATAAGAAATCGTACGCCGTAAAAAAGAAAAGAATTTAATTCGATTTGAATACCATCGTTAACAATTCAGAAATCATAGATTTAAGTTATAATACTAGAAGAAAAACTTATTTCAAGAATGGTGAAAATCCGGAACAGCAGTTCCCGAAAAACATCCCGGTAGATGATAAGGTCATTATTAATGGTGTGGAGTTGCAGTCAAATCCTGTTAACATATCCTATAAAAGTGGAATTGAAAGAGAAGCATTTGGCAAGGGAATATTTATAGACATTGTGGTTTAAACAATAAAATATTCAATTATTCAATAATTTCATCCAGAAAATTGTTTCTATATCTAAATCTGTAGCTCTAATCTTTAAATGCTCCATTATATTATCCCGTTTTGTCTGTATCAAATTTTGCCCCACTTTACATTTAATATCCCATTTAAGAGATTTTATACGAAATACGGCAGTTTCCTTGAGTGCTTTTTTATATAATGGCAGATTTGCATCGATGGGAATATATCCACCTTCTTTCTGATATTTTTCCATGATCTTATTCAAATATAGAGCTTTGTCATTCAGATCTTCAACCAATTCGCCCTTACCTCTGCCATATGCCGATAGATAATAAGAAGTGGCAGGACAGGCATAATCTTTTGTCGTCCAGTATGATGGCATCATCGATAATGGTTTGATCATTGAGAAAGATACCATTGACTTTTTAGTGAAAACCTGGAATTTCTCGCCGACATCAGCACCATGAAAATATATATCGCTATCATGATAAACAAATTGCAGCGGTACGGGGCGGGCAAAACCTTTTGAATCACTTATCCCAAGATATCCAACTTCAAGTTGGATCAAATGATCAAAAACTTCTTTTTGATAAAGCCCAGATATAAATTCTACTCGACGCATTTTAGGAGTTAGAATGCCTTTTCAAGGGAAAACACCCAATTCTTTTTGGCATC
Source organism: Fidelibacterota bacterium (assembly GCA_018657495.1). Classification (GTDB taxonomy): domain Bacteria; phylum Fidelibacterota; class Marinisomatia; order SCGC-AAA003-L08; family JACNLC01; genus JABHXA01. The sequence continues at coordinate 1,025 of JABHXA010000036.1, forward strand.
TTCTCCCCAAACAGGGACTGCACCATCAAATCGAATAACAAACTCTCCAAGGGATGGCGGAATAAATGTAAGTGGTCTTGTCAAACCTATGCCTGCTTCAAAAATGGTTTCAGTCTCATCATTGATGTTTTTAAAATAATTCCAATTGACAAATACAAGTGGCTGGATTTTTAACTTCTTCATGACTTTGTCGTATCCAGATAGATTTTCAAGGAATGATGATGGATCCGTTTGCACATTGACGGCAGTCATCCATTTTAGTGGACTTGTAATTACGTATTCACTACGGATATTTCCACCTCCGGAAGAATGTATGCGGGAGTTCTCAGTAAAGTCATCAGGAAATATTCCTACACCTGAATAAAACCAATTCTTCTGAACCGTATTAAAAAAGGAGGCACCGTTTAACCTGAATGAAACTTGTGATGGCACTGAACCGGACTGCCAACCGGAAAATGTTCGAATATTCAAAGGTAAAATAAAAGTAAGATCATTGAGTGTCGTAAGTGTGATTTGATTATAATTAAAATCACTTCCATTGATACTGGTTTCAATGTCAACAATGTAATCTCCAGAGGACTCCCCTTTTGCCCAATAGTACCCATGGGATATTTTCAAACTTTGTATTTGACCAAATTCCCATGACTGCCATTCCGGGACATACTGTGATGAGTTCAGTTTACTCGTCTGTAAAGATAAGCTGATATCGTGATATGGGAATAAGTCAATGCCCTGAGCAATCTGTGAAGTGTAGCCAATTTCGAATGATTCATATAAACCGGAATAATTGAAATCGGTAAAAACATGTGTGAGTTCACCAAGAAAATCAATAGGTGTCTCAAAAAAGAATGAAACTTCAGGTGCTGTAGATGCGGTTCTATAACGAATACTACCTGTTGTATGATACTGGTTATAGAAATCATCCAGCATATATCCAGAATTCCAATGTATCCCAGGATTGAAACCATCCACCTTGTTATACGAGAAAGTGGGACGAAGATACACATCATAAGCGTCCAATGTTGGATAATAGACATACATATTATCCGATTGCCAATTGATGGGGGGCAGGATGCCGCTGACATTATCAAGACGATAGATATCCAGCAACCTCCCCGAAGGATCAATGACGGCCTTCACTACTGGTGAACTGACTGGCACATCAACAGTGTAGGTATTGTTAAAGCGATTCCATCCAACCCAGCGTTTTGCAGTATACCAGGATTCAGGTAGTTCTTTTTGATTTACTTCCTGGTTTGGGATATGGACCATTTTTGTTTCGCCATTCTGCAGTGTGAGTTGGATATCCAAAGGCATTTCCATTTTACCTTTGCGTTTTAAGGATAGTTTTGCAAAATGAGAATCATCAATTTTGAGGGATTTCAAATCGGTGATGGCATAATCAATAGTTATCGTCTGATCAAGCCATTGGTGAAAAAACCAGTCCAGTTTGTTACCACTCACTTCTTCAGCAACTTTTATAAAACCTTCCGGATATGGATGTTGAAAAAGAAAACGAGAGAAATATGTCTGCATCACCTTGTTCATAGTTTCAGTTCCAAGAGTATATTGTAGATTAAAAAGCATGGAGGCAGTTTTGGAATATACTAACCGGTAGTTAGGGTATTCGTTGAAATAATCAGAATGAGTATTCAGAGGATCTTTCTCAAATCCACTTCTGGCAAACCTCATATATCTCAGATCATTGCGCATATATTTTCTCGATTTTCTTGGGTAGAATCTTGAGGCATACCATTTTTCATATTGGGTGGCGCTGCCCTGTCCCCAGATTGAATCCATTGAGACAGCCGTAATAAAATTGGTAAATCCTTCGTCGAGAAAAGCCCGGTATGTTTCATTGGAGCCGACCAAACCGTAAAACCAATTATGACCAATTTCATGACCGAGAAGCCCAATATAACCAGGTGACTTCCCGCTGTCTGCAGTGAGCATGGGATACTCCATGCCATCCTCAACATCTGAAACAATAATTTTATGATAGCGGTAACGTCCCCAGCGAATGGAATAATCTTCAATAAACAGGGCACCAACTTGGGCGGCATCCTGCCATTTTGCAGCATTTTGCTCTCTGGCATAAGAATATACTTTTATTCCATCCCATTCGGCAACGCCAATTCGAAACGAAGGAGAGGCTATCCAGGCAACATCATGGACATTCTCAGCTTTGAATACCCATGTTTTTGTTTCATCTGTCGGTTCGGTAATTATGGTAACGGGTTCAAGTGGATCCTTGTCTTTGAACTGGGTAATATCAATTTTCTGACGAAGGGTGATTGGCATCACTTCATCACGGTTCAATAGTCTCCCTGTACCGTCAACGATGTAATGGGCAGGAAGGGTAAGATTCCATTCAAAGGTGCCAAAGTCACCATAGAATTCTCTACCAAGGTGAAAATCATTATTCCATCCACGTTTAAAGTCATAAACTGCTATCCTTGGATACCATAAAGCAGCCACATAATAGTCGTCACCTTTGTGCATTCGGGCATCATGATCGCTGAACTTGGTTGTAAACTGAAGGGAAAAAATACTATTTCCACCAGGCGGTAGAGGTTCATTCAACCATACTTTCATATTGGTATCATCCACTTTAAAATTCAGCGTTTGACCATTGGCATCTTCCATGCTGGTAATTTTTGTACCCCCCTGCTGGGATTCCTCTAATTCATGTATATCAAGATCTCCTTCACCAACGCGACGAATGTCCTGATAACTACCCGGAATAAATGAATTCTGGTAAAGGTGGAAATAAACAAACTGCAGAGTATCAGGGCTATTATTAACATAGGTAAGTGTTTCAGATCCGGTAATAATATCCGATTCTGGATCGAATACAATATCCATAATGTAGTATATACCCTGTTGAAAATAATCGGGTGAGATTTCAGGTCGGCTACCTGTAGCAGTGCCTGGATTCATAGGTAGATAGGTGGGTTCACCCTGTGCAATTATAAAAGATGCACCAGATGTTAACACTATTAGTATCCAATGAATTATTTTCATGATTTCTCCATAATTAATGTAGGAAATTCTGTCTGAATCAAGAGACGGTCTCATTTTCAAGTTCAACGCCAAGTCCATCTGCCATTCTATTGACAAATGCAAAATAAGCCGTTATAAAACAAATATCATGTATAGCAAGATCAGAAAACCCATGATCTTTTAATTCAGTTACATGTAATGATGTAATCGAAGCCGGATCTTCTGTAAGGCGAACTGCATAATCAAGCATTACCATGTCATCAGAGTTGATGTCTGCTTTTTTATAATTTTCTTTCAAAGATGAAATGATTCTATCCTGTTCATCCTGATCTATGTTTGATTTTGACATTCGAAAACGAAGACCCGCCTCGTGATGTGTCACTCAGTAAAAACATTTATTTATGGATGAAACAAGTACTGCAATCATCTCTCTCTGGATAAAAGATAGTGGTCCCTTTTTTCGCATCATTTCCAAATAGAGATCAAGATGCATCTTCATAACTTTACTGTGAACACTGTGGATTTGCACAATATTGTCATGATCGGAAACCCGATGATCAACAGGAATTTTATCCTGAGAAAGGTAAGGAATGAATGCCATTGCTGTTTGTTTTATTTCTGGTTAATTTTGTCAGTCTAGGTAAAATGACTATAAAATTCATTTATCCGACTTAAAATAATAAATATAATCTAAAGAATCAGCCCGCTATTTCCATTGTGAAAATACCTGACTTTTAATAATTATTTATAAGCTGGGAATATTTTGATTTTACGGTGAAATATTTTATTCTACTTGGTAAAATTTCCAGTTAACTAAATGATAAATGTTTTGTCGCAGTGGCGCTTTTAATATAGATAAAATTTGGTGAAGATCAATATTATATAGAAATATGAAAGTTTACATAAAAAACGATTGTAGTATATCTTTGTGCCTATAACAAGCCATTTTCAAATTTCTGTTATCCAGCAAGAATCGGCGAGACATGGAGTATTGACCTATATATTCATTAGAAAGTGTAACAATATTTTGATGAGAGGAATAATGAGTATAAGCTTAATTTACTCCATATTAATCATAAAGAATTCTAACCGACCTAACAAAAGATGAAGAGAAATTGTTTGGCATTACGGGAAAGTAATTATCAATTCTCAGTTTTGATGATCATAATTCATCAAAGGAAATACCAGAATTTGATAGAAATATTTACTTTCAATTTCCTGTATAATTTGAAACAGAAGGGAAACAACTAATGAATAAATATATAGCACTTGTTTTTATATTTTTGATGACTGGATGTTACACTGTAGTAGATCCACCTGTGCAAAATGGTGAAGGGGTTGAATCTAAAGATGAGAATTACTTTATAGAGGGTGATCAGGTTAACATCTATAATGATATCGATAATAGATCATTTCGTCGCTATTCAAATCACCCAAGATATCGGAGGAACTACAGTTGGTGGTCTGATTTTTACTATGATCCATATTATTCTGACTACAATTACTATTATGATGATTATTATTGGTATCATGGTGGATATTCATACTACCCGTATGATGATTACTATAACAATCACTGGTGGCAATCAGGCGATGGTGAAGATGGTGACCCCAAAAAAGCGAGGCGAGATAGGGACTCTTACAGAAATCCCAATTTCGGTAGCGGTGGTCAGCTAGAGCCCGATCCACTGCCAGCTGGTGGGGTGAGCTCACCGGCATCTTCTGATCCGGCCCCAGCAAGTTCAAATAGTAATAGTGATAATGGAGATAATTCAAATAAACCCAAGAAAGATGGAAAAAAGAAAGCAAAACGACCGGATAGGAGACCAAGATAATGAGGAAGATAATGGTCCTGTCAATGTGTGTGTGTTTTGCTTCAGCGCAAAACGAGATGGATGCATTACTGCCTTTTTTCGGATTTGAAGGTTCTCAGTCACTGCAAAATAGTATCGGTCAGGCTACAGTAACTGCCGGGGAAATCATCCCAGGCCTAACAAGCAACCCGGCAAATCTGGGTTTACATCGGTTCTCCACATTAGGGTCCAACTTTTACAACGGCAAATTTGACGGTAACAGAGATTTGTCAAACAGTGGGTTTAGTGGATTGTATGCTATTCTACCGATTCATGTTTATCAGGGTAGCCTGGTTTTTGGCTTTGGAATAAATAAAGAAACAAGCTTTTCAGGGGCAGGGATAAATGAGAATTACATCCCAGGTGTCAATGACGATTATACATTTGATGTTAATGGCGGCATGTATATTACCAGCTTCGGTGCTGCGATAGAATTTTCCAAACATCTCTATATCGGAGTGGATTTCAAGTATCTCAGAGGTGAGAATGAATTACTTAAGATATATCCAAATTCAGCTTACCCGGATTCAACAGATTTCTTTAATGCATCATATCGCGGTTTTGGTGCATCTATTGGCTTTCTTCAGAAATATACTCCTCAATTTCAAATAGGTGGTTCATTGGAATTACCAACAAAACTTTGGGTAGATGACCGATGGATTTACTCAGACAATTTCGACCATCTCAGATCATTTAACGAGTTATGGGAATATACTCTCAAAAAACCGATGGTGCTACATTTAGGGGGTACGTTTAATACAAAAGAATTCAATTTGTTTTATGAACTGGAATGGACCGATTTTGCCAATATTGAGTTTAAATCAAAAACCATTTTTGAAGAAGATCTGCAATTGCCTGCAGAAATAGGCATAAACAATAATATTAAATCTACATTTGAATCAACGGTAGCCCATCATATAGGAGCTGCCGTTCATTTACCAATGTTTCCAATGCATTTATATGGTGGTTATCAATATTTACCAGTCCCATATACTGGTGATTTCGATGATGATAAAAGGGAATCAATCTCAGCGGGATTCTCATTCATGCTAAACCAACAATTTAGTCTGCATGGTTCCTGGACAAATTATTTTTGGAAAAACGACGGATTGAAGGAAAATTATTCTCAATCTGTTTTTGGGGTTTCTCTTCATTATTAATCAATAAATTCAATAGAAAATAGAATACACAGTAGTATCCATTAATTTTCCCGGCAGGTAAAATAGTTCGTTGTCCCCTGGAATCAATTGATTTCATTCGTTCCATCTGACATTGTATAATAATGTAAACTATAACCTAAATGATAAAAGCATTTATTATTAGATAATAAGAGTATAATATCGAATATTGTTTTCGATAATTCTTTATAGAATGGATACAATAAATAGAAATTATTTAAATAATTATAGTGTAACAAAATATAATTCTACTTTCGATATTCTTTTGAAGCGTGATAGTTTATTAGTTTCAAAAACAATCTAATAAATGATTCATAAAGTATTAATCACAATATTCTCTCTAATAATTTTAGTGGTAATTTTATTCAGCGTTAAATCTGCTGGTGAATATTATTTCACAAGTCAATTAGAGCGTCCCCATTTACCGGCTCATCAGATGTGGAAACCCAGTGGTATTTATGGACATGGTCTGGGTATACTCGGTACCAGTCTTGTCCTTGGCCTGCTAGTCTATTCTTTGCGTAAACGATGGAAATGGTTACGGAAGTTCGGCAGTCTTAAAACATGGCTTAATTATCATATCTTTATGGGCATTACCGGGCCTATCCTGATTATCTTACACACTACCTTCAAATTCAATGGTCTGGTTTCCGTGTCTTTCTGGTCAATGATGGCTGTCATGATTTCAGGTTTTATCGGAAAATATATATACGTTCAAATTCCACGGGCAAAAGATGGTGTCGAGTTATCCGCTAAAGAAATGGAAAAGAAAATCGGTTCGTTAAGAGATTCTCTTATAGATCGATATAAATTTGATGGAACGCATATTAATTTGTTGCTTGAGAATGATCATAATCAAAAAACAACCACATCAAGATTCAAGACATTTTTCATGATGCCTGTTCAAAATATTATCCTGAGAATAAGAATTGGTCAAAGGATAAAAAAATCCGGTTTATTGAATAAAAACATACCGAAAAATGAAATAAAGCAAATTAAACAGATTCTACTTCAGCATATCATCCTCACCAGGCGTATTGGTTCATTGGAGTTGTTTCACAAATTATTCCATTACTGGCATGTTATTCATAAACCCTTTGCTTACATCATGATCATTATTCTGTTTTTGCATGTTGCGCTAACACTTTTTATGGGTTTCACATGGATATTCTAAATATCAACGAAACACTGGCAACGATTATATTAGCTGCGATTATAATTTTTGCAGTGTTAATTCCTTATTATTTAAATAAGCAAAAAAATGCGAGAAAAATATCAGCACAAATTGAAGAAGCCAAAAAAACGGGTAAAAGCACGCCGTTTAGCAGGCATCCACAGTTTAATGTAAATGCCTGCATTGGGATTGGAATTTGTACTAGAGTCTGTCCTGAAGGGGATGTGTTAGGCCTAGTAAAGGGAAAAGTTGCTATCGTCAAAGGAGCCAGTTGTATTGGCATTGGTGAATGTGCCAGGGAATGTCCAGTAGGTGCTATATCAATAGGCATGGGTGATATTTCCACCAGAGAGGATATCCCGCAACTATCAGAAAACCTGGAAACCAATATTCCCGGTATTTATATCGCTGGAGAATTAGGCGGCATTTCACTGGTCAAAAACGCCATTGCTCAAGGCAAGGAGGCAGTTGATGCAATTTTCACCCAATCCCAGGAAAATACCCATGTGATGATTGTCGGGTCAGGACCGGCAGGAATGTCTGCTGCTCTTCGCTGCGTTGAAAAGAAGATTTCATACACTATTATCGATCAGACATCAGCTGGCGGTACCATTCTGCAGTATCCAAGAAAAAAGATGACCCTGGTTCAAAATGTTGAATTGCCTCTTTACGGAGTCCTTGATAAAGGGATTTATTCAAAAGAAGAATTACTTGAAATTTGGAAAAAGGTACAAAAACAATTTAGCATTGAGGTAAAGGAATCACTAAAGCTACAGTCAATTGAAATTCAGGAGAACGGCTTTATATCGAAAACCATTAAAGGAGAATTTGAAAGCACTCATGTTATTCTTGCCCTCGGTAGAAGGGGAACTCCAAGAAAGCTGGGGGTTCAAGGTGAGGAAAAGAGCAAAGTATCGTATAAATTGATTGACGCATCATCTTATCAGGACAAAAATATTCTCATAGTTGGAGGTGGAGATTCTGCTGTTGAAGCTGCAATTGGCATGGCCCACCAATATGGAAATAAAGTAATCATGTCATATCGAAAGGAAAATTTCTTTCGATTAAAATCCAGAAACGAAACGCAAATTGAAGAGATGATGAATAAAGGACATGTAAAAGTTCATTTTTCATCAAATTTGATGAACATCGAGGATGATTCTGTGATTCTAAAACAGGACCAAAATGAGATAAAAATGGATAATGATTATGTGTTCATATTTGCTGGTGGAATCCCTCCTTATGCATTATTGAAAGATGTTGGTATCAAATTTGGTTCAAAAGTTGAACACAAGGTATGAAAAGCAATATATTCATATTCCTGTTATTCTCTGTTTCTTTCTCTCAATTCTCTCCTGGTGATTTATCTGACCCGCATGCATTTCTTTCTGGAAATCAAAACTGTGATCAATGCCACTCAAAAGGAAAATCTGTTGATAATGATGACTGTACGGATTGTCATATAACCATCAAGAAATCCATGAGAAATAAAGAGGGTTATCACGGTGGGAATAATCTATCAGATTGTTATATCTGTCACTCTGATCATAATGGATCCGCATTTTCAATGATATATTGGGAGGATGGACAGGATAAATTTGATCATTCTAAAACTGGATATATCCTGGATGGAAAACACATTGGTCTGGAATGTGAGAAATGTCA
>JABHXA010000037.1 GCA_018657495.1 Fidelibacterota bacterium
CGTGCCATGTTTCGTTTTCCTTTCTTTTTTCTTTAGGACTAACTTACAACATGGTCCGACTTTTGGGGGGCAGGTCAGGAATTATTATGATGAGTAATTTCTTCATTTTCTCACATCATTACTTTTGATACTGGTTCAATTCTTTAACGCCATTCATCTGGAAATGGCACAATAGAATCTCTTTCCCAAAGCTCAATAATCTCCGGTGTAAAGCAGTTCTCAAATATGGCATCTACATAAAATTGAATTTCTATATCACCATCGCATAGTTTGAAGTCACGAAGGAAAATCCGATTTGTTGTAGCGATTATGAATTCTTTATTCTCAACCATTTCAATCAGCATTGCAGGTGTCAATATGTCTGCTACTTCCATCAATGGTTCTAATAGTTTATTTTTTGGTACAGTCATAATTTTTACCAGTTAGTATTTGTCAAATAAGCAATTTCGATGTCATTCATAATCAAGTATTTTTAAAGTTGATTTGAGCTGCAACAGTTGATAACACAACCATCATACCTATTTTTTATATACATTGTAAGCATTAGCTATAATTCAAATATATCATTGATTCTACCAACCCTGAAACCCTGGTTTACAACATTTATTGCCTCCTGGCTTTTTGGGTTAGAAACAGGATTTGTGTGATTAAAATGAATAAAAACAACTTTATTTCGTTCTTGCTGGCTAAGTCCTTTAAACATTTCAATACTCTCAATGATAAAAGGATGAGGAATTTGGCTAATATCTCTATTGTATAGCTCTTTTCCGCTGTAAAATGTAGCATCCAGAAAAGCGTAATCAACTTTTTTTATCTCATCGATAATATTTTTTTCCCACTTCTCCCATTTGTCAATGTCAGGGATAAAGAGAGCAGTCTTTTTTGGTCCTTTTATTCTGTATCCAACCGTTTCAGAATAATCATCTCTATGTGGAACTAGAAAAGGGGTGATCTCTAAATTATCTGAAAGCTGAATACTTACTTCATTTTTTAGTTCGTTGAGAGTAATATTATTTTGCGTTACAAGCTGACTCCAAGGACCGTTGTTTTGTAGAAAATCTTTCATTCGTGGCATAGCATAAACAAGAATATTTTGGGCATTAATTGCTTCTTTACCCAAATACATCAATCCAGTATAATGCCCAATATGTGCATGCGTTAAAAATATCCCATCCATGACCTTATTCTCACTTGATATTGCATATTCTTTCAAGCTCTTCATTTGTCTTGGAAGATCAGGGGTGGCATCGAAGAGATATTTTTTACCAGTTGATGCGTCATATAGACCTAAGGAAATGACCTGTTTGTTCTTGTCAGGATTATCAAACAGGTTGGAACAACACTCTTTGTCACATCCAATATGTGGCTGACCGGCATCCTGGATTGTTCCAAGAATAACCAGAGATGTAGCAGTAGAATTCGTCACGTGAGTATTACTTCCCATTTTTTTATTTTTACGATTGATGCCAATTCCCACTAAACTATAATAATTAGGATAATTTCGAACAATTCAGAACTTCCTTAATGAAGAATTGCTTCTCAATACCAAAATAGGTTCCATTACCGGTTTGCTCTGTCTACCAGCCAAAAATCCCTGGGATATAAACGGTATAAAATGGCATCATCTTCAACAGAATTGAGATAATCCTGATAGGGCTGTAATTGGCTCTCAGGTCCGATAAGAAAATAGTTTGCATTATTAGATTCGGATCCTGATGGACCATATCCAGGTAATACTTGACCGTATGTGGAAATCATCCGCTCATGCAGATCGTCGTATATATTTTCTCTTTTTCCCAATTCAATAACTTTTCCTCTGAATCGGCTGACTTTTTCAGGTGTGAGACCATCTGCAAGGTCCGCTGCCATAGCAATACCGCGACTGTCATAGCGGTTACCTGAGCGTACGGAAGTAAATGCCTGGGCAACTGCATAACCGGCAAGAGATGGGTCAAATGGGGCGTTTTTTAATTCGTCAACGACAAACTGCATGGTTTGTGATAAATCGGGACAGCGTTCAGCATAGTAACGTAGTCTGCCCGTAAACTCATTGGATCGCAAACCATTGGAGTAGGCAAGTCCTGCCGACCAGGTCTTCATAAACATGCTGTGAGCACCACCACCGCCATACAAACGTGCTGCCATAAAATTGAGAAGGGTTTCTTCATCAAAATCATAATAACTGGCACTTTCTGCTGAGTTGATATGGATACCTGCCCTGGTATTTTCATTTAATAATCCAACATAAACAGGTCGTTCCATGTCAGCGTATCGATCATTCATCCTATCGGCAATCCGTGGTGTGGATCCATAATTGAAACGATGAAATTGATCATTATTAAATTGACTGACAATTTTATCCAGTTCCGGTTTAATCTGATTTGAGGCTGACTCGCTACTGATCATATAACCGCGGATATTCTGTTGACCCCTGATATGATTTAATAAATTCATCTCTGCTTTAAGAACTTCTGATGGTTCTACCGCCAAATCGTCCATCATACTATTGCACAGGTATTCCCAATCGGCATTGAGATTTTCATCAGGTATTTCACCAAGATTATGCTGGAGATCGGCAAGGGCTTTTTCAGCGATTTCCAAAGACTCATCATTCATTTTTTTGAGATTATAACCAATTTTTCCCCGTTTAAAAAGTTTGCCGGATTTATCTTCATTTTGCAAATCTGCTATGACCCGAGATAACTCATCAGCATTCATTTCGTCAGGAAGTTCAGCCAGTTCATACATAAACCGGGTGAATTTTTCATTTTCTAATGATTCAGGAGCTTTGGTGAGCTGCCATTTTATTCTTTGCAATGCATGGGCCTGCGTGTAAAAACAACTTGTTGATAAATATAATGGATTGGATTGTTTCCAAAAAGCATCAACGGGATTATTCACCCAGGATTCCTCGCTGCCCTTTGTCCTGTTTCTCAAGGCACTCAACCGCATGTCAATGGCATCACGGATGCGGGGAAGATTTTCCTCACTCATATCCGGATTAATCAAAATGCTCTCCATCCATCCAATTGCATCGATTGATTCATTAAGATTTGAACCTGAGCCTGACACCACTAACTCAATTCTTTCGGTTCGGGTATTGGTCGTAAAGGCTGCTTTCAATCGCAGTATTTCCCGTTTAAGGGATTCCTGCATATTTTCGTATGAGAGTTTATCGCCATCTTTCACTACACCGATTTCAGTCATGAAAATGGGCAGGGCAGATAGATACATTAACATGGATTCCGGTACACCGTAAAGATCAAATGCCAGACCGGTAGTGCCTCCGGTGATATTATCAAACTGTGAGATAACCATATCTCCTCCACCTGGAAGAGTTTCAACATGATAGTCTAGTTGATCGTCGAGTGACATGGGTGGATTATCAAGGAAAACAGGCATTTCAATTTCTGAGGCTTTTTTCTTTATGACATCTGTTTTTTCATCATAAATCTTTTTGTATTCAGATAATGCTGCCTCTTCAGAATCAGTCTCGTACCATTCCATTAACCCGGATAAATATTCAGTGATGCGAATATCTCTATCTATTTCAGTTTGTGAAAGATATTGTGGATCCGGTGTTGTTACAACTCCAAATGGCAGCGTTGATAATAATTGCCACTCTTCAATATATCGTCGCCAGATATTTTCTTCTGTAGTGGCAAATTCAATAGATTTAGCAATCACTTCATTCATTGACAGGGATCTCTTTTCACCGCCTTCCTTATGGAGGCGATTGAGATGTTCCATCCAATTTGCTCCAGATCCTCGATATCCGAACCGTGGAGGAGAATTGAGGAAATCCCGTAATTCCCTTTTATTTTGACTAATACGGCTAATAATCCGCTCATTAAATTTCTTTAGCTCTTCAGAACCATCCTTCATATCAGCGATATAGGCGATTTCCTTAAGAATCAAGTCTGCCACTGATTTCATCATCTCAGTATTGGCAGAGGTCCGGTCAACATTATTGACGCTGATGTAAAATGGATTTCCTTTCTCGTCTGAGACCCATCCGTATATTGAGGTGGCACCAATATCGATTTCACGATGTTGTGAATCAATAAAATTTCGATAAAGATTTGATGTCTGCCCTCTTGACAGAATATAAGTGAATAGATCAAACATATATTTATCAAGAAGGTTGAGTTCAAGTTGTGCCGGCCAGCCAAAAACCATGACACCAGGCTCATTTTCATTTTGATGTGGAAAAGATACCTGACGCATTGTTCCTTCGGGAGCTGGATCATAAGGAGGGATATCATATAATCCATCGTCAGGGTGTGTTGCTATTTTAACATCCGGTTCAATTTTTTTCAATATATCTGAAAACTGTCTTAAACTTTCCTCGATTGGCATGTCATTGGGCAGTGTGACTACTGCACCCATATTATTTAGATGATGAGTCGTCTGGTGAAATTTTCGAATATCATCTGCTTCCATTTCACGGATCTCAGCCGGGAAACCTCCTGCGGAATATGATGACGGGTGTGATTGTCCAAACATGATTTTGCCTAATTCAAAATAAAGATTTCCCCAGGTGCGCTCAAATGAGGTGATCATCTCGTTATAAACCGTGCCTTTCTCCTCAAGACGCAAGGTGCCTTTTACCTGACCTTCAGTAATGCCCATATTCATCACTTCCCGCCTGATTTCCTCATCGGAAAATGTCGGGTGGAGCATAGCATCCAATTTTGCATCAAATAATTCGAAAAATACATCGCTTCCGGCAGAGGTATGAAAATGATAACATGTTCTTAACTGTTGGGTAAATGCTGAGCTGTTGCCAAGACGCATCTCCTCTAGAGATGCAACATACCTGCCTTTATTTCCTTTACCCAAGAGCAAATGTTCAAGTGTATGTGGCTCACCCTGATCTGATACCGGGTGAGAATTCACCCACATAAATGCCTGTGGGACTGATTGGATTCTCAGAAAATCTAATACAAATCCACTATTGACATGGCTGAACCTTGCACCCATGACATCGCCGACTTCATTTTCATATACACATTCAGTATTGAAATCAGCGATCGTTGAATTTGCTGTTAGGGAATTAAAAGTCACTTCAGAAAGACTGAATGAAGGAATTATCAAAAAGAGGATGAATGCAAAGCGTAGTGCATAGTTCATTTATGGACTCCATATTATAAGTTTTACAATTTAAAGTAATAGTTTTATAAAGAATACAGCTGATGATATAGCATATAATTTTAATAGTTTTATCCCTTTAAATAAAATTCAATTGTGTGATGAATGTGCAGACCAATATTTTCATAAATAATGGTTCAAGGTTGGTGGGAGTTAAATTGACATTTGACTGAATTTATGTTAAGCTCACATCTGTATATGATTTACGTTCAAATATAATATCTATCCTTATCTACATCATGACGCAAAATATCTAATTCTTCTTCAGATGGTTCAGGATTATGCCCGATATGATCAGGTATGATCAATTCAAACCCAGTATTTTCGATGACATCATCTACTGTTACTCCAGGATTGAGAGCTAGTAGTTTCATCCATTTGGTTTCTTGATCAAATCCCAGGGTGCATAAACTTGTGACGACGCGATATGGACCGGTATTTGGAGGAAGTCCAGCATCTTCACGGGCGCTGGCTCCAGATAAATAACCTGGCGTAGTGACGAAGTCAATTTTTGGAATGAATCGACGTTTATCATGCTGCATTATGATGATGGTTCTCCAGCACGAAGATCCCACATCATTGGCACCGCCAGATCCTGGCAGCCTTACTTTTGGGTTCGAATGATCGCCGATAACGGTTGAATTGAGATTACCAAACATATCAATCTGGGCACCGCCTAGAAAACCATATTCCACAAATCCACGTTGGGCAGTTTCCATTATATCACAGATGCCCGCTGCCGCCAGACCTTTATTAAAAGTACGCATGTCGCCAACTGCAAGGGGCAATTTTTCAAGTTTGGCACCCATACCGCCGAATTCGAAAATGGAAATGAGATTTGGGGCATGCATTCTTTGTGCAAGTGATGCTGCCAGCATGGGGATTCCAGTTCCAATAAAACAGGTGGCATTATCTTCCATCAGATGGGAGGAAACTGAGATGAGTAATTCGTTGGCATTATATCTTTCAGCATTCATTTAATTATCTTCCTTAATGGTAAATGAATCGAGTTTTTCAAGACCTACCAGATTTAGATATTCCTGATGATCCCGCACTCCCATTATCCATTTGTTTAGATAATCATTGGTTTTATTGACGCTTTTTGAATCATTGTAATAGGATTTAATATGTTGTTCGTCTCGTTCATAGGCATAGGTCATTTCGCCGGGGTGAGAACCGAATGGCGCTTCCACAACGGCATCGACAAGATAGTAGGGGATAATAGTCTTTTCTGGGTTGGCGCGAATCACATCTTCATCGACAATTTCTTCAGTAGAGATAATTAGTCTTTTGGAGGCCCTGGCCATCTCTGCTGCAAAACCGGATATGCCATCAATTTGAGCATTTCCATATTTATCAGCGCGTGAAACATGGATGAGGCCTGCATCTACAATAAGAGCGGGGAGGAGGCAGAGTGTTTCGCCGGTGAATGGACATTCAACTGACTTGGCACTGCTGTAATTAAAGGTATCTGTCCCAAGCATAACGCGGGCAGGTACAAATGGGACACCCATAGCAGCAGCTTTGAATCTCCATGAAATAGCAGCATTAGACCACTCAACTACCTCTTGAATCTGTCCTGATTCAACAGCTCTCCGCAGGTTTGATGAAAGTCCATAAACTTCCAAACCAATATAGGTCCAGTCAATGGCTTTGAGCATTCCGGCGGCAGCGAGGAGATCCAGTTCGTAAACACCCTGGCCGGCACAACGGAGATCTTTTAACCCCTGCCGAATCATTTCACGGATGATCGACATAGGTGCCCTAACGGTCCCATAAAGTTCAGTGCCGATATAATCACCATCATTTATAAAGGTGGATACAGCCTCTCTTTCGGACATAGTTTTATCCACAAGCGCTTTGGATTTATTATTCCGGTTCCATTCCCGAAACGCATTCAGATCCGGTGGTTGGATTAATGGTTTACTCCCTTCAGAAATCATCTTCATTTTGAATTCTCCACTGATATTATAAAGATAATAAGATAAGTATGTCTCTAAAATTATTAATACAGTGAGCTTGAACCAAAGTTAAAAATATGAAAATAGATGAATCATCAACAATTACTGATGACAAAATAAGATGCTGATCAAGGAAATGTATCGCTTCGGGAAATTGAGTTGGTGGTTTGATAATTATTAGCCTTTCCTGATCTTCATTTCATCATTCAACATTCAAGAGGACAATCAAGATGATTGTCATACAATAACTGCACTTAGATTTGGTCCTTCAATTCGTCATTCATAATTCGCTAATCGAAATTCGATATTCAAGAGGACAATCAAGATGATTGTCATACAATGCCTGCTAACATTATGATCAGAGTATAAATAAAATTACCTGACTTCCCAATTCATCATTCAACATTCGTTAATCGATATTCAGTATTCAAAAGGACAATCAGGATGATTGTCATACATTTCAGTTAAATTGATAATTGTCATATTTAAACAAACAGGGGGCTCAATGAGCCCCCTGTTATTAGTTTCTTTTTAGATTGATATGATGAACGATTATTTCATCA
>JABHXA010000038.1 GCA_018657495.1 Fidelibacterota bacterium
TGATTCGTCAGAGGAATAGCAGCTTGATGTAAGCCGAACATTAAACACAGTGTGATTTCGTACCTAATTGTATCTAACTCGGGCCAACCATATTCGTTTTGATATGAATCCCTGACCTGAGAGTAATTCTGTTCAAGCTTTGTTGCTCTTTCACGTAATACAACTCGTTTTTCCTCAAGGTATTCTACTTTGTTATCCATTTTACCCATCCTTCTATCCACTTCTTTTCATTAGAGCACTTGGATCCGGTTCTCGGCCTCTGAATCTCTGGTAAATTTCCATAGTGATGTCATTAATAAGGATCTGGATAAAGCTCGCCCATATGTACCAAATTACTAAAACCATAAACGCACAAATGATAAAAAACATTAACCCACTAAACAACAACCCCGACAAGGGACTCAATACAGGAGGTACCATCCAATGGTAACAGACGAGCAATATAAAAAAATCGTGACTAAAAATTTAAATGAAAGGGCAAAAGACATCCCTTTTACGACCACTCGACGAACAATATTTGACATATTTAACATTCCATACTCACCGGTAGATGATTTTCTCAGGAAACTGAGGAAAAAGAAAAAACTAAATCTGATAAAGAAGTAAAGACGGACTCCCTACTGCTTATTGCGGTAGGGAGTCTTATGTTTAAACATTATCTTCCCAGAAAGGGTACCTTTAATAACCCCCCTATCTCCTGCCCTAGTGCAACACCCAGGGTTTAACCTGCTTTTCATACCGGAAATCGATCTGTGAATTTTTATTGAAAATTTTCTGCAATCCTGAAAAGGATTTGATATTATAAATGAGAGTCAAACACAACATTGAAAGGTAAAATAATTGTTATAGTTAATTGAATTTCAATCTACCCCTCCCTCCATGCAAAAGGAGAAGTTAACAGAATTTTACCACTAATCATCATATTACAAGCGATATTTCATATATACATAGCGGATAATAATTAATATACCATAAACTACTTGTATATCTTCTATTTCTATTTCTAATATTGGATTGTTGATCTTGGAGGATTTGCTAAAAAACCGAAACAAACCACTCCCAAAGATCTTATTTACAATTAATTTTTATATATTCTGTTATATTCTGTCAAATTGATAGTTGGAGTTATTAGAGCAAATATTTAATAAAAAGATGAAAATAACCATATTAATAATATTATCACTAATTTTTCTTGGGTCATCATGTAAGGATTCTACAAGACCCCAACCGGCAGATTGCAATCTAGGATTCCTTCCCTGTGAAGATGACATCGAAGAATGTTGCGAAGTTATCTGTCAAGAGACATACCATACCTGTGGTGAATTCCTTACTGAGTGTTGCCTGGAGATTACCAGCCATAACTTCTCTTGGGAGATCGATACAATTGGCTCATACGGATCTTTCTTGAGAGATGTTACTATTGTTGACGAAAATAATATTTGGGTGGTGGGCAATATTGAGACTGTTGAAGGTGAATATAATGCTGCTCATTGGGATGGAGTAGAATGGGAATTACTAGGAATTTACAGCAACACTTTGGATTTATGGAGTATACACTATATCTCTGAGGATGATATTTGGGTGACTGATTATTGTTCTCCAATTCATTGGGATGGTAATGAATGGTCGTTATACCACATTCAGAATATGGGATTAAATGCTTGCGTTGGTAATGATATATGGGGCACTTCTTCATCTAATATCTATTTTGTTGGTGTAGAAGGCTCAATTGTGCACTATGATGGAACGAATTTTTCTAAGCTATATAGCGGTACGGATATTCAATTAAATGAAATTGATGGCACAACCAATGGTGAATATGTCTTTGTTGCAGGTAGAAATGATTCTGGAGAGAGTATTGCCTTGATGATACATGATAATGAAGTCACTACCCTGTATGAAGGTGAAAATACACTTTCTGAGCCATATGGGGGGATAAAGAGCGTTAGTGTATTGAATGATACAGCATTTTTTGCATCGAATCAAGTTTTGTGGAATTATAATTATATTGACAGTAATTCACGTACTATTATAAGACATGATGAATTCTCTATGCTAGGTTCAGTTTATAGAATGAAAACGGAAAAAATAAATGATATTAGCATCATGAGTAATGGTGCTGAATATATTCATTTTAATGGACAATCTTGGTTTGTTGATTCTACTATCCTAAATCAATTTGGAGTAAATAATGTCTATGGATACTCCATAGACCATAATAATAATATGGTAGCAATATCAGGATATTGTTGCGGGGGCGGTCATGCTATTGTGGCTAGGGGTTATCGCTAGCAACAAATAATAAAATTAATATTTATTAACAAAAATAGTTGATAACATAAAAGTGCCCCGGCGGTTTTAGCCGATAAACTCTCACCACCGGGACAATTCGAAAAACCTGCGAAATGCAGAAGCCAAAAATGGCTAACTGCAAGATTTTTGTATCACTGGCTTTTCTATATTGGAAAGTAAGATAGATATCTTGCATCAAACAAGAAAAATGGAGAACATATGACTAAAAATACAATACTCATATTACTTACCGCTTGCTTACTATTTTCAACTGAAAGGATTGTAACACCTTCTGTTGAAATATCTGAGGAATTTATAAATCAGGAGGTGGCTGTTGGATTAACTGAAGCAGTATTTAATTTCCCTAATATTGTTGATGATATCAGCGTTGTGGGGATAATTAGAGTACCAGATATAGAGTTAAATCAGAATCAAATGGTAGTTAATATCCCACTTTATCTTCGAATATTTGGAGACGATATTATTATTTTAGGATTTCCAGTAGATATTGATGAAACTATTGAAGGGACACTACACCCAACCCTGAATATACCTCCACTTGAAGTGTCAGCTTTAGAGGTGATAGCATATTTTGAAGAAGAATTTCCTCAAATTCTTGAATCCTTTGTGAGAGATTCGATTGAGGATTTACTAGATTTATTGAGTCCAAATTATGACTTGTGCGGACTAATTAATTGTGAAACAGAGCTCTATCAACCTGCTATAGATGAAGTACTCGAATACTATGATGAAAAAATTCTTGACGGAATAGTGATTTATCCAAAACAATTGATTCAGGATTTAGGCGATTTAATTCCTGACAATTTAAATATGACAGTCGACGATATCGAACCAGGATATATAGTCAATGATGGAAATATTACTTTTAACTTCCCTATAACTATTGATGCATCCTATCCTACTTTTCTCACCGAATTAATCCACACTTCTGGTGATGAATGGTATCTTAGAGTGTACTCTTCAATAGAGACTGAGATCGAAATAAAATATGTCTACCCACCTCCTTATTCTTGGTACCTAGATCCAGAACCTGGATATGTGGGTCCATCAGTTATACCAACTGAAATTCCATCAACCTTTAATGTTCAGCTGTCCACCCTTTCTCCAAGTGGCGGAACTATTTATAAAGGACAAACCGTAATATTCCCAGTACTAGATACCGGCTACGAAGAAAATTGCGAGAAAATAAAATTGTATATTGAGGGACCATTTGGCTATTATCGAGAAATTTATGAATTTGAAGAACCAACTGAACTTGATACTTGGACCCAATTAACACTTGATTAAGTACAACAAAATTAAAGGAAAAAAAATGAACATACTACGAAAAATATTAAAAATTTTAGAAATAAGTCTTTTACTGGCATTTACATATGGTCAAAACGCAGTAACAATCAAGATAGATGAAACATCCGTAAATAACGTACTCCAATCTGTAGTTGAGATGGGAGGTTTTGGATATATCAACAGTAGTGGTGAATACGTTATAATCAGAATCGATGGTTTAACAGTAGATTTTGATGAAAATACCGGACCGTTTGAAAATAATACAACAATAATTGTTGAAGTGTGGACGGATAATTTATTCTGGGGTCACAATGCAGATATAGATATTACTCTTGAGGGATTTCTTTCAACTAGTGACGGGACAAATGATGGCTTTACTATAAATTTTGAGGCTAATAGCATATCAGCAGACGGAGATATTAGTAATTGGCCAAATTGGTTAGAAGATGGTATGTTCGATATAGTAAATTCATATGTAAACACTGCCTTGTTTCTCGGTTCAGAAAGACTTGATCTAAATTTCTATACTGAATTGCTACCAGGTGTTTCATATAGAGAGTTTGGTGAACTTGTTCCTTCAATAAGTTCTACAACGACAGAATTGTCAGCATCTCTGCCAATAGCCCCACAAATCGGGCTTGCAAATCGCCCAATTGATGATGATACATATAATCTTAAAGGAGAATTGAGTTTATCAAACACCAGTAGAACTGAAATGGATTACAATAACAAAAAATCAGGTGGATCTGCAACGGTAAAATTCAATGATAACTATACCATTAAAACACATGATGAGATTTTAGAAGAAATGAAACATCATTCATGGAAAAACTCACCAAATGAATACTTAATGAATAGGTCTTCATTTGAGCTTGAAGATATAGTTGATGAGCTTACTGCGAATTATCAGGATGAAATCGATGTAAGTGTTGATCTACCGACGGGGGTAGATTTTCAAGATGTATTAGTCTATGATCCTTGGTATGCATATCAAGATGCTACAGATGAATGGATTCAACCCGAAATTTCCAGGAGTTTAGACGTTATAAATGGTGGATCAGGAGATCTACAAGTATTTGAGAATCAAAATGAAAACTTCTACTCTAATATGGCAATCTATTCCCTCAAAGCCCCGCAATATTATGCAACAGAAAGTGGACTATATAAGTTTGTTGAGTGGACAGGTCCAAATATAGACTTTGGAAATGGTACAAATAATCCAACAAGTTCATATGCAACTGAAGTCGTATTCAAGCAGGACGGTGCAATTGCAGAAGCTGTATATACCCAAATAAATAATTCTTCTGGAATTTATACTTTGCATGAAGCTGAGATTTTATTGATGCCAGATAATTTTGATATTACCTTGGCAGATGGATTTCAGTTAAAAGTAGATGGTATTTTACAGCATAATTCAAACCAAGATGATGAAAAATCTATTTTTCAAATGGGTCACCTTTCTCATTTTAAAAAAGAAGTCACTGGGTATATTTACATGGAAGATGTCGTTTTCAAAAATGAATCACCAGGATCCGCTGTTAGTAAACTAACAATATCATCTGACAGTGATATCACGTCAGGAGTAAATTTCACCAGATGTGTATTTGAAAATATAAATGTATATAATAATGCTGGCTATTCAGCAGGCGATTATGTTCCAGGTTCAAACTTTGTAAATTGTACATTAATAAATAGTCCTTTGTTTGTCGGCTGGGATAGCGACTCCTTTAATGAATTAAATTTAATAAATACAATTATATATAATAGTGATGTAACTTGGCTAGAGAGGCACGTTGTAAATAACATCAATATCCGTTATTGTAATTATTATGGATCAGATCTGCCTTCTGGTGCAACTGTCACAAATAGTATTAACTCGGACCCATTATTTGTATCTGGCACTGATTACAATCTTATGTTAGATAGCCCATGTATAGACTCAGGTGACCCTAATTCGCTTTACGATGATATTGATGGGACAAATAGTGATATGGGAGCTAATTATTTCTATCAAAAATATGGTGATGTCACTACTGATTATACTGTAGATGTGCTTGATTTAACTGCAATAGTTGGCTATACTCTTGAAACTGTAGAATTCACAGAGAATCAACTCAGAAATGGCGACGTTTCTTCTCCACATGATGAAAGTGTTGACGTTCTTGATGTAGTGGCACTTGTGACTTGTATAAATAGTCCAGGATGTGATCAGCAAAATATAACACGATCAAGTGACATGATCGCATCTGGGAATGCTACTTTTAACTTTTCATATACAGAAGGATTAGGTCGATCTGACGATCAGGATAATATCATATCCATTAACTCAGAAGTACCTGTCCAGGGCTTCCAGATGACAGTTGAATATGATGAAGTGGAATTTGAATTTTCATCTCTAGAGAAACTTGATGCAGCAATGGGTCTAACTCTTGAGTATAATTCAACGAATCTTGGGGTTGTTAAATTTTTACTTTATCCGGAGGATTCCTTTGAAATACCTGCTGGCGAACATGATATTTTACAATTGTCATTCACTGGTCTTGGCCGGTCAAATGGAGGTGTACTAGGTCTAATATATTTAGATCCAATCATGGCTGATCCACATGGGAACAAGATAAACATTGTCTCAAGCCTTGAAATACCTTTGGAATTCGCATTATATCATGCATATCCAAATCCATTCAATCCTGTGACTAATTTGAATTACTCCATACCAGAAAAAGGAAATGTCTCTCTCATCGTTTATGACATGGTGGGTCGGGAAGTAAATCAACTAGTGAATACATATATGGAAGCCGGATATCATTCTATCCAGTGGGATGCGACATCCTTTGCATCCGGAGTGTACATGGTTAAACTTGTAGCCGGTGATTTTACTCAAACACAAAAAGTCGCACTAGTAAAATAACTAAAACTCTCTGCAATAAACCCTCAGTAATAGGGCTTCAACTACTCGGTTGGAGCCCTATTTTCTTAAAGGGAAGAATTAGCACCGACCAATCAATCCCAAATTTACCGATCGATTTCCTCAAGAAGCTTAAGGAAAAGAAGAAGAAACAGATAATAAAGTAATAAAGGACTCCCTACTGCTAATTGTGGTAGGGAGTTTTTAAACCTTATCTTCCCAAAATGGGGTATATGGTTGCTTTCCCCCTATCTACCACCCTGGTCCTGCACCCAGGGATTAACCTGCTTTCCCTACCAGAAAACGATCTGAAAAATATTTTTTTGGGAAATTTTCTACAACCCTCTAACGGAAATCCCCTACCTACCATCAACCAGCCCCCCCATATTGAAATTCTTTTGTAAATTCTTTCTACTAATCCAGTGAATATATTAATAGTTAAGGATGCGAAGGTATTTTAAAGAACGTATAAAATAATATATCAAAATATTGGAGAATCTAATATTTTATAATTTATTATTATTACTTTAAGTCTCAAAGTATACCTGGATTCTGATATAGAATTTTTATGACATTAGAAGTATGGAATTAATAATTCCAACAATCATCAACTTTCAAAACGCTATTGTAATGCAAGTGAGTTAAATATGGATATAATATATCAAAACCCATTTAGAGTATTAGGGATCCCAATTACAGCTACCGACAGAGAGATTGCAAAACAAATTAATGATTTGGCAATTTATGCAGAAATGAATAAATTAGTTGAATATGATTCTGATAACTTCTTTTCTACAAAACCAAATAGAACAAAAGAACACCTACAAGAAGCAAAACAGAAAATAGAACAACCCAATAGTAAAATATTCTATTCCTTATTTTGGTTTTGGGAAAATACAAAA
>JABHXA010000039.1 GCA_018657495.1 Fidelibacterota bacterium
TCTTCTGTGTCATAAATCCTCCTCTGTAAGGTTAATTTATGACTTCTTTCACTGTCCTGCAAAGTTAGGGAAGTCCACATGACTGCTTGCACCACTCAGGTTATTTCCAGTGAAAGATGTATTTGGATTACCACCACCCTTGATAGCATGGCTAAAACCAGATAGGTTATTATTACTAATTGTACAATTTGAGCTATTGTAAATGTTCAGCCCTACTTTTGTACTTCGATCAACACTGCTATCAAATAATGTTGTGAAATCCCAACCATCAATTGTGATATAACGACTACCGCTCAGTGTAATAACTGACTCAGTGTGGTTTGCAAAAGTATTACTATTTGGACCAGATGAACCTGGAGGAGATAGTGTAAATGGACTCTGATGTATACTATGTAAATACATTCCGTGTGCAGATCCAGTCAAGTTGTTTCCATTAATACTGGCAGGTGTATTGTATCCACCATAAAAACCAATAGCTGTTGCAGCAGAGTTTTGAATATTGTTATTGTCAATCACCATACCCGAGTTGCTGGCATGCTGTGTAAAATAGATAGCATGACTGCTTGCACCACTCAGGTTGTTTCCTGAGAAAACGGTATTGGGATTACCACCACCTGTGATAGCATGAGTTAATCCAGAAAAGTTGTTGTTAGTAATAGTTGAATTGCCTGAATTAATAATATTCAGTCCTTTTCCCTGACCAGGTACAGAACTCTCAACTGTTGCATTGGTAATAGTAATATTACTTCTACCATTAACTACAATAGCTGTGTTATTACCATTTACTGTTATAGTAAAACCGGCACCATCAAGTGTAATACCATTTTGTCCAATTGTTAGGGCGGTGCCTGATGTAGAGCAATCCAGATCTGCAGTAAGTGTCGTATTGCTAGTGAGGTTATCACCACAATTTACTGATTGGGCAAATACTGAGGCTGGTATCACAGTCAGTATGAGTATTGCAAAAATCGCGAATTGCTTAAAAATTGTTTTTCTCATTTATTCATTTCCTTTTGTTGGTTTAGTTTAGACATCATAATAGAGGGCTCCCCAATTTGGGGCTCCTGTTGTTTTATGAAATCTCTTATAATCTTCATCCGAAGCTTGGTCTTCTGGTCATCCGCACTATTGGACTCTATATCAATTCGCTGATTTGATACATTATGTTTTTCGATTTTATCCAATTTACTCTCCCTGGGGTGTCATCTCTGAATTACAAAAAATAAGTTTGTATTATTTTTATTGCGGTGAATATTAAAAAATATTAAGGTATGTCCTCACCTTATTAAAACCACTATTCACCTTATTAAAACCACTACATGAAATTAATGGATACCATTATTGCTTGTATATAAACGACTTATAAATTCTACAAATTAAATATTATTTTAATTAATTAATTTTTATAATTATTTTGGTATTTGAACAAAATAGTGGTCGAAGATATAATTTATATTAAAATATGTGGGAAGTAATTCTAAATATTTATATGGAAGTCGACAATATAGTTGACTAAAAAGTATATTTTATATGATGGTTGAGTTGAGGTTACTATATTATAATTGAGAAAGGTAAATGTTTAAATTATCCGCTGGCTGGAGCTCCAATTTTTTTCGCAGTTTGCTCCGATAGACTTCGATCGTTTTTACAGTTAAATTTGTGAGGTTGGCAATTTCTTTGGTGTTGAGATTTAGCTTTAGAAAGGCACAAATTTTCATTTCCCGAGATGACAGGTTGATATTTTTATTTATCAGCTTGGAGTAAAAATCTTTATGGACCTCATTAAACCATAACTCAAACTCATCCCATTCACCGCTGGCACTGATTTGGGAATTCAATTTATTGACAATATTGCGGACTTTCAGTTTTTGATTGGAGTCCTTTTGAAGCGTCATATCCTGTATATCTAAAACAATTGATTTTAATATTTCATGATTCTTGGCAAGATGCATTGCTTTAGCAGTAAGTTCTCTATTTCTGCTATCTATACTACTCTTGAGTTGATTTTCTAAAATCTTTCGTTTAGTAATATCAAGGCAATACTCAATCATTTGAATTACATTGCCATGCTCGTCAAAAATTGGATAAGCATTGACCTCAGAAAATCTAACAATACCCTGTGTGTCAATATATTCAATTTCAGATTTAACCGGTTTTTTATTCATCTTTATATTTTCCAATGGACAGTGGTCACTCACAATTTTACAGTCGAGACCATCTGTATTTTGGTTCATGGCTGAGCAGGTTATATTGCCAGTCTCCTGACCTTGTCTGGAGGCAGAATTTGACATTATCAATTTTCTACTATTTACGTCTATCACATAAAATGGATGGGTGAGAGATTCGATAACATTATTTAAAAATTGATATTGTCTTTGTAATTCTTTTTCATTATTTCGAATTTCAGCAGTACGCCGACTCACTGTAACCGCCAACATCATTGCCCTATTTTTTAATCGTTTAATCCGCCAGAAAATCACTACAGTTATCGATCCAAATGATGAAATTAGATAAATTGAATATGCCCACCAGGTTTTCCAGGGTGCTGGTTTGATGATCACCTTTATGGATGTTTCCCTTGAATTGGTGTCCTCATTATCGGGGGAGGGTTTCAAATGGAAGAAATAGACTCCAGGTGGAACATTTGTGTATGTTGCGGATCGATTAAAAATATCTGTGATCAGCCAATTATTATCAAATCCTTCCAATTTATATTGGAATATACGTTTAGGATTCGAAAAATAATCTAATGAGGTAAACTCGAATGAAAAATGAAAATCACGATGAGTCAAGGTTATTTCATCGGTGAAACTAATGTGTTTCTGCAGAATATTATTCTCATCGGATTTTGTAGCAATCGGAACGGTAATATTAAATAGATGGAAATCTGTAAGTATTAATTTGACATTGCTATGATGATCGACAATCTCCCCTGGGAAAAATGATGTGAGGCCATTGATACCTCCAAAAAATAACTCACCTGATGAACTCTTAAAATATGCACCGGTATTGAACTCATTACTTTGTAATCCATCGCTGGCATCAAATGTTGTAAAATGAAAATATTCTTTTTCAATAACCTTGCCTCTACCTGAATAAGAGACCTTTGTTATCCCAAGATTGGTACTTAACCATAGATTGCCATCGTCATCTCCCAGGATACCATAAATCACATCATTTGAGAGTCCGTCTCCCACATTAAAATCCATAAAATCATGAGCGAAAGGATCAAATCGATTTAGACCACCACCACTTGTTCCCACCCAAATAATATTTCCATTATCAATATAAATAGATTTGATTCTATTGTTACTAATTGCATTGGCACTTTGAAATTGCTTGCTGTAATTATTGAATGTATTTGGTCTATAATCATATCTGCTTAATCCGTTATCGGTACCAATCCATACGACTCCATTTCGATCTTCGGCTATGGCATGTATTGTGTTGCCGGCAAGGCTGGTAAGTATTTCAGGGTCATGGTAATATCGATTGAATATTCCAGTTGATTTATCGAATCGATTGAGACCATTTTCAGTGCCTATCCAAATATATCCTTTTGTGTCCTGATGTAAAACATAGACAAATTGATTGCTGAGGCTGGTTGAATCATTTTCATCATGGATAAATTGTTCAAACCTACCACTACTACGGTCAAATCTATTTAATCCTCCGCCCTCAGTACCAATCCATAAGTCATTGTCATTATCTTCTAGAATACAGTAAACATTTTTATTTGAGATACTTCCCGGATTTGAGGGATTATTAGTGAAATTTGTAAGGGTTTTATTTTTACGGTCTATCCTATCCAAACCATTATATGAGCCAACCCAGAGGATGCTGTCCTGCGTTTCATATATGCTTCTTAAACTTTTTGAACTTAAACTGTAAAGGTCATTTTGATTATGTGGATAGTATTTGAAACTAGAGTATATATCTAAATAATCCAAACCACTGCCTCTCATGCCAATCCACATGAGACCATCATCATCAAGATACAAATCACGAATTCCACTATTACTCACTGAATATGGATTTTCAGAATCATATGCCAGTAAGGTAATTTCTCCGCTTTCAGGATTAAAAATTGTTATTCCAATGCCGCCACTACCGAGCCAGAAATTTCCGTGCTTATCCTGCTCCATACACAAAACATAATCAGATTCATCTTCTGTATCAAGTAAGTCAAAATAGTAAAATTTATCTTCAACCTGGTCAAATCTAATTATTCCCTGGGAGGTGCCCAGCCATAATCGTTGTTGATCATCTTCAAAAATATCCTGTATCCAATTATTTGCAATGCTGAACGGATCATTTTCATCGTGAAGATAATGGGTGAAGTTATCCTCATTAGCATTATAGAGATTGAGTCCACCTTGATTTGTGCCAACCCAGATATTTCCTTTTTTATCTGTTAACATCGTTCGGATGAAGTTATCCGAAAGACTACTATCATCATCGGGAATATTCTTATAATTTGAAAATTTACCGGTTTTAGGATTCAATCTGGAGAGGCCATCCCAGGTCCCGGCCCAGATTGACCCGTCTTTATCTTCAGTTAAGGCTAAAACATTGTTATTTACTAAACTCTGAGGATTTTCAGATTCATTTACGTAATATGTAAATTTTTCGGTTTGCGGATTAAAACGATTCAAACCGCCATTTTCCGTACCAATCCAAAGATAACCATTTTTATCTTCGATAAGACTTAAGATGTAGTTATCAGATATTGAATTTGGATTTGAGCTGTTATGTTTAAAAATGGTAAATCTAAAACCATCGTATCTGTTCAAACCATCCTTAGTACCAAACCACATATAACCCTGAGAATCTTTTAAAATGCAATTGACAGAATTTTGGGAAAGACCACTTTCTATTGTCAGATGATTGAAAATAAAGGATTGCGTCTGGGATTGCATCAGAGTGAAACATAAAGCCCATAGCATCCATGGGAATAAATATGTATTGAGTTTACTTTTTAGTTTTATCATTGGATATAGTGAATATCATCTCATTAACGGAGTTCATTAAGAAGCACATGAGAATTATAACTGTATAAATTACTCATTTCTGGGTAAGTGGAATTACAGTCTGTGTCATTCAAATTTTACGGGACTTTGATCTTCAGTATTAATATGCAGTTTGAATATATCCGGTCGTGAATAATGGCCGGCAACATCTAGTTTTCTATGAGCTATAGCTGATTTTTTGACATCGATTTCAGCATATAAAATTCCCTGTTTTTTACGCATGGGCCCGGCAACGATTTTTCCTCCCGGGGCGACGACAACAGAATCACCTGTATTTAGCCATTCATCGGCATCGGGGTATATAGTGTTCTTTCCAGGGAAGTTATCCGGGACATCGCTTGCTTTAATGGCGCTGCCGCTCCCGAGGACCCAACAAGCGCCTTCCATGGCGATATGCTGCATTGACGCCACCCATGTATCACCGGAATCCCATGTTGGAGCAATGTAAATTTCGACCCCTTGAGCATAAAGCGCATATCTTGCAAGGGGCATATAATTTTCCCAGCATATAAGACTGCCAATTTTTCCAATAGGCGTATCAATGACTTTTAAACCAGATGCATCACCAAATCCCCATACCATTCGTTCAGGATTTGTGGGCATTAATTTTCGATGGCGATTTAACAGTTCCCCATCTTGTCCAATTATTATATTGGTATTATAAATTGTTGTCTGACTGTGGGCGAAATCTCGTTCGTTCATATTACAAACTATAGTAATATGATACT
This sequence comes from Fidelibacterota bacterium, assembly GCA_018657495.1. Classification (GTDB taxonomy): domain Bacteria; phylum Fidelibacterota; class Marinisomatia; order SCGC-AAA003-L08; family JACNLC01; genus JABHXA01. The sequence continues at coordinate 5,759 of JABHXA010000039.1, forward strand.
TTTTTGCAATGTCAAAAAGAGGCTGTAAATCATTTGATTTTAGATTTATTGAGTTTTCCATCAATGATTCATGTATTTCATTGATCAATGAATTATCGTTTTTTGGCCGGAGTCGCCATATCCAATCCGGATAGCCGGGAATAAATGTTTCCGGGAAGACAATCAGCTCTGCTCCTGAGCCGACAGCTTCTTCAATCAAATCAACAGCTTTTTGGAGACTTTTTTCTTTATCAAGTAAAACAGGTGGCTGTTGAATAATGGCTATTTTGATCATATATAATTCTCTTAATTAATTTTTATAAAGTGATTTATCATTCCTTCAAGCTACAGTTTCAGCCGCAATCGCTGAGGGGGTTTTGCAACCGACAATGGCAGGGGCTTCGTGGATGAGTTTGTCGTTTTCCAGGGCAGATACCATGAACAGGGCAAAATCGATACGACGGGTGATATTACTCTTTAGGATTGGATCTCCAATATGTCGGCTCCATACTGGCAATCCCTGGCTCTCACCTTCTTCAAGTCCACTACCGCGCACGACAGTCCATTGGGTTTTGCTGGCAAATATCTGGCGACATGCTACCACCTGGTCATCGATGTCAACAACGCGAATTAGTCTTGCCAACCAGGTTATTACCTTAATTAATAATGTAAAGGAGGATGAGTAGATATCCTTACCATCCATTGTGATATGCCAACCGCAGGAAAATATCAGGCGTGCCTTCGGAGCGGCGTATTCCATGACGGCCTGAGCAGTACCGGAAGAGTATTGTTGCATTCCCCAAGGTACCAGCACAGTAAGTATACCATCACAGCCGGCAACCGCCTGTTTAATGATTTCTGGATTGTTTGTTGCACCGGGAATGATGGTAATGCGGTCTTTGAAAGCGTCAAGTTTTCCAACGCTTTTCTGCCGACATACACCGACAACTTCATAACCCAAATCCAGTGCCTGTTGTACCATATACTGGCCAAGCTTGCCTGATGCTCCGACGATACAAACCTTTTTCATGTTTTTCTCTTATTATTTTGGTTGACCTGCCCCCCAAAAGTCGGACCATGTTGTAAGTTAGTCCTAAAGAAAAAAGAAAGGAAAACGAAACATGGCAC
>JABHXA010000004.1 GCA_018657495.1 Fidelibacterota bacterium
TGTAGTCATATCATCAGCCTGAACATATGTTGAGAACTTATTATTCTGGAACTGATTAAGTGTGAGTTCCTGTGTTACATCAGTAACTATATGAAGTACAGCTGTGGTTATTAATTGACCAAAGGTACCATTACCTGCGGTGTATTCTGCTTCAACAGCATATTCCATTCCATCTGCTGCTGAATAGTATCTATAAACAATCGGATTGTCTTCAACATAACCTGGGAACTGATCACCGCCAAAGGCACAATAATCCAGAGACCCGATTGCAGATATTGAAGCCTGCTCTCCAGTCCATACAGTTGAACCTACAAGCAGTTCACCAATCTCAGTTTCACAGTTACCTTCATTGAGGATAGCATTGGCATCAAAGACACCAATCTCATCACAATCACCCATTTCGATACCCATTACATCAGAAACGATGATTAGTGAGAATTCACCAGTTGGATCAGGAAGGTTTGAGTACATGTCAACAGCACAATCTGAACTTGTCGTAGCACATTCTTCATTTGAATAATCTGATTCAGTACCATCTTCAAGTACTGCAGTAACGGTGTAGCAATATGTTTCACCACCACCAAGGCCAGTATCGGAGTATGAGTACATTCCAACAACAGTGTCATGCCACGAACCATCACGATAGACATTAAATGTCGCTTCGAAAGGATATTCGCAGCAGTCATCGCATTCAATGGTTGCATCAGGATCATAATTCAATGCATCAGGATCCATACAGCCTTCATACACACAACTGCCGTCATCGACAGTGGCTTCAGGATCATAGTTATAGGCATCAGGATCAGTACAGCCAAGAACTTCAACTCCACCAACACAGTATTCTTCACCTGTATCTACATCAATAGCAACGCCAAATTCATCTGAGAATATTGGAGCTGATAGTGAGAAACATGCTTCGTCACCGTCAAAGGTAACATCAGCATAAACCAGGACACCTTCACCAGCAGGAATAACATCCCCTGACAGTGAGAATCCAAGAACGAGGCCACCGGTATTTGTTGACATAAGCATGCCATTATCAGCTGCGGTTCCGCCGCTGACACCATTCAATGCATAACCACCATTGTCAGAATCTAGATTAAACTGGAATCCGGCAACATCAATTTCATTAGTCATGAAAATACCTAATTGGCCATCAACATAACTTTCAAATGATAAATCAACCGTTGAACGGGAATTACTAATATCATCATCAATTGGAGCGTCTTCAGGTGCTTCCCATGTCCAGTCAATATCTATCTGGTCAGAACCAGCAGAGATATCGGTGATTACAGGTGCATCAACAACGACAACTCCGCCGACAGTAAAGATACCACATTCAATTGAGGCAGGTACCTGTATTCCATCCATATCTGATAAGATTATGTCACCAAGACATGCGTCAGCAATACCTTCAGATTCACCCATGACCACAACTTCAACAATTGGGCCTTCACCTGGTGCAATTGGAACGCCCATAATGCTGAATCCAATAATGGTTCCAGTTTCAGGACCACCACTCACGGACCAACCATCTGTTCGGTCAGTTGGAAATGCATTAACCAGTGAAGCAATATCAGGATCAAATGATAAATTAAACTGGAATCCAGCAATATCAAATTCATTTGTCAGTGAGATTTCAATGGATGTGGTTCCACCAAGTTCAGCTGTACCATTACCAACAGAAAGTTCACTGGCACCAGTAGGATTAACCAGAATATTGCCATCATGACCCAGTGTAAGAATGAGCTCGCCCATTGATCCACCAAGAAATACATCACTAAAACTGATATTCACGTCAGTTGGTGAAAGAATTCCGCCACCTGCTTCATAGGTTAGTTCAAGAATAGGACCTGAGCCAGCTTCGATTTCTGCACCTATTAGGCTGAAACCAACAATAATAACCGATCCATCACCCTGGGCATTGTATTCAACGACGAAACCTTCAGTTCGATCAGTAATTGCAATATCAGTTGCGGAGAGCAGATTCGGGTCATTGTTTACAGTGAACTGGAATCCAGCAACATTCAGTGCGTTGTCCAATTCAATATCAAATGTACCTGAGCTTCCCGCTTCAAGAGTCCCGCCAATAAACCAGAGATCAGCAATGTTGGCAGGATCAACCACCGTATCACATATTTCTTCAGTGAGATTTGAGAGACCATCATCGTAGATAGCCACCATATACCAGCAATGCTCAACATCATATGTCAAACCATTGGCATGAGTATCATCATATTCTGTTGTATATTCATCAACTTCAACAATCCATTCACCATCGCGGTATATGTTATAACCATTTAAACGTTCAGTTCTTGCTGTTTCGTTGACATAAACGACGACTTCAACATTTTCAGTCCCGGACATATCATATTCAGCTTGACCTTTTTCACCCTGAATAGGAGGTTCAAAATGGAATGCAGAACTTGAGAGTAATAGACCACCTGTGGTGAAATCATGGCTCATACCTGCACCAAAGTCACAGCCAACACCAGGTCCGCCACCGATAGTAGTGCCATTTACATCAATTTGATAATAGCCATTATCTGAACAATAAATTCCATCACCATAAGAGTCGATTATATTGAATGTATACGCACCACCTGCAAGATCAATATCCCATGTATATAGGGTTAAGTCTGTCAGTGTGCCGCCTTCAATTCCATCAACAAAACTACCACTGGAATCAACAATATTCCATGAAGTTTCAGATGCCCAGGTATCAGTCATAATAGTAACAAGGACGTTACCGTCACCACCGCCACCAGGATCGCAATCTCCAGGAAGTTCCCATGAGAGATGGGCGAAATCTTCACCATCGACTGTTTCAACAGTGAAATGTTCAGGTGGACACATCGGTCCAGCATCAGCTGCACCACATTCTTCATTTGACATTCCAGCAGGACCTTCAGGATTATACATTGGCAGAACTGTATAACAATGTTCCTCGCCATTTACCAAAGCCATATCAACATAGGCTCGCGCATCTGGATCATCTACGAAAGTTAATTCGTCACCATCACGGAAGATAAAGAATCCTTCAAGTTCTCGTGATTCTGTTCTGGGTTCGGCAGGTTCAATATCGCCACCATGTCCAAGTTCGACATACGGAATCGTATCATCTTTTTCTGGTTGGTTGTCATGACCTTCAGAAAGCAAGAAGCCATCTGTAATAGACAGATTGTATGTACCTGCCTGACTGCCGTAACCATCTACAACAACATAATACCATCCAGCTGTGGTGATATTTATATTAATATCGGATCTGAAGGAACTTCCATCTGGAGAACTACATGTATCATCTTGACAGTCGATGAGATTCTGATCTTCATCATATATATATAGCTTAGTATCGTAATCTGAGTCACAGATGTCAACATGGTACTGTCCAGGGCTGGCAATCCATGCATACACAACATCAGGTGAAAGACTGCCGGTATACGGACAAACTTCATCATAATCATCCATGAAGTTAGCGGTATTTTGTGTATCATCATACGGAACTGAGGTAATCAAGATTGCTTCTTCAATGGTTTCACCATTTCCGCCGCCTCCACCGCCGCCGCCGGATGGGTCAGTCCAATTCAGTTCAATGAAACCATTGCCTTCGGTTTCAATCCATAGAACCACTTCACCCAGTGACCATTCTGCACACATTTCATTGGTGGGGAAAGATTCACCACTAATATATTGTGCAGTAACGAAGTAACAATATTCGATGTCATTGATTGCAGAATCATCAGCGTAAAAGTGATCATTTGTACGATCAAGCTCTACACCATCTCTGTAAACTACATACTCAAGAGCGTCAGGCGCACCTTCCCAGCTGACTTCGATATTATCTTCAGTGCCAAGGGCAATCAGATTAAATGCCGGTTCACCTGGTATTGGTGTTGCACAAACAGGATCTGTCAAAGGTGATTCACCTTCAGTATAGGTAGCTGACATTGTATAGCAGTATTCCTGCATATTATTCAATGCATCATCCAGATAGTTAAATGTAGACAAATCAGTAAATACAGCAATTTCTTCATCATCACGGAATAATGAATAGAATTCAAGTTCACGAGAACCATCGGCAGGTACATAAAATGGTGGATGACTTTCATCACCAACTTGACCATTAACGTTTTCAATTGATGCAACTTGACTGAAATCCTCAAAAGGATTCACAGGCAGATCAGAATAACTCATCGGTTGTATCTGACCATAAGCATTAATGAGGGCAGCCATCATATAATCGCCACCATAACCAAGAACGTCACCTGTTGTCCAAGTTCCGGCCTGCATGGTCACCATATTATTTGGATGATCAACATTTCCATCAACACCAAATCCTTCTAAGTCTGTCCAGCCTTCAGCATGTGTTCCAACAACGTGGAACGCATCTTCAAGACCGGTCAAATCAGGATTAATTGTTGCCCAACCATCTTCAGAAACAACTGATTCTTCATATAGCAGATTACCAGGTAATCCGCCATTGTCATCAAATACGAGTATTCTTACTGGACCGTGGGTGCCATCAGGCCATGGCCAGTATTCATCTCCTTCAGAAAGGATATGAATTGATGCAGAGAGAACATCAAAAGTGGTTCCTACATCAAATCTAATTCCATGAGCATAACCCAATTCATAGGTATCATAAAAGTAGAAGGCATTTGCTAATAGTCCATCATCATATTGAAGTGCAACTTCTTCACCACAGGATACTTCATCCCAGGTAACGTTTATTAATTGATCACCTGGATCAGCTGCAAGATATCCTGGAGGACATAAGCGCCACATACCGCAATCTTCATCTGTTGAACCAGATTCACCGATATCATATAATCCAGAAACTGTATAACAATATTCAACATCATGATCTGTTTCTAAATCGGTGTATGAAGTTTCAGTAGTAGATGTAAAGAATTCGCCATCTTTATAAATGAGGTATTCGATTAGATCATCACTGCCAGCAGTATCCCACATGAGTTCAAGACTACTGCCTGAAGGTTCTACAACTAAGTTTGATGGTGCAGAAAGCTCCCATTGGGCACATGCAGTATTTGAAGGTTCTGCTGTTCCTTCATCATATTCAGCAACTACAAAATAACAGTATTCTGTATCATTATTAGCAGAGGGGTATAAATCCCAATATTCTAATACATCTGGGGCCACAGAAGCTAAGAAGTCACCATCTCTGAAGAGTTCATAAGATAGTAAATTACGTGTATTTCTGGGTTCAACGACTATAGTTGGATCAGCAAGTTCCTGATTTGCAACCATTTCATCGGTAATATCCTGTCCCTTTTCAAATGGTTGAGGATTGAGATAATTCCAGTTACTTACAGATAGTAAAGCATCACTTGTATTAAATGTGACACTCTCAACTGAACCGGTGAAATTATAATTTTCAGCAAATACTTCACCGTTAATTGCCAAAGTATAGTAACCAGGCTGATAAATACCATCACCATAAGAATCATAAAGTGTCCACGTATATGTTCCAGGCGAGATAACCACATCCCAGGTATAGGTAATATTGTTTTGCAGAGCATCCTGCATATTGAAAATCATTTCACCATCATCAGAATATAAATCCCAACTGGTTTCACTTGCAAATACATCTGTGAGTATCTCTACAGTAAGTGTCACTTCAGATCCTGGTGGCATCCATTCAACATGAATAGCCTGCTGTTCGTCTACACCAGTCGCAGTAAGACTGGCAGCAGCATCTACATCCCACATGGCGCAGGATTCATTGGTTTGAGCCGATTCACCACCGTCATAAAGTGCAGATACATTATAACAATACTCAATACCTGGGTCCGTATCATTGTCATCATAAGAATTAGTACTTGATGAATCATAGAAATCACCATCACGATAAACAATATACTCAAAAATTTCACCACCACCTTCAGGCGGAACCATCCAGTCAAGATGGATCTGACCAAGTAGGGGAGTTGCTACCAATTCTGTTGGTGCAGGTACAAATGGTGTGGTACACACTTCATTTGTTGGTTGTGAAGGACCTTCAGTATAGTGGGCGATCATTGTGTAACAATATTCAGTATTGTTTACTAAACCTTCAATATCCGCACCATCATCATGATATGAATAAACTGAAGGATCAAGACCTTCTGCGATTGCTGTACCATCCCTTAACATATCATAACCCAGTAAATCTCGAGTTGCATTTGGCATATAATCAGGATGTGATTCGTTAGAATTTTCCAGAGCTAATAGATCCTCAGGTAAGGATTCAACAACTGACATATCTGTAAACGGATCAGATGGGAGGTCACCAAATGACATTGGCTGTAATCCACCTTGTGCCCAGACAAGTGTTGATATCATATAGTCACCACCGTAACCAAGAACATCACCTGTTGACCAGGTTCCAGCCTGCATTGTTACCATATTATCAGGGGTATCTACACCGCCGTCAACACCAAAGCCTTCAAGGTCTGTCCAACCCTCGTTATGGGTACCAACAACGTGGAATGCCCCTTCTAAACCTGTCAGATCAGGATAAACAGTAGCCCAACCATTTTCAGCGGTGGCTTCACCATCGAATAATAAATTTCCAGGTAGGCCATTATTATCATCAAATATTAGGACGCGGACAGGACCGTGAGTTCCATCTGGCCATGGCCAGTATGCATCACCCTCAGAAAGGATATAAAGTGATGCAGCAAGTACATCAAATGATGCACCAATATCAAATCTCATTCCATGGGCATAACCTAATTCATAGGTATCATAGAAATAGAAAGCATTGGCAAGAACTCCATCACCGGTTTCAAGATATACTTCTTCACCGCAGGCAACTTCTTCCCAGGTTAGATCAACAGCGCGATCACTAGGTTCAGCAGCAAGGTTTGCCGGAGGACATAATTCCCACATGTTACATTTTGTTTCTGTAGGTTGTGATTCCCCGATATCGCCGTCAACGGCATGGGTAACAGTAATATAATAACAATATTCGACATCATGTTCAGTATCGAGGTCAGTGTAACTTGTTCCGCCAACTGATGTTAAAAATTCACCATCTTTGTAAATATTATATTCGATAACATCATAATCTGCAGCAGTCCATTCTAATTCCAACCAGGTTTCAACTGGTGAAACGGTAAGATTTGTTGCAACAGATAAATTCCACTGAGAGCATGACTCATTTGAAGGTACTGATTCTCCATCAGTATAAAGTGTTCTAATAATATAACAATATTCAGTATCATACATTGCTGAATCATATTCATCAAGGTAGGTGAATACATCTGGCTCAGTAAAAGCGAGATAATCACCATCACGATAGATATTATATCCTTCAAGTTCACGATTGTAGTTTAGATTTGAGCCATCTGCCCATGTCCAATCGTCAAAGGAAATTTCATTACCTGTTTTTTCAGATTCATAAGCGATAAAATCTTCAATAGGTGCAGGTTCTTGACCTGTACCAGATTCAGTCACTGTAATACCATAGTTGCCAGTTTGACCACCAAATCCATCAACAACAATATAATATTGTCCGGCATTTAGCTGAACACCAAGTAGGGATGACTGCAAATTACTGAATTGGCATGTATTATCATCATTATAATTGCCAGTAGTAGTTTCATTGCAATCAATATCAGTAGTGAAAATTTCAAGTTTTGGATCAAAGTCAGTTGCTGGATCACAAACAGTTATATCGATAACCATAAAGTCATCTACATAAAAACCATATGCATAATCTTCACCTTGTGAACCTTGAACCAAGAAGTCATCACCCATACCAACATTTGTGCCTTCAGCAAAGAATGGTAGTTCATCAATTAGTTCATCAGCACATAATACGGTACCAGGTTCGTTCCAGTTCAATTCAATTGCATGTAGCTCATCAAAACCTGTGCTCCAAAGACCGACAGGAGGATCGAGATAATATACTTCACATGCTTCGTTAGATGGATATGATTCACCTGATACATAGCGTGCTGTAACGGTGTAACAATAAGTTACTCCAGCTACAGGATCCATATCATCATAGGTCAAACCAGTGGCTACATCATATAAGTCACCATCTCTATAAACCTGATAATCTAAAACTGGATTGTCAAAAGGAAGAGGTTCAGCCCATGCAAGAGCAATAATTCCACCAAGATCCTCAGCAACAAGGTTTGTTGGTTCATAACCTGGGATAGGTGTGTCACAAACTTCTTCAGTTGGTAATGATGAACCCTCGGTATAATTGGCAGTCATTGAATAGCAGTATTCCTGCATATTTGTGAGACCATCATCATGATATGAGAATACTGTAGGATCAATATCTTCCACAATTACTTGTCCATCTCTCCATAGATCATATCCAAGTAATTCACGAGTAGGTGAATTATAATATGATGGATGTGTTTCATTAAAGTTTTCAACACCTAATAAATTTTCAGGTAAAGATTCAACAACAGACATATCAGCAAATGGATTACTTGGCAAATTGCCAAATGACATTGGTTGAACCTGGCCATAAGCATTGATTAATCCGGCGGTCATATAATCACCACCATAACCAAGTACATCACCTGTTGACCATGTGCCAGCCTGCATAGTAACCATATTATCAGCATAATTGACACCATCATCAACACCAAATCCTTCTAAATCTGTCCATCCTTCTTCATGAGATCCAATAACATGGAACGCACCAGATAAACCGGTTAGGTTAGGAGTGACGGTTGCCCAACCATCCACAGGGACAGCTGATTCTTCGAATAATAGATTTCCAGGTAAACCATTATTATCATCAAAGACGAGTACTCTAACAGGACCATGAGTCGCATCAGGCCATGGCCAGTATTCATCTCCTTCAGATAGAATATATAGTGAAGCAGCAAGAACATCAAAGTCAGTGCCTACATCAAAACGTGTTCCATGGGCATAACCCAATTCGTATGTATCATAAAAATAGAATGCATTGGCAAGTGTGCCGCTATCATACTGAAGATAAACTTCTTCACCACATGAGGTTTCATCCCATGTTACATCAATGTATCCATCACCTTCTTGTGTTGCAAGATAGGCTGGAGGGCATAAGCTCCACATTCCACATGCTTCATCAGTTGCTGGGGATTCACCTATGCCGTCATAAAATGCAGTAACAGTATAACAATACTCAACATCGTGGACAGTATCATGGTCTTCATAGGTTGTTTCAGTGACATCAGTGAGGAATTCACCATCTTTATAAATGTAGAAGCTAGTTTGTGCATCGTCAGGATGTGCATCCCAATTCAAGACAACATAATCACCTTCGCCACTTGCTGATAAATTTGAAGGCTCACCAAGTTGAGGTTCGGCACAGGCGGTATTTGAAAATCCTGAATTACCTTCATCATAAATGGCTTTTACATTATAACAATAGGTTTCCAGATACCATAGTTCGTCACTGGTATCAACGTATTCTAATGCTTCTGTAAATTCTAATAATTGATTGTCACGATATACTTCATAACCGATTAAATCACGAGTATTTGAAATATTATTCTCAGCATAATCTTCGTGAATCTGGTATAACTCGTCATCAAATTCTGGAGCTTCATCGCCACCAACACAATCCTGATATTCCTGTTCACAAAGACCATCCCAGGCAGTATCGCAACAGTATGGATCGATTTCAATTACAAATAAATAACATGGGTCGTTATCAGGATATGGTGCTTCAGCATCACAGTCAATAACAATTACGCCATCTGGTACATTCCAAGTGAGAGTTATTTCTAATCCATTTTCTGTAGCAACGAGATTCTGTGGAGGTTCAAAGAATTCGTCGAGCGTAACAACACATACTTCATTGGAAACTTCCGAAACAACGAAATCATTATAAGCTGCTACCGTATAACAGTATTCAACACCCGTTTCTAATCCAGTATCGGCATAGTTTTGTAGATCTGAGTTACCTACCATAGAACCATCACGGAATATATAGTATCCTACGACTTCCCAGGGTTCTGGATGAATCCAGATCAAATTTGCCATTTGAAATCCAGGTGTAGCAGACAGGTCGGTTGGTTCGAATAGAGGTGGAGGTTCAATACCATCAACGACAATGAGACCATTTTCTGATTCAAATTCTACAGCGTTTCCTGCTGGGTCAGATAAGATACTGCTATTGCCATTTACAGAAATTTCAACTTCGGTATCATATTCACTTGTTGAAAGATATGTCATCGTCATAATTGGACCAGCACCGGCTGAGATCCCAACTGCGGTTAGATCAAAACCAACAACAATTGCTGAACCATCTTCCTGTTCATTAAATGTCAAACTGAATGCAGCCGTTCTTTCTGTTGTTGCGATACCAGTAATATCCATGTAATTAGGAAAGTCATTTAGTTGCAATTGGAATCCTGCAATAACTTCTTCAGGATTGGTCATGGATAAATCTACATCAACTGATTCATTAGCAAGAACATCACCACTGCCCATATATAATGTCGTAACATCAACAGGAGGAATATCAATATTTGTAAATGAAATTGTTTGAGAAGCGCTTGCATTTTCATAATCTACATGAAAACCATCAGAAATGGTAACTGTGAGTTCATGAGTTCCAAAATCAACACCGGAAATTGTAAAGTCATCTGTATAGTACATACCAGTAAGAGAGCCGTCAACATAACCATGATAATGATCACCATCTACCATATTTTGACCGCTTACAGATACATTAATATCATTGCCGACAATGGTTGCACCATCAACAGGGGCGTCAATTGTGATAGTTGGATCTTCAAGTTGACCGCCGGTGACAGTGAAAGTACCATTGTCGAAGGTACCTTCCAAAGCATTGCCATCAGGGTCGGATAAAATCAGATTGGTAAAAAGCATATCGGCAACACCACCCATAACACCCGCTTCAAAAGTCAAAGTAGCAATAGGTCCTTCACCGGGGGCAACAGTTGCACCTGAAAGGGAGAATCCCAACACAAGGCCAATTTCATTTGTAGATAGTAAAAATCCGGCAGTTCTATCTGTAATGGATGCGCTTAAAAGTGTGACAAGATCTGGATCATCAACAAGGGTAAATTGAAATCCACCTATTTCCATGGTATTTTCCATAGATATCTCAACAGTTCCTGTACTACCGGCATCAGCCGTCCCATCACTCATCGTGAGATGCGCCATATCTTCCACTACAGGAGTACCCCAGTCAGCATAACCGCCTTCCTGGTCAAATTCTGCATCTAATGCACCACCTGAATCATCTGAGAAAATTAGACTCTCCAAAATTAGTTGGGCATAATCTTCAGAAAAATTATTTAAGGCAATTGATAATAAAAGACCTTCACCGGCAGGAATAGTTGAACCAGTTAAACTGAATCCCAATATCAGACCATCAGTATTTGATGATAATAGGAAACCGGCACTTTGAGCAGAACCCCCAGATGCTCCAGCTACATCAAAAGCATTTGGATTATCTGTTAAATTGAATTGCAACCCGCCAACGTCGACAGTACTTACCATATATACATCCACATAATCGTCTCCCACATCTGAAATATTTACATAAATATCAGCTGCAAAGAGGCCGGTAATGGATACAATAATACCTATTACGCTTTGTTTTAGAAAACGCGTCATCTCGTTTCTCCTTTTGTTTGTTTGATAGGGAATTCTCCGAAGAAGTTAATTTCAAAAACTCCTTGTTGTGTTTATTATTTTAATCTCTCGAAATTTTTATTTAAAAGGATTATTAATATTTAATTGACCTTAAAAATCGGGAATATCCGCACTACTCCGCCAAGGAAGTTAGCACATCGCAGATATTATTCTCAATAATTCTTTCTAAACTATAGCCTTTATTTCACCCAAATCGATGAAAAATGGATTAATTTTATATGTCGTAATTTGATATATTTACTAATTTACAACCACACATCCAGTATTCATTGAAAAGGATCAACCAGTTTTTTTCAGAGAATTGAGCATGGGTTTTGATAAACAGTCAGCCACTCGAGTTCTAACTTGGTTTAGCAAAAAATTATTTTGAGTAAAATTATTTAAATCTTTGGATATAACATTTTATTTTGCTCCTTAACCTTCAAAAATCTTGAAAAGGAAATAAATTGAAACAATTATTTTCATTGGAAATGCTAAAATTGCTGCGCATTCACCACTGGTTGAAAAACTTGTTAATTTTTCTCATTCCGCTTACTGGTCATATGCTCGATGGGTATGAACAGGTTTTTTTTGGATTTGTTAGTTTATGTCTTCTGGCGTCATCAATATATATTATAGATGATGTTATTGATGTTGATGCAGACCGATCTCATCCTGTTAAAAAATATCGACCTGTTGCCAGTGGGAAAATTTCAATAAGAATTGCCCTTACTGTTTCAATTTTTCTATTAGCTGTTTCTTTTTATACTGCATCACTGATCAATTCTGCATTTTTATATACCCTCATCGCTTATCTAATTGCCAGCCTGTCTTATATTTTAATATTAAAGAAAATTCCTGTTCTGGATGTAATAGTTTTAACATCATTTTATTTGATTAGAATATTTTCCGGAAGTTTGATTTCAGGGATTCCCCCTGGAGAATGGTTCACTATATTCAGTGTATTTCTATTTCTGAGCTTGGCAATTCTAAAAAGATATGTTGAAGTGAAGTTGATTTGCAGCGGCGAAGGAAAATCTAAAGTTCTGGGCAGAGGTTATAAAAAGATAGATTTAAATCTCCTTCAAATGCTGGGGTTGCAATGCGGCTTAATATCCATACTGGTATTATGCCAGTATATAAATAGTGATAAAGTGTCTGAAATGTACAAACATGCAGAAATCATCTGGTTTATTGTACCTATGTATTTAATCTGGATAATAAGAATTTGGTTTCTTGCCAACCGTGGCAAAGTAAATTATGATCCATTATTATTTACTTCGAAAGATATTCAATCATATATTATTGGTGCCCTCATTATAATAGTGTTGTATTTTGCAATTTGATATTTAATAAAAGAAACTATTAAATAGTTTACTACTTATAAATTGTCATTGAAAAAATTCAACTTGATGAATATAATTATATTTTAATGACAATAATATCCTCTAAATTTGATGCCAAGTATTCCTTTAATTCTGTCCGGGAGACAGGCAAGGTATCACGCTTACTGCAAAGACTTTCTAAATAACCTCCCAGGCTGAATCCAATCGGAATATCATAACAGATATTTTTCAAATTAATTTGAAAGGATTGGAGCATGAAAAAAATAAAATCACGTCTTATGGATGAGATCCAAATAACACGATCGATTACCCGATTATCCCACGAAATCATCGAAAATAATCCAGATATGTCCAAAATTGCCATGATAGGTATCCGTACCCGCGGTGAATTTCTTGCCAGACGAATTCATCAACAGGTGCAAAAGATTTCAGGTGCAACATTGCCGCTGGGATATCAGGATGTCACATTTTATCGCGATGACTTTCTTACCAATCTGGGATCACCACAAATAAAGCCATCGGATATCATATTTGACCTGGATGACATGCATGTCATTTTAATCGATGATGTTCTTTATACTGGTCGAACTATCCGGGCTGCCATGGGTGAGCTTTTCACCTTTGGAAGACCTGCTGCAATTCGACTCTGTGTTTTGGTCGACAGAGGGCATAGGGAACTTCCCATAAAAGCAGATTATGTCGGTAAAAATTATCCAACGTCGCTTAAAGAACATATACATGTGCATGTAAAAGAGGTGGACGGTGTTGATGAAGTCCTCCTGATGGAATATATTGAGGAGAACGAATAATGGGAGCGCTAAGTAGAAAACATTTTCTTGATTTGGAATTTGCACCAAAAGAAGATTTGCAGAAAATAATTGATACTGCTTATACATTTAAAGATGTTCTGGACAGACCCATCAAAAAAGTACCGTCTCTTACCGGAAAAAATGTTGTCAACCTGTTCTTTGAAAACTCAACCCGAACAAGAATGTCATTTGAACTTGCAGAAAAAAGATTGTCCTCAGATGTGACAAATTTTTCAGCGAGCTCCTCAAGCCTCAGCAAAGGTGAATCGCTTAAAGATACAATACAGAATATCCATGCCATGAAAATGGATGCCGTTGTGATGAGACATCCCACCCCTGGATCTGTTTACCAGTTAACAAAGTTCGTTGATGCAGTTGTCATAAATGCCGGTGACGGGACCCATGAACATCCAACTCAGGGAATGCTGGATATGATCAGCATTCATGAGAAGTTTAATGGATTGGAAGGTGTAAAAGTGGGAATCATTGGAGATATTCTGCACAGCCGAGTTGCCCTATCTAATATTTTTGGTTTGATAAAAATGGGTGCCGAAATCACCCTCTGCGGACCACCACATTTGATACCAGTCAATGTTGAGGAATTGGGTGTGAATGTCACATACGATGTTGATGAACTCATTGAATGGGCCGATGTAATAAATGTGCTGAGAATCCAAAGAGAAAGAATGGGACTGGGATTGATTCCCTCAATTAGAGAATACCGGCATCATTTTGGAATCACAAATGAGCGATTGACAAATCATAAAAAAGAAATTGTTGTCATGCATCCCGGGCCTATGAATCGAGGAGTGGAAATCGATAGTAATGTGGCTGACAGCGAACAGGCAATAATTTTAAACCAAGTATTAAATGGGGTTGCAGTCAGGATGAGCATATTATACCTCCTTCTCAGCCCTGGGGAGGAAAACTGATGAAAAAATTACAATCGATAACCGGGAGTCTATTATTAAAGGATGGAACAATATATGATCCAGCCACAGGTAAATCATCAGTGGGATCAGTTCTTATCAAAGATGGGTTAGTTGAGGAAATACTTTCAAGTGGCAAGGTGATCTCTGCTGATACGATAATAAATTGCACTGGCAAAGTGATAACATGCGGTTTTACAGATATCCATGTCCATTTCAGAGAGCCGGGCAGGGAAGATAAGGAAACCCTGGAAACAGGGAGTCTTGCTGCCTTAGCAGGGGGGTTTACCAGGGTTTGTGTCATGCCTAATACCAATCCTGTTCTCGATACACCTGAGTCCATTCGATTCATACTGGACAGGGCAAAAAAACTCCCTGTCGAAATCTGTCCAATTGGTGCAATAACCAAAGGGCAGGGTGGTACAGAGCTGGCCGAGATGGGTGAAATGATAAAAGCAGGTGCAGTTGCAGTTTCAGATGATGGGTTACCAGTGGTAAATGGTCAGATGATGAAAATTGCTGTCGAATATGCCGGCCAATTTGGAGTACCGGTTATAAATCATGCTGAAGATGTATTAATCAGATCCGATGGAGTAATGAATGAAGGTTCACTGTCTACCCGATTGGGATTATCTGGCAATCCTGATATTTCAGAGTCGGTAATGGTTTATCGCGATTTGGTGATAGCAGAATATGTCAGTGGAAAAATTCATGTACCTCATGTTTCAACAGCAAAATCAGTCGAACTTATACGCCGGTATAAGAAAAAAGGAGTGGATGTGACTGCTGAAGTTACACCCCACCATCTCGGTTTGAATGAAAATAAGCTGGTTAATTATGATACAAATGCAAAGGTAGCTCCGCCATTACGTACGGATGATGACCGCATAGCGCTGATAGAAGCATTGAAGGATGGGACAATTGATTGCATCGCTACAGACCATGCACCGCATACAATAGAAGAAAAGGAATCGGACTTTAATCATGCACCCTGTGGTATGATAGGTTTAGAATCGGCTTTTGGAATGGTGCACAGAACACTGACGGAACATGGATTTGATATATTTGAAATAATTGATTTACTCACGGTGAATCCTGCAAGGGTGATGGGATTTGAAGTACTTCCTATAACAAAAGGGCAAAAAGCAAATTTTACAATTATTGATCCAACGAGCAAATGGACATTTACAAAAAGCGATATCCACTCAAGATCAAAAAATAGTCCGATGCTGGGCACGGAATTTCAAGGTGAAGTAATAACAACCATATTTGGGAAAAATATATTCTCATAACTAAAGACCTTATTTATATAGCCGAGGAAAGGAGTTGAAGTAATCGACTGGATTTTTGTGAAATCTATAAGGGTATTATTGAGTTTATTTTAACAGATAAAATATTTCTTCAAAATAAATTGTCTTTCTACTTGATTGGACAATTACAGCGAGGATAAATTATCAGGCTTTTCTATAATAATATTTATGAAATTAAGGATTGAATGAGAACTGAATCAATAAAACTTGACGAAATAAAAAGAGATTGGTTTATCGTCGATGCAGAAGGACAAAATCTGGGAAGACTGGCAAGCAAAATTGCTCAGGTCATCCGCGGTAAGCATAAACCGAATTTCACACCCCATATGCTAATGGGAGACTTTGTAGTAGTAATAAATGCTGAAAAAGTCGAACTTACTGGTAATAAAGAAACCAAAAAAACGTATTGGCGACATTCAGGGTATCCTGGTCATCATACTGAAATTGACTTTGCTTTGATGAAACGAACATACCCTGAGAGAATAATCACAAATGCTGTCAAAGGAATGTTACCCCATAACAGATTGGGCAGTCAGTTGAATAAAGCGTTGAAAGTGTATGCAGGACCTGATCATCCCCATACGGCGCAACAACCCCAAACTCTTGAACTATAACATAAAGGAAGTTGATGTCTAAAGCAACTGAGTATTATGCCACCGGCCGTAGAAAGTCATCTGTCGCACGGGTCCGGTTTCTAAAAGGAAAAGGCAAAATTATTATTAACAACAGGACAATTGAAGATTATTTTGGCAGGGATACCTCCAAGATGGTATTGAAACAACCCCTGGAATTGACAGAAATGCTTGGAAATTTTGATATACATGCCAAAGTATGTGGTGGTGGAATATCCGGGCAAGCTGGCGCTATTCGATTAGGGATTGCCAGGGTATTAGAAAAAGTGGACCCGGAACTTCGACCCGCCTTGAAAAAAGCTGGAATGCTCACAAGAGATTCGAGAGAGGTGGAAAGAAAGAAATACGGGCAACCTGGAGCACGAAAACGCTTCCAATTCTCAAAACGTTAAAACCAGAAATAATTAATTAAATATATGAATCACGTTACATTAGAAACATTGATTTCCTCAGGTGTCCATTTTGGACACCCGACCAGAAAATGGAATCCCAATTACAAACCGTTTATAGCCATGAAGAAAAATGGCATTCACATTATAGATCTTGAACAAACCCTCAAACAACTTGAGAAAGCCTCAAAGCATCTGACAAAACTTGTCCAAAATAATGGAACCGTATTATTTGTCGGGACCAAAAAACAGGCAAAAGATGCAGTCCAGGAGGCAGCCGATAGATGCGGTATGTTTTATGTGGTTGAAAGATGGCTCGGTGGCACACTAACAAATTTTGTTACGATTAAAAAGAGTGTGAAAAGACTACTTATTCTTGAAAAGGAATCTTCAGATATATATTTGAATAAAACCAAGAAAGAATTAGGTCTGCTCGAGAGAGAACGAATCAAATTGGGTGACTTGCATCGTGGAATTAAAGATATGAAATATCTGCCATCTGCAATATTTTTTGTTGATGGTATGCATGAAGCCACCGCCATACAGGAAGCTACTAAATTGGGTATTCCCACATTTGGAATGGTTGACAGTAATACAGATCCAACTGTAGTTGATTTCCCCATCCCAGCCAATGACGATTCACTTAAGTCGATTAGTTTTATTGTCAATTATTTTGCAGATAGAATTATTGAAGCAAAAGGTGGTGTAGTTGAAGAGAAAATAACAGCTAAAACTATAGTTGATCAGGTTGAATCTAATCAAGAAGTTGACGTTACTGAAGCTGCAGAAATAAAAGATGAATCAGAAAAAGTTGTTACTGAGGAAGTTGTAGAAGCAGCAGTTGAAGCGGTTGTTGAAGAAGTTGCTGCAGCCGACCCTGAATCAAAATCTGAATCAGATGCAGTCGAAGTAGCTGATGATGAACCTGTAGCTGAACCTGCTGAGCCTGAATCAAACGATTCTGTAGAAGCACAAGAAGAAGTTGTTGAAGAAGTTGCAGTAGAAGAGAATCCAGAGAATATTTCAGAGACCGTTGAAGATAAAGAAGAGAAGGAAGAAAAATGATCACTGCAAGTGCAGTAAAAGAATTAAGAGAACGTACCGGTGCCGGTATGATGGATTGTAAAAATGCCCTGGTAAAAGCTGATGGGGATATGGAAAAAGCAATCGACAATCTGAGAAAGTCCGGCATTGCAAAAGCTGAGAAGAAATCAGGAAGATCTGCAAATGATGGTCTTATTATGCCTTATATTCATCCAGGTTCAAAACTTGGTGTGATGGTTGAGGTCAATTGTGAGACTGATTTTGTGGCGAGAACTGAAAAATTTCAAACATTTGCCAAAGATATTGCCATGCATATTGCAGCATCTAATCCATTGGCAGTGAACAGAGAAGATATTGATAATTCTATTGTTGAGAAGGAAAAAGAAATTTTTGCCGAGCAGGCAAAATTGTCTGGTAAACCTGATCATATTTTGGAAAAAATTGCCACCGGAAGAATGGAAAAATACTTTGGGGAAAACGCCCTGATGGAACAGACATTCGTCAAAGATTCTGATAAAACTATCAAAGATGTTGTGACAGATGCAATTTCCTCTTTTGGTGAAAATATCTCTATTGCAAGGTTCTCCCGATTTGAACTTGGTGAGACTGTGGCAAACTCTGAAAGCCAAGAATCATAATATAAATAAATAACCCCTTATGATATCATACCCCTATCGCCGTTTACTGCTCAAGATGAGTGGTGAAATATTGGCTGGTAAGCAGGGGTATGGTCTTGACCCCGATACTCTTTCCGAATTAGCTGAAACCATAAAATACCTGTATCAACAAGATTTAGAATTGGGTATTGTTATTGGTGCCGGCAATATTTTTAGAGGCATCTCGGGGGCTACCACAGGTATTGATCGTGTTTCAGCTGATTATATGGGCATGCTTGGTACAATCATGAATTCCGTTGCCCTTCAATCTGCCCTTGAACGTATCCAATGTGATACCCGAGTCATGTCGGCGATTCATATATCTCAACTTGCTGAACCCTATATACGCCGACGGGCGAGACGTCATATGGAAAAAGGTCGTATCGTCATTTTTGCAGGCGGAACCGGTAATCCATATTTTACTACTGATACAGCTGCTGTTTTAAGGGCAATTGAGATGGAAGCCGATATTGTTATAAAAGGTACAAAAGTAGATGGTGTGTATGATTCCGATCCTGTAATCCATGATGACGCTGTAAAATTTGATCATCTTACCTTTAAGGAAGTCCTTGAAAAAGAATTGAGAGTTATGGATATGACTGCAGTAACTTTATGCAAGGAGAATGATCTCCCTATTGTTGTTTTAAACATGCTTAAACGAGATAATTTCCATGCCCTAATTGAAGGTCGCGAGTGTGGAACAAAAATTTCAAAGGACAAACCATGATTAACGAACTATTCAAAGATATGCATAGCAGAATGGAAAAAGCGGTGATGCATTACCGACATGATGTTGCATCTATTCGCACAAGCAGAGCCTCATCTGCTATACTGGATATTGTTAAAGTCGATTATTATGGCACAATGACACCCTTAAAAAATATGGCATCCATTAGTGTACCAGAACCACAGATGATTGCAATCCAGCCGTTTGATCCATCAAGCCTTGCAGGTATTGAAAAAGCCATAATCGCCAGTGATCTTGGTCTAAATCCAAATAATGATGGTAATATTATCCGCCTCGCGATCCCAACCCTAACCGATGAAAGAAGGGCAGAATTAGTCAAATTGATTCACAATATGATTGAAGAAGGTCGCGTTGCTATACGGAATATCCGTCGGGATATTAACGAGTCATTAAAGAAATCCAACAAAGAACATGAACTTTCTGATGATAATCTGAAACGAGCATTGGACGATGTACAGGAAATGACCGATAAACATATTAATGAATTGAATGAAATCCAGAAGAAAAAAGAAGAAGAAATATACGAATAATGATTTCTGCGGATGTAGTTCAATGGTAGAACGAGAGCTTCCCAAGCTTTAGACGAGGGTCCGATTCCCTTCATCCGCTCATCTGTAACCCTCGTTAATAATTTTTGGTTATCAACTGGGATTTATTTTTATTAGACAGAATTTCTAAAAATTACTTCCCAAGTTATACCCTCATTATTCTTCTTTAAGGAATATTTATTATTCATCCATTTCTTATCTTTTAAAATAAATGAGACTTCATTAAAACCGAGATATTTTTTAGTAATATTTCTTATCTACTTTACAAAATCACTGAATAATAACCAATAACTAAACCATAAATTCATCTTTACTTACCTTTGCCATTTTCTATTTATTATAATTGTTTATGGTTTCTTTATCCCCCTGTGATACTTTTGTGATACTTGATTTCTAATTTGTGCTGTAAGAAAATATTGAAATTAACTTAATTAGAAAAGGAAAGATAACAATGAAACAAAAAATATTAACTCTTGTGATGTTACTCTTGTTGGCTGCCGGCTGCGAGAACAATAATTCAACCAGCCCAAATAATCAGGAGATTACTATGTTCCAGGTGAATATTGAAAATGTTGCCCCAGTTTATGCATATACTGCAAGTGATGTATTTAACACTCCAGTGGGGACAAGTTCTCCAGCACCAATTGGCCCTGGTGAGGCATACGAATTCAATTTTAGCGCCGCCCCGGGATCACGTTTGTCATTTGCAACAATGTTTGTCCATTCGAATGATTTATTTTTTGCACCTGCTCAATCAGGGATTGAATTGTACGACTCAATGGGGAATCAGAATATCGGTGATGTTACCTCTCAGATAAATTTATGGGATGCTGGAACCGAAGTTAACCAGGAACCAGGTATTGGAGTCGATCAGGCTCCTCGTCAATCAGGACCAAATAATGGTGCATCTGATTCAAATATGAATGTCCGTTTAGCAATGGATACATATGGAAATCTGCCAAGTGTGCATGAAGTAATACAGGTGACTATTCAATCAACATCTCAGACTGGATTTCGAGTAAGAATAGAAAATGTTTCGGATATGTTGACACTTCAAACTTCAGATGGCAGCAGTCATTCTGTACCTCTTGCGCCTGGAGTTTGGGTAATACATGGTATGGATAATCCGCTGTTCACGTCCGGTATGCCTTTAAGCGATGAGGGCCTCGAAGCTATTGCTGAGGATGGTAATCCTTCTCTTCTTGGAGATGTGTTAGAAAATGAAACTGGTATCACTCAGATAATCGCTCCTGGAGTTTGGGCAAATCATACAAATGATAATCCCCTTTTTGTAGATGGAATGCTGGATAACGGTGATGGACTGGAAGCGTTAGCAGAAGATGGTTCTCCTGATGCACTAAATTCATCGGTAATGTCCATGATGGATGTATTATCAAATGGAATATTTAATACCCCAACAGGTAATTCAAATCCAGGTCCCGTTCTACCAGGTGGATCCTATAGTTTCGAATTTGAAGCTGCAGATGGATATTTAAGCTTTGCCACAATGCTTGTTCAAAGTAATGACCTATTCCTATCACCAAATACTATGGGTATCCAGTTATTTAATAATAGCGGGACAGCAATAAATGGTGATATTACACATCTATTATCCATTTGGGATGCAGGTACTGAAGTAAATGAAGAACCAGGTATTGGATTGTATCAGGCACCCCGTCAAAGTGGACCCGATATGGGATTAGACGAAAATGGAAATGTTAGACTGGTCAATGACATGTTTAATTATCCAGATTTGTCAAATATTATCCGTGTTACAATATCAGGGATGTAATCGAAATACTAATATCAATAGCTGCGTCAGGGGTGAGGAAAGACTGAACTCCTGTCACAGCTATTGATATTGAAAGGCGAAAATATGAAGTATAATGGAAATCAAAAATCAATAATAGTATTAATATTTTTACTAACGACATTTTGCCTATTTGCCAATCAAAAATATAATAAGGAGTCGATAGACTCATCAGGATATAGAAAAGATACGATTAGAGAAGAATCTCAGCATATTCACAGAAATTCCACTTCAGGCAAAAATTATTCATTTAATTCCATCGATAAAAAATCTCGAGTAATTGAATTAACAAAGTTGCAATATGAGGTAACCCAAAACAATGCCACAGAGAGGCCCTTTAATAATGAATATTGGGATAATAATAGGCAGGGAATTTATGTGGATATTGTAAGCGGGGAACCCTTATTCTGTTCACTTGACAAATTCAAATCAGGCACTGGCTGGCCAAGTTTTAAAAGGCCTATATCAGATGGAAATATTATTGATGTTGAAGACAGGAAATTCTTTATTTCTCGAACAGAAGTTCGCAGTAGTTTGGGAGATTCCCACCTCGGTCATGTTTTTAAAGATGGTCCGGCACCAACGGGATTGCGCTATTGCATTAACTCGGCTGCCTTGAGATTTATCCCACAATCAGATTTACAATTTGAAGGTTATGGTGAGTTTATTCAATTATTTGAGTAGAAATTCAATTGGCCATCGAACAGGGTTGGATCGGATTCAATAAAACTGGTATTTTCTCGAATGTTTAAAAAGCGTATTCATTATAATAATCACTCAGGTTTTCAAATATGTCATACAAAATAACCCAAAGAAATGTATTGATCATTGAAGATGATCCTGAAATTTCAAATTTATTAGAAATACATCTTGCCGATATGGAATGCAAAAATGTCGTAGCAAGCAATGGCATGAAAGGTCTCAAACTTGCTGTAAATGGGGAATGGTCTCTGATAATTTTGGATATCATGCTTCCAGGATTGAATGGATTCGACGTTTGTAAAGGCATCCGTGAAAAAGATAAAAAAACGCCCATTTTAATGCTCACCTCAAAAGCAGAAGAATTAGATAAAGTATTGGGGCTGGAGTTAGGTGCCGATGATTATCTGACCAAACCATTTAGTATCCGGGAGCTTATTGCCCGTATCAAGGCGATTTTTAGAAGAGCGGAGTTAGCAAAAAATGAAAAGGATGAGGACATTGTTAAAAAAATAACCTTTGGTGATCTCGTCATTGATTTAGCATATCGACAGGTCAAAAAGGCTGGTAAAATTTTGGATCTCACTGTCAAAGAATTTGAGCTTTTAAAATTGCTAGCTGAGAAACCTGGACTCACTTTTAGTCGTCAGCAACTATTGGATATCATTTGGGGTTATCAATTTTCCGGTTATGAACATACCGTAAACACTCATATTAACCGACTGAGAAATAAAATAGAAAGTGATCCAGCCAATCCAGATTTTATTCTCACGGTATGGGGTGTTGGATATCGATTAAGCAATCCTGAAAGTGAAGAAGTATGAAGAATTTCATTAGATCATTTTATTTCAAACTGGCAGTTGTTTTCCTCGGTGTCCTCTTGATTATGACATCCATTCAAATATTAATGAGCCTCAAGTTAACGTCACGTTTCATCAATAAAGTGGATCAGCAGTTGAATATAAATCTCGCCAGAGATATGGCCATTGAATTGGATCCACTTTTTAAAGAAGCAGACTTTAACTGGGATAAAATTGGTGAACGAATCCACTATATGATGGTCATTAATCCAAAGATTGAAATTTATGTATTGAATGATACGGGGAAAATATTAGTGTTCTTTGCAGAACCTGGTAAAAAGATGAATGCAGATTATGTGGATCTTGATCCTGTTGAAATCTTTCTGAAAGAAAATTCTATTCTTCCCATTTTAGGATTTGATCCGAGAAACCCTTCTGAACGAAAACCCTTTTCCGCCACCAGAATGAAATTAAACAATGGTGCAGCCGGATATTTATATATAATTATTGGCAGTGAACAATATGATCAAGTCACTGCGTTATTCAGAGAGAATTTTATCTTACGGACCCTCATTTTAGGTCTTGTAATATCAGCAATTTTTGCGGCCACATTAGGACTCATTTTATTTGCCAGATTGACCCGTCGAATTCGGACATTGTCGCAATTTGTAAGTGATTTTGAGCAAGAGAATTATTCATCTCGTATTCCTACCAGTTCTCCGGATGAAATTGGTAAACTTGGTAATACCTTTAATTCAATGGCAGATCGAATTGTGAGCAGTATTGATGAATTAAAGAATACAGATATTCTCAGGCGTGAACTAATTGCAAATGTTTCTCATGATTTAAGAAGTCCCCTGGCATCAATCCAAGGATATATCGAAACGATTCAGATAAAAGAAGATACACTATCCAATGAAGATAGAAATAAATATTTAGACATTATCCTTAACAGTACAATTTCATTAAATCTACTTGTTCATGAGTTATTTGATTTATCAAAACTTGAAGCCAAACAGGTAGAGCCTAACATGGAAAATCTCTCTATTGGGGAGCTTGTTAATGACATCGTTATAAAATACAATGTACAGGCAAAAAAACGACAGACTGTGCTGAGGGCAGAAATCGATCTTGATCCTGCTGGAATAATTCAAGCTGATATTGGTTTACTGGAAAGAGCCTTGTCAAATCTAATTATTAATGCCATTGAACATACACCTGAAAATGGATTAATCACCGTAGCTGTTAATCGATCCATATCAAATAAAATTGAAATTTCCATTAGTGATACCGGACCTGGTATACCGGAAGAAGATTTGTCAAATATTTTTGAACGTTACTTTCACGGTAGTCGCAATTATAAACAAAAAACAGCAAGTACTGGGTTGGGGCTGCCAATTGCAATCAAGATTATTGAATTACATAACAGTACAATCAATGTTAAAAATCAAAAAGAAGGCGGCGCTGTATTTACTATTGAGTTGACAGAATTGTAATTTTGTTTTTTAGCAATATCGATTGTTATAATCTTATATTCAAATTATTATTGAGATGATATATTTAATCAGATCATTGATTTGGTAACTTGGTATAATCAATCTCTGAGCCTAATACACTATGAGGGATGAGATAGATAGCAAGTAGGACAATTGCTGCAGTTATGGGCCAGAATCGAGATATAGAATCCTTTCGTGTTCTCCAAAATGCAATGACCCAAAAAATCATCGCAATCAATGTTTTATTATCTGTTAAATCATACCCAAATGGCCATCCTGTCCAAAATGCACCAAATGCAAATTTTTGAACAATCGGACCTAAAATTATTCCACCAATAAATAAAAACAATACGGTCATTTGTGTCTGGGTGGCAATCTTAGGGCCATCGATAATTGCTTCAACACCCGTACGACTGGCGAATAACATGGCTAGAAACATGAAAAAGATGTGGGGGATGAGAAAATATGCCGGCACGGCACCTTTATAACGAGCGATAACCGGTTCTTTAGTCAGGGATTTTAAATTCTCCAGATTTGTGCCCAAATAGACTTCATATATCAATTTACCAGCAGGAGGCTGAGAAGGCATAGTGGTTGAAAGCAGAATTCCATCCCTTTTAAGTGATTTTATCGTCCAATCATCATGACTTTTAAATCTCTTAAATTTTATCTGTCCTATTATATTTGGATCGGCAGCTTCAAAACTAATTGGCATATCAATCCCTGAATTATAACTGCGTAAAAGTTTAAACTTAATTTCCTGTTCGATAAGATTTACAGTGCCGCGAACAGGGTATGTTGGTCCTGTGGTTTTCTGGTAATAAGCAATAACGATAGTAAAGAGAACTGTGGCAATCCATAATAGTGTTGATTTCATTTTATACCTTAGAAATTTAATTAGAATAATTATTAAGAGATTATTATCTCTTATATGCCACCATTGGCAGATGATCAAAATTAATTCTATTTATTATAATGGATGAAAGGTTAACAAGGTATAAATAGAAAATTAATCAATCATTCATGAAAATTTTATTATAACAGAATGCATCATCGGTAAATAGTTAAACGATCTTGGATGATGTTTATTGTTGTCGGTTTTCTATTGTGTGATAAATATGATTTGATAAAAATATTGGATGCAGAATTCTATGTACGAAAAAGGCAGGGGGATAATGTTCAATTAGACAAAATCATTCTTCCCGTTCTTCTTTTCTCTTGTCCCAATTCCTGCGGTCACTGCCCTTGATTCGACTTAATTTATTATCAAGTTCCCGAATACGAGAAGACATTTTCTGCAAGATTCTAAATGCCATTGATGGATCGTCCTGAATCCTTGTAAGTAACATACGTTTATCGACGGTGAGTGCTCTGACGTCATCCAGTGCTCTTACTGTAGATGAGCGAACCTCTTTTTCAAAAAGTGCCATCTCACCAAAAAAATCACCCTTCTTCAAGGTAGCAAGATAAACTTCCTTTTTTCCCTGGATATGTAAAACTTCCACCGATCCGGATTGGATCACAAAAAGACAATCACCTACTTCCCCTTGGGTAACGATGGCATCGCCCTTTCTATATAACTTCCCTAATTCCTTTGTATCTCTATATGTTTTTCCAGCAGTTGATTTTTTTCCCATTCCAAACATTGCAGCTCCAATATTGTAAATAAAGTTACCCCAGAATCCGGGTTTTATAGTTCTCAGTAGTATATCCTTATATGGGGCACTACCTGTGAAAGTATCCCATAACACCATACTCATAAATCTTTTATTACCTTCAATAAGTTGTTCATTCTGAACCATTCTATGAACACCCTTTTTTAGAAAATTGCTTTTCTGAATGACTGTTGTCACAACAAAAACCATTTTACCAAGAAAATTGTCAAAATTGAGTTTTTTGCATGTTGGCCAATAATGTTTCTGAAAATCTGACTTGGAAATGCCATGCAGCACGGCGGTTGTAGCGGCAGCCTTACCGGCAAAATAGGCTGCACCAATGCCATTTTTATATAATTTAGATACTGCACAGTCACCCATCAGGACTAAACCGTCACTAAACGGCTGGATTGCACCTGCCATATTAATTTTTGGAAAACATTGGCAGGGATAGAGTTTTGTAATATCCCATTCAGGTGGGAAACAGTTTTTTACAGCTGGGGACTCCAAAATAGTTTGTACCAGTTTTTTATCGATATCTTTTCCAAGCATGACAAAGGTGACATAATCTCCCTTGGGGATGAGAGCTGCAAATTTAATTCTGGGAATATCCAATAAAAATACATGCATTGAAGTGCCAAATAATCGATGAATTTCTTCAGCTCCTAAATGAAATTCGCAAATAAAGGTTTTGGTAGTTTCCGGTGGGCGAAAATCAAGTTTCAGATTTTCAAATAGTTTTAGGGAATGGGGGTTTAGTCCGACAGCTCCAGCAACTAAATCATAAGTCCCTTCGGTGCCTTTGATAGTTTGGACAGTATAGCGTCTACCTTCCTTACTGATATTTTTTACGCGCTCTAAAATTATATTAGCGCCTTTGTCATGGGTCATCTCTTGAAGGAATCGATCAAAACTTGCCCATTCAACACCCTCAGATCCTAATGGTCCAACACCTCGAAACATGGCAGCAATTCTTTTTTCATGAAGCGGAGTCTCAATTTTTGTAACACCCATCTCAGTATGCATTACATACGAATCTATCCCACGCTGGATAACCTTTTTGGGTATAGTAATTCCCTCTGTTGCTAACATTTGGACCAACGACTCTGAAACGATGCCACCACAATGATTACATCCTGCCGGACCGGTTTTGGTGAAACTATGTGCCTCAAAGACATCAAGGTGAATTTTTATATCGAGGCGTTCGCAAAGATCCAGTAGAAAATAGGTAAAGAAACTACCGGCAGGTCCTCCGCCAATAACGGCTACACGTGATCCATTAATTAATTTTAAGGACCCTTGTGGAGAAATATTGGAAGATGTCACATGCATATATAGATTCTCCGGATATTTTTAAACATCATCTTGTCTGTTTGTATAATTATAACGATTTAGCGCGAATAATTGAACATGATAAGAATTATGGATAATAAAATTGCTATCATGTTTGAATGGTAAAATTGCCTGTGTACCGGAAAATATTAGAAATTCATTTCTGAACGAAATGCTTCCAGTCCCCGGATTCCAAGACTTCCTTAGTAATTTGATTTTTTCGTTCAAAAAATTTTGTCATGTATCTTTTTAAAAATAAGCTATCAGCAAGGTTGCCAATCCAATAAAATGGAGACACATATTCAAATATATCAGTGATAAATACTGTGTCCCCTTCAACTTTAAATATGTGGTCGTGGTCAAAGGATTCAAAGGCACCTTTAACCATAGAATCCCTGAAGTGATTGGGTCGATCATACTGAGTGATTTTCGCGGTAAGAAATTGCGGAATCCCAAAGTGGCGAGCACGCCAGGTGACTGAGTCGCCAAGTTCAGACAATCCACTGGTTTTCCCCTTTATTGCAATTTCATGATGCCTCTTCTGAGTATGCATGTGAAAATCTATGCTGCGCGACAGGTCAAAAACGATTTCAATTGGAGCTTTTGTTTCAAAGCATGTAACGATTCGTGGCATTAGTACAGTTCACCCATAATGATTAGTTCTATCTCATCATATCTCAACAAAATCAATATTAACATATTATACAGTGATATGAATGACAAATTTAAGTATTATAAGAGTATTATATCAAGTAATCGGTATAGTGTGACGGTTAGCAATTAGTTATCTATCACAATAGTGAGCCCAACTTTTTTGTGGTAATGAAAATTCTCTACAACTTTGCTTGATAGTAAAGATAATATATATCTTTCAGGAAATATTATTCCATTCGCAGAGATTAAATTTTCATAAATTATTGAGTCATTTCATAATAAAATTCTTATTTCTCATGAAAAATATATATGCAAATATTTTATTAATACTTTTCCCTATCCTGCTTACTTCATGTGCCGTTATTGATACTTCAGGGCTGGAAACTGCGGATACAATTCCAAAAGGGAAAATTAAATTAGCAATAGAAGCCAGCATTGGCACTGAATTATTATTTTCTGCAGAACAATTTGAACAAGATTCATTGATAGATTTTCAGGAATCGGCAGCAGCGGCAATAGGTGCTTTAAATTTCGGATTCGGTTTGGATGATAAATCGGATATCCATTTTAAGGCATGGGGGTCTGGATTCGGAGGGATTGGATTTCGAATATTTTTTAAAACAAAATTTAAATCGAAAAATGAAAATATTACACGTGCCATCGCTCCAGGAGTAAATTTTCTCAAATATGATGGTAATGATGATACCCATTCTCGAACCGAGGATGTTAGAAGTTTTGGTTTTGAAATTCCATATATTCAGACACGAAAACTAGGTAAATATTTTTCTACAACTGGTATTATTCGATATGGATTTGATCAGTTATTGGTAGATTCGGTAATAAATGATGATTTTGAAACAAAAGAATATTCGCTCCATAGAATTGGGATCATAGGAGGAATTTCATTAAAATTTAAACAATTACCTGGCCTGCGGATTTGTGCCGGAGTAGAAGTTCTCTCACCCATGAATGATCTTTATAGTTACTCCCCGATATTTGGATTTGGGATTGTATTTTAATGAATTTCAAATATATTTTTATCATCATTATTTCAAATGGCTTAATATCAAATTTTAATTATAAAAAGGAAATACAATGAAAGGATTTGAGAAATCCTGGCTAAAGGGTCAGGCTCACTCATTAACTCATATTGCCCAGGTGGGCAAAGATGGGTTATCAGATGGTACCATTAAATTTATCAATCAAGCTCTCGACTCACACGAGCTGATAAAAGTAAAATTTTTAGATTTTAAAGATCAGAAGAAAGAACTGTCAAAAAAAATAGTAGATAGTACCAATTCTGAACAGGTTGGGATAATCGGTAATATCCTAATACTTTTTCGTCAAAATAGTGATCCAGAAAAAAGAAAAATTAAACTGCCAAGCAAATAAATCTTAGAAATATTTCCTTAATATAATTCCTTACAAAATGATACAATCTACTTATAATCATTGCAATTGAAATCACGTAGATTTGTGCCTTCCCCAATAATAATAAACCTTGGATAAATCAGGAGACCACATGAAAAAACTGAGTATAGTTTTACTAACTACTCTAAGTACGATTAGCTTAATTATGGCAAGCAATGCCTCCAACTTCACACTAACTGGTGATAGCGGCAATGGAATCACTATGGAATTCCAAAATTCTTATGAGATTTCTCAAGAAAATTTAGGTCATAAAATTGAAGCTGAAAATTCTGGGAAAAGCGGACTTGCTGGTGTTCCTGATCTGCCTTTATTTACCACCTTTTTTAAAATGGAGCCTGGCATTGCATACGAGGTGAGTTATGAAGTACTCCAGTCTTCAGTTATTCCTGGTATCGAACTTCTTGAGTCCAAAGGGTTACTTGAGGATAATGATGAAGGATTGGAAGTAATTTCTCAGGTTTATAATTCTCATTTAGTTTATCCAATACAAAATATTCAATTGTCTGAGCCAATGGTCATGAGAGATATGGAATTGGCAATGATTGAGTTTATACCGTTTAGATACAATCCCAATACAGACGAATTAACCGTTTACGAATATGTTGAGATTTCCATCAGTGAAAATGGTGTGAGGGATACCGGGGTAGTGAGAGATTTACCTCCTTCGCAAGTATTTGAATCATTATATGAATCTATGGTGATCAATTATTCACGGGAAGATCGAGTTGAAGAGTATCAGCAGCCGTCTATATTATATATTTGTGGTGGTAATTCCTTATCTCATCCCTTATTTCAGCAATTATTAGAATGGCGAAGACAGAGCGGTTATATTGTTTATACTGCTGATATCGATGAAACCGGCTCTTCAAATTCACAAATTAAAAATTATATTACCGATGCATATGAATCACTAGATCCTGCGCCTGAATACGTTGCTTTAGTTGGAGATACTGATCAATCATATGCGATTCCCACATTCTATGAGAATTGGTCAGGATACAATGGCGAGGGTGACATGCCCTATAGTCAATTGGACGGTAATGATCTTTTACCCGAGGTTCTCGTTGGTAGGCTATCCGTTGATAACAGCACCCAACTTTCTGTCGTTGTTGCCAAAACACTCGGTTATGAAAAAGCGACATATATTGATGAAACAGGAAGTGATTGGTATGTTAGTGCTGCTTTGGTTGGAGACCCATCATCATCCGGTCTTTCCACAATCAATACCAACCAGTATATTGAGAATATGCTTGATAGTTGGGGGTTTGAAGATATCATGACTAATTATGGAGGAAGTAATTATAACAATTGGATGAATAATGCCCTTGGTGCTGGAATCGGTTATTTTAATTATCGCGGTTACATTGGTGTTAGTGGTTTTAATGGTGGCGATGGGGCTAATAATGGTTGGATGACTCCATTTGTTACTTTTCTCACCTGCAGTACAGGATCATTTGGTTCAAGTTGGGGTGAATCTATAATTGAAAATATGTTTAGATCTGGAACCGTAAGTAACCCTGGTGGAGGGGTTGCATGTATCGGAACAGCAACATCAGGAACCCATACTGCATTCAATAATATCGTTGAGATGGGTATATATGAAGGGATATTCCCAAAAGAACTTGAAACAGGCGGTGCCGCCCTTGGCATGGGTAAACTGGCTCTATTACTGGCTTATCCAACTGACCCAAGTAATAAAACCAGTATCTTTTCGCATTGGAATAATTTAATGGGTGATCCTGCTTTACAACTTTGGACCCTTAGACCGGCAGAATTTATTGTTGTTCATTCTGAGTATCTCGCTTCAGGCTCTAATGTCGTGGAAGTTATTGTTGGTGATGAAGATGGAATTCCTGTTGAAAATGCCAGAGTAGTATTTTTGGATGATAATGATGAATCCATTTATAGGTTCACCGATGAAGAAGGCAGGGTTTTAATACCTATTGAAACAGATTATGACGGTGATATGAGCGTTGTAGTACGAAAAAGAAATTTCATTCCTTATGAAGGAGAAATTGAATTCAATAATTCTGGAGCAGTATTAAACGCTATGGTCAATGAATTATCCATAACTGATCAAAATGGGAATAGTGATAATGTTATAAATCCTGGTGAGATAATTACGTTCTCTTTCCCAGTTGCCAACAATGGTAATGGGGATCTTGTCGACCTGGTTGTGTCCCTAAATGCCGATAATGACCTGGTATCAATTTTATCTGGCTCTGATACTGTTGAGAGTTTACTGATAGGTGAAAATACCGATGTCGAATTTGAATTTGCCCTCTCTACATCAGCGGTATATATGGAAGAGCTTAACCTAACGGTAGATTTCTCAGATTCTGATGGAAATACCTGGTTTAGTGCTATTCCGGCAATGGTTTCAGGAAGTAGACTGTCTATCGAATCATTTGGTTCAACCAGCGGTGGATTAATTCAACCTGGTGAAGACGTAGATTTTGAAATATATTTGAAAAATGAGGGTGATCTTCCATCTGGGAACATAACCGTTATTTTAAGTGAATTTGGACCCTGGGACTATTTGGATATTGATGATGTTATCAGCAATTTTGACCCAATAAATTCCGGTGAAACAGGACTTTCATTAGATGGATTTCATCTGATAACCAGTGACGATGTCGTTCATGGCACTATGTTACAAATTCAAGTGGATATCACAGATGACCTCGGTTATAACAGAACAGAATTTTTAATGCTCCAGGTTGGGGAAGTAAGTGTAACAGATCCACTGGGACCAGATCCGCACGGTTATTATATTTATGATTCAGGTGATCTTGGCTATTCTCTTGCCCTGCCCTATAGTTGGTATGAGATTGATCCTTCAATTGGTGGTGATGGTACTTCATTGGGATTGAATGACCAGGGATATGGAAATCCTGCCTCACAAACTCCTGCTCATTTAGATTTACCATTTACATTTACTTTTTATGGGGTTGATTATGATGAGATAACCATTTCATCAAACGGGTATATTGCACTTGGTAACTCACAAATGTCATCATTTAGAAATTATGTTCTCCCTGGTGCTGGTGGTCCTTCCCCCATGATTGCCGCATTTTGGGATGATCTGAAAACCACCAGTGGCGGTGGCGTATACAGCTTTGTTGATGAAGAAAACGGCGAAGTGGTAATTGAGTGGTCCGGTATACATACTTATGAACCAACCAGTACTGAATCATTCCAGGTTATTCTGATTGATGCCATCACACCAACTGGCGATGATGAAATACTTATACAATATAAGGAGTTCAATAATACTACCAGTGGCAATATGAATAGTGGGGGTGTTATTCATGGGGATTACAGTACAATTGGTATAGAAAATCATTTAGGTAATATGGGTCTGCAGTATTCTTTTAACAATCAATATCCTGTTGCAGCAATGCCTCTTGAGGATGAAACTGCCATTTTTATCACAACCCGTCAGCCGACAAGTTTATTAAAAGGTGATGTCAACATCGATGGAGAATTAAATGTCCTTGATATTGTAATGCTAGTAAATGATCTGATTAATCTTGAAGAATTAGGACCGCTTGAGTCATACATTGCCGATATGAATGAGGACAGCATACTGAACGTTCTTGATGTAATACTCCTTATCAATGATATATTAGGATAATCACAATTCTATGAATAAAAGACCCCGGTTAATTACCGGGGTTTTTTGTTTTCTGGCATAATTTGAGTGAAAACTAGACAGTTAATTGAATATTATTTTCATCTGATTGTAATAAAAATTACTTAATAAGATTCACTGACAAATGATTTAAATATAGCGAAAGAATAGCTTTAGATTTTCCCCCACTATTTATATGATAATTACCAGAAATGTACTTTAGTTTTATATTAATCTATCTTGTCGCCTTAATTCTAATTGGCGTCATTAAAACGCGTAAAGTAAAAGACGCTTCAGATTTTGCTCTCGCAGGTCGATCCCTGACTCCCTGGGTCCTCCTTGGTACCATGATTGCCACTTGGATTGGCACTGGATCCATATTAGGTAATGCCGGAAAAACCTATAACACCGGATTGGCAGCGATTATGATTCCCCTCGGAAGTTTACTTGGCGTCATCCTGCTGGTATTTATCGCAGAAAAAGTCAGAAATATGGAGATAACCACCGTTCCTGAAATTATCGGCAATCGTTTTGGTGACACTTCAAGAAACCTGGTCACCATTGCCCTGGTGATGGCCTATATGGTTATTGTATCATATCAATATAATGCCGGTGGATCTATTTTACAGGTTGTCCTGGTGGATGAATATAACCAGCCATTAATCTCAATGGATACTGCCGTCATCATCTCAGCAATATTTATTGTTGCCTATACTGTTTTAGCTGGATTATTCAGCGTCGCTTATACCGATGTAGCCAATGCCGTTATTATCATATTGACATTTATAATTTCTCTTCCTTTATTATGGATGAAAGCGGGTGGGCTTTCAGGTATTGAATCTGCTTTTGATACTTCAGGGAGAGCCTCTCACATGGATTTCCTTGGTGTTTTTGGACCCATCGATATCATAAATTTCTGTCTTCCTCCATTTTTGTTAATTCTTGGCGATGCCAATATGTATCAAAGGTTCTCTGCCGGCAGAAGCGGTGCAGGGGTAAAAAAAGCAACTATTTATTTTGTTTTTGGAGTTTTGATTGTTGAGACTTTGATAATTGCCACTGCCTGGGTGAGTTCAGCAATGATACCGGATGCCGAGAATGGTAGGCATGTGATGATTTATGCTGCCAAAAATATTTTACCACCCTTACTGGGTGCCACCATGATCACTACCATTGTGGGTATCATAATTTCCACTGCGGATTCATACCTTCTGGTCCCGGCTACTACAATTGTCCATGATGTTTATAGAAAGTATATTAACAAAACCTCTGATCCAAAACATATTCTAATTGTCAACAGGATTTGTGTATTATTACTTGGGTTTATTGCCTTTTGGGTCTCAAAGGGATTTGCAAAAAGCGAGGGATTTTTTGAGCGGGCTCTATATGCTTATACCATTTATGGTGCAGGAATTACACCCTCCTTGATGGCTGCTTTATTTTGGAAAAAAGCTACCAGTACCGGCGTCACTGCTTCTATAATTACTGGAGTAGTTGTCACTTTGCTTTGGAAAGAATGGGACTGGTTAACTCAGGTCCTTCCTCAATCTAGTTTCTCATTCGATGAAGTTCTGCCGGCAGCATTTGCCTCTACTTTTGTTTTGATAACCGTTAGTTTACTCACACAGAGGAAGAATGCTTTCAAAAATTAGTCATATTGTCCTTAAATACCCAAAGTTCGTTCTTTCCGGAATATTCATAATCACGGTATTTTGTGGATATATTGCCTTTTTCTCTCCAATCAAATTGCGTGTAGATTTTTCTCTTGAACAAATGTTTCCAGAAAATGACCCTCAGAAGGATATTTATCAAAATTTCCTCGATGAGTTTTCCAGAGAAGATGACATTCTATTTCTCACCTATTCAAATATAGATCCACTCACCCGCGAAAATGTCGAAGCTGTTCTCGATATAACTGATGAGCTGGAATTTTTGGATGGTGTGGAAACCGTCTACAGCCTTGGTAATCTGGAATATGGTGATTATTTTGATCTATCTCTCAACAATGAAGATTGGCAACATCAGGCACAGGATGTTTTAGATCACCCTATATATACAAATCTGGTTATCTCAAAAGATGGATCCACCGGTGGTGTCATCGTCAATCTTCAGGATGATGTCATCGGACAAGAAAAAAGAGAAGCTGTCATAAAGGATATTCACGATATTCTCAATTCAGTTCCATGGGAATGGCATGAGGCCGGTGTTCCTATACTCAGGACAAGATATGTTCAATTTGTTATAAGTGAACGAAAGATATTTCTTCCCCTGGCATTTATTGTCACCATTTTTGTACTGTTTACAATATTCAGACAGATAAAAGGTGTACTGCTTCCCCTTGCAGCTATTGGAACCACATTAATTTGGGTGGCCGGAATGATGGCTTTATTGGGAATTACCATTAATATGGTTTCCTATCTCACCTTTAATCTATTAATGATAATAGGGGTGTCGAACTGCATACATATATTGATTAAATATCATGAAAATCTTAATAGAAAAATGGATAAGAAAAGCGCACTTGAAAGTGTGATTAAATCCATTGGCTCTGCCCTATTTCTCACCAGTTTTACTACAGCAGTAGGATTCTTCTCGCTTACAATGACCAATATTAGAATTACGCAAGAGTTTGGATTCATGCTTGGTCTGGGTGTAATTCTCATGTTTTGGCTGACTATCATCGTACTACCAATTCTTTTAAGTCTCATCGATATACCGGATAAGGGGCATATCAAAAGATTGATCCAGGGTGGAAGATTCCAGGCAGCAGAAAATTTAAATAAATGGAATGTGAATCACCCCAAAATAATTCTGGCTACATCGGCATTATTGTTTATTTTTGCTCTCTATGGGCTGACAAAACTGGATTATAATGCCTCTATCCTCGAGGATTTAAGTGCTGGTAATCCATTATACGAAAATTTGAAATTTGTCGAATCACATATGGGTGGAACCCTGCCACTTGAAATTGTTATAGACACTGGAACTGAGAACGGAATATTAGATGATAATATTTTGGCAAGAATTGATGAATTATCAGATATGGTTCTCAGATTTCCTGAAGTTGGTCATGTTCTATCAATTGTTTCTCACCTAAAAATATTGAATGAGAAAATAGGAACAGGATTAAGGCAGATACCTGACAATAAAGATGAGGCCTTATCCTATCTCATTGGTTATGAACCTGCCGGTACAATGGTAAACGCAGATTTTTCAAAAGCACGAATCTCGGCAAGAATTATCAATCTTCCCACAAACAGGGCATTTGAAATTCGTGATAGAATACTTCAACATTCTAACGAAATATTTCCCACAAATGTCAAAAGTATCGTCACCGGAAGCACAATTCTTGCCTTACATACAAATCGTCTCCTCGTAAAAAATCTATCCATCAGTTTCATGCTGGCATTTATAATTATTTTTATATCCATGGTGATACTGTTCAAATCTTTTAGGTTAGCCATGTTGTCAATACTTCCCAATATTATACCTCTCATGTTTGCCGGTGGACTCATGGGATATCTTGGGATAAAACTTCGACCATCCACCGCAATGACCTTTTCCATTGCATTGGGAATTGCTGTTGATGATACGATCCATTTTTTATCTAGATTTCGACAGGAATTCAAAAAGTCAGGTGACTATTATGGTGCCATAAGCAGAACACTGCTAACCACCGGGAAAGCGATCATTAGCACCACCATAATTCTTTCCCTGGGATTTTTTGTATTGGTTTTCTCAAAGTTTGTACCGAATCATGAGTTTGGCATTTTGGCAACGATTATTCTAATTGTGGCGTTGGGTGGATCACTTATCCTCTTACCCGTTTTGATTATACTTGTCAAACCAAAACTGAGATT
Source organism: Fidelibacterota bacterium (assembly GCA_018657495.1). Taxonomy (GTDB): domain Bacteria; phylum Fidelibacterota; class Marinisomatia; order SCGC-AAA003-L08; family JACNLC01; genus JABHXA01. The sequence goes on from JABHXA010000004.1 coordinate 37,402, forward strand.
TAGAATTACCAAAGAAAACTAGAATATAAGATCTACGAATGCTCAATATAGGTGAATCAAAATTATATTTGGATGACGATTCCTCTTTGGATTGGATTCGCTCACAAAAGATTGGAATTATTGGTTTTGGAAACCAGGGACAGGCGCAAGCGCTGAATCTTAAGGATTCCGGTGCTGATCTCAAAATTGGATTACGGGAAAATTCATCTTCCACTCAGAATGTAGTAAATGCCGGCCTAACCAGTGAATCGGTCGAATCCATTTGCGCATGGGCAAGTGTATTAGTTTTACTTGTTCCAGACGAAACAATCCCTAAAGTGTATGACAACATTATAAAACCAAATACAGATAGTTCAACTATACTTGTATTTGCGCACGGATATTCCATTCACTATCAGACAATTTCTTTGTACCCAACTCAGGAAGTATTGCTGATTTCTCCCAGTGGACCTGGCAAACTCGTTCGTAAAAGGTTCCTTGAAAATAGCGGTGTCCCGTCGTTAATTGCTTCAAATACTAATTCAAGTGATTCAATTCAAAGAGCACTCTCATATAGTAAGGCCATTGGTTGTACCCGAATCTGCGCCGTTCTTACTACATTTAGTGAGGAGACTGAATCAGATCTTTTTGGTGAACAGACTGTGCTCACAGGCGGAATACCCCATTTAATTATCAATGCATTTAATACTCTTGTTGACCGGGGATTTCAACCTGTTGTCGCCTGGTTGGTTTGTTTTTACGAAGTCAAATTAATTGTCGATCTATTTTCTGATATTGGTTTATCAAATATGCAGGATGCCATTAGTACCACAGCGAACTATGGCGGTCAAACTAGAGGGGAAAGATTGATTAATCAGAATGTCCGTGATGAAATGGGTAAAATCTTAAGTGAGATTCAAGAAAATAAATATTTTGAGGAATACCAGAATATCCAGAGCGATATAGATATATCTCAACAGAAAAGCCGACAAAACAGTCTCAGTTCGTTCACAGAGATCAGCCGGATCATGCTGCCCATTGTCACATCCCCGAGAAATATATAAATAATGATCGGTTTTAAAAACCGGGTATGCCGGAAATATCTTTTTATACTCGCCCTGAATTTTGTTTTTCTTTCAATTTTGACCGGGCAGGAATCGTTAATGTCTCCAGCAAATGAGCACATTACAAGCGGGATTCATAACCTTTACAGTTATCATTTTGACAAAGCAATCAATTCCCTTGATTCAGCCCTAATTGTTGATCCGCATCATCCTGTCCAACCTTTCATAAGACTGGCAGTAAATTGGCTACAGGCCCAAACTGAATGTGGGTATGACTCATCCTATGCCATAATTGAACAAGAGGTAAAAAATCTTGTGCCATGGTATAAGAAGCATATATTGCAATATCCTGATAATGCTGAATATCCGCTTTATCTTGGTTCGGTTTATGGAATGAAAGCCCGTATATCATTAGCGAAAAAAAAATGGCTCGATGTGATTATTTCAGGATATCGAGGATACAATTATATCGATATGGCAAAAGACATTGATCCCCAACTCAAAGATATATATATGCCATTTGGGCTGATGGAATATTACTCATGCAAAATGCCAGGCAGTATTCAGTTTATTGCCGGATTATTTGGCATCAACAGTGATTGTGAAACCGGATTAGGAAAATTAGAAACTGCTGCAAATGAATCATATTATAGCTGGATTGAGTCTTCCAATGTTTTGGTTTATGCATATTTATATATCGAAAAAGATTACCATTCTGCCTTAAAATGGGTACATCCTCTTGTGGCTCAATTTCCCGAAAATCCAATGTTTCTTCTTTTATATGGTGAAACCCTGGCGAAATTAAAAATGTGGGATGAATTAGACGAGGTTCTCCCTCAAATTTATCCTTTCACTCAGCAGGGCTCACATCTATTAACGAATGAATGTAACCTTAAATACCAATATTTACTAGCCTTGAAGGAATTCGATAACCAAAACTATGAAAATGTGATTGAGTTAACCACGAATATCATCACAGATTATCAAATGGAGTTTGACTGGCTCCTTGGTTTTGCTCACATTCTTAGGGGAAAATGTTATGACATTAATGGTGACAGAAATCAGGCGGTAATGGATTATAAAGTCACTGCAAACCTGGATAACAAATATCCTGAAGTTGCTGAAGCTAAAGCATTAATTGAAACTGCATATAAATTGTAAATATAATTGGCTAACAGAGGATAATCATCATTAATTTAATGTAATTGCATCATGAAGGATACAAACCAATACTGTCATAATTTATATAAATATCATCGACGCATCTGCCGTGTTGTCGATATAGGCAATACACCGCTGGGTGGAACTCACCCAATCCGTGTCCAGTCCATGACAACTACCAACACATTGGATACAGAATCTACAGTGCTTCAAAGCATCCGGATGATTGAGGCAGGAAGTGAATATGTTAGGATCACAGCCCCTGGCATCAGGGAGGCAGAAAACCTTCATAAAATAAAGAAAGAATTAGAGGCTGCCGGATTTTCCACACCGATCATAGCCGATATCCATTTTACTCCAAATGCAGCTGAAATTGCCGCAAGGTATATTGAAAAAGTTCGCATCAATCCGGGTAATTACTTTGATAGAAAAAAATTTCAGGTAATTGATTACACTGATGACAGTTATAATAAAGAATTGGATAAAATTCACCAGCGTTTTTCACCGCTCATAAAAATCTGCAAAGAATATGGAACTGCCATGAGAATTGGCACCAATCATGGTTCTCTTTCTGATCGTATCATGTCTCGCTATGGAGATTCCCCACTGGGAATGGTCGAATCTGCCTTAGAATTTATCAGGATCTGCCGTGACCATAATTATCATGATATTGTTCTATCGATGAAATCAAGTAATCCATTTGTTATGGTAGAGGCCAACCGTTTATTGGTAAACAAAATGCAACTGGAGAATATGGATTATCCACTTCATCTTGGTGTGACTGAAGCAGGAGAAGGTGAGGATGGCAGAGTAAAATCAGCTATTGGAATTGGATCTCTCCTTGAAGATGGAATAGGGGATACAATACGTGTTTCGCTTACTGAAGAACCGGAAAACGAACTTCCTACAGCGCTATCAATCGCCAAAAATTATAATGATCGCATTGTCCATTCTGAAATGGTGGAAGAGCCCGATTGCAATCCTGTGGATCCATTTAGATATCAGAAAAGGCATTCAGTTAAGATACTGAATATAGGCGGAAGTGAACCTCCACGAGTAGTCTCATCAATTGGCGCAGGAAAGATTAGTTCTCACCGCTTTCTTTGGCAGGATAAAGATATTAGAACAGATTATCTCCATTGTAATGAATTGTCCCTTCTTGATGATTTCAGTGAACCACTCGGTATTTTTGCAAACTATCCATTTAATAAAATATATGACTCCAGGGTCATGCCATTAATAAAATGGAATGAATATATTGAAAATGATTATCCCCAAAATCGATCAATTGGTATATTAGTTTCAACAGTGGAAATCGATGTAAATAAACTGAAATCATCAACAAATGCCATAATAGTACTATCTGCTGAAGATTCGAGTTTTCTCCATGATTATAGAAAGGTATTCTTCGACCTAATCAAATCCGATATCGATTTACCGGTGCTCATTAGATTGGGAAATATTCATGGTGACCACTTATCTCTTTTAACCGATTTATCCATCAATATTGGTGGATTATTAATAGATGGATTTGTTGACGGTATATGGCTGGATTATCCTACAGATAGAAATTTGCAACTGGTTTATTCCATATTTCAATCAACACGCCTACGGATTTCACGGACTGAATTTATCTCATGTCCATCCTGCGGACGAACTTTATTTGATCTGCAGGAAACCAGCGAAAAGATTCGATTGAGAACAAATCATTTAAAAGGATTAAAAATCGGCATTATGGGCTGCATCGTAAACGGTCCTGGGGAAATGGCCGATGCAGATTATGGTTATGTCGGAACAGGTATAGGCGTCGTGTCTCTTTACCGTGGTTTGGATGTGATAAAAAAGAATATTCCTTCCGCAGATGCAGTTGAAGGATTGATTGAATTAATTAAAAATGATGGGAAATGGATACCACCGGATATTGACTAAATAATTTGAAGGATTAATATAGGAGACGGTAGTTATGAGGAAGATGTTTTCAAAGGTACTTTCCAGTGCGGTACAAGGTGTAGATGCGTATATTGTCAGTGTTGAAGCACATCTTGAAAATGTGAGGCCAGCGAAATTTATGACGGTGGGGTTGCCCGAAGGAGCTGTGAGGGAAAGTAAAGAACGGGTTATGGCGGCCATCAAAAATTCAGGTTTCAAACTAAAGCAGAAAAGAGTCATTATCAATCTGGCACCAGCGGATATCAGGAAGGAAGGCGCTGCTTTTGACCTTCCAATTGCCATTGGGATTCTTGGAGCACAAAACCTGGTGAGTGATAAATTTTTCGATAAGATCATACTGGTTGGTGAATTAAGCCTTGATGGCAGACTAAGACCGGTAAAAGGGGTATTCCCAATTTGTCTCAAAGCGCGTACGGAACAAATTAAGGGTATAATACTGCCAAAAGAAAATTTGAAAGAAGCATCACTTGTTGACGGTGTAAAAATTGCCGGTGTCGAAACTTTGTCACAGGTGGTCGAGATACTAAATGGTGAAAGATCTCTTGACTTATCTGAAAGGCCATCATCAAATTTTAAATTGAGTCCAGTTGATTATATCCTGGATTTTGATGATGTAAAAGGACAGGATAATGTAAAACGAGCCTTTGAGGTTGCTGCTGCCGGTGGGCATAATTTATTGTTAATCGGACCACCGGGGAGCGGTAAAACCATGCTGGCGAAACGACTTCCAGGTATATTACCATCAATGACAATTGATGAGATATTTGAGACGACAAAAATACATTCTGTTGCAGGATTGACAAACACAGAGAATGGCATAATTACCCAAAGGCCTTTCCGTCCGCCACACCATACAACTAGTGATGTGGGACTAATTGGTGGAGGGCAAATACCAAAACCTGGTGAGGTAAGTCTGGCTCATAATGGAGTACTCTTTCTGGACGAATTGCCTGAATTTAAGAAAAGCGTTCTTGAGGTGATGCGGCAACCCCTCGAAGATGGGAGAGTTACCATCACTCGGGCAAAAATATCTTTAACATATCCGGCTAATTTTATGTTGATTGCTGCAATGAATCCATGCCCATGTGGTTATTTTACCGATTTAATACATGAATGCACTTGTCATCCGGCTATGATTCAAAATTATCTCTCAAGAGTGTCTGGGCCATTATTGGATAGAATCGATATTCATATTGAAGTCCCGGCTGTTCCATTTGATGAGCTTTCATCTATGAAAGCAGGTGAAAAAACGAGTGAGGTACGTTCAAGGGTTGAACGGGCAAGGGCGATCCAGACAAAGAGATTTTCAAATCTGACCAGCATTCATGCAAACTCGGCGATGGAAAAAAAACAGGTATCCGAATATTGCCAGATTGATGCTGATGGGAAGGCATTACTAAAAAACGCCATGGATAAACTGGGTTTATCTGCCAGAGCATATGATAGAATATTAAAAGTATCACGGTCAATTGCTGATCTGGGTGGAGATAAAAATATTCTGCCGATCCATATAGGTGAAGCGATTCAATATAGAAGTTTAGACAGAAGTAACTGGTACAATTAAATTAAAAGGAGCAAAGTGAAATTATCATTAAAACCGTTAAATACAATAGCAAGGAATTATTACGATAATCATGGACATTTCCATGATGGTGACGCCGGTCTCGATCTTTATGTTTTAGAGGATATAATCTTTGAGCCGGGGGAGACCAAAGCAATAAAACTTGGTATATCCTGTCAGCCCGATGGCAATCAGGCGTATTATTTGTTTCCCAGATCGAGTATATCAAAAACTCCTCTGAGGATGGCAAACTCAATTGGATTAATTGATGGTGGTTATCGCGGTGAGATTATGGCAATGTGCGATAATATTAAAAATTACTCATACACTGCCAAAAAGGGAGATCGACTTTTTCAGTTGGTCGCTGCCGACAGTTCACCGATTTCATATACCTTGGTGGAAGAACTATCAGTCACCACCCGAGGCACTGGAGGATTCGGCAGCACGGGAAAATAATACCAGGATTATTATATCAGTATATTTCCCCAATAACAATTCGTTTAAACCACAATATTATTAACAGATAAAATACTCAACTGTCATAACGGCATGTAGAAATGACATGGCATAAATATTGTAAATGCCCTGTCGAATTTATAATTTTAAATTTCAAAAAAATTCAAATAAAAAATAAATAGGAGTGAATGAAATGAACATTAAACCTCTTGCGGATCGAGTGGTGATTGCACCAGCCGAAGCTGAAGAAGTATCAAAAGGCGGCATTATTCTTCCAGATAGTGCTCAAGAAAAACCCCAACAGGGAAAGATAGTTGCTGTAGGACCTGGCAAATCCAGTGATTCCGGCAGTTTGATCAAACCAGAAGTTAAAAATGGTGATGAAGTTTTGTACGGAAAATATTCCGGTACTGAAATCACTGTTGATGGTGAAAGCTATCTGATCATGCGCGAAAGCGATGTTTTAGCTGTATTATAAAAATTTAAAGGAGAAAATCTAATGGCATCAAAAGACATTACATATAGCATGGACGCCAGAACTGCATTAAAAAAAGGTGTTGATTCACTTGCAAATGCAGTCAAAGTAACATTGGGTCCTAAAGGAAGAAACGTAATAATTGAAAAAAGCTTCGGAGCACCAACAATAACAAAAGATGGTGTTACAGTTGCAAAAGAAATTGATCTTGAAAACAAAATTGAAAATATCGGTGCACAGATGGTTAGAGAAGTTGCATCAAAAACATCTGATAAAGCCGGTGACGGAACCACAACAGCCACCGTACTTGCTCAGGCAATAATTAGCGAAGGTTGGAAAAATGTTACTGCCGGTGCAAATCCGATGGATTTGAAAAGAGGTATTGATGTAGCTGTATCACAGGTTGTTGGATACCTGGGTACTATAAGTAAAGCCATTTCAGAAAAAGACGAAATTAGCCAGGTTGGTACTATCTCGGCAAATAATGACAAAGAAATTGGCGATCTTATTGCTGATGCTATGGAAAAAGTAGGAAATGAAGGTGTTATTACTGTTGAAGAAGCTAAAGGAATGGATACATTCCTGGAAACTGTTGAAGGAATGCAGTTTGACAGGGGATATCTATCACCTTATTTTGTAACAAATGCTGAATCAATGGAATCAATTCTTGAAAACCCTTATATTCTTGTTCATGATAAGAAAATAAGTGCCATGAAAGATCTATTACCTATTCTTGAAAAAACCAGTCAATCAGGTCGACCACTATTGATTATTGCTGAAGATATTGAGGGCGAAGCTCTTGCAACTTTAGTTGTCAATAAAATTCGCGGAACGCTCAAAATTGCAGCCGTAAAAGCACCGGGATTTGGTGATAGACGAAAAGCCATGCTTGAAGATATTGCTGTATTGACAGGTGCAACCGTTATTTCAGAAGAACAGGGTTACAAACTGGATAATGCCACAATTGAATATCTTGGTCAGGCTAGAACCATTACATTGGATAAAGATAATACGGTTATCGTCGAAGGATCTGGTGATAATGATAGTATCATGGCCAGAATCAAAGAGATTAAAGTACAGATTGATAATTCAACATCTGATTATGATAAAGAAAAGCTCCAGGAAAGACTCGCCAAATTGTCAGGCGGTGTTGCTGTTCTGAATATTGGTGCTGCTACTGAAATTGAAATGAAAGAGAAAAAAGCTCGCGTTGAAGATGCTCTTCATGCCACACGTGCCGCCGTACAGGAAGGCATTGTTGCTGGTGGTGGTGTTGCACTTCTCAGAGCGACCCAGAATATTGACACTAGTGTTTCTGATGAACAGGATATTATTCTTGGAATGGATATTGTTAAACGTTCTCTGCAGGCACCTGCAAGACAGATCATTGAAAATGCCGGTTTGGAATCACCAGTTATTATAAACCAAATCCTTGAAGGTGACATGAATTACGGCTTTGATTCCCGTAAGGAAGCATATGGTGATATGATATCATTTGGTATCGTTGACCCAACATTAGTTACCCGAACTGCAATTGAAAATGCAGCAAGTGTTGCTGGTTTATTGTTAACCACTGAAGCAGTTGTGTCTGAAAAGAAAGAAGATACACCTGCTGCTCCGCCTATGCCTGATATGGGTGGCGGAATGGGTGGTATGGGCGGAATGTACTAAACGGACATTTCACTTATATCCCAAACATACAAAATCAAAAAGGGCTGGCATTTGTCAGCCCTTTTTGATATAAATTAAATATCGAACCATCATTTCTATTATGAAATATTATTAGAAATAATATCTAAACAAAAGGGAGAAAATGACCGAAATTAATAACCTGCCAACTGAATGCGCAAAATTCTTTACTGAGCTTGAGGAAAACAATAACAGGATGTGGTTTGAAAAGAATAAACCCAGATTTCAGACCAAAATTCTAAATCCATTAAGGCAATTGGTTGGACAAGTGGGAGAAAAGCTTCATAGCCTGTCACCTGAAATAATAGCCGATCCTCGAATCAATAAATCAATTTTCAGGATTAACAGAGATCTACGATTTAGCCGTGATAAATCCCCATACAAAACTCACCAGGGAGTGATATTCTGGAATGGCAATATGGTAAAGTTGGAAAGCCCTGGTTTCTATTTACATCTGGATACGGACTATATTTATATTGGCGGTGGTTATCATTTATTCCCTAAAAAAGAACTTGAGATTTTTCGTAGGTCATTGGAAAATCCAATCCATAATGATAGATTATATTCTATCATTCAAGAATTACAGTCAAGTGGTTATTCTATTGACGGTAAACATTATAAAAGATATCCAAAAGGATTTGATTCAAATATAGCAAATCAAGAGTATCTATTGTTCAAAGGTTTGTGGGCATACAGGAGAATAAGTGAATTCGATAAAATATGTAATCCTGATTTTGTTGAAAATATTTTTAATATTTTCCAGGATTTCTATCCACTCTATGAGTTCTTATGTGAGGTGATATATCATCAAAGCTATGAATGATAACAAGGATTGAATATATAAAAAAAGCCCCGGCATATACCGGGGCTTTTTAATTTTTAGAGATGGGAAAAGTTAGTACATCAACATTCGATTATCTTCAATCTCCATCGCTTTTTTATATTCTGAAAGCCATGTGCTATAAACAGAATTTCTCTTTTGAGTCATCAATCTGTCACGAATATTATCATATTCTTCAAGATAGCCTTCTTCTTCAAATTCATCTTTCGATACCATTTTAACAATACCAACTGAACTAAAAGTTTCAAGCGGTTCAGATATGTCACCAACTTCCATCGCTCTTAACACACCGGACAATTCATTGCTTCTACCCAATCCTTTAATGGCACTTCCGATAGCCTTCGAGGAATCAGAATCAAAAGTTACCCATTCACTGTTCTCAGCAATTTCAGCCAAATTATCGGTACCGTCATATGCTTCCAGCAGTAATGATTTTGCATAATCTTTCTTTTTCTCTCTTCGGATTGTCCTTTTTATGTTGTCTTCCACTTCGGACATCAATTTAAAACCTGGCTCGCGATCACCAATAATATGAAATACCGCCAAGCCATTATCAGATTGAAGGGGATCTGAAATAGTAGCAATAGGGTTATCAAATGCAAATCTAACCGCGCTTCTCAATACACCCATCTGAAAGGGTAGACCCGAATTGTTTTTATAATCCTGAGTAACATAAGCAGTATCAACTTTAACTTTAAATGAATCAACCGTATTGGCAAACGTTGAAAAATCAGCTTCGCCGGCAAATCTTAAACTTTCAGAACTTATGGAATCCAGATATGTGGAATGCAAGGAAGAATCAACAGCAGCTAAATCATTTGACCAGAGAACATATTCAACGATTATTGATGCATCAATTGAATACAGTTCTTCTTTATCCTCTTCATAACGTTCAGCAATTTCTGGATCTGATACCGTTATAAGGCTATCATTTATATTATTTGTTGTTACATAAATAAAGTCAACAGAACATTTCACATTTTTCTTAACAAACTCGTTCATGATTTCATGATCCGATATTGAAGCAGTCTGATTAAATATGTTCTGGAGTTTTCTTACTGGCAGCCAGTCCTTTAAATAGTTTTCCCATACAACCCAGTAGGATTCAAGGGCATTAGGATAAGTGCCGGTTTTTAAGGCATTTTGATATTCATCCAGGAGAAATGTGCCCGAACTATCAGCAAAATAATTTTGTGCCGTTAATTGCTGTTGAAGTTGTGCCGGGGGAGAATAGAGAAGGAAATTATATATTTCATCGCTAATAGTTTCGAGCTCAAGCGATTCAATCAACTCATTTTGAATAGTTTTGTCAACAATAGTATTCCAGGCAGAATTTCTAGCGTTTTGATATCCACGGCTATCAATAGTTTGTGATTGATTTCGTTGATTTCTTACTTGCAGATTATATTCGTTTTGGAATTCCTGATGAGTAATATCAGTTCCATCTATTGATCCTACATACAAATCGGTCTGTGCTCCGCCAAATATCTTATCCAGAATATTTGCACCACCCACCAAACCACCTACAGTCATACTTGCGACAAAGAAAAAAAGCAACAACCAAAGAATGATGTGAGATTTTTCTCGTATTCGACCCATGTTAAACATGAACAGATCTCCAAAAAATTATTTTATTAAATATTAAAAAGTCTTGAGAGTGGAGATAAACGGGATCGAACCGTTGACCTCTTGAATGCCATTCAAGCGCTCTCCCAACTGAGCTATATCCCCGAAATACCAAAAATGTCAAGACACATAATTTATTTAAGAAATTTATCCGTTACAAAGGAAAAGAGTTAATTTATTGGAACTATTTTATAATAATTGTTTTGACGGCGTCTAATGATTTGCTATAAATTTTAATTCATGATAGATATAATAAAACAGATACTATTCATAATCTCATTATCAGTATTGCTGGGGTTTAGCAGATATGCATTGCTGGATGAAAAATTTCCACTAATAAAAGAAAAACGAATTCTAAATACGATTACCTCCTCTGGCGATTCCACCAAATTGGACTGCAAAATTCCAGAGACATTATCGGAACCTGTTTTAATCAACTTAGAATATTCAAAATGTTTGTTTGATGATGGATCAGCGCTTTTTATCGATTCTCGTGAACCAGAAGAATATTCAATTTCCCATATTTCAACTGCTGTTAATATACCTTTTGATTATTACGAAGACTTTGAATTCCAACTGGATGAGATCGATTTCGAAAAACCGTTAATTGTTTATTGCAGTGGAGGAGAATGCTCATTAAGTATTGATCTAGCCGACTATTTATTTTTTGACCTGGGCTATTTTAATGTCTTGGTTTTTGAAGGTGGAATGCCTGAATGGGCATCAGCAGGGTATCCAACAAATTGAAGGCGGTTTTATTCAATAGCAAATTCATCCTGTTCTGTCGAATAATTATCGGATTTGTATTTATTTATGCCAGTATCGACAAGATAGCTAATCCGCTTGAATTTTCTGATACTATCGACAATTATCAAATACTTCCTGTAGCGATAAATTCACTTATTGCCTTAATTCTTCCATGGGTTGAACTCATTATAGGGGTATTTCTAATTTCCGGAATATATTTAAAAGGAACATCAATTCTGTCCACCGGATTACTGTTAATGTTCATTATTTTGATCTCCCAAGCCTTGTACCGGGGCATAGATTTGCATTGTGGATGTTTTAAAACATTTGTTGATCCGAATTTTACGGATCTTAGAGGAGAAATGATCAGGAGAATTGGCGAAGATATCCTGTTGGTAATAGGATCATTTTTAGTAAGTTTGACATCTTTAAAAAAGGAAAATATAAAAGAATGATAAAGTTAAGACTATCTGCATTAGTACTGATATTAAGCACTGTTCAATTTGGCTGGGCGGATGCAGCAAAACATTTTCAAATTCTTTCCACTACCAATGTTCATGGTGAAATCGATCCCTGTGGCTGAAAAAAGAAACCCCTGGGCGGTCTTGCCCGGAAAGCAACGATTATAGAAGAGAGTAAAGAAAAGGGTCTACCAACATTTATCCTTGATGCTGGTAATCTGTTTTTTGCCAAAGATAAAGTTTTACCCGGCACGCCGGCTGAAAATGCCATTGTTTATTCTGACATTATCCTAAATTCATTTAACAAAATGGGTTGCGATGCCATCACTTTGGGATCAAAAGATTTTGGGTCCGGGCTTGAAAAATTAAAAGCCCTGGAAGATGGGGCAGACTTTCCATTTATTTCCGCAAATATTCAAGATTCATTTGGCGCTAATATATTCGAATCCTATAAAATTATTCGTAAAAATGACATTAATTTGGGGGTGATTGGATTATCATCTGTATTTTTAAATGATGAACTTAGAGTTTCTGATCCACTGCCAATTCTTGAATCCCTTGTAGATGAAGTGGCCTCTAAATCTGATTTTGTTGTGTTATTATTTCATGCCAATGATCAGGATATCACCTCGGTAAAAAATTCGGGACTTGATATTGACCTGATTATTCAAAGCAAAACAACTCGTCGGTCAAATGACGGTGGCGGCGCTCGAATTCCAGTATTCTCATGTGGTGACAGAGGGAAATTAGTCTACAGATTTGAAGTTGAGATAAGTAACGATAGTGAAAAAATTACTGACTTGTCAAAACTGGACAGAGAAATTGCCACTTTAGACAGGCAATTGAGAAAGGCAACAAGAAATAATGCCAGCGTTGAATTTGATTTGTCAATTCCTTCTGAAAAAAGAAAATTCGATGAAGTGGAGCGCTTAAAAACCCGGATAAGACTTGTAAATGAGAAAATTGAAACTACTCAGAATTATATAAAATTTGAAAAAATTGAATTGGGAAAAACGGTTGTTGATGAACCTGAAATACTTATGATTGTCGATGAGGGAAAAAGAGCATTGGAAACTCTGTCTTCACCACAGCCGGCAATTCCATTTAATCGGAGACAATAAATTAATTTATATTCCAATTCTGTTGGAATAAACAAACGGACATTTATAAATTTACACTTGTGATAATCTAATAAATTATCACCAAAGCGAAAGTAGCTCAGTTGGTAGAGCGCAACCTTGCCAAGGTTGATGTCGAGGGTCCGAATCCCTTCTTTCGCTCAAAGCCTCCTTAGGAGGCTTTTTTTTCAGGCGTCGTGGCCAAGCGGTAAGGCAGCGGTCTGCAAAACCGCCATGCACCAGTTCGAATCTGGTCGACGCCTCCATTTCTGCCGAGGTGGTGAAATTGGTAGACACAAGGGACTTAAAATCCCTCGGAATTTTATTCCATGCGAGTTCGATTCTCGCCCTCGGTACATTATTCTCCCCTCACATCCGTCGGAGATTCCTTTTTTAACCCAATTATCCCAAATCCCACATTCCCACAATCTATCAGAATTTATCAATATTTATCGCAAAATAGGGCAAAATAGGGAATAATAAATAGGGAAAGCTTAAGGGGTATGGCGGATGGGCATCAAAATTGTCATGTAATACAGCCTCTCACTTTTTTTCTGAAAAGAAGTTACATGATGGAATTTCGGTGAACCCTGATGAAAAGTAAGACTGTACTTGGATTAGTTGTAGAATCTGGGAAAAAACATAGCATCAATAAATATTAAAGATAGAAGTAGAAGTGAAATACCAAACAGGAGACATTTCCAAAAGTATTCATTCACTAATCTATTTGTTAAGTCCGCACTTATTTTATCATTTGCATCCCAAAATAATTTCCAATATCCATTAAAGATTACGATAACCAACAAGTATGTAGTGATGAAAAAGGCGAATCCAATTGGATGATTTCTGCCACCGTATCCAAATTGTAAGTAGCTAAAAAGAAAATGAATAATGTCTAAAAATTCTTGCATGTTTACCAACTAAGTAAATTAATCATCTTTATCAATTTGAAGCCTACATAATTATTAAGATAACATCTAAGTTGTTAATATTCAATCATCAAACAACTATAAATCTTGTATAATACAACTAATATTGACTCAATTATCCCACTCAAGACCACACGTATAGATACATTCGTATATAGCGTACACATGTATATAATATATTAGTTCGATTTTCAACTAAAAACAGGGGGTATGGGGGGCAAAGTGAGGTGGGCATAGTCTTATATATACTGAGTCCACTCAAGCTACGGGCAATTTTTGGAAGGGTTCTAATAAAATATTATAGATTAACGGATTCGTTTAAAAGCAGTATCCCGCAGGGTATTGCTTATATGTGTTGTTGTGCTTTCGTTTTCATTTCTCTCTGTTTTCTAACTCATTCTCGATTAGGTCAATTAGTTTTTCGGCTCCTCCAATTCCTTCACTTTTATACATTCCGATTATTGGTGTCAACCAACCTATTCTATTGTTTAAATAATTTTTATACTCTTGATTTTTCATGAGACTGTTATAATCGACAGGAACTAAATCACCCCAAAAATTAAAACTTTTAAAGTATTTTCTATAGAGCTCTCTATGATCTTGCATTTGTGTATTCCATTCTGCATCATTCCAATCCATTAAGAAAGAAACAGTAATTTCATAATGATGGGAAATAGCATTTCTTAGTGAATCGTTTTGAATAATTCTCATTCCTTCTTTATTCAAACTATTATATGCATTTTCAGTCGGTTGGAACCTCGGTATCATTGGAACCTTTCCATAATGTTTGTTTAATGTATCGTTATAAGGAAGCTCATTCTCGAATGAAGACAAAATGATATTTGCAGATTGAATCCCTGTTTCATGAAAGTCAATATTAAACTTAATATCTTGTATGTCAGCTCGCAAATTATCTTGGATCTCTTTCAAAAGAATAATTTCCAATTTTTCGAGTTTTCTATTTTCATTCAAATTTTTAATCTGCAACGCAATTAAAATTCCAATAACCACAAGCACAATTTCACCAATTGCATAAAGAAGATATTTGCTGAACTTGTTTTCTGACAACAACTTTTGTCTAATTATTTTAAAGAATTTTATCATTGGTTTTATTTCATTAATATCATGTCAACTTCAGAAACACTTAATTACTGCATTTTTCATCTTAGTGAGATTTATGCATTTACATAATTCACCTTTAAAATGGGTCTTTCCCTACATGATATTTAATGGATTTGTGCAGAGGCAGATGAACAAACACCTTATGGTGATGTCCGTATAGATAATTTAGATACCTTGAACTTATTAAAACAGGGATTAGTATTCAGGCAACATACTTCATACATATATATAGATAAATTCTTTACAATTCACCAACTATTTGTAATTTCATACTCGATTTTGAAGTAAAATTATTAAAGATATGAAGATATATATAAATATTTTAAAATAATCAACCCGTGGGATTCCTGCGGGTTTTTTGTTTTGGAGAAACCAATGAAAAGACTACTACAAATTATCACACTAACAATCTCACCTATTCTTGCCCAGTGTGATTGGAACGAGGATCAGCAAATAAATATTCTTGAAGAATGTTATCCGTACGGAAATTAAATGAAATATTCATTAATCATATCAATATTTTTAACCACCATTTTTATTTCAGTGTGCGACAATCCTTCAAAAGATGAGATGATCCAAATATCATAGGTTCATAGTTACGTTTTTCCCATTAACACGTTTTTACTGACAACAATTATTATCCCATGGATTCTAAGAGGGGTTATTTTAACAAATTAAAAGAGGGAAAATAACCATGAAAACAAAAATCAAATCCATCACTGTAATAATAATTACTATATTAACATTTAATTGCATCGAGAACTCCAATATCATTGGATCACAGGATGTTGCAGAACTTAGCTCGGCGGAATTTACCATCACAGCGACTTCATATACTTCCTCAAAACTAACCGTATCAGGTACGGTAGCAAATACCGGGAATTCAGTGTATTATCCTCGCTGGTATATTGAAGGTGAGTTTTATTCTGATGATAATTATTCAATCAAACTGGGAGGTAGCTCCACCAGCATTAACTTTTCCTTGGCCCCTGGGGAAAGTACTTTCTGGGAGTTGGATTTTTCAAGCAGTTCAATCGTAGAATCAGATTATCCAAATTTTGCAGTAAGGAATCTACGTGCCTATCTAAATAATTAATTTGTGAAATTCTTAAATATTAAATATCCAATCTTATACCCTGTTGCTTGCAGCAGGGTATTTCATTTTGGCTGATAACTCAGCTAATAACATCGCATGGATAAATTGCCTAACACCTGGTTGTTAAATAATATACTTGTATATCGAATTATAGATTATTAAGTTTTGTCGTCAATTAGTTGCAAAGATCATTTAATCTTGTCATATGAATGATTAAATATATAATTCAGAATACACAATTTAAAAATTATGATAATCCATAAAACAAAGATGCTTCAAATAGTCATCATTTTACTAGTGATAGATGTATCTCTGTTAAATTCGCAATGCAGTCCACAGGTTTATATTGAAAGCGATGACATGGTTTTGTATAGCGGCCGGGTATATCACAAATCATCAAACGGAAGAGCCGGGACTTCTGCTTCATACGTCGATGTTGTACTGAAAGATTCACGCAGTGGGATTAATGTTACCGTTAGATCTAATACTGCTGGTTATTACCGGGCATATCTTCGCCGGGGAAATTATCAAATAAATACATCAAAATCAGGATATGTCATAAAAAATAATCACCAAACACCTGAATTGCCAAACCCAAGATATACCAAAAAGAAAATTGACAATAATTTCCAATATAAAAATAATTACAGCGATCCTTTCTACTATTTGCCATCTTCCTTGAGATACGATGACCGTGAATCAAAGAAAACTGTATTTAAACCGCTTCCTGATGGTGTCCCCACCGTAGCTATTGAATGTTCCCGTGATACCGTGAATGTGGGAGAGGAATTTACTATTACGGTCAATGCGGCGGATGATGATGGTATTGGAAAAATATGGTGGTATGCAACCTATTCAAAAAGCCGGGATTTAAGCTCAGATCACGTCTTTGAATGTAATGGGGCAACATCCATATCAAATGAATGGATAATCTCAATCAATAAACCTGGACCTGTTGTACTTGTTGCTGATGCAACAGATGTACTTTTCGAATCACAAAATTCTCCCTATTCTCATCAGGCTTCTTTATCCTCTGAACTTCCTGAAATACATATATATGTTGTAGCCGGTGATAAAAAATAATTTAATGCAGAGATCCTGTTAAAAATCGTTACATTCTACCCATGAACTTTAATCGAATTCAATGTAAATTTATGTTATGGAGTTTTACAAAAATATGCTGAATCAGCAGCAATTTGAAATTATTGAATACAAAACAATAATTTTGGATAATTACTTTTCATTTAGTCTGAGAGATATTTTTGGCTGATTCTCATAACCCACTTATAAAATTTTCTTATACTCTTCTCAACCCGGATGGAGTCCCATACCAAAAATCCTGGATAGTTAATCTTGCTTACGTTGTTACAATAGAAGCATCAGGCTCAAACGATTTAAAATTATATTTGAGAAACGATCAGGTCGTATCCATTGAATTGGGTGAAGAACAGGGTGCTGAAGAAGTGATGGAAGAGATTCTGTCATTATCTGCCGTAGGACATAATTATTCAGTGTATCGCATTAATACATTTCGGAAATAGTTCACCTTGATTTTGTCCAATTTAATATATATTTAAAAGCATATAAATATTCCTTTGAACATATTGAACCCGCCAGTGTCTAACCGCACCATGATTCGCAATCTAATAATCACCAACAGGTATCCATGTTTAAAAAAATCTTGATTCTTTCCCTCATCTTGTCGGGCTGTGTTTATTTTAATACCTTTTATAATGCTGAGCAATCATTTGAGAAGGCGGTAAAAATTATTGAGCAATCTCAAGACGAAGATGACTTACCCTCAAATGCAAAAAACCTTTTATCTGATGCAATCACAAACAGTAATATTGTTATTGAAAAGTACCCTGACAGTAAATACATCGACGATGCCTTTTATATTATTGGAAAAGCAAGCTTTTACAAAATGGATAATACCGCTGCAGATAGATATTTTAATCGACTAATAAATGAATTTCCTGACAGTCCATACCGTCAGGAATGTGAAATATGGCTAGCCTATACGCATTACCGAAAAGGATTGATTGACTCTGCCTTGAGTCAAATTCAGACATTGGTAGATAATCCACCCAAAGATAAGGATATGAAATACATACTTTATAAGGTGATGGGTGAGATTGAATTGACTCAGGATTCTATCCAAACGGCATTTACCTATTTTGAAACTGCGACGAAATTTGCTGATACTGACAGTAAACGCATGAGCATATTTAATAAGCTGCTATTGATTGCCGAAAAGAGAAAAGACTATCCAAAAGCGATTTATATTTTAGAGCAAATTGAGTTATACGGAACTTCAGCCCAGATTCGGCAGGAAGCAAAAATGAAATGGATTGAGTATAATCGCGTTCTGGGTAATTATAATCTCATTCTCACCGAAATAGAAATTTTACTTCTTGACCCGGAATATGACCTTCACCATTTACCACTGGAGCTGGAAAAAGGTAAAATTGCCCTGGCTGTCAAAGACTATTCAAGAGCGAGGGAATACTTCGTAGAAATACTTGAAAATTCTAATTACCGTCGAAAAGACCCAACAGCTGAAGCTTGTTATCATCTTGGTAATTTGGCAATCACAGATGGATTCGACCTGGAAATGTCTATAATGTATTTGGACAGTGTTTCAAGGATTTTTTCAGCATCCCTCTATAAGAGAAAAGCCAATACCCTGAAAACTAAAATCAATAAATACCAGAATTTGCTGGATGATTTTGATTTTGCTGTTCAGGAAGCAAAAGAAATGGAGAATGCTGAAACTGATACGGTTGCCACTATTGTTGAGATACCTGCTGATGATACCAGCAAAACAGATATTGATAATGACATACCAGATATTGATATTGGCGAGCCAGATGATTTTAAGGGTGAACCGGATGATTTTATGGGTATGGTCCCACCTGATATTGCTCAACCTGATATGAGAAATCTACAACAAAAGCAGTCACAACCAGATTCGCTGCTTTTCACCCTGGCAGAAATGCTGCTCTTTGAATTTAACAAACCAAATTTATCAAAGCGTAAATATGAAGATTTAATGGATAATTATTCCGAATCTCATTTTGCGCCGCAATCCCTTTATGTACTGACCCAAATTTCGGATGATGAATCAAAAAAATGGACAGATGAATTGTTGGAAAGATTTCCGCTGTCCATCTATGCCCGGCAAATAAAAGGTGAAAAAGTACAGGTGGATGTTACCGATTCTGACCCCCTCGATATAAAACGAGATACAGCATGGTTTGAGCTAAATGGGGATCCAGAAAAATCACGGGATATGTTTAGGGACATAGCCGTCGAATTTGACGACCCTGAGTCTCAGTATTTTGCAGCATATATCACTGATAAGTATCTGTACGATCTTGAAAACACTATTAATGAATACCATGGATTCCTCATCGAATACCCTGACCACAGTTATGCAAAGGATGCCTCAAGTAGATTAGAAGAGTTAAAATTTGCTGTACGGACAAAGATGGATGAAGTCGTTGGCTGGGTCGACAGATTTAGCAGTACTATGACGATTCTACCAGTTACAGATTCTATTTTTGTTAACATCGATAATGACAGTACCATATTTTTAGCTTATCTGGATACATTGAAAATCAGCACTATTCTTGGCAAAGAGAAAATTCATGCTGTGTCAGACACATTATGGAAATTTGAAATTGTTGACAGTACGAAATCAAAATTTATGCTTGAGGATGTTCGTATAAACAGCACGAATAATACTATCCATATGATTAGCTCTGGTGATACTCTTATACAAGCTGATAGCGGTGATTCTCTCGTTGTCAGTCATAGTAATTCTTCACTGACCATATACCCTTCGAATGATTCATTATTGTATCAATTTTATAATACTCAGATAGTACCTCATCCTGAGTTGGATGAAGTTTTTCTACTATTGGGATTAGATGAAGAAGTAGCAGTTGTTGATTCAATTGAAGCAATTCAAATCGTCGATGAAGTACAATTATCAGATAGTCTGGCTCCACCGCCAAATATGCCGGCATGGATGGATTCACTTCGGCGCGCTTCAGAAATTATAGGTAATCCTATAAAGGATCGTGAAACAGGAGAAAAAGATATTCCCTTACCGGGAGATATGCAAGTACTGCCGGAACCACCCACATTAGAAAATGCCGAAATGAATCCTACATTGGAACCCGACGCCATGCGAAAGAATAATTTATCAAATAGGCAAGAGCAAATTTCAAATGAGTTGGAATCAGAAAAAATTGATTTAAGTTCTGAAACTATTAATCCGACAATTCCTAAAAAGGTCGTTCAAGACGAACAGGAATTATCGGAATATGTGACAAAATACGGTGATAACTTAAAATCAATTGCCCGGGAAGTTTATAGTGATGAAAATAAGTGGCAGGATATTTACTATTTAAATAAATCTCTCATAGGTGATGATCCACATAAGATTTATCCGTATCATAGATTATATCTCAGTGGCAGTCCAAGTATCAAAAAAAGCTTTTCAGTTACAATCACATTGGTTGTCCAGGAGGGAGAGTCATTATGGTCTATTTCAGAAAAAATGTATGGTGATCCATTAGCATGGATGATCCTGTATCAGGATAATATGGATGCAATTAAAATAAATAAAGATTTAATTAGACCTGGTATGGTATTAAAAATCAGGAGCAATTTGTATTAAATGGTAAATGAAGTTGCCAGTGTTATCTCTAACTACGAAATTGCTTCAAATTACTGGCAGGCAATATTGAAAGCGCCTGAAATCAGCAGGATGGCCAAACCGGGTCAGTTTATAAATATTCTGCCAATAAAAAACTGGCCAAAAATGATGCGAAGACCGATGAGCATTGCCAGTAATGAACACGAAAATATCAGTATTATTTATAAAGTTGTCGGCGAAGGTACTCAATATATCAGCGATTGGAAAGAAGGGAGCAAAGTGGACATCATCGGACCACTTGGAAATACCTGGCCTGAATTCAACGATGAATATCCCATCCTTATTGGTGGAGGTGTGGGTATCGCTCCTATCCTTTATCTACAGGATAAATTCTCCAGTGAAGGCATTAAGCACCATTTGATAATGGGCGCCAAAACGGGTAGTGAACATTTCCTCGAGCATTCACCAGATGATGGATTATTATTAACTACTGACGACGGAACTATTGGTATAAAAGGAACGGTAATCAGAGCCCTTGAGGCAATATTTCATACACCCTCTGATATACGAAATTATAGAATATGTGCCTGCGGACCATCACCCATGTTAAATGCAATAAAACAATTTGCATCTGATTATTCCATCGAATGTTTTGTGGCGTTAGAAACTATGATGGCATGCGGTTTTGGTATTTGTCAGGGCTGTAGTATCGAGAGGGAACAGAATTCAGATGCTGGTTCATCCTATAGAAAAAAATATTCCCTGGCATGTATTGATGGACCAGTTTTCCAGACAAACGAGATAAAAAATTGCTGACAAAAATAGAATTATTAAATCATACGTTTAAATCTCCAATCCTGGTGGCCAGTGGTACTTTTGGATATGGAGATGAAGTTGCAGGTTTGATTGATGTAAACCAATTGGGTGGTATTATAACTAAATCAGTAACGCTTGAACCAAGGGAAGGCAACGCACCACCGAGAATTGCTGAGACCTCGGCTGGGATGTTGAATTCTATAGGATTGGCAAATCTTGGTGTAGAGAAATATTGTCATACAAAACTACCGCAGTTAAACAAACTTGAAACCAAGGTGATCATCAATATTGCCGGATTTGGAATTGATGACTATGTTAAAACATTACAGATTCTTGAAAATCATGACGGCAACCATGCCGGGTACGAAATCAATATATCCTGCCCAAATGTAAAAAGCGGAGGAATGCAGTTTGGTGTTGATGCGGTTATGACTGAATCGCTCACCAGCGAAATGAGAAAACACACTAATAAACTGCTAATTTTGAAATTAAGTCCCAATGTCACAAAAATTGAGGATATCGCCATGGCTGCAGAAGCAGGCGGAGCCGATATGATTAGTGCAATTAATACTGTCGTCGGGATGGGTATTAATATTCATAATAGAAAACCAGTTCTCAATACTGTCTTTGGTGGCCTATCAGGACCTGCCATCAAACCAATTGCCCTGGCAAATGTCCATAAAATTTATAAAGCAGTTTCTGTCCCCATAATCGGAATTGGCGGGATCTCAACTGCTGAGGATGTGATAGAATTCATAATGGCAGGGGCAGATTTAGTTCAGGTGGGAACATCAAATTTCAAAGATCCATCAATTGGCTTAAAAATCACCAAAGGATTGGAACCTCTGTGTAAAACTCTGGAAGTGACAAATATTCACGATCTGAAAGGAACCCTTGAGTATTATTAAAAAATTAATCTGGTTATTGGGAATCACCCTACTAATAATGTCTTGCTCTCCATCGCCCCGGTACACAACTGGTAAACCCAGTGGTCAAAAAAAGAAAACCACTTCAACTACCAAGGCCAAATCTGGTAAAAAAATTAAACACAAAAAGGTAATGACAGGTGTCTCATCATATTATGGGAAAGCCTTTCACGGTAAGCTGACTGCAAATGGAGAAATATTTGATATGTATGGGGTAACTGCGGCCCACAAAACTCTGCCGCTGAATACAGTGGTTAGAGTCACGAACCTGGATAATAGTAAATCCCTCATTATTAGAATAAATGACCGGGGTCCTTATATAGACGGCCGAATACTTGACTGCTCCTATGGTGCGGCGAAAAAACTCGGATTTATTCAGCAGGGAACTGCCAAAGTGAAAGTTGAAGTGATCGAATGGGGTGATGGCGAGTATATGAAACATTAGCAAATTTTCAAACTCCCTGATAATTTCCAATTTCTATCCAAATTCAAAAAAAATAAAAAAGATTAAAACTATTTCCAAATTGTCTGCGTCATTAAGGTAACATGGAAAAAACTATTTGGGCCGATCATACAATTATCAACCAGCATTTATCTGGTAATCAGCAGGCATTCACCGCACTTGTAAAGAAACATCGACCCGGCATATATCAATTTATTCTCAAATGTATCCAAAACCACGAAGATACTAAAGACCTCTCACAAAAAGTTTTCATCAAATGTTATAAAGGTCTCACAGAATTGCGAGATAAAACTAATTTCAAGTCATGGTTATTCAGCATTGCCAGAAACCAGGTCATTGATTATCAACGCAGTTTGAAAGACATTAAAAATATCGATGATCTCACCACCGATGATTCAGAAGCACAGCAAATATTTTCAACAGATTTCAATCCTGAAATGGCATCAGATGTTGTATTCAGGAAAAAAGTCATTTATAGGGCAATTAATCAACTTCCCCATGAGCAAAAAGAAGTGATCGTAATGAAAATATATTCTCAGATGACTTTTGCAGAAATTTCTAAAGTGGTGGATGTTTCGGAGAATACAATAAAATCCAGATGTTATTATGGTTTGACATCAATTAAAAAGATATTAAAGAAATGGAATTTTCAGGAGTACGGATATCATGAAATGTACTGATATAAAAGATAAACTGACAGATCTGCTTTTTGAAGAATTAACAGATGAAGACAGACAGTTAACCGAAAAACATATTCAAAGTTGTGATAGCTGCAAGGCTGAATATGATGAGCTCAGGATTACAAAAAATATCCTTGTTGAAATGGAAGAAATTGAAAGTACTGAGGATCTCAACTTTCCACAAATAGTCCCCAGTTCATTCTCATCACAAATGAATAATCTTTTGATATATTCTATGAAATGGGGTATTGCCGCCGCCATTATATTTCTGACATTGTTCATTTCAAAACCACTTTTTCAATATGGAGATGATGGCATTTTAGTCGCTTTTGGTGGACAGGAAATTACCAATGAGAGCTTGAATAATGAAGATTTCCAGAATGTAGAATTATTGAATAGAAAATACCAGATGGAAACAATACAGCTTGTTTCCCAAATGATCCAGAAAAACAATTACCAAACTCGGAGAGAAAATCTGAATGCATTTCAGATTCTAAATGATGATATTGAGAGGAAAAGACAATATGATCTGCAGTTGGTAAACAGTGGTTTTCAACAATTGGAAAGGGGATCGAAGGAATCGGTAATCCAGACAGGATTGTTGGTAAAGGATTTGCTCAACACGCACGAAATAAAAGGAAAATAACATGAAAAATATAACAAAATTAATTACGATCATTATTAGTCTATTAGTCGCAACGAGTATGATCTCAGCGGCGGCCAGCGACCAAATATATAAAAATATTCGGGTACAGGAAAAAATTCTTAACACAATTTTAGAAGATGAAACAGACTATTCAGTTGAAAACGATATTAAAGGATTGTACCTTGAAGGTCTTGGTGCCATATTTACCGTAAATGTCAGCGAAGGGTATGAAGCCCATTTTAATTTCAATGGTTTCAATAATTTCAATATGAAATTTTCAGAAAATATCTTTGCATTAGACATGGATGATTTTGATATGAGTTGGGTATCTGAAGAAGATGAAGATGATGAAGAAGATGATGATGAAGAGGATGAAAAAGATAGTAACGATGAACCCCAAGTTTCAAAAGAGGATTTGGAGAAAGAAAGACAAGAAAAGCTGGAAGAATTCCATGATCTGATAAAAAATTATATTTCGGATTACGGTCCACTGATAGATATTCCTGAATCTGAAATAATGATCATAAAAGTTAAAATGGAAAATTCTATTTTTAATACTGATAACGATGAAGAATATGAATATAGTGTCAGCGGCAAGAATCTTAGTAAAAGTCGTAAAGGAAAATTAGATAGGAAGAAGCTATATCAAAGCATTGATCGGAAAAACGCTGAGGATTCTGGAAACTCACAAAGAGATATCAAAATCATGAGAAATATTTTGAATACTGTCATATCTCCTGAGACAAATGGCAGCATGGTCAATATACTATCGGGTAATGGGAGCTGGGAAACATATATCCCTGGATATGGAGTAGTCTTTTTTGATGATGTCTCCACAGGATTACATTTTTTTGCTGATACCGGTATATGGACATCCAGCGGTCACAATACAATAATCATTGATGACGACGGACATCATGAATCTAAAGGTGAAAATCATAAAGATTTGGAAGCAGATGTGTCAGAATTGATGGCATCATACGCAACCACCCTGAAGTCATTAAAAAATGACGAGAATATGGTTGTTGCTTTAAAAATGGATGATGACTCAGATGAAGATGAACCAGGGCTCATTATCCTTAAATTAAATAAATCTGATATTGACAAATACAGCAATTCTGTTGAAGACCTGAAAAGTAAGATTAACGTAACAAAAATTTAGTTTAGACTAAAATAGATTTTTACCCTCCATCGTATTATCGTGTATATATCCCGGTAGTACGATGGCGGTTGTTTCCCTTCCTCCACATATCAATCTTCAAATAATCTCCAAAATACCATTACAATTATTCCAATAAATGAAAATGATCAGACCACATCAACTTATTTGATCTACTGTTTTATTAATAAATGAACCTTTTGTTTGAATTAGATAAAATTGTCTAATTTTATTCTGATTTGGTAAATAGTTTTCTCGATAATAAATTAAGTTTACCAGTAATCCATCAAAAAAAATGAGAATTATAGGATATTCTCAGTATTAATCTTTAATGAGAAATCGGTTCAAACAACCACAATATCATATATGAAAATACTTACATTAATTATGGCCATTTTATTATCTGTAACAGAAGAATTAACCGCTAATGATCAGCTGTTGATAAATGCATATAATAGGTCTTCACAATCATTGGATGGTCAATGGAACTATATAATAGATCCGTATGAGAATGGCTATTATAATTATAGGTACGAACCATTCGAAAAACAAAAATACCCTGGTAGGGGAGCTTTTTTTCTCAACTCCAAATCCAACAACAAATCAGATTTAATAGAATATGATTTTGATAAATCAGAAACTATTTCTGTCCCAGGTGACTGGAATACACAGAAAAAAGAATTGCTATATTATGAAGGTACAGTTTGGTATAAAAAATCATTTGACTATATTAAATCAAACAAAACAAATCGTGTTTTTGTATATTTTGGCGCTTCGAATTATGAAACGGATGTATACCTCAATGGTGTAAAGCTGGGGAATCACGTCGGTGGATTCACACCATTTAACTATGATATCACCGATTTAATAACGGACGAAGGGAATTTTTTAATTGTCAAAGTGGATAATAAAAGAAAGAAGGAGGGGGTTCCAACACTCAATACAGATTGGTGGAATTATGGAGGCCTTACTAGAAGCGTAAAAATTATAGAAACTAATGAGATTTTTATTCGAGACTATATTATACAATTAGATTCAGAAAATCCAGAGAAAATAAAAGGATATGTCAAGTTAAGTGGCGAAAGTATATACCATAATCCTATAAAGATAACCATTCCCGAGCTAGGTGTGGATGAAAAAGTAATAACCAATAAAGACGGTGTTGCCTCCATTGATATTGTTTCTGATAATATCCGATATTGGTCTGTAAAAGATCCTCATTTATATAAAGTTAAAATTCATATTCAGGAAGATGAAGTTGTTGATTATATCGGTTTCCGCATTATTAAAACTGAGGGAAAATTTATATTGCTCAATGGTGAGCAGGTATTTTTAAAAGGTATATCTATTCATGA
The DNA here is from genome assembly GCA_018657495.1 of Fidelibacterota bacterium. Classification (GTDB taxonomy): domain Bacteria; phylum Fidelibacterota; class Marinisomatia; order SCGC-AAA003-L08; family JACNLC01; genus JABHXA01. The sequence continues at coordinate 64,388 of JABHXA010000004.1, forward strand.
AGAGAGCCCTATCCGTCAAGGAAGAGCCCATTCAAAAGATGATGCACTTCAATTACTTACATGGGCGAAAGAATTGGGCTGTAACTTTGTTAGGTTAGCTCATTATCCACACAACGAACATATGATAAGGCTTGCTGATCAATTGGGAATCTTGGTGTGGGAAGAAATTCCAGTATACTGGACTATCGACTGGGAAAATGAAAGCACCTATGAAAATGCTGAACACCAACTATCAACGGTAATTCATAGAGATAAAAATCGAGCTTCAGTCATTATTTGGTCCATGGCAAATGAGACACCAACCAGCAAAGCCAGGAACAGTTTTTTAAATCGACTTGCTGTCAAGGCAAAACAACTTGACTCAACACGTTTAATTAGCGCCGCCCTTGAACAAAGCAGTCAGGGTGGGGATGGAAATATCCGAACGATTACGGATCCATTTGCTGATGTTGTTGATGTATTAAGTTTTAACGAATATCTTGGTTGGTATGATGGGCTACCTGAAAAGTGCAGAGATATAAGCTGGATAATTAAACAGGATAAACCCGTAATAATTTCTGAGTTCGGCGGCGGGGCAAAATATGGACTCCATGGTGATAAATCTGAACGATGGACTGAAGAATACCAAGAATTTCTATACGAAGAAAATTTGAAAATGATCAGTAAGATTGATCAACTTCAAGGAATTTCACCATGGATATTGATCGATTTTAAATCTCCAAGAAGACCGCTTCCGGAGATTCAGGATGGTTGGAACCGTAAAGGACTTATCTCTGAGGATGGCCATAAGAAAAAAGCCTTTTATGTTCTAAAAGAATACTACGAAAGCAAATAAAGCATACTAATTCAAAATAATATGAAATCACTAATTAATTACATATTTCTAACTTTATTCACAATAGCATTAAGCCAGGATGAAACTCAGATTTTCAAGGTTAATTATGAACAATTTGATAATGGAGTTAAAAGAGATACCGGTCATTACATCGTCTATCAAAACCAGATAGTCTCTCTCTCGGAATCAGATGAAAAAATCCAGCAATATGTTGACCTCAAGAACAAAGAAAATATCAGCACAATAATGCAAGATGAAAAATTATTCAAAAATGTGGTGTTATTTGATACAATGCCCATACCGAGTTTTGAGGATAGAACAGAAATAATATTGGGATATAATTGTAAATATGCATCATACTTATATTTTTCAAATACTATTGAGGTTTGGTATACTGATGAAACCATCGCCAAAGGGTCTCCATACAGTTTATTTTTACCGGATATTAATGCTTTAGTCCTAAAAATTGTCATAAATAATAATCGTCAATCAGTGGTAAGCTCGATAGAGATTATTGATGAATACCCTCCCCCCACATATATTTCAAATGAAGCACAGGAAACGACAAAGGCTGAATTTGAAGAAATAAAAATAAATTCAAGATTTACCAGATTACCCATTTTTACAGATGAGATTATCAATTTTGATAATTCTCTAAAACCGCCTGAGGATGAAACTCTCGTGGAAAACGTCACATATCATTTTTCCAAAGGATCCGTAATATTGAAAAAGATAAGTCTATCGCAGGATTTAATGGATAGTGGGCATGTGTACGCAAAGTTAAATTGTCAATCGAATGGAGATGCCTACGATAGAACCGGATCAGTATTTATTATTCCCGATAGCGAAGAAGTATCTTTATTGGATGCGTATCAACATGGATTAGAGCAGATCCCAGTTTACATTGATAATCTGGATAATAAATACCAGGGCATCAAAAGAGAAATCAACTATGAACCACCAGTAGAAATCCTCAGATTCTTCACCTCTTTTGGAGTTAATCATTTCAATGAGGAGCGAAAAATAAATAATTACGAATGGGAAGATGATATTATATATAAACACGATGTTTCGTCTCTGATGCCCTCGGATGATCCAGATATATGGATTGGTGTTTTTATTGGAAACTATGATGGAGGAGGGCACAGGGTAAGTCTTGAACTAAACTTTTATCCATCTTTTGACGAATCTGAATCAGATAAAAGTAACAAATATATTCAATCATTATTTTCAACAATAAATACCCTTGAGATGTCCGGACAAAATTATGGTAAACTATTTAATAATGATACGTTGGCAGTAGACTTTGAGATTCCTGAGAACGTAGAGGAACTTCAATTATTATTTACAAGCACTGGTCATGGCGGCTGGGGAGGAGGTGACGAGTTTAACCCAAGATTAAATCAGATATTTATTGATGGGAAGGAAATCTTTAAAATTGTACCTTGGCGCACAGATTGCGCCACGTATCGCTTGTCAAACCCTGCTTCCGGAAATTTTAGTAATGGTCTGTCATCCAGTGATTTCAGTCGATCAAACTGGTGCCCAGGAACATTGACGTCTCCATTCGTTGTTCCATTGACTGAACTACAGAGCGGCAAACATACAATAGAGGTGATAATAGATCAAGGTGAAGATGAAGGGGGTAGTTTTAATCACTGGGGAGTGTCCGGCATACTTACCGGTAAAATATCAAACTAACTGATAATTAGCCGTAATTTGTATTTCAATCCTACCTGACGTTGCCATCAGGAAATCTTTCAACCTTTACCAAATGAGATTTGCAACCTGACATGCAGTCTGATGAACCAAACCCGTTTATAGGAATAACACTCCCTGCCAGTTTTTCAATATCCTGGTTTACTTTGCATTCTTTATTCGGATCTTGACTGATTATAGTCACTGATTGAATTTTCACTTCTGGTCTACTGGTTAAAAAATCTATATGCCATCTAATTTGTTTTTCTTTTTTGCAATGACGGATGATCCTCTGCTTCAAATATTTTGAAGCCCTGCCAGTATAAATATATTTCCCAGTTTTAAATTTGACAATTCCAATAGCACCAACAGAAATAGAAAACCCTGACTGGACAAGTATCTGTAATTGATATGTGCCCGAATCAGGGTAATCATTTTTTAATATATCCAATGTATTGACTAAAGCGTCATCGACATTGAAACAGAATCAATAGAATATTAGGGATTTTTATATTCGGCTTTTGGACCAAGATAAAACCACCAATTTAAAATAGCGCAGAAGGCATAAAACACGGCAAATCCATACATTGCCAGTTCAGGTGTTGTTGCTTTCATTTGTTCACCGATAACTTTTGGAATTAAGAAAGCACCATATGCCGCGACTGCAGATGTCCATCCTAAGACCGGACCTGCCTGTTCAACATTAAATACCATTGAAATGGTTCGGAATGTAGAACCATTACCAATTCCAGTGGCTGTGAAGAGGATTACAATCAATATAAAGAATGGCATAAAATAATCCTGAGGTGTGGCAGATTGATAAGCAAGATGGGAATAATAACCAACACCAACAGAAGCAATGACCATAATTACTGCCACAAATTGAGTTACAATGGCACCACCGATTTTATCGGCAATTTTTCCACCAACAGGTCTGATCAATGCTCCAACAAATGCACCAACCCAGACATACATAAATGTAGCCGGGCCATCAGGATTTGCCAAATTATGGGTCATGACACCATCAACCATAACATGCTGAACACCAAAGATAAATTTGATTGCCAGACCAACTGCAGCGGCAAAACCAATAAAGGAACCAAAAGTCATTGTGTAAATAATGGTCATAACCCAGGTGTGTTTATTACCGAATATTTTATACTGTCTCTCAAGATTAGATTTGATTTCACCGGGAGATAATAATTTCATTAAGAAAACGGTAAGGGATATAATTATTGGAAGCGCTATCCATTTAACCCACGTAAATGTCTTAAATGTTAGAATGAAGTATAGTCCAATTGCCGCTGTTGCAAATCCAATGATTAATAGCCAGGAAATCCTGCCAAAAGAAACCAACGGGCTTTTCAACCCTGGCGTAACATTCTCAGTTTTGAGATTATTCATTTTGAACCATCCAAAAAATGCCAATGGAATTAACCATAGCATCCAAACCCAACCGGCATTTGACAGCCATGTTTCTGAACCGGCAGCAATGCGTTTAAAGATTGTCCCACTTGAGCTTGACAGGATCATTGAATCTCCACTCAAGGCACCTAACATTGGAATTGTCATTACTAGTGGTATTAGAATTTGCATGGTAGTTACACCAAAATTTCCCAACCCGGCATTCATCCCAAGAGCATAACCCTGTGTCTTTTTTGGGTAGAAAAAGCTGATATTGCTCATAGACGAAGCGAAATTTCCACCACCGAAACCGGATAAAAATGCCATAACCATAAAAAATTCAAATGAAGTGTCTGGATTCTGCAACCCGATTGCTGTTCCCACCGCCGGGATCATCAGTAGGGCAGTGGTAAAAAAGATAGTATTTCTACCGCCGGCGAGCCGGATAAAAAATGTACTGGGTATTCTTAAAGTTGCACCGGTCAAACCTGCTATAGCTGGCAACATGAATAATAATCCCATTGCCTCTTCCGGTGATTTTCCAAAGGTGAATCCCAGATTTTTCATTTGAACGGTTATTATTCCCCACATCAACCAAACTGAAAAACCAACCAGCAGACTGGGGATGGATATCCAAAGGTTTCGGTTAGCTACACTTTTACCAGTAGACTCCCAAAATTCATTGTTTTCTACATCCCATTTGGTAATATTTGTTTTTGACATAAACAGGCTCCTGATTTGTAATTAATAAAAAAGTTTTGATTATTTAAGCGTCGGCAAAAGCATCCTTTGGCTCTTCGAGCATTAATGCACAAATTATAAAACTAATGGCAGCTCCGGCAGCGATTGAAAAGAAAAATGTTTTGGAATCTACCAGAGAAAATAAGACCAGATAAAAAACAGCACCAACATTGCCATAAGCCCCAGCCATGCCGGCAATTTGCCCAGTCATTTTTTTGTTTACCATCGGGATAACCGCAAAGGTAGCCCCTTCGGCCCCCTGCACAAACATTGAACATATAACCGTAATCACAACGGATATTACGAGCCACATCATTCCATCAAACATTGGAATAATTGTCTGTACACCATTCACTACAGGACCCCATTCACCGATATGAGCCATTCCAAGGAAACCAATAAAAATCCCAACCATATAAATGAGCATGGTTCGTTTTCTATTTTTCATGTGGTCAGAAATCAATCCACCAAGCGGACGGGCAAAGAGATTTACAAATGCAAATGATGCGGCAATCAAACCTGCCAATGTGGCTGTCATGATCATATCACCTGCTCCGTTGGTAAGATTTTTAAAGGTACTCTCAAAGAACATGGGTAACATAGAAACAACCGCAAGCTCTGCTCCAAAATTGGCAAAATAGGTGCTATTTAAGGCAGCAACACTCCCCCAATGATATCTTTCATTTTCAGGAACACCCTTTTTTAATATAGGCAGGTTTACCTGGAGTGTTTTAACAACATGGGCAAGATATATTAATATCAAAATTCCATATATAATATAGGCGATATTTTGCGAAATAATAGGATCACCAGAAATTTTAACATTGCTGATTCTCCAGGTAAGAATGCCCATAGCGCCCATTAGCGGTGCAGACCAAAGAAGATATTGAAATAGATCCAGGTATGAAGTGACGGTCATTGGCTCAGTCTTTTTTGCCTTTATCACCTGCTCTCCGGTTGGACTGTCTTTTACAAGGAAATAGTACATGATTCCATATATTAATGATACCAATCCATTTACCGCCAGGGCATATCGCCAGGCATCCGGACCAAGTCCGAGCCACTTTTCGAAAAATGTCAAGGCAATCCATGGTAATGTCATAGCTGCCCATGCTGAGCCAAAATTACCCCATCCAGCATAGAATCCTTCTGCTCTGCCAATCATTTTTGGTGGAAACCAATTTGCAACCATTTTGATACCAACAACAAATCCAGCACCGATTGATCCCAACACAAGCCTTGAAATCAATAACTGCAGAAAGGTATTCCCAAATGCAAATGTAAATACAGGGAAGGCCATACTAATCATCAATCCTGAAAATACTCTTCTTGGTCCATACCTGTCTATTAAAGCCCCGATTATTATTCTGGCAGGTATTGTTAATGCCACATTGCATATTGCCAGTACTTTAATGTGTTCTTTTGTGAGCCACTCGATATTGCGCAACATGGTAGTGGCAACAGGTGCCATATTGAACCAAACAAAAAAGGTGATGAAGAAAGCGATCCAGGTATAATGTAATACACGAATTCTTTCTTGATTAAAATCGATTAATTCTGGTCTGGACATTTTAATTCCTTGTGGTTTGTTATATTAAATATTGTGAGACTTTATTGGATAAATCGTTTTTTGCGATTCCAGTACCATCGTACTAGTTGTGGTTTTCTCCAGAGATATGGATTTGGCATGACGAGTACATGAACCAATCGTGAAAATGGAAAAAGAAGTATGATTGACCATGCACCAAAAATATGAAGCTTTACAATCCATGGAAGGGGAGTAATAAAATCAATATTTGGGCTAAAAGAGAAAATTGAGAGTAAATATGGAGTTGCTACAGCTGCAAACCATGAACTTCCCCAGGAATGAAAGACCGCTGTTCCCAGCCCGGCAATAACCTGAAGTAAAATTAAAGTTAATATTACCCAGTCCATGGTGCTGGTGACCATATTGGCTTTGGCATTAAATATCCGTCTAACAAATATAAAGAACATACCAACCAATGTTGCCAATCCACCAATAAATGCTGATACTTCCAGAATATACAGTCGGGTAAGATCACTATTCCATGCCAGTATGGTAGATGGTATTAAAAATGCAGTCAGATGACCAACAAAAATAAATATAATACCAAAATGGAAGGGGACCAGTGCCCAGAAATGGATGCGGTTTTCAAGGAATTGCGATGACAAACTGGAATAGCTGTATCCTTTTCCCATATACCGATTGATAGTGAATATGAGGAATACAAACATAGCAATGTATGGATATATTCCATAAAGTAACAGATCAAAGTTGTCCATGAGGTTCCTCACTAAATTTGAATTGTTTAGTTAAAATATTACTAAGTGTGATTAAAGCATGATAATATGGATTTTCCTTATCAAGAGATTCCAGAATTTTATCAAGGCCTTTGCAGGTTGAATATCCGACAAAGTTTTTATCTTTTTCATTTTTGCTAAGATATAGAACTAGCAGGCAATGACTTATATGGTCAGGTAATTCCACAGATTCTTTGATATTATCTTTTCTGAGCAGGACTCTTACCTTGACAAGAAATTCCCCACGCTGATATGCTTCACCGTATAAATGCCAGCCAATTTCAAAACAAGTAGATGGATTCATATCGAATGAAACAGTGTATAATTCTTCGATCTTTGAAAGTTTTGAATCCAAGATAAAATCAGCGAATTTATCAAAATGTTGTTTTTCCTCAGGGTAATCAGATAGATAATTCTGCAATTGAGCGCAGGATGATTTATAAGATTCGCCAGGGTAGGATAACAGTTGGGCAAATAAGCCGAGAATTTCATTTTTTACAGTAACATCAGCAACCATCATAATTAAAGTCCCCTGGCTGGTCTTTCTTTGAATCCAAAACCAGCATGCTGCTTGTATTCAAGAGGATCTTCCATCATTTCAATAGCTTCTTCACGATGTGCTGGTGGTATAACAAATCTGTCCTCAAGAGTCGCAATAGATGTGAGATTGTAAATTGCCTCTGCTTCTTCAATAGTGCAATCTGCAGCCTGCAGCATTTTTTCTGCTACTTTCATATCTATATCACCAACGGTAACAGCTCTTCTATAGGTTCTCACAGCCATCTGCTTTTTGAGCACATATCGTGTTTTTTCACCATCCCCAGCAGAGAATAAACTGCTGAGAAATTCAATTGGAGCTCGGGCTTGATCAAAATCAGGGAAGATACCTTCAGCCATACTTTTTCGCATCCCATCTTTCATAGTTGAGATAACCGGAAGCATCGGTGGGACATAAAATAACATTGGGAACGTCCGATATTCAATATGCGGAGGCAACGCCATTTTCCATTCTTTTACAAATTTGTAAACTGGTGATTCCTGAGCGGCCTGAATAGTATGTTCATGAATACCATTTTCTTTGGCTTTAGCGATGACTTCTGGATCAAAGGGATTCAAGATCATCTCGCGCTGAGCATTAACAAGTTCTTTGTCAGACAGTTTTGCCATTTCTTCAATTTTGTCTGCATCATAGAGCAATACACCCAAATATCTAATTCGGCCCACACAGGAATGGAAACATGCTGGTGCCTGACCAGTCTCAACTCTCGGAAAGCATAAGATACATTTTTCAGATTTCCCAGTCGTCCAGTTATAATACGTTTTCTTATAAGGACATGCGGCAACACAGGAACGCCATCCACGGCATCGTTCCTGATCAATCAATACAATACCATCTTCACCTCGTTTATAGAGGGCACCTGACGGGCAGGATGCTACACATGCTGGATTTAAGCAATGATTACAGATCCTCGGGAAGTAGAACATGACCAATCTCTCAATGGCAAATAATTGCTGTTTTTGCTCTTCGGATAAAACGTTGAGATTTGGATCATTTTCAGCATATAACGGCGAACCACTTAAGTCATCATCCCAGTTTGGTCCGGCTTCGATATCGATATATTCACCGGTAACCATGGATTTTGGCATGGCTGTAGGCTGATCATCACCTGGAGGTGCATTGAACAAATTTTGGTAATCATATGTCCATGGCTCGTAATAGTCATCCATAGTCGGCATATGAGGATTATGAAATATGTTTGGAATGATCCTGGCTTTCCCAGTGGATTTCAATCTTAATGAGCCATTTCTCACTTCCCATCCACCACGGTATTTTGTCTGATCTTCCCATTTTGTCGGGAATCCAGTTCCAGGTTTTGTTTCTACATTATTCCACCACATGTACTCAGTACCTTTTCTGTCTGTCCAGATATTTTTGCAGGCGACGCTGCAAGTGTGGCATCCGATACATTTATCAAGGTGGAATACCATTGAGATCTGACTTCGAATATTCATCATGAATTCCTTATCTATTTACCATTGAAGTTTTGGAAGTTTGCGAACCAGAATATGGGTGTCCCTGTTATTGCCAACAGGACCCCAATAATTAAAATGAAAGGTGAATTGACCATATCCGCCTACCATCAAGTTTGGTTTTAATCGGGTCCGTGTTAGACTGTTATGTCCACCAGCTCTTCGATTACCCCTGATGGGTGATTTGGGTACTGAATAGGTCCGTTCAGGTGAGTGATACTGGATACAGATTCCTGTCGGTATCCTTGCACTGACGCATGCTCTGGTAACAACAACGCCATTATCATTATATACTTCAACCCAGTCGTTATCAACAATTCCGATATTATCAGCATCTTTTACATTCATCCATAATGGTTCAACACCTCGTGATAATGTACTCATCCGATGGTTATCACCATAGGTGGAATGTATATGCCACTTACCATGAGGAGTTAAATAATTCAATACCGCTGTATTGTTTTCAGCAGTGCTGAAATTAAGATCGGCATACTGTTGTATTGTTGGTTTTGGTTTGTATGTAGGTAAATGTTCACCGAATTCTATATAACCTGGATGATCCAGATAGAAATGCTGACGACCGGTAAGCGTTCGCCATGGTACCAGCTTTTCCTTATTATAGGTGAATGGCGCATATGCTCTGCCGTCTGTTAAAAGCCCTGACCACATGGGGCTGTTTACAAATCGTCGTGGCTGAGCCTGAAGATCATCAAAGTCGACTCTGAAATCTCGATTTTTTTCTACCAGATCCGCAAGTGGAAGACCCACTTTCTTTTCCATGTTTTTATATGACCGATAGGCGAGTTCACCATTGGTTACAGAGGCAAGATGCAATATGGTATTGCAAACATGTTTATCCTTGTCTAATGATGGATAGGAAACTCCATCCCATTTAACTGAAGGATGGGTTGTAAGCATTTTATCATAAAAATCATCGATGGCATATGAGGTGCCATGAGCACCAATTCCGCCGTCACGAGCTCCCCGGCCAAATGAAATATATTGATTATATAGATTTTTATAATCGCGATGGACAATTTTTAACCCAGGCATGGTTTTACCTGGGATAGCTTCAACTTCACCAGTGATCCAATCTTTCATTTCAGTCTGGGCAATTTCTGCAGGCGTATCATGAGGAAGCGCACCGGTAACGATATCTGTTGAAATATCAGGGAAATGTTTTTCAGCAAGTTCAGAGAATTTCTTTGATATTACTTTAAATATATCCCAATCACTTTTCGATTCCCATGCCGGTGGTACGGCCTCTGATAGCGGATGTATAAAACTATGCATATCCGTAGAATTCAAATCATTCTTTTCATACCATGTTGCAGCCGGTAGAACAATGTCTGAGTACAATGCTGAGGTATCCATTCTGAAATTCAGGTCAACAACGAGATCCATTTTCCCGGTTGGGACTTTATCATGCCAAACCACCTCTTTTACAGATTCTTTAGCAAAACTGGCATCTCCAATATGGTTTTTATGCGTACCGAGATAATGGTCCAGGAAGTACTCATGACCTTTTGAACTGGACATCAGGGCATTACCACGCCATATATACCAGACTCTGGGCCAGTTATCACTGGAATCAGGATCTTCTACAGAGAACTTTAATTTTTTACTCTTTAACTGATCAACGACATATTTTTTTATATCGGCTTCTTCTTTGGATCCAGTTGCTTTCATAGCCTCTTGAGCGAGATCTAAAGGATTCGTTGCAAACTGAGGATAAAATGGCAGCCATCCATTACGAACGGCTTTTACCTGAGTATCCATAGTATGACCGGAGGCGAAGTTACTCTTATTATTTTTTGGTACTGTATGATATTCAGTGAATTCTTTTTCATATCTCCATTGATCAGTATGAACATAATGCCAACTTGGTGCATTTTGGAGACGCTGTCCATCATACCAGTCTTTTCCCATGGCAATTGAACCCCAGGATTCACCAGGTGCAAGTTTTTCCTGTCCAACATAATGTGCTAATCCACCACCATTCACACCAACACAACCGCAGAGCATCAGGGCATGAATACCCGCTCTATACATTAGGTTACCATGATACCAGTGATTTATACCGGCACCGATAATTATGGTGCATTTACCATTTGTATGTGAGGCAGTTATGGCCCATTCACGGGCAAATTTTATAAGATTATCTCTGGACAAACCAGTGTATTTCTCAGACCATGCCGGGGTATAGGGGAGTTCAGTATCGTCATAATCTACAGGATAGTCACCAGATAATCCTCTGTTAACACCATACTGCGCCATCATGAGATCGTAGATTGTCGTAACGACGACTACTTTCCCATCTGCGGTAGTTAACTTCTTTGTAGGTACACCTCTGAATTGATTAGTATCTGCACCAAAGTCATCAAATCTCACACTGACAACATCATCATTTGTTTTTATAAATGTCAGTTTTGGAGCGATAGGTGAGTCATCAATACCATCTTTTAATTCCAAATTCCAATTTCCCTGTTGTTTATCCCAGCGATGACCAACAGATCCCTTTGGCATTTTTACATTATCGCTGTCTTCATCCCACATAAGAAATTTCCAATCACCATTGTTCTCATCAGTATAATTGGTTATTCTGTTGGCTCTGAGTAATTGACCAGAATCGAAGTGATCACCTTTGTCATGAAGCTCCACAAGGAGGGGTAGATCAGTAAATTGTTTCGCATAATTTTGAAAATATGGAATTTCCTTTTCATGATGGAATTCCTTCAATATGACATGATTGACTGCCATCCACCAGGCACCGTCCTGACCGGCATTGATAGACATCCATTCGTCGGCATATTTTGCTACCTGATTAAAATCAGGAGAGAAGACATACATCTTTGTACCATTATGTCTCGCCTCGGCAGCAAAGTGGCAATCGGGAGTACGAGTCATATTTAAATTCGATCCCATAACGGCAAGCATTTTGGCGTTATACCAATCTGCAGATTCATTTACATCCGTTTGCTCACCCCATGTTTCAGGTGAAGCATTTGGCAAATCACAATACCAATCATAAAATGATAGAGAAACACCGCCCATGAGTTGAAGCATTCTGGATCCTGCTGCATAACTGACCATGGACATGGCGGGGATAGGGGAGAAACCGGTAATCCGATCCGGTCCATGTTTTTTAATGGTATGAATATTTGCGGAGGCCATGATTTCCAAAACGGTATCCCAGCTTGCTCTTCTGAAACCGCCTTTACCGCGGGCAGTCTGCCATTTTTTTCTTGATTCAGGATTTTCCACCATTGATGTCCAGGCATCAACAGGATCATCATGTGTTTTGCGGGCATCATGCCACAAGTCAAGAATTGTACCTCTTATATATGGATACTTCACTCTTAATGGACTATACAAATACCATGAGTAAGATATTCCGCGTTGACAGCCGCGAGGTTCGTATGCCGGCAGGCCATGTTCTAATTTGGGATAATCAAGTCCCTGCATTTCCCAGGTGACAATTCCGTCTTTTACATGGATATTCCATGTACAGCTACCTGTGCAGTTTACACCATGTGTACTTCTGACAATTTTGTCATACTGCCATCTATTTCTATAAAACTCTTCCCATTTTCTTTGATTTGGAACGACATCATCCCTGATCCATCTATTATCTGAATATTCACTCATTGAATTATCCTTTTATTGGAATTAATAAAATTGATTATCTTATACCTTTGACCATAGGTCGTCTAACGGCTTTGAATCTGTTGGCCCAGATGGCACCAAAAACTGAGAAAAATATTATTGTGCCAAGAATACCATATAAAATAAAGTTGGCAACAGAGGCAAATTGGGGCCGGCTTTGTACTTCCACTTCGTTTTTGAAAAATGCCATAAGCGAAATGATTTCTTGTTCGTTAAGAGGATGTTTTGAAAAAATGGGTACCATCGTGGCAGTTGGAGGAGCTTTGAGCCAGATCGAAAGTCCTCTGGATTCTCCAAGTCTTTGATAAACATCTGTGAGATTGACCCCGAGGCGACCACCTCCTAAACCTGGAATACTGTTTACAGTATGACATGAGACGCATGGCGGAGCATCATTTTCAAATTTTAGAGAACCAGAGAAGTAAGATCTGCCTTTTGAGATATCTTCGGTTGTAAACTTTGGAGCCTCCCAAACCACTTCTTTTTCTCCGCCTTCAGAAGTAATTTTTGCGATGTAATCCAGTAGCTCGGCAGCAATTTCTTTGGTAATGCCGGGGGACTTTATCATAGGTACTTTATTGGATTCTTCAAAAATTTTATTGGCATAGGCATCACCTGAGGCAAGCACAGCGGCGGGATCTTCGATCCAATTTATCAACCATTCACGATCTTTCCTGGTTTCTACATCCATGAGATCAGGGCCGATTAGACGTCCACCGCCAATGGTATGACAGGCTTTGCAGTTTATCTGATAAAAGTTTTCAGCTGTATCCACAGCCATTAGATTTGCTGTAAGAAAGATGATTAGTGCGATGAGTAAATTTTTATAGGATGAGTTCATTACATGTAATCCTTGTATTTTCATTTATAATGTGTTTAATCATTTCCCATCCTTTACAATATTTATGCCCATCCAGTCATGAAATTAAATATTTCAGAAAATATATCATCTTAAGTGTAAATATATTAATGCTATAAACTAATTATCATAAAATATTTGGTTATCATTATCGTGAGGAATATTAATAGAAAATGGATAATTCAGTATGCAGTAATATTATTGTAATATTGAATAACTATCTGTAAATATATAATATACACAAGTGGATACTTAAGTATGCGGATTATGCAGCGGATGAATCCAAAGATGGCACTTTTTCCAAACTGAAAATAGCTGTTAAATTTGTCACCTGAAATTACCAATCACCAATCAAAGTGGAAGAAAAATAATGGACGTATCAAAATGGTCATACAATGATTTTAAGGCTTATCTGCTATTATATGCTGCTAATGCTGATCTAATTGTAGTCAAAGAGGAAGAGGATATACTAAAACAAATTGTTTCAAAGAAGAGATTATCAAAATTAAAAAAGCTTTACAGTGCCAGTTCAGATTATGAAATTATTCAAACGATAATGTCATTTAAAGAAAAATACTTTTCGTCTGATGATGAAAAAGATAAATTGCTTGATGAAATAAAAAAATTATTTATGGCGGATTCAGATTACAGCATTCTCGAAAAGAACACCTTTATTGCTTTGCAGAAAATTCTCTAAATCTGATTTAATTCTTCATACTATTCTTTTTCATAATTCTTTGAAATGCAGCCCTGGTAATACCGCATAATTCTGCGGCGTGAGTAATATTGCCATTTGTCCGTTTAAGGGCATTTTTTACATATCTTTTCTGAAATGTATTTAAGACATGCTGTTTTTCTGTATCATATTTTGGGAATCCCTCAAAGATCTCATTTATATCATCATTGTCTGACAAACCAAGATCAAGAGGCAAAATAACATCTCCTTTGCATATAACCAATGCTCTCTGGATGGTATTTTCCAATTCCCTGATATTACCTTTCCATTGATGGGCGGATAATGCCTCAAGAGATGATTCAGAAAGTTTTACAAAACTATCCTGTTGATCGAATAACTCCCTGGAAGCTTTTTGGATAAAATATTCACATAAAGCAGGAATACTTTCCCTTCGGTCATTCAAAGATGGAAGACCGATCCGAACAACTTGAATTCGATACAGTAAATCCTCTCGGAATGAACCGGAATCGACCATTTTCATCAAATTCTTGTTAGATGCACAAATAAGTCGAAATTTTATAGATACGGATTTTGAACTACCCAGTGGTCTCACCGTTTTTTCTTCAAGAACCCTTAGCAGTTTACTTTGAAAACTCATTGACATAGATGAAATCTCATCGAGAAAAATAGTCCCACCTTTTACCTGTTCAAAAATACCTTTTGTGTCAGAATATGCCCCTGTAAAGGCTCCTTTTTTATATCCAAACAACTCGGACTCAATAAGATTATTTGGTATCGCAGCACAATTTAAGGCGATAAATGGACCATCAGGCTGGAGACTGCGGCCATGTACAGCCCTGGCAATTAATTCTTTCCCAGTCCCACTGGCACCTTCGATCAGTATCGAAACATTTGTGGGTGCTGCCCGGGCAACAAGGTTCATGACATCCTTCATTTTGCTGTCATCAGCAATTATATGATATTTGCCATAACGTCGGTTTTTCTCAATGGCATTTCGTTTGGTCAGGATGCGATAACCAGTCCTTTGGATATATTTTCTAATTTCCTGATTGTCAAATGGTTTTGTAATAAAATGCGATGCCCCATTCTGCAAACAATGGACTGCCATTTCAATGGTACCAAAACCAGATATCATCACCACATCAATCCCTGATTGGTTTTTAGTTATCCAGTTGAGCAAATCAATCCCTGATATCCCGGTCATTTTGATATCGGTGAGTACGATATCGTATGATTGTTGTGATATAAGCTCAATGGCTTCTTCACCGCTGGCAGCAATATCAACTGCGCATCCAAGGGGAGATATTAACTTTTGCAAACCCTTACGAACATCCGTTTGATCATCAACAACCAGAATGTTGATATCATTTAACCTTGCTGTATCAATTTCCATGTATAAAATTATGCCATTGGTTTAGTATTTATTTCCCTGTTGATAGGAAGAGTAATTGTAAAAATTGTATTTCCTGGATCCCAATTAACCAGATCTAATATTCCACCATGTGCTTCAGTAATTCTTCTCGCCGTTGAAAGACCAAGGCCAGTTCCTTTATCAGGTCCCCGAGTGGTAAAGAAAGGATCAAATATCTTCACAGATATATCATTTCCGATACCCGGACCATTATCTTGAATACTTATAATTATTTGATTTTTCATTTTATCAAAATTAGTCGAAATGATAACTTTTCCTTTAAAAGAGTCAACGGCCTGAATGGCGTTTAAGATTATATTGATGATAATTTGTTTGATCTGTCCTTCATCAGCAATAATAATTTCATTATCTGTTTTTTCATCAAATTGAATATTTATCTGACTATTGTTATATGCCGGTTTCAACATTGAAATACATTCTCTGATCAGATTATGGATATCAAATTTCTCAGATTTTAATGTTGGAGTTCTGGCATAATCAAGCAGATTATTTATAATATCCTGACAGGCATTGGTATTTCTTTGGATCACTTCAATATGCTCATGAAACTCATCAGGGACAATTTGATCATCTGCCATCATCTGATTGTACATGGATATTGCCGCCAGGGGACTGTTCATTTCATGAGCAACAACTGCAGCCATATTACCAAGGACTGATAATCTATCCTGTCTATTTTCTTTCTCATGAAATTGAATTCGCTCTGTTATATCACGAGAAACCAAAATCTTTCCCTTCTCTTTACTCATCGAAGGCAGACTGGTGGTGACAACTTCATAATACCGGTTATTCATTTTTAATGTGCAGGATCTAGAAGAGGCCAAATCCATTAGACAATGCAGACATTTTGTAGGAGAATCATCATTTATCCGACTACAGTCAAGTTTACCAATTTTATCCTGATTTATTTTCAGATGTTGAATAAGGGGAGCTCCGCCAGAGTTGGATAAAACTATTTCACCGTTACTATTCAATAATATTAATCCATCAGTCATGGACTTTACGACTGATTTGAGCCTATCCCTTTGAATGAGGGCTTCTCTTTCCCTCTCTGACAATTGAAGGGAGGTTTTCTTTAAGGATTTTGTTCGTTCTTCTAGAGCAGCAGCCATTTGGTTAAAAGTTTGGGCCAGATCACCAATCTCATCTGATGATTCGTTTTGGATCCTGGTCGATAGATCACCGTCTTTGATAGTTGTTGCCATTTCTCTCAACTCACCAAGAGGTCGAATTAAAAACTGAACGGGAAAATACATAGTCAGCAAAATAAGTAAGCCAACGATAGCACCAGTGTATAATAATTTATTTTCAAGATTCGTAATCGCAGTCATGGCATTTGCAGTTGATAATTCAACAATAATATCCCAGCCGGTAAATTTTAAAGGAAAACGGTATCCAAACATTTCTAAACCGCTTCGGCACTCGTGGATTCCTTCGTGATTGACTTGATCGTTTGGTTTATTGGTATTTAGATGTTGGAGATCAACATCTAAAACTGACAGGTTCTCAGGGGAATTTAAAACCCACCATGGAATATCCAGTTTCGTACCTGACTGATCGATAAATGTGAGGTATTTCTCAATATCTGAATATGAAAATGCGTTATTGTATTTTCCAGAAACATTGACAATTACTTTACTAAAATCGATGGTTGCAACCAGATGACCAATAACTGAATTATTGTCTATACTAATAAGTGGGGTGGAAATATAGAAAATTGGATTATCGTTGTTGTCCTCATCATGAAATAACGGGCTATACCATAAAGTATCACTATCCAAACCGATAGTAAGATTATCATTTGATCTGGATGGAGAATTTTTGACGGTTGCCAGCAAAGAATCTTCGATTGAATAAATGTAGAGATTAGTAAACTCATCAACAATGGGCAATTTATTATTTTTTAGATGCCTGATTAAATCTTGGTGAATATTTTGATGATTGGGCGCATTTGATAAATCATTTTGCTGCAGAAAATATGTTTGCCTTCTGATAAATCCGTCCGAAGCAAAATCCTGTGACCGACGACCAAGCATGAGCAGATGCTGATCAAATATTGTGGCATAGGTGCCTGTTTCACTTTTGAGCCGCATCTTGATTTGGTCAAGCAAATTGGTCCGAACAGTACTGACAATGATGAAGCCGCCCACAACAAACGCCAGTAAACTGATAGCTACAAATGACAGAGGTAGTTTATATTTTATTTTGATCCCCGAGAGGGGATCTTTGTTAATCAAACTCATATTGTATTGTGCTCAACGATAAGAAAGCAGTATTGGAGAGAATTAAAATATTAATCAAAAAGTAATTAAGCAATGATGTCACAATGAATTGGCTTCAAATAATTGTCATAACTTTTTCAGGAGGTCTTCCAAGCACTGCTTTTTCATCATTATAGGCAATAGGTCGCTCGATGAGTTTTGGGTTTTCATGCATTCTTTCAAATAAATAATCATTATCCTCAAGGTGATGTGCCAAATTCAACTCCTTAAAAACAGCTTCTTTCTTACGAATAAAATCTTTTGGCGATAAATCCATAAGATGTGATAACTTTTTTAATAGCTTCACCGTTGGCGGATTCTTTAGGTAATCCATTATTTGAAATTCAACATTATTTTCTTTTAGAATCTTCACGGATTCCCGGCTTTTGCTTCAGCGAGGATTATGCAATAATATCAGGTTAATCATCAAATTCTCCTTTATTTTAGTGGCACAAAATTACACAAACATTCCATTTAATAAATTAATTACCTGCTATAGTTTTCGTTTGTTAATAATATTATTATAAACATCATAAAATAATTAAAATATTAAGTAAATAATCAATAAATCCTAAAATAATATTGCATATATTATATATGACATAATAATATTAGACCATGAGTGACTACATTAAAATGATGCATTTGGATGAAAATGATTCACGGATTCTGGATATTCTCCAAGTTGATGGACGCGCCCCTGCCAGCCACATTGCCGGTGAAATAGGCATGTCGGTACCTGCCGTTGGAGAGAGGATAAAAAAACTGGTGGATTCAGGTATTATTAGACAGTTTAAAGCCGTTGTTGATCCGCGGAAAGTGGGATTAGATGTAGCAGCCCTGATAACAGTTATTTCTGAATCATCAGCAAATTATGAAAAAGTCACGGAAAATGCTCAAAATACCGTTGAAATCAAAGAATGTTATTCTACTACCGGGCGTGGCTCTCATGTTATGCTTATACATACAAAAAATACAGCATCTCTTGAAATGTTGTTAAGAAAAATTCAGTCCTGGCCGGGAGTTGAGCACACCGAGACGCAATTAATATTGTCTTCCTATAAAAAATTAAGTACAATTCACATTACTAAAATCAGTGGAGATTAAATGAAAATTAAAATTGAGTATATTTGGATGGACGGGCATGTACCCACAGCAAAACTCAGATCAAAAACAAAAGTCATTGAAGGGCCTGTAACGGATATTAGTGAAATACCTGAGTGGGGATTTGACGGATCCAGTACTATGCAGGCAGAAGGAGAAGACAGTGACTGTATTTTAAAACCGGTAAGATATATCAGTGATCCTATCAGGGGAGGAAATCACCTTCTTGTCATTTGTGAGGTTTTTACTGCTGAAGGCAAAGCACATGCCAGCAACACGCGGGCAAAACTGAAAGTAATCGCTGATAAATATAGGGATCAGGAGGCATGGTTTGGCATAGAACAGGAATACACTTTATTTAAGGGCAGATCTCCATTAGGTTGGCCGGATGGGGGCTACCCGGCACCTCAAGGACCTTTTTACTGCGGTGTTGGGGCTGATGAAGTATTTGGTCGCGAGCTGGTTGAAACCCATCTTGACCGCTGTATAAATGCCGGATTGAATATTTCCGGGATAAATGCTGAAGTAATGCCGGGACAATGGGAATTTCAGATTGGGCCATGTGGTCCCCTTGAAGCTGCCGATGAGATATGGCTTGCTAGATGGTTATTATATCGTACCGGTGAAGAATCCAAAGTGAGTGCAACTTTGCACCCAAAACCGGTAAAAGGAGATTGGAACGGGGCTGGTGCACATACCAATTTCAGTACAAAAGCGATGAGAAGTAATGGTGGTCTGGAACTCATCCATGAGGCTTGCCGAAAACTTGAGAAGAACCATCATGAGCATATTCTCCAATATGGGGCCCATAATGAAGAGCGACTCACAGGACTCCACGAAACCTGTAGTTTCGAAGACTTCAGATACGGTGTAAGTGACAGGGGTGCTTCCGTTCGCATACCACTTGCTACAGCTCTTGCCGGGAATGGTTATTTAGAAGATAGGCGCCCATCAGCAAATATGGATCCCTATATTGTATGCCGGATGTTATTGGAAACAGTTTGTGGTGATTGATGGCTGATATATTTTTAAATCAGAACGATAAACTAAAATTGTTTTTGTAACTTTACTGTATTAAAGAATTACAGTTGATATAAAATGACTTCCAATATTGATTGCCGGCAAAACTGTTGGTAATTATTCTTTCTCAGAATATCCAAGTCTCTCAAAAGGATTCACAACACTGGATATTAGATTTCTGGAATGCGCCCCAATTCTTTTTAAGAATCTTGCATACAGGGCAAGGGAAGCGCTCTGATCTGTGGTGAGATCAGCAACTTTCCCGGAAACGATGCTGTGGGTTATTTCGTCACAGGAATTAGAAATTTTCTTTTTATATGTTTTCATCAATTTTTGGGCAGCAGGAATATCCTGGTTCTTAAATGCGATAATACTGCCCTCAAAAACGTCCGTCACCTTTTTTTCAATTGCTAATAGATCTTTCTCAAGACTTCCACCAACCAATTTGGTAGGATGATTAATGGCCATTTCATAAATATTTTTTGTGTAATCACCAATTCGCTCGATATCAATAACAACACTCACCAATACTAAACCGGAGCCTAAATCTTTTGAACCGCTGATGGCAAGATGAGTCATAATTTTCCGTCGCACATCTCTCTCAAAGCGATTTATTTTTTTATCCAATTTAAAAATATTTATGGACATTTCAGCATTGTCACTTTCACGCAGTGAATACATCGAGGCTTTGAACATGGTTAAATCAATATCCAACATTTCATGACATTCCTCAAGTGCCTGCTCGTATAAACTATCCGAACTAAATAACTGAAATATTTGTTTAAACATCTTACTTTCCTCCAAAATAAATTATGGTAAATGGGATAACTATAAATACAATAAGTAAATAGGCAAATGGAATAAGACGATTTTTTATCGAATATTCCGCCAATGTTTCTGCCAGTTTTATTGGAATATTGCGAATAAATGGGATCGGATATATGATCAGTATTCCAAAAATATTAAATATTAAATGGGCAAATGCTGTCACAAGTGCTGTGACATTTAAAGATAATGCGGCAAGAAGTGCTGTTGCAGTTGTCCCAATATTTGCCCCCAGGGTATAAGGGAAAATCTGGCGCAGACTAAGAACTCCGGCCCCGGCAAGGGGCACAATCAGAGAAGTAGTAATAGAAGAGCTTTGAACCATGAAAGTCAATAACATCCCAAACAATAATGCTCTGATAGCGGTCTTAAATATATATTTATCAAAGAAGACTTCAACCTTTGATAATACCATTTTTCTCAACACTTTTACTATCATATACAACATAAATAATGTGAGCAATACACTTAGGATTAAGTAAAATATATTATTATCAAATGATAAAATTTCTATCTGCTTAGAACCCCATTTAACGGCAGTTTTTATTGGGCTTTTCATTACTTCATTGGAAGAGATATTCCCAAAAAGGAATTCTCCTAATCCAATGGCAGATTTCTGGATGAAATGAAATTTTAATTCCAAAGGAAACATGATCAGAACACTGAGCATATTAAAAAAGTCATGCACAGTGGAAGCGGCAAAAGCACGTTTAAATTCATTTCCTCGGCTGATATGTCCCATTGATACAATTGTATTGGTAACAGTGGTACCAATATTGGCCCCCATAATCATAGGAATGGAACCTTCAATGGATAAAACACCAGCACTTACCATACCGACAATAAGAGAAGTTGTTGTCGAAGAACTTTGGAATAACACTGTAGCAAAAGTACCGATAAATAAAGCAAGAAAGGGATTATCAGTTGTGGATAAAACGGTATCTGCGAATCCGCTGCCAAAATGTTTGATTGCCGAACTCATTCCATTTATCCCAACCAAAAATAAATACAGGAATGCAATGATTGAGATCGAATTGATGAGGGTTCTCTGAAGCTCTTTACTCATACCATTTTACCTGTTGATAAAGATTCTTCACGGGTGAATCCTAACAGCCAAGTCTGAATTTGATCCCTTACCTTTCTATAAATATTTATTATTTCCTCACTGCTGCCAACAGCATGATAAGGATCCTGAAAATTATGATGAATCTTTTTCCCAACGCTGTTTGGAAAAACTGGACAAGTTTCGTTGGCATGGTCACAAACGGTAACTATCACATCGAAAATATCATTTATATATTCATCAACATGATTTGACTCTGATTTGGAAATATCTATTCCAATCTCTTTCATCACCGCAATGGCATTTGGATTCACAGGCGTCGGTTCTACTCCGGCGCTGAATGCCTGCCATCCCATGCTTTTAGCTAATCCCTCTGCCATTTGTGACCTGCATGAATTTCCAGTACAGATAAATAAAATTTTTTTCATGAATAACTAATTATATTTTGGATTAAAACAATTGGAAAAGTTAATACAGCTATTAATAATGATCCCGATAAAAACATCAAGATTATAAAAATATTATATTGATTTTCAGATGGATTGATAACATTATTTGAAAACAAATATTTTACAATATTCAGGTTGATGAATCATCTTAAATACTTTTATAGGAAAAGGATATCTCTTAAATTTATCGATGTGTCAACCCGTTTTAATCAGCGCCTGTCTTCTGGGTGACAATTGTCGCTATGATGGATGCAACAGTCTCATCAGCCAACTGAAAAATGCCTCTATTAACTGGATACCCGTTTGTCCTGAAATTGAAGGGGGCATGCCGACCCCAAGATTAAAATCTGAATTTCAGGATACTGCTTCTAATATTCTTAATACTGGAAAAGGTATCTTAAATGAAGTTGGCGAGGATAACGCTGATGCATTTATAACCGGTGCCAAAAAATCATTACAAAAAATATCAGGTCAAACAGTCAAATATGCTATCCTGAAATCAAAAAGCCCCTCTTGCGGATTTGAACAGGTTTACGATGGTTCCTTTTCTGGGAAATTGATTCAAGGGAATGGAATATTGACACAGTTAGCAATGGATGCTGGAATAAAAGTTATATCCTCTGATGATACAGAAAAATGGTTCGAATTATTGGATAGGAAAATTAAATGATCCTCACTGGTGACATGATTATCCTCCTTCTCGTAATTGTAGCAGCAATTATCATGTTTGCTGTTGAGATAGTTCCCATAGAAGTCACCGCCCTAACCACCACAGGTATTTTATTATTATTCAGTGTAATCACTCCTGAAGAAGCAATTTCCGGTTTCTCCAATAAAGCGGTCATAACCATTGGAGCTATGTTTGTACTGAGTAGAGCGCTGGTAAAAACTGGATTTCTGGAGGTGATGTCAAATTCACTTTCTAAATCTGTAGGGGGGAGGAGCTGGCCGACATTTTTTATATTTTTTATAACTACTTCGCTTATCTCCGGATTCTTAAATAATACTGCAGCAGTTGCTATTTTTATACCGCTTGCTATTAATCTATGTCGAAAATTTCATGTAAGCCCCACAAGAATACTGATGCCTTTATCATATGCGGCAATTTTTGGTGGCACCCTAACTCTTGTGGGTACATCCACCAACCTGGTTGTGAGTTCGGTTATGGAAGTTGAGGGGCTGCAGCCATTTAGAATGTTTGAGTTTACCAAATTGGGTCTGATATTCCTGGCAGTTGGGACTGTTTACAATATCGGGTTGGCCAGGTGGGCGCTGCCATCAAGATCTATTTTAAGTTCACTTGCCACAAAATATCATTTGGGTAGATATCTTACCGAATTTCGCATTGGTCCCGATTCGCCGATGATTTCAAAAACACATCATGAATTAAATATCAGCGAAAAATATAATTTAAATGTCATCATGATAATCAGGGATAATGTGAGATATCGCTTTAATCTTAAATCACTGTATTTAAGAGAAGGTGATATTCTTCTGGTAAGACTAAATCTCAGCGAGATTTTAAAATTTAAAGATGAAATGAATCTATTATTGTTGACTGATGTGAAAATGACCCAGCAGGAATTATCTGGTGAAAATCACGTACTTATTGAAACGATTGTCAGTCAGGGGTCTAGCATTATCGGAAAGACTTTAAAGGAAATTGATTTTCGCCGTAGATATTATGGTTTTGTATTAGCGATTCGTCGTCATAGTGAAAACCTGATGCAGAAAATTGCCCGAATCCGTTTAAAGTTCTCAGACACCCTTCTGATTATGATACCCAAAAGTAAAATATCTGAGTTAAAAGCAACTACTGATCTGATATTGATGGAGGAACTGGATGTCAGTCTCAGATATGAAAAATACTGGTGGTTATCTATTTTGGTTATTCCGCTAATTATGTTTCTCGCAGCTTTTAATATTATTCCCCTTGTGAAAGGTGCCGTTCTTGGATCAATACTATTATTACTGGTAAAAACGATATCAATAGAAGAAGCATATGAAGCCGTCAATTGGCCGGTAATTTTTATGATCGCCGCTCTGGTACCCCTGGGCACCGCATTACATCAAACTGGAACAGATGTGATAATTGGTAAATCCATTATCTACCTCGGTAATTTGTTTACAACCGGTGGAGAGGTGAATAACATTATCATGTTATCACTTATATATTTCTTTTCGTTTTTTCTCTCAGCCTTTATTTCAAATACTGCAATCGCCATTGTCATGACCCCTATAGCTATTGCGCTGGCAGTATCACTGGAAATTGATGCCAGACCATTTCTTGTTGCTGTGGCATTCGGATCATCTACCAGTTTCATGACCCCAATGGGATATCAGACAAATCTTATGGTATATGGACCCGGGCAATACAAATTCTGGGATTTTATGAAAGCAGGATTCCCCCTTACTTTGATTTTTTGGGGCCTGGCGACCTATTTTATTCCTCGCTACTGGCATTTCTGATAATGAATAAATCCGCTACTATAGGAATTATTTTCCTATATTTAAATAATTATATATAATACTATATACATATTATCCAAAAATGTTAAATTTCCGGCATGACAAAAGAACTAACCTTAAATAAAGTAACGTTGGCGGCGAAAACGCTGAAGGTACTGGCTCATCCAGTACGATTAAAAATTGTTGAATTCCTTGAAACTGAAGAAAAAAATGTTAGTGCAATTCAGAAACATGTCAAACTCCAGCAGGCAGTAACAAGTCAGCATTTGAAATTGTTATATGTCCATAATTTGGTTGAGAAAAGACGACAAAAGAATTTTATTTACTATCGTTTAAATAATGACATGTTATCTGGTATACTTAACTGCGTTAGAGATTGTAAATCAAACTGATTAAACGATTTCGCGGAGCTGCATTAGCCGCAGTCACCGGTGCTGCAATTGGTTTTATTTATTATAAAGTAATTGGCTGTCAAAATGGACAGTGCATGCTGACAGGAACTGTAGAAAGAAGTGTGCTCTATTTTTCAATAGCCGGATTTATATCATTTTTTCCCTCCTTGAGAAAATAACTTTGTAACGTATTTTTCTTTTTAAAGACTAATATGCAGACATAAATGGATTTCAATTTTCCCGATCTCTCTGTGAGCTAATCGGGATAATCAATATTGAGAAATCCATTATAAAAAATTTATACAAAAGGAGAATGCAATGTCTTACGGGTACTTCAAGAACATAAGTGCTGACTTCGATACTGTAGACGAAAAAATTCGTCAAACACTTGCCGATAATGGTTTTGGTGTTATTACGGAAATTGATGTGAAATCCACCTTTAAAACAAAATTAGATGCCGATTTTCAACCCTATAAAATTATTGGCGCCTGCAATCCTGCTATTGCTTACAAAGCATTATCTGAAGAACCGGATGTTGGTCTGTTACTTCCTTGTAATGTCGTTGTTATAGATAATTTGGATGGAACAATCAGGGTGGGTGCAATAGATGCTGAAAAAATGTTAACTATTTCTGGACGAGATGATTTGAAAATGCTCGCCGACAAAGTAAACTCCCTTTTAAAAATTGCTATAGACGCGGTGTGAATATGAACGAATGGCTTCAAATAATAATTTTTATTGTTTTGTGGATATCTTTAAATAGATATCTGAGTAAAAAAGGGTACCGAACATGAGCTTCTCCAATCCCCGGTGGGGATGAGCAAAATGAGAAAAATGAAAAATAAATTTTTTGACTTCTTGACCTAGTCCTTCAGACTGGGATTTAAAATCCCTTCGAAGAGAAGATATAAAAATAGGTCCATAGCTCAGTCCTTCAGGACTGTGGTTAAAGTTTAAGCGTTGGACAATTATGAGTTTGATTGAATCGATATTTTATGCCCTCTAAGCCAAGAAATATAATTTAGGTCCATAGCCCAGTCCTTCAGGGCTGGGTTAACAGTCTCACCTGGGGTAAAAGTTTCAGGGCCTGGAGTTAGTAAGTCCATAATCGTTTCAGTAAAAAAAATAATGGAGAATTAAAATGCCGGTTTTTGAATATTCCTGCAACAGCTGTGGAAAAAAATATGATGCATTTGTCATTTCATTTTCCACACCAGATGAAGAATTGGAATGTAGTCACTGTCAGGAGAAAAATTCCACGCGATTATTGTCGATGAAATCTACGATTGCCTCTTCTGTAGGGGGTTCAGCAGCCGGCGGTAATGCACCTGGATGCGGTGCGGCATCCGGCAGTCCATTTGGCTGAGCTTAAATAAGCTTCCTCTGGATGAAGATAACCATCTTAAATTTCTGTTGAAAATTTTCAACATATATATAAATCTAACTGATCTCAATGAAATACAAAACATGGCGACTGATCCATAGGTACTCTTTTGGTACATGGAAATGGTTTATGATTCTAACCAGTATTATTCTCATTATCATTTCAATTACCGGTATTGTGCTTATACATGAACACGACACAAATTTCTTCTATAGAGTAAAAGTACCAACCGCAATATTACCTTCCCAATACGAGGAAAAAATTGACAATATCAGGGCAGCCCAGGGTTCCGCAAAGGCCCATTTCAACAAGGAAGCAAAATCGGTACCTCTTTCCTGGTTAATGTATGATTTGCATTCTGGTGAATTCTTTGGTAAATGGACCTGGATTTACTACGATTTAATCTCTCTCGCTCTTATTGTATATAGTGTTAGCGGCATTGTCATGTTTGTCGTTTTAAGAAATACTCATAAAAATCAACTGAAAAAAGGAAAACTCAAATGAAAAAACTTTTTATATCTGTTGCAATTGTCTCATTAATCATTTTGTCATGTTCAGAAACCTCCTCAGGGAATTCTGATTTATATGGTGACAATATCACTATCGAGACATCAACAGCTCTTGCCACCATATTGGCTGATAGAGATGCCAATGTGGGAATGGAATTTAAAATAGAAGGCGTCATGGTAGAGGTCTGCCAGAAAAAAGGCTGCTGGATAAATTTTAAAGATGGTGAAGAAATTATTACTGTCCGTTTTAAAGACTATGGTTTTTTTATGCCAAAGGACGGAGCCGGCAGAAAAGCAAAAATCCAAGGATTTCTTGTTCACAATACTTTTGAAGAAACGAATGATGCCGGCCAGATTATACGTACCGATTCATATGAAATAGTTGCAAGCGCCGTAGAATTGGCCAAGTCTGAAAAGTTCTAATATCTAAATATACTTACCGTAAAAAAATCTGGATGGCAGGATAATAATCCTGTCATCTTTTTTTCATTTCGTTGCAACTTTTTACGTTGAACAGATGCCCATAAAGTGGTACTTTACAATTATCTATTTACGCCAAAATATATAAACAAAATTCCACTTCAAGGAGATTTAACACATGTCTGCTAAGAGATATTTTCTATTATTTGCTGTATGCGCTAGTTTATCCATATTTAACACCGCCTATTCTCAAGATGATCCGCCTGCTGAATTTGAGTACAATCAGTCCTCCCAGCAGGCTTTTTATTTCCTACAATCTGCCAATATTGAATCTGTTGAATTGGCAGCTGATGACTGGATAGCTGTATTTAAAAATGGCGTCTGCGTTGGTGCAGCAATCTGGGAAGGTCTTAATACAACATTAACGGCGCAGGGAGACCAGGGTGAAGATTGGACAGTTGGTTACCTTGTTGACGGCGATATCCCTGATTTCGTTGTATATGATGCATCGGAAGGGATATTTCTTGACCAAGTTATGGCCAGTGATGTCCATGATATTAATGATGTCCCTATTAGTCTTGAATGGCATAGTGGTGGTCCATTTATTTTCATTGGCTCATTAGATGCTTATATCCGACCACTTGAATTTATTTTTAATCAATCCTCCTTACAGGCAAATTATTTCATAATCTCAGCCGTGATCAATACCAGCGAAATCAGTACGGATGACTGGATCGGTATTTTCAACGGTGATATATGCGTCGGTGCTGCTCAATGGGCCGGTGAATGGACCCTCGTTCCTGCCATGGGTGATAATGGCTTAGACTGGACGGTAGGTTATATGGAAAGTGGGGGAATCCCATCATTCCAGATTTGGGATGCATCCATTGATTCAATTTTTACAACCACTGAAACCACAGGTGTAGATCCAGGTCTCGAATGGGCCAATTTGGCTTTTATTAATATTGACCAATTAGCTGCTATAACTGTTGATTGTAATGGAGATGATGGCGGCAGCGCTATTCTTGATGAATGCGGTAACTGTGTTGAGGGTAGTACAGGTTTACTTTTTAATTATGCCATGGATTGTCTTGGTGTCTGTGAAGGAACAGCAGTTGAAGATTGTGCTGGCGTGTGTGATGGTTCGTCATTAGAAGATGATTTTGATGGTTGTTGTGAAGAGTTTACCACTTTTTATGCGGATACTGACATTGACACCTTTGGTGATCTTGAAAATAGCATTCAGGCTTGTGACCTTCAAGATGGTTATGTTGCCAACTCCAATGACTGTGATGATACAAATGTAAATATAAATCCGGATGCTACTGATGCAAATTGCGATGGTGTTGATGATAATTGTAATGATGTCTCAGATGATCAATATGGTGCAACTGCTACTGTTTGTGGTGTCGGTGTTTGTGAGTCAAATGGTGTTTTAGATTGTATAGATGGTTTTGAAATCGATTCCTGCGTTGAAGGTGACCCTACCGGTGACGATACAGATTGCAATGGTTTTGATGAAGATTGCAGTGGCACAGCCGATGATAATTATGTAGCGCCTGACACCGAATGTGGTGAAGGTGTATGTTTCTCAACTGGTATATTGGAATGTATTGATGGTAGCCCATTTGATACTTGCGAAGAAGGATTACCCGCCGGTGATGATACCGATTGTAACGGTATTGACGAAGATTGCAGTGGCGGTGCAGATGATAATTATGTAACGACTGACACTGAATGTGGTGAAGGTGTATGTTTCTCAACTGGTATATTGGAATGTATTGATGGTGGGGAAGTTGACTCTTGTGTTGAAGGAGACCCTACCGGTTTAGATGATGATTGTAATGGTATCGACGAAGATTGTAGTGGCACAGCAGATGATAATTATTTGGCAACCGACACCGAATGTGGTGAAGGCGTATGTTTCTCTACTGGTACACTAGAATGTATAGATGGTGGGGAAGTTGACTCCTGTGTTGTAGGTGATATTACAGGACTAGATGATGATTGTAATGGTTTTGACGAAGATTGCAGTGGCACAGCTGATGACAATTATGTATCAACAAGCACAGAATGTGGTGAAGGAGTGTGTTTCTCTACTGGTTCTTTGGAATGTATTGATGGTAGTCCATTTGATACTTGCGAGGAAGGATTACCTACTGGTGATGATACTGATTGTAATGGTGTTGATGAAGATTGTGCAGGTGGCGCAGATGATAATTATCTTGCTGCCGAAACTGAATGTGGTGTTGGTGTTTGTATTGCAACAGGATTTTTAGAATGTGTAGATGGTGGGGAAGTTGATTCCTGTGTTGAAGGTGATCCCGCCGGTGATGATACCGATTGTGATGGGTTGGATGACGATTGCAGTGGGGCAGCGGATGATAATTATGTCGCCACTGCCACTGTTTGCGGAGTTGGAGTATGCGAATCGATTGGTGTATTAGATTGTATTGATGGCAATGAAGAAAATTCTTGTGTGGAAGGTGAAATAACAGGTGATGACACGGATTGTAATGGGTTGGATGACGACTGTAGCGGTTTTGCCGATGATAATTATATCATTGATGATTCATGTTTTGTAGCTGGTGATTGTGTCATTGGCAATGTAGAATCAAGCTGTATAGATGGTACTCCAACTGAGTGCCTCGCAGGCGAAGATTTTATAGATGAATGCTCAGGTGAATGTTGTGATGGTGATACTGGTATTGAATGTTCATATTTTAATGCACAGGATGACTTCAGTGGATACTATGATTGTGCCGGTGTTTGTGATGGTTTTAGTTATGAAGATCCATGCGGTACCTGTGATGACGATCCTTTAAATGATTGCACATATAGTTATTTTGAGGCAGTTTATGATACAATTCCCGATAATGGGACTTCTCAGTTGATTATTTTTGATGCTGGCATTACTTCATTATCAATTGGTGATGAAATTGCCATATTTGACGCCGCAGGACTAGATATTACCAATATTGAAAATTGTAATGGCAATATTGGTGAAGTAATGGTTGCGTCGGGGACATACTGGGGTGGTGTGCAAACTGAGATGGTTGCTACCGGATCTATTGATAATTGCGCCTTTGGCGGTTCAATGATGCCAGGTTGGATATCCGGCAATTCAATTGTTATCAGAGTATATAAACACGATGAAGAGATTGAATATGAAACTGTAGCCACATACAATGTGGGAAATGGTGTATTCGGTGATATTTTTACCAGCGTCGGCGAACTTACCTTAGTCGAAGATCAAAATATTGTTATAAACGAATTTTTCTTTAGAAACAGCAATTCTGATGTACCTGATTATATAGAATTATATAATACAGAGGATGTAGCTGTTGATTTGGCTGGATGGACAATTAATGGTGAAACAATAGTTTCAGGAATTATAGATTCTGCTGGATATTTCCTTTTAGCTACTGAAGATCCTTTCTATGATGCCAATGGCACTGAATATTTTGCCGGTGAAAATCTTCCAAACTCTGCCATGGTCGATATTAGCTTAGGTACCAGTTCCGATGGTTTAATCCTTGTCTCTGCTGTCGGCGCAGTCGTTGATGAAGTATCATATAATATTGACGAATGGCCAACCGGTTCTATTAATAGTGGGTATGCTGTTGAATTAAAAAATGAGGATTTTGATAATTCACTGGCTGGAAACTGGGGTCAGGTTGAAGAAACACCAATTGGAACCTATATGTATCTTGATAGCGGTGACGACTGGGATTTTGGTTCTCCGCTGGCAATAAATACTGTATGGGAAGGACCTATAGAGGGGTGTATGGATTCTCAGGCATGTACTTATGATCCCTTGGCAAATATAAATGTACCCGAAGATTGCTTATATGATGCCATTTATTATGCCGATGTGGATGGTGATGGTTTTGGCGCTGGAGTTGGTGAGATTTTCTGTCCTGGTGATGAAACACCAGGTTGGGTCAGTAATACAGATGACCCCGAACCAGATTGCCCAAATATCACACCAGATATTTTACAGGTTGATGATTGTGGTGTATGTATTTGTTATGATGAAGATAATGAATTCTGTGAACCTACAGAATGGAATGAAGATATGGATTGTGCCGGAGAATGTTTTGGACCTGCTGTTTTAGACGATTGTTTGCATTGTTCCGGTGGCAACTCTGGACATATAGCCAATTCTGAAATCGATGAATGTAATGTTTGTCCGGAAGGATATTTAGCAATTGACGGAACTCCTCTTCCTCCTGATCCGGAATATATATATCTAGATGGTCCAGATTGCTTAGAAGTTTGTTTTGGTGATGCCGAGTTTGATGCCTGTGATATTTGTGAAGGTGGAAATGAAGAAATTCTCCCGGATTTCTGTGTTGGTCCCGACTGTGATTGTGAGGGTGTCTGTTTTGGTGATGCCGAGTTGGCAACATTCTGTTTAGACACCGATGGTGATGGTCTTGGAAACCCCGGGACAGAATATGAATATTGCGAGGGGCTTCCGGATGGCGGATATGTCCCAAATTGTGACGATGAACACCCTGATTGCTTCGAAAACTTCTTTGATTGTCTTGGTGAATGCGGTGGACCAGCTATAGAAGATTGTGCCGACGAATGTAATGGTAATGCACAAATAGAAGTTTTCTGTATCGATGAAGATCAGGATGGATATGGTGCATTTGGCTCAGAAACTGAATATTGTGATACCCAACTACCAGATCCAGATTTATGGATAACAGATTGTACTGACCAATGTGATGATATTTTTGGTATTGTATGTACCAATGTAATGGTAGTGGAAATTGATCCAACAGGTATATCTCAACTTATTATTTTTGAAAATACCATCACGGGTTTAATACCTGGAGATGAAGTTGGTATATTCGATCTAAATGGTTTGGATGCCACCAATGAAGGCAATTGTGAAGGAAATACTGGTGAAGTAATGGTTGGTGCCGGTTTATGGGAAGGTGACCAACTCAATATTGCTGCTATAGGTTCCGTTGACAATTGTGCCTTTGGTGCTACGATGCTGCCAGGTTATGTTAATGGAAATTCAATTGTTGTAAGGGTATACAGACCATCTGATGATATAATTTATGATACCAATCTCACCTTCAGTATAGGTAACGGTGTCTATGGAGATATATTCTCTAACATTTCAGAAATTACATTTGCCCAATCTTATGATGTAGTTATCAATGAGTTCTTCTTTAGAAATCAAAATTCAGATGCTCCTGATTATGTGGAGCTTTATAACAATGAAACTGAAAATGTTGATCTGGCAGGCTGGACATTTAATGGTGAAGTAATTTCCTCTGGTACAATAAGTGCTGGCGGTTACTTCCTTATATCTATTGATGATCCTTTCTACGATGTCAGCGGTGAAGACTATTTTGCTGGTGTGGATTTTCCAAATAGTGCCTTTGCTGATATCAGCCTTGGTACCTCTTCTGATGAATTGGTTCTTGTTGCTAACGATGGCACCCCCATTGATGAAGTAAATTATAGTGCCGATGCCGGTTGGCCAACAGGATTGCCAAATCGCGGTTATGCCGTTGAATTGATTAGTCCAACACTTGATAACAGCCTGTTAATCAACTGGGCCCGTGCCCTTGAAGACCCTGTAGGCAGTTATATGTAT
Organism: Fidelibacterota bacterium; assembly: GCA_018657495.1. Lineage (GTDB taxonomy): Bacteria > Fidelibacterota > Marinisomatia > SCGC-AAA003-L08 > JACNLC01 > JABHXA01. The sequence continues at coordinate 97,592 of JABHXA010000004.1, forward strand.
AATCCCACTGGTGACGGCTGGGACTTTGGCTCTCCCCTTGAAGTAAATACTGTATTTGAAGAAGACGTCACAGAAGTACTAGGCTGTCCAGATGTTGATGCATGTAACTTTAATCCTGAAGCCAATATCGATGACGGCTCCTGTGAATACGATGCTACTTATTATGCCGATGTAGATGGTGATGGATTTGGTTTTGGTGATGGTGTGGTTTTCTGTGGCAATCCTGGCGAAGGTTGGGTAAGTAATAATCTCGATCAAGAAGAAAACTGCTGGAATCCAACACCTGAAACATTACTTGTGGATGATTGCGGTGTCTGTAACGGAGAAAATGCCAGTATGGATTGTGCCGGTGTTTGTGATGGTACAGCACTAATCGATAACTGCGATGAATGTGTCCTCCCAGGAAATGAATGCGTACAAGACTGTAACGATGTTTGGGGTGGAAGTGGTCAACCAGATGCTTGTGGCGTTTGTGATGGTGACAACTACGAATTAGTCCCCGATTTCTTTGTTGGTCCTGATGCTGATTGCGCCGGTGTTTGTGATGGTGCCAGTTATGAAGATGAATGTGGTGTGTGTGATGATGACCCATCAAACGACTCATTCTATAACAGTTCTGAAGACTTTGGCGGAATATATGATTGTGCTGGTGTTTGTGATGGAGACAGCTACTTTGACGAATGCGGAGTTTGTGATGATTTAGTCGAAAACGATAATGCTGATATGGATTGTCTTGGTGTCTGTTATGGTCCAAATCTGGAAGATGAATGTGGAACATGTGATGACGACACTCTCAATGATTGTATCCAGGATTGTGCTGGCGTCTGGGGTGGAGAATCATACCCGGATGAATGCGGTGTCTGTGATGATGACCCTGCAAACGATTCCTATTGGAATAGTTCAGCAGATTTTGGTGGAGTTTACGATTGTGCAGGAGATTGTTTTGGAGCCCTTATAGTTGACGATTGTGGTATTTGCGATGGTGACGGCAGCAGCTGCGATACGCCAATTGTCCTTGATCAGAGTTTATTTACTGACGAAAATACTGCACTTGATTTTGCCCTGACAGCACTCGATGTTGATCCATTAGAATTTCTACTTGTTGTTGATCCTCTCAGCGGTTCATTAGAATGCACTGATGGTACCGATATAAATTGTACCTATACACCAAATACAGGGTTTAGTGGAATTGATCAATTCCAATACCAGGTGTTTGATGGTACATGGTTATCAAATCTTGGTACAGTGACAATCACTGTAAATAGCATTTCATCTCCACCAGTAGCTGAATCTTTTGGTCTGGAACTTGATGAAGATCAGGATCTTCTCTTGTATCTCATTGGCTCCAGTGGTGATGTTGATGATGATATGCTTGAATTCCAGATTACGTCATTTCCATCAAATGGTGACTTGAGCGCTGATCGTGCTCTTGAATCATATACCTATTCTCCATTTGACAATTACAATGGATCAGATAGTTTCACCTATACCGTATTTGACGGTAACCTCACATCAGAAGAAGCGACTGTAGATCTAAATATCCTGCCTATGAACGATGCCCCGATTATAGAATCTGTTGATCCAGTTGGCGATAGCTTTGAAATTTTTGAGAATACATTTATCGATATAACCGTTAATGTTAACGAAGTGGATGGCGATGACTTTACTCTTGAATTCCCAGGTATGCCAGTCAATGGTGAGCTGACTTATTTTGCAGGTCAGGATAACTTTATTTATACACCAACTCCTGGCTTTTCCGGTGGTGAGGTGATTACTGTACAAGCGGTAGAAACTGCAACTGGGGATTTACTTGCCTCCGCTCCAGCTGTAATTGAAATTACAATTCTACCTATCGAGCATACTCCAATTGCCTATGATGTCATTGAAGATTTATTTGAAGATAGTGAAAATTTCCATATTTCTCTGATTGCCATTGATCCAGATGGGGATGCAATTGAATTCTTTATTGATCAGTCTCCAGATCATGGTTTACTGAATCTACATGGGGATTATGTGGAATATTCACCAGATGAAAATTATAATGGTACAGATGAATTCACATATTATGCCAGTGATGGTTCAAGTGATAGCGATCCTGCAACTGTACATATTAATGTCATTCCTGTGAACGATCCACCAGATATTGCCGATGAGAATTTTACCGATGTCTCAGATGGATTTACATTTAACCTTCCCACAACTGACATTGATGGCGATGATCTTTCCGTAACATTTATTCCAGAAGTTGACGGTATTGGTCTCGCTTATCTTGGTGGTACGGTTACTCCACTTGGTAATGGTGAATATATGTACAATGTGGCAAATAATATGACAGACTGGGATATGATATTTATGAATGTTACTGATGGTGAAATAACCGTCAACGCCAGTATACAGTTCAACATCACAGGTGGATTACAGCTTATGTCACGTGATGCGCCAAATGCCCTGGATCAATCAGTAGATGTGACAGAAGATGTTGTATCGGTTATCACCCTCATTGGTGTTGACATTGGTTTTATCATGGATAATACTGCCACAGTTCAAATTACTCAGGACCCAATTAACGGATCAATTTCCGTACCGGTTCTGCAGAATGTTTTTGTCGAAAATGTCGCCAACTGGAATCTGAATTATACACCAAATGGAGATTTCTTTGGTTCGGATAGTATCAAATATCAGGTTACAAATCCAAATAATACCGATGGCAATACATCTGGTGAAGGAACCGTTTTGATAACTGTGCATCCAGTAAATGATATTCCATCTTTAACCGTTATTTCAAATACGGCAATTGATGAAGATACTCAGACGACTTTAACGATGAATGGCACAGATCCCGATAATACATTAGTAATGACAGCCCTTTCAACGGATCCATCCAATCTGACCCTAGAGATTTCCGGTCTGGATTTGACTTTAGTACCGGCGGCAAATTATAATGGCGCTGTTGTGGTAACTGCAACCGTTACGGAAGCTGATGGCGATGATAATTATACGGCTGTTCAGTCATTTACCTTGACGATAGATCCAATAAATGATACACCGGTAATGACACCGGTCACAGATATTTCAATGGCTGAAGAAGGTGTTTATAATCTATCTATGAGTGCCTCAGATATTGATGGTGATAATTCCTTCACCTATAATGCTAGCTCAGATAACAATAGTTTAATTAGTCTGGCAATCGATGGCAATCAATTAACAATTACAGGTGAGCTAGATATGTCTGGTACAGCCACGGTTACTGCAAATGTAGATGACGGTGGCAATGTAAACTCTCAATCTGAGAGTATTACTTTTGATGTAACTGTAAATAATACCAATGACGCACCGCTTGTAAATGTCAGCACGCCGGGAGCTGTGAATGAAGATGGCGCTAATGTTGTGCTCAACTTTACACCAAGCGATGCGGATGATGATCAGGTAACTATAACATACAGTTATAATAATGATCAATTATTCCCAGAAGGATCGGTAGACTTAAATCTGTCTGTTGGAGATAGTGGTACTGCAAGAACGATTACAATGAATCCTGCTGAAAATGCCAGTGGAACGGCCATTTTAATTATTACTGCAGATGATGGTTCAGTTACCTCATCTGAACAGGTAACTATTACTGTGAATGCAACAAACGATGCACCTGAAATGGTTGCCATTGGCAATCAAAATGTCAATGAAGACCAGGTGAAAACAGTGGCTCTCGCCGCCAGTGATGCCGATAATCTTGCCAATGAACTGACATTCTCTGTTACCGCTGGAACAAATATAACCGCCTCTGTAAGCGGTAATGAACTTACCTTGACCCCGGATGCAAATTATAACGGTTCCGAATCATTCACTGTAACCGTGACAGATGGTACCAATGAAGATTCTTCTACCTTCCTGTTGACAGTAGATCCAGTACCGGATTCACCAGTGATAACTTCAACTGCCGGTATAGAAGCTGTAGAAGGTATCGAATATACCTACCAGGTTGTTGCTACCGATGTCGATGAAGAATCTCTAGAATATAGTTTATCCTCTGAACCTGCTGGTATGGCTGTTGACGGTCTCGGGTTAATCACCTGGACACCTGCAGACGGAATTTCAACATCCGGCACAGTGACACTCACAGTTGCCGATCCTGGTGGATTGGTGGCAATAGAGAATTTCACAATAAGTGTCAGTGATGTGGATTGTAATGGTCTTCAAGGTGGAACTGCGTTAGAAGATGATTGTGGTGATTGTGTGGACCCAGCAAACTTTAATGATGCCATGGATTGTAATGGTGTCTGCGATGGCACTGCTGTAACAGATAATTGTGGTGACTGTGTCGAAGGTGATACAGGTTTAACATTTGATGGTGCCATGGATTGTAATGGCGTTTGTGATGGTACTGCTGTCACAGATGAATGTAGTAATTGTGTTGATCCTTCCGACTTTAACGAAGCCATGGATTGTAATGGCGACTGTGATGGAACTGCCTTAACCGATGATTGTGGTGACTGTGTGGAAGGTAATACTGGCATCACATACAACGAAGCTATGGATTGTGCCGGTGTCTGCGATGGTGTCTCTTATGAAGATGATTGCGGCATCTGTGATAACAATGTTGACAACGATAATATTGATATGGATTGTGACGGTGTCTGTTTTGGTCCCAATCTGGAAGATGAATGTCTTACCTGCGATGACGATCCATTAAATGACTGTGTACAGGATTGTGCCGGTATTTGGGGTGGTACTGCATACGAAGATGAATGTGATGTCTGTGATGATGACCCACTAAATGACTGTGTACAGGATTGTGCCGGTGACTGGGGTGGTGATGCCTATGCAGATTTATGCGGTATATGTGATGATGATCCATTAAATGATTCGTTTTATATTGACCAAACAAATTTTGGTGGTGCCTATGACTGTAATGAAGTCTGCGAAGGAGATTGGGTCACTGATGACTGTGATGACTGTGTAGATCCTGAAAACTTTGATGAAGCCGATCTTGGTTGTGGCTGTGATGAACCAGCAGCAATTGAATACTGTCATGATACCGATAGTGATGGCAATGGTAATCCAGGCACTCAGACAGAATATTGTGCTGACGAATTACCATTTGGCTGGGTAGTCAGTGATTCATGTGATGATCCCGATCCTGATTGTGCCACGGATGACACCGATGATTGTGGCGTTTGTGCAGGTAACAATGCCGATATGGATTGCGATGGAGTTTGTTTTGGTAATTCATTGGAAGATATGTGTAACACTTGTGATAACAATCCTGATAACGACTGTGAACAGGATTGTGCTGGTGTTTGGGGTGGTGACTCTCTGACAGATGATTGCGGTATTTGTGATAATGATCCACTAAATGATAATGCTGACATGGATTGTGCTGGCGTTTGTTTTGGTGATTCATTAGAAGATAATTGCGGAGTTTGTGATAATGATCCACTAAATGATGATGCCGACATGGATTGTGCTGGTGTTTGTTTTGGATCTTCACTTGAAGATATGTGTGGAGTTTGTGATAATAATCCTGATAATGATTGTGAACAAGACTGTGCTGATGTCTGGGGTGGTGACTCACTGACAGATAATTGTGGTGTTTGTGATAATGATCCACTAAATGATGATGCTGACATGGATTGTGCTGGCGTTTGTTTTGGTTCAAACCTGGTAGACGAATGCGGTGTTTGTGATGATGATGACACGAATGATTGTATCCAGGATTGTAACGATGTTTGGGGTGGTGATTCGTTAGAAGATGCCTGCGGTGTCTGTGATAATAATCCTGACAATGATAATTTAGATGATGGTTCTGGCTTTATTACTGGACCTGATGCCGATTGCGCTGGTGTCTGTGATGGACTAAGTCTTGAAGATGAATGCGGAGATTGTGACGATGATGATACTAATAATTGTGTACAGGATTGTAATGGCACATGGGGTGGATCATTTGTAATGGATGACTGTAGTGATTGTGTAGATCCTGCCGATTTAAATGGAGCCATGGATTGTAATGGTGTCTGTGATGGATTAGCTGTTACTGATGATTGCGGTGATTGTGTTGAAGGTGATACAGGTGCTGATTTCAATGATGCAATGGATTGTGCTGGAGTCTGTGATGGATTAAGCCTAGTAGATGAATGTGGCGTTTGTGATGATGATGACACAAATAATTGTACTCAGGATTGTGCCGATGTTTGGGGCGGTGATTCATTAGAAGATGCCTGTGGTGTCTGTGATAATAATCCTGACAACGATAATCTTGATGATGGTTTTGGTTTTATTACCGGACCTGATGCCGATTGTGCTGGTATATGTTTTGGAACTTCTGAAGTAGATGAATGCGGAGTCTGTGACGATGATGATACCAATGATTGTGAACAAGATTGTAATGGAACCTGGGGCGGATCATTTGTGATGGATGACTGCGCTGATTGTGTCGATCCGGCAAACTTTAATGACGCCATGGATTGTACTGGTCTTTGCGATGGTACTTCAATAGAGGACGATTGTGGCGATTGTGTCGATCCTGCAGATTTTAATGCTGCCATGGATTGTAATGATGTCTGTAACGGTCTCAGTCTTGAAGATGATTGCGGTGTTTGCGATGAAGATCCATCAAATGATAATGATGATATGGATTGTGCCGGTGTTTGTTTTGGAACTGCTGCTGAAGACGATTGCGGATTCTGTGATGATGATAGCAGCAATGACTGTGCACTTGGTTGTATTGATCCATTAGCTGATAATTATGATCCTGATGCTGACACTGATGATGGATCATGTACATTTACCGATCTCATACCGCCAAATCAGTTTAATGATGTGACCTATTCGAGTCCAACTGGGGATATAACACTGTTCGTCCCCGGTAATAACCTGATGTTTGATGGAACAGCTCTTGTTGATTCAGTATTTTTCACTATCGGTTCATATATACCAGGTGGAATTGACCCGGATAAGGAAACATTAAAATCGTTTATTTCATCTGATTTCAGTGCTTTGCAGAATGTACTGATGTTCTGGCCTTATAGTATATATTTTGCCAATCCAGTTGAAATTACCATACCTTATGATATTTCATTGTCAAGAGGGGGGCAGGCCGTAACAAATGTTATACTTGGTCTTGATTCACCTTCAGATAATACATGGACAGTTGTTAATGGCAGTAATTGTGCTGCCGGCTCATGTAGCGGTAGTGTGAATTCATTTGGAATTTATACCGTTGCTACCATGTTAGTGGATTGTAATGGTACACCTGGTGGTGAAGCATACGTTGATAACTGTGGTATTTGTAATGATGATCCAGATGATGATTGTATTCAGGATTGTGACGGCGACTGGGGCGGTACAGATGAAATTGATGATTGTGGTGTATGCGGTGGTGATAATTCATGCGCATTTGGAATCACAAACTTCCATGTTTATCCGAACCCAATAGATGCATCAGCTGATAGCTATTTCTATTTTGAAACAACAAAGGCCTTTGTCTTTGGCAGCATCAAAATTTTTGATTTTGCTGGTAATGAAGTGGCTAAAATCTCTCTTGTCGGCGATGTTCTTGGTGAACAGAATATCCAATGGACAGATATGCAGGGGGTCGGCCGTGGAGGATATGTGGCTGTCCTTGTCTTGCGGGATGCTGATGGTACCAGGTTGAAGGCATATTCAAAAATTGCTGTCAAATAAGAATTAATTTTTATTCATAATAATTTATAAATGGAAAGACTATGAGAATATTCAAAAAGATCCAAATGAGCAGAAAGTTAATCATTATCGTTAGCCTTATGATGACGGGACTTATGGCAGAAGCAGATACCAATCCAGTTGCGCATACAGGCATGTTTGTAGATGCCCGGGCAGCCAGTATGGGTGGGGCTTATACTGCCGCCGCTTTTGGTGTTGAAGCTGCCTATTATAATCCAGCCGGACTCACAATGTTCGAAGGCAGGGAGTTTAGCTCTATGCTTTCAACAGGATTGGCATTCGACCGTAATTTTAGTTTTATTGGTGTTGCCGCCAATCCTGGTTTCAAGAATAGAATGTCTGCCGCTGTCGCCTGGTCAAATGCCGGATGGGGAAATATGGATGGATATGATTCAAACAATATGCCTGATGGTGATTTCGAAGTAAAGGAAAGCAGCTTGATGTTGAGTTTTGCTGAATATGTTGATTATCTGCGTCTTAGCTGGGGAACCACCATCAAAATGTTAAATTCTGACGTCGATGGTTCAAAAGCAGGTTTTGGATTGGATATTGGGCTTTTACATGAATTGGGTAATTTCCACATGTTCGAAGAGGTCATTGTTGGGGCTGTCGTCAAAGATTTCTATTCAAAAATTGATGATGAAAAATTGGATGCTGTCTATAAAATTGGTGTTTCTGGGTATTATTCACCGGAATTATTCACCGTTTTTGATCTTGGTTTTGGCACTGGAGATAATAGTGAAACAACTTATGCACTTGGTGTGGAGTATCGCTATAATATCAGTGATTTGGGACCGGTACAGAATATGTCGATTGAATCAGCAGATTTTCTGCCTCGATTCGGTATTAATACAGGTGATCTCTATTTTGGTTTTGGTCTCAACCTACCAAAGTTTTCACTGGATTATGCCTTTATACCGGCACCAAATAGTGAATTCGATACATCTCACAGATTTTCACTAAATATTCCATTTTAATAAAGAAAAGAATTACAACTAATAAACAAGGAGTTAAATAAATGAGATCTATTTTTAGAATGTTTTCATTCGTCGTTTTGTTTGCAGCAGTGTCTGCACAATACTATAATGTTGAGATTGAACAAACTGGAGAATATCAGTTAATATCATTTCAATCATCTATTACCGGACTACAGGTTGGTGATGAAATCGGTGTATTTGATACAAATGCTATCATGAATTCAGGAAATTGTGATAATGAAATTGGTGAATTACTCGTTGGTGCTGGTGTTTGGGATGGCAGCCAAATAAATATTTCAGCCATTGGCTCCCTTGATTATTGTGCCTTTGGCGGTGATCAATTTGCCGGTTGGGTTGATGGTAATCCAGTAGTCGTGAAAATCTATCGTCAATCAACGGGCATGGAATATGCTGCTACCGTAACTTATTCTATTGGTACCGGGAGCTTTGGTGATTTACTACTTATTGTCTCTGAAATTACAATTGACGATACTCCTGTTGAAGATTATTATAACGTAGACATTGATGAGACTGGTGAGTGGCAGTTGATTTCTCTCCAGACATCAATTACATTCCTGGAGCCTGGTGATGAAATTGGTATCTTTGATGCCAACGCCATTTTGAATTCAGGGAATTGCGATAACGATATTGGTGAATTACTGGTTGGTGCCGGTGTTTGGGATGGCAGTCAATTGGATATTTCTGCTATTGGATCTCTTGACTACTGTGCTTTCGGCGGTGACCAGTTTGCTGGTTGGGTTGATGGCAATGAAGTAATTGTCAGAGTTTATGAGCCCGATACAGAAACAGAAACTGAAGTAGCAGCTACCTACCTTATTGGTACAGGGCACTTTGGTGATTTATTACTCATTATTTCTGAATTAACAGGTGATACATTTTGTGATGACATTGACGCATGTAACTACGGCGCTGAAGAATCATGTTGGTATCCAGAAGATGAAGGCTGGTGCGATTGTGAAGAAAATGTCGAAGATTGTTTTGGCGAATGTGGCGGTACGGCAGAACTAGATGATTGTGGTGTTTGTGACGGATTGAATGCTGATATGGATTGTTCAGGTGAATGTTTTGGTGATGCATACGTAGATGATTGTGGTGTGTGTGATGGAATGAATGCTGACATGGATTGTTCAGGTGAATGTTTTGGTGATGCCTATGTAGATGATTGTGGTATTTGTGATGGAATGAATGCTGATATGGATTGTTTAGGTGAATGTTTTGGTGATGCCTATGTAGATGATTGTGGTGTTTGTGATGGAATGAATGCTGACATGGATTGTTCAGGTGAATGTTTTGGTGATGCTGAGCTAGATGATTGTGGAGTCTGTGAAGGAATGAATGCCGACATGGATTGTTCAGGTGAATGTTTCGGCGATGCTTATGAAGATGATTGTGATGTTTGTGATGATAATCCTGATAATGACAACGAAGATATGGATTGTGCTGGGGTATGTTTTGGTAATAGTTATGAGGATTTCTGTGGAGTCTGTGATGATGATCCTGAAAATGATTGTCCAGAATTAGTATATTTTACTGACTTGCCACCAGAAACTGGTGTCAGTTCATTAATCCTTGTAAATGTAACTGGCGGATTAAATGAGTATGATGAAGTGGGTTTATTTGATGCTGCTGGTTTAATCAACTATAATGATTGTTCTGACCAATATGGTGAAATATTGGTGGGTGCATCTGCTTATCTAGGTGAGCAAATGGAAATTGTCGCTACCGGTTCAGTTGATAATTGCGCTTTTGGTGGTGTTCAGCTTTCAGGTTATGTCGCTGGTAATCCTGTTGATTATAAAATTTGGAACAGTCAGGATGAAGCATGTGGAGAATATGCCATACCTGCTGATCAGGTCTCTTATGCGGTTGGTAATGGTGTATTTGGTGATATCATTACGGTAGCAAATCTTGACGCAAACCGTTATGGCTGTATGGATCCTGAATCTTTGAATTATGATCCATGCGCAACTGCTGAAATGGATGGTGATTGTCAATACTTCACAATTCAAACTTTAGAATTGCTTGGACTAAGATGGAATAATATTTCATTTAATGTTGAACCTCTTGATCCTGCTGTAGAAAATTTATTCCCTGCTGATGATGTATTGATTGTTACAAATGATCAATCTCAATTCTATCTTCCTGGATTTGGTGTCAACATGATTAATGACGTCCAATGCAGCGAAGGTTACTCAGTATATCTAACTGGTGTAGATCCACTCATTATCGAGGTTGAAGGGGCAATGATTGTAGATTGTCCAATTGATTTATTTCCATTATTCTGGAATAATATCGCTTATCATTGCACTGAAGCTATGGATGCTGCCGATGCCTTTAATGGCATTCCAGTTCTTCTTGTAACAGATGATAGTGGAAATTATTACTTACCTGGATTTGGTGTTAATACAATTGATTCCAATGGTGGAATGCAACCTGGTAAAGGTTATAGAGTTTATCTTGAGGGTTCAGACCCTGCAACTCTTGAATATGATTGTGGTGCATCAATGGCGCGCGGTAATGACTACTTGCAATCACAGTTTGCTGCCACTCAATCTGACCAGTATCAGATAACAGAAACAGGTATGTCCCATCCTATTTTGATAGAATCAATTGAAGGGAATGTGTCGGTTGGTGATGAAATTGTTGCTTATGCCAATGGTGATGTAGTTGGTGCAATAAAAATTACCGATCTTAATTCATCATCTCTACTGGTTGCCTGGGAAGGTTACGAAAATTACAATATCTCATTGGATGGTTATACTGAAGGTGACAATATTGAATTAAGACTTTGGAGTTATGCGGAGAATACTGAGAAACATGTAGAAATGGATCTGAATAATTATCATTATGGTAGTACACCGCTCACAACGGGTAATATCATTGTAACTGATGAGTTGGCAGTACCTGAAAACTTTGCACTGTCTGCTGCATATCCAAATCCATTCAATCCAACTACCACAGTAAACTATAGAATCCCACAGGATTCCAATGTAAAAGTGGAAGTTTATGCTATGACTGGTCAGCTGGTTACCGAATTGGTTAATCAGAATCAGACAGCTGGTTATTACCAAATAACCTGGAATGCAGGGACTCAGCCAAGCGGTATTTACTTTGTAAAATTAACTGCTGGTAACTTCTCTCAAATTCAGAAAGTGATGCTGGTTAAATAACAGCCATTATATAAAAACTTTAAACAGGGGCGGAACATTTTCGCCCCTGTTTAATATTTGGGAATATTTTGATATCAGAGCTGCAATTGAATCAGGTTTTGCCTGATCCCAATTGATTATTTAATACGTAAATAAGCTTTTCAATATCAAAACCCATAATTTGAATCTTGAGCTATAAAACATAAATGACATCTTCCAATTCAGCTTTTAGAACTGTTAAAAACTTCCATGAGTAATATTAAAAAATTCATACTCATTATTCTTGATGGTTATGGTATCCGTGAAGAATCTGACGCCAATGCTGCTATCCTGGCCGAAACACCCAATCTGGATTATCTGAAATCTGTTGGCTCCACAGTCAAACTGGAAACTTCAGGGGCAAATGTTGGACTCCCTGATGGTGTCATGGGCAACTCTGAGGTAGGGCATACCAATATTGGTGCTGGAAGAATTGTAAAACAAGATTTGGTGAGAATAAATGATGCCATCAAATCCAATGAATTTAAAAATATTCCCGCTCTCAATAATTTATTCAAGACGGTCATTGCCAATCATAGCACATTGCATTTAACCGGATTAATTAGTGATGCTGGTGTCCACAGTCATTTGGACCATCTCAAAGAAATACTTATTTTAGCTAGGGATGCCGGTGTCCATAAGGCTGTAATCCATGCCATAACAGATGGCCGCGATACATCACCTACCAGTGGTATAAATTATATGACTATGTTCAGCGAATTTCTGACGGAGATTCAATTCGGATCAATCGCCACCGTCTGCGGAAGATATTATGCCATGGATCGGGATACCCGATGGGAACGAACAAAATTGGCCTACGACATGCTTATCTCCTGCCGGGGGGATAGATGCGATGATCCATTAAAAGCAATAACTGATTCGTACAGTATTGATATAACTGATGAGTTTATAACCCCAAAAATCATCGGTGACGGATGCCCTGTAACTCAGGGTGACGGTTTTATAATGTTTAACTTCCGTGCCGATCGCATGCGTCAGATGGTAACAGCATTTACTGATGAGTCATTTGATCATTTTGACACCAATAATTTAGATCCACAACTGTTAAGCATGTCATCATACAGTGAGAAATTTACCTTCCCCGTTTTATTTCCATCTATTCCGCTGACAAATATCTTCCCTGAAGTTCTTGACCAAGCCGGCTACCGTCAGCTAAGAATCGCCGAAACGGAAAAATATGCCCATGTGACTTATTTCATGAATGGTGGTGAAGAAAAAGTATTTCCTCACGAAAAAAGAATTCTAATCCCGTCACCCCGTGTTGCAACCTATGACTTGCAACCTGAAATGAGTGCTGTTCGAGTATGCGACAATGTGGTAGAATCCATTGAGTCTGAAACTTTTGATACTATCATTTTGAATTTTGCAAATCCAGACATGGTGGGGCATACAGGGAATTTAGACGCTGCTATTATAGCCCTGCAAACTGTTGACAATTGCGTCGGCAGAATAATCAAGTCCGTAAATAAATATGACTGGACGCTGTTCCTTACTGCTGATCATGGAAACCTGGAGATGATGGAGGATCCCGTCACCGGAAAACCGCATACAGCTCACACGACTTTACCGGTTCCTTTCATTCTATTTGACCAGTCAAACTCATTTATACTGCACAGAGATGGGAAATTAGCAGACATTGCCCCTACTATTCTTGAGTATATTAATGTGCAAATCCCTGATGAGATGAACGGTGTGAGTTTATTAATGCGGAAGTCATGAGATTAGTCTCACTGCTGTTTATAAGCGTAACAAATCTATCCATCATATTTGGACAGAATTTTTCGTATTCTGAAGACGACTGGGAAATATATTCTGAACCGGATAGAATTAACGCCATAACAGAAACCAGTTGGGAAATATATTTTGCTGCTGATGATGGTATTTATCGATGGGACAAATTTTATGAAACCATGGAATATTCCTCCTCAATGAGCCGGTACCTGGATGCAGAAATGATATATCATTTTTATTACGATCCCAATTCAGATTATTTTTGGGTAGTTCATAATGATGGCATCAGTTTTAAGTCATCCATAGCTTCTTATTGGCAGACCGCGAATATTTCTGTTTCAAGTCGCGGTATTAAGGATATTGGCAGTACGGATGGTATTATTTGGATTGATTATGCCAATACCTATATTGCCGTAGACCCATACAGTGGTGTAGAGATAACACCAGAAGAAAATTTCAATCCTGATTTTATTAAATGGGGATATTCACAATATGGCAGAGCCGGTCGGGATATAGAAGTTGATGAATATTTTTTTCAGGATGACGCTGATGATGATAATTACCTGTTAAACCCCCGAAGAATACGTCAAAAACCAGTTATTTCAATGCAGGATTCTGATGGACGTTTATGGGTTGGAACAAATCTGGGTCAGATTTACATGTCAAAAAATTACAGTCCTTATGGCACCCAAATTTATATGGGAATGCCCGATATAGATTTTATTACTGAGATTTATAATGATGGTTACGGGAACTGGTGGATAACTGATAATGAATATAAACGGATAGGATATACTAAAATAAGACGTGAGATGAGTCCAATTTATCAATGGCGGAAAGATAGTAATGAATGGTTTGAATTTATTGCTGAAAATACCGAGCGTCACCGGGATATAACCGTAAACAAAATGATTAGATCAGGATACTATTTATACATTGGTACATTGAATGGTTTGGTTATCCTTGAGATATTAGAAAAAGAGTGGACAAATATTACAGAAGGATTGAATGATCCTGCAGTATGGGATATAGTGGAAAAAAGCGGTAAATTATATCTGGCTACTGCCCGTGGAATTGATATAGTTAAGTTAAAAAACAATTCTCTCATTACCAATAAACCTCAGGTCATCAGCGAATTTGACGATGTTGAAATATATGATCTGGAAGTTTTAAACGATTTTCTCTATGTTGTATGTAAGAATGGCGTTTTCAAAATCAATTTGAAATCTGAAGAGGTCATCAAACTGACAGAAAAGGTATTTCGCTCTATCGAATGTACTGACGACTATACTTTACTTACAGGTGAGGGAATCTGGAAACTTGGTGAAGATAATACATTGGAGCAGGTATATGTTTATGATGTATTCAAGATGTCTGTTTCAGGATTTTATGTATGGATCACCGATATGGACCAGGCAGTACTATTGAACCTGAAGTCGGGTCAAACATATTATTATAATTCCTTGGATGGAATACCAGGAAACCGGATATTCGAAATAGGCTGTGATGAAGCCTGGGTCTGGTTTGGCACAGATAGGGGAATGGCATTTTATAATTGGAGCAGGTATCATCAATAAGAATTCAGCAATACTAATTTTAATAGCATTATTTACCGCGTGTTCAACGGGAAATCTCGATCGCAAAAGTCCCTTTAACAGTGCTCAACATAAGTTGTGGATCAATCACTACAAGATTACAGAAAGCGATAGTTTCCATGTTGATATAACCATTCATTCTCCAAATCCATTTTTTATTTTTTCAAAACATGATGATCATTTCAAAACTCAAGCAGAGTTCCAGCTCTCGGTTACTGATGTAGAAAGTGATAAGCAGGTATATCGTAAATCCTGGGTTGAAGATTCCGTTGAATTTTTCTACGAGGATACACGTCAACCTGAAAGATTCGTCAACAGTGAATTTTCAATTTATCTTGATGAGGGAAAATATGAATTTTCTCTTATGGTTTTTGATAAAGATAGTAAGCATAATTGGAATGTCAAAAAAGAAGTGGATATATTGACAAAAACAAGTATGAGTGAAATATTCCCTGTATATTTAAAAGACTCTAAATATCTTTATACTGGTGATCAAATAAATCTTAAAATTGGCTCGTTTTTTCTAAGATTCCAAATCCCCCTTGAAAATGATGAAACAGAAATTCTGACAAAATATACGATTTCCGATATGGGGACTATTATTCTCAGCGATTCTTCAAATATACAAGTTGATGAAAAGGGTTTCATTTATCTTCCAATATCTATTGATGAAGAATGGCTTGGTGTGATGGAATTTAAGGTAACTGCAGGAGGGTACAGCAACAATGTTGAATTATCCTTCATTAATACCTCAATAGACAAATATTTTCAGGATATACCTCTGCTTGTACAGGTTATGTCTCTGATTCTTGAATATGATGATTATAAGGAATTATCAAAACTTGAACCTATCGATCAGAAACTCTATGTGTATAATTACTGGCGCGATAACGATCCCACACCTGAAACGAAAGATAATGAGTTATTGATGGAATTCTACGGCCGGGTCGAATATTCCAATTCCCGTTTTGGCACGCTCTCATCAGGATGGAAATCTGATAGAGGAATTGTTTATATTCAAAATGGCAAACCTTCAACCGTCGAAGTTACAGGACGGGACAATTATGGTAGAGCCTATGAGATATGGACTTACAGTGACCACCGACAATATGTTTTTCTGGATGATGGTTTTGGAGAATATAGACTATATAGGCAGACGAATTAATTATGGGTTTTAAACCAAAAAATCATTATTCCTTCTCACAGATAAGTACATTTAAATCCTGTCGCGAACAGTATAAACTCGTTTATTTTGAGGGAATTCGGAAAAAGTCCGAAAGCATTGAAGCCTTCATGGGGAAATGTGTTCATGCTACCCTTGAATGGTTATATCAGAAAGAGAATATTGCCAAACCATATCTCACTTTCGACAGTATTTGCACCAAATATGATGATATCTGGGTTGGTAGTTGGCACAAAGATATTTTTATAGCTGATGTTCGGATGGGCAGCGATAATTATTATTCTATCGGAAAACGATGTCTGTCAAATTATTATCACAAATATGGTCCTACTTTTGACGAATATGTCGTTGGCACTGAGCTGGCATTGGATTTCAGAATGGATGGTAAATATCATTTTAGAGGGGTCATAGATAGATTAGATCGACCTAAACCGGGTCGATATGTCATTCATGATTACAAAACAGGTAAACATCCACTAACGGTAAATTCTGCAAAAAATAATCTTCAATTGGTTATCTATCATCTATGTGTGCAAGAAAAATTTGATGATGTAAAGGATATCACTCTTACCTGGCATTTCCTGCGTCAAGGGGTTGAAGTGTCAATACATCATTCCGCAGATGAGATGATAAAATTCAAAAAGAAATTGAAAAAACAGGTTGACCAAATTGTTGACCTGACCTCCGATTCTGGTAATTTTTATCCGAAAGAATCGATTCTCTGTAATTGGTGTTACTACTGGCAGGAATGTTCGGCAAAAACTACTGGAAATCCTGTACGCCGGGCTGAGTAGCATTATATTGCCACCCCAAATCAAATCCAATTTGAAAATTACATCACCACTTTCTAAAGACGAATTCCAAAAATATTATCAAACGCGTTGGGAAATATTGCGTCAACCCTGGGGACAGATCCAGGGTACCGAGCGTGATGACAGTGATATACCATCCATCCACCGAATGCTGGTAACTGAGTCAAAGCAAGTTATCGCCGTTGCCAGATTGCATTTTAATTCTCCTGAGCAAGCTCAGATCAGATATATGGGTGTAACTAAGAAATTTCGCGGCACCGGAGCAGGCACAAAATTGATCAAAGATCTTGAAATAATTGCCGCTAAAAATAATGCCAAACAGATCATCCTCCAGGCTCGCGAAAATGCCGTGCAATTCTATCAATCCAATGGATTTACCATTGTTGAAAAAACCCATCTATTGTTTGGAACCATCCAGCACTTCCTCATGCAGAAAAAAATCAGGTAAATACGTATTATTAGAGCTTTAATGTAATTGATTAATTACTTCAAATATTATAAATCGTTAATCAACATTCGATATTCAAGGCATTTTAGTTTATTTTGTCCTCGAACACTAACAAATCAATTTTACAAGACGATAAAATAATATTTTCAAGTTGTATCCTTCGTTTTCTTTTCGGAGACTGCCAACTGCATAAATTCATCAAGTTTTTTACCAATAACCGCCCATGAGTATTTAATTCCAATACTTCGACAAATATTTTCAATTGAATGATCATATCCCGTTAGTGTCGTTTCAAGTTTTCTCACTAAATCATCAAAGTCAGAATAAAACAATTTATCGTGATATTCTTTTGGAATTAACTCTGGATATGATAGCCTAACAGGCAGGAGGGGTTGAAGCCCGCAATAAATTGCCTCAATAATGCTGATTCCGAAAAAGTCCTGATTGGAAGTTACGGGGAGGATGGATCCGCTCTGAAGTATTTTGGCATAATCTTCTATATTGTCGGCAAATCCGAAATGGACAATATGTTCACAAAACTCCGATTGGATATCGCCAAATATCTTTGGTGAGTTATGATATTTCTCACCCAAAACCGCTAACTTGAATGGTATGCTATTTTTCTTTATTATTTTTAATGCTTTAAAGAATTCTTCAGGATTTTTATCATATTCCCACCGATGGTTCCAAATAATCAAAAGTGGATCAGATGGTTTGGCAGTCAATTGAAATAGATCAAATAATTCTGTATCAATCCCAGGATAGATGACCTTTGATTTGTTCCGGATATGTGAAACTTCTGAATAATTTTGGTAATCAGGGAACGAATGTAAAAATGTCTCCAACGTAGAGGTGAAGGAATTTAAATGGAAATGACTATTGAATAGTATACCGTCACTAATCATAGCGGATGTATAATTGATAAACCCATAATGTGCATCTCTTCCATTACCCACATCTGAATCGGCAGATGACCATGGGTAAGTTAATTGGTTTTCATGAAAATATGTAATCACTGGGATATCACCAATTTTATGCCGAACTAATGAGATGAATAAAGAGACATCCAGCATGTCTGATGCAATAATTACATCTGGTAGTTGAGACAATTCGTTGAATTTTTCAGCAAGGGTGATTGCCCCGCCATGCATACGCCACTTCCAATGCCTGCCTGGTAAGCTCAGTATGCTTACATTGTGAATACTATTTTCAACATAACCCTGGGCCCAAATTGCATGAGATCCGGCAAAAAATGGTTCGACAATAAGAATATTTAGTTTCATAACAGGATAAAAATTACAATAGTGTGTGAGCATAATCCCAAGATTATACAATTTGAGAATGAATCTTCAATGTTTAAAAATCTACACTAAATTTGTGATGAAAATTCTCTTCGAAATAAGATATTGGCGATTGAAAAATGCCTTAATCTAAAAGTAATTTATTAGCTTGATTTCAATATAAAAAAACAAATTAAAAGCACCTAATGTCAAAAAATAATATTCTGGTTGAGGTTAAAAACCTAAAAAAATATTTCCCAATACGAACTGGATTTTTATCAAAAGTTACTGGTCATGTAAAAGCTGTCGATGATGTTTCATTCAAACTGTATCAGGGAGAGACCATGGGTCTTGTCGGTGAATCGGGATGCGGCAAAACAACAGTAGGGCGTTTAATACTAAAACTTCTGGCTGCCACCGAAGGCAATGTCTATTTCCAGGGAATGGATCTATCAAAAACTGATAAACCTACTATGAGGAAACTGCGACGTGATATGCAGATCATCTTCCAGGATCCGTATAGTTCTCTTAATCCACGAATGACCGTGGGAAATATGTTATCTGAAGCTCTAAAGGTTCACAAAGTGGTACCAAAAGATAAGATCCAGAAAGAGGTGGCGAGATTATTAGATATTGTTGGCTTGCCTAGAGAACATGCCTCACGATATCCACATGAGTTTTCAGGCGGTCAACGACAGCGAATTGGCATTGCCCGGGCTATATCGGTCAGACCAAAGTTGATCATTTGTGATGAAGCAGTTTCGGCTCTGGATGTCTCGATACAGGCCCAGGTCATAAATCTATTAAAAGAGCTGCAAAAAGAATTCAATCTCACCTACTTATTTATTGCCCACGATCTCACGGTAGTAGAATATATTTCTGATCGGGTTGCAGTTATGTATCTTGGTAAAATTATGGAGATTGCCGATGCCAGGGAGTTATACAAAAATACACTCCATCCTTATTCTGAAGCATTATTATCTGCAGTCCCAATCCCTGATCCCACCAAGGTTTCAAAACGAATTATTTTGAAGGGTGATATACCAAGCCCTTCAAACCCTCCTTCAGGATGTTCTTTTCATCCCCGATGCCATGTAGCTGCTAAAAATGAGGAGATAATGCAGGAATGCACTGCTGATGAACCAGTTCTCATGGAAAAATCTGAAGAACATCAGGTAGCCTGCCATCAAGTTGAGTCAAAACTAAATTAATAATCTGGGAAGCATTCTTGGGCACACCCTATAAAACAATTGCATTTCATACCTTGGGCTGTAAATTGAATTTTTCAGAAACTTCCACTATATCAAGAGAATTCATTGAACATGGATATAAGCAGGTTAGATTTTCTGAATCTGCAGATGTCTATCTTCTGAATACATGTTCTGTTACCGAAAATGCCGATCGGAAATGCCGCAAAGCAATCAGAAAAATTAAGCGTCGGAATCCAGATTCAATCATTGCTGTAACCGGATGTTATGCCCAGCTTAAACCTGATGACTTATCCGCCATACCTGGTGTTAACTTAATTGTCGGTTCTGAAGAAAAATTTCATATTCCATCCCATATTGAAAATACATATTTTAATGGCGAGCCGGTAATATTTCACTCAGATGTAAATATGGTCAAACAATTTGTATCATCTTATTCTGAAAGTGAAAGGACCCGGGCATTTCTAAAAATCCAGGATGGCTGTGATTATCCATGCACCTATTGCACTATACCCCTCGCCAGGGGCAGAAGTCGAAGCGATACTATTGAGAATGTCATCAAACAGGCAGAACAGATATCATCACTTGGACTAAAGGAAATTGTTCTCACCGGTGTCAATGTTGGAGACTTCAGGACATCCAATGATGAAACTCTTATTGATTTATTATTTAACCTGGAAGAAGTAAATGGTATTGAGAGAATTCGTATATCCTCTATTGAACCAAATTTATTGAGTGATGAAATCATAGAATTTGCCAGGACTTCTCAAACTCTGGTGCCGCATTTTCATATACCGCTGCAGTCAGGATCGAATAAAATTTTAAAAATGATGCAGCGAAGATATAACAGGGAATTATATGAGGATAGGGTGAATTCTATTCATTCTATTCATAATAATGCCTGTATCGGCGCTGATGTGATTGTTGGCTTTCCAGGGGAAACAGATGATGATTTTCTTGATACTATCCAGTTTATTCAAAATCTGAATATTGCATATCTACATGTATTTTCCTATTCCAGCCGTGATAATACCCCTGCCAAAATGATGAAAAACCAGGTGGACAGGCAAGTATTACACGATCGAAGTGTGAAACTCCATGAAATATCCCGCACGATGAGAGAATCATATTATTCACAATATATTGGAATAAAAAAAGAAGTGTTATTTGAATCTTTCCTGGATGGAGAAGCGATTGGACATACGGATAATTATATAAAGGTTCATTTAAAAAGCGATACAGATCTCTCGAATTCTATAAAAAATATTCGCCTAAAACCAAGCAATGCCGAATTCATGACTGGGGAGATAGTCGATTGAAATCAGATGTATTTGTGGGAGTAGCCGGTAATATTGGTGTGGGTAAAACAACCTTCACAAAAAATATAGCCAAACATTTTGGCTGGGAAGCATTTTTTGAATCAGTTGTGGATAATCCATACTTGAGTGATTTTTATGACAACATGAAGCGATGGTCATTTAATTTACAAATCTACTTTTTACATCATCGTTTTCAGACCCATATCGAAATGTCAAATACGCAAACAGGGGCAATACAGGATAGAACCATTTATGAGGATGTTGAAATATTCGCTAAAAATCTTCATAAATTAAAATTTATGTCTGAAAGGGATTGGGATACGTATCAGCATTTATTCGAAAATATGACATCATTCCTCAGAAAACCGGATGTGATAATTTATCTTAAAGCAACAACCGACACCTTACTAACAAGGATAAAAAATCGCAGTCGGGATTTTGAAAGTGATATCGATCCGGAATACCTCCACACCTTAAATATTTCGTATGATCGGTGGATAAAAAGTATCACTGATATACCTGTAATGGTTATTCCAACTGATACATTCAATATTTTTACAGATAAGGATACATTGCAGGAAATTTATAAAGAAATTGAGAGCAGACTCACAATCACAGAATGACAATTACAAAAAATATTACTGTATTTGCATCCGGGGGAGGATCAAACTTCATTGCGATTCATAAGGAAATACTTTCTAATAATATCTCCGGCAATATTCAGTTGTTGATAAGTAATAACCCAGGCTGCGGGGCAGTTGCCTACGCCAATGAATCAGGTGTCAGAACAATGGTGATCAATAAAATAAGGTATCCATCAACCCAGGATTTAATAAATGTGATGATCAGGGAATTAGAAAAAGTAAAAACTGAGCTCATCATTTTAGCAGGATATATGAAATTGATTCCAAATGAAGTTATTAAAAAGTATAAAGATAGAATTCTCAACATTCATCCGGCACTGCTGCCGTCATTTGGCGGCAAGGGCTATTACGGGAAATTGGTTCATAGGGCAGTTATTGAATCTGGAGTAAAAACATCAGGAGTTACGGTTCATTTGGTTGATGAGGTCTATGATCATGGTAAAATTATTCAGCAGGTCACAGTCCCTGTTGAGAAGAGTGATACTGAAGAGATTTTAGCCTCACGCGTTCTAAAAGCAGAGCATAAGTTATATCCAATAGTAGTGAAGGCATTTTGCGAAGATAGAATTGAATGGGTAAATAATATTCCATGGATAATATAAATTTGGAGAATATGAATATATGATTAAAAGAGCATTAATAAGTGTCTGGTTCAAAGATGGTATTGTTGAACTGGCAAATTTCCTCAATGAAAAAGGTGTTGAGATAGTTTCTACAGGCGGCACCCAGAAAAAACTCGAAGAGGCTGGAATTCCAGTTACACCGATCTCACAGATTACCGGTTTGAACTCAGTTATGGATGGGCGAGTGAAAACACTGGATCCAAAGATATTTGGCGGCATACTTGCCGATCGGAATAATGTATCCCATATGACAGATCTGACAAGTATAGGTGGATTACAAATCGATCTGATAATTGTCAATTTCTATCCCTTTGTTCAAGAAGCTGTGGATAAAAAACTTGAATTCAAAAAAGCCATTGAATATATTGACATTGGTGGGCCATCTATGATTCGGGCAGCAGCAAAAAATTATCATTCGGTTATACCGTTGTGCGACCCGTCACTATATACAGATTTCATAAAACAATTTAATAAAAATGATGGGACTATTCCTCTCGAAATAAGAGAAAAATATGTTCAAGCAGTTTTTAAAATGACTTCTGAATATGAGTCAGCAATTTATTCATTCTTTTCCAACTCTGCTATGGAGCTTCAGGAAAACTTTTCAGTAGAAACAAAAAAACAACAGGATATGAGATATGGTGAAAATCCTCATCAGAAAGCTGGATTTTTTATTTCCAAGGGAAAATCACTGCCTTGGTTTCAGCATCAGGGAAAAGATCTATCATATAATAATTATGCCGACTTGGAATCTGCTATAAACATTTCACGTGAATTCTCAGAACCTGCATGCACAATCATCAAACATGCAAATCCATGTGGTTTTGGACTCGGAACGGATAATCTGCAAGCCTATCAACGAGCTGTCTCAACCGATCCAGTCAGCTATTTTGGCGGTATTGTTGGATTTAATACAATCGTCACAGAGGGTCTGGCTGAATTGCTGGTTAAACCATTTCTGGAATGTATTGTCGCACCGGAATTTTCACCGGCAGCGCTAAAGATATTCAAAAAGAAAAAGAATCTCAGGGTGATAGAATTGAATAGTGAATATGAACCAGATTGTCAGGTGATAAAATCTGTTGCTGGTGGATTTTTAATTCAGGATAGGGATTCAGATCAGGGTGAAATTGAAGAATTAAATATTGTTACCAAACTGAAGCCAACAGACACTCAGATCGCTGCATTAAAACTTGGCTGGAAGCTGGTTCGTTATGTCAAGTCAAATGCTATTGTATTTGCCAATGAAAATCAGCTGCTAGGAGTTGGTGCTGGCCAGATGTCGCGGGTAGATTCAGTTAAAATCGCTATTCGTAAGTCTGGTGAAGCAGGGTTAAATTTAAGTGGGTCAATTCTAGCGTCAGATGCATTTTTCCCCTTTCCTGATAGTATAGAGCTCGCTGCCGAAACAGGGGCCTCAGCGATTATACAGCCAGGAGGATCCATCAAAGATGGTGAGGTGGTTAAAAAAGCAGATGAATTGAACCTATCGATGGTAATGACCGGAACCCGGCATTTTTATCATTAATTATTGGCCAATCATTATTACAGGTATAAAATATGTCTAAACTGTTAAATCTTTCAAATCTCGTATCAGGAGATATTGCAATTGACCTCGGTACAGCCAATACACTGATCTGGATAAAAGGAAAAGGAATTTGCGTAAACGAACCATCAGTCGTCGCCGTTAGTGTCATTGATGATAAGGTTATCGCTGTCGGCAATGAAGCAAATGCCATGGTGGGGAAAACGCATAATGATATAAAAACAGTCCGTCCATTGAAAGACGGTGTGATCGCCGATTTCAAAATGACTGATGGCATGATACAGGGATTTGTCAGGAAAATTAATATCAGTAGGATTGCCAGACCGAGGATGGTCATATGTATCCCGTCCGGGGTAACCGATGTGGAAAGAAGGGCTGTCCGTGAATCTGCAGAACGTGCTAACGCAAGTGAAGTGTA
This sequence comes from Fidelibacterota bacterium, assembly GCA_018657495.1. Taxonomy (GTDB): domain Bacteria; phylum Fidelibacterota; class Marinisomatia; order SCGC-AAA003-L08; family JACNLC01; genus JABHXA01. The sequence goes on from JABHXA010000004.1 coordinate 122,301, forward strand.
TCTCGTCGAGGAACCAATGGCTGCGGCAATCGGTATCGGGATTGATATAAGTCTGCCAAAAGGCAATATGATTGTTGATATTGGTGGAGGTACAACAGAAATCGCTGTCATATCTCTCAATGGGATTGTCGTAATACAGGCAATCAGGATTGCCGGTGATGAGCAGGATGAAGCCATCATCAGCTGGTTTAAAAATGAACATAAGCTGGAAATCGGCCAACGAACCTCAGAGAAAATAAAGTGTAATGTTGGATCGGCTATCAGAAGTAAAGGTACAACTATTGCCGTTAAAGGAAGAGATCTTGTTTCCGGAATTCCAAAAACGATAGAAGTTTCATCAGACGAAATCAGGCAGGCACTGGCTGATACAATTCATCAAATACAGACTGCCGTAAAAAAAGCTCTTGAAAATACCCCTCCTGAACTTGCATCTGATATCATTGAGTATGGGATTATCCTTACTGGAGGTGGTGCAAAATTAAAAGGTTTAGATCAACATATCAGGAATAAAACCGGTCTTCCTGTACATGTATCTGAAGAACCGCTGCTTTCGGTGGTTAAAGGTACAGGGATGATCCTCGAAGACATCAAGAAATATCAGGATATCTTGATTTGATTTTTGAACATCAGCGAAATTTATAATATTGCGCTGAGCTTTCTGCGTATTGATGTTTAGGATACATCGATCTTATCTAATACCCTTAATCACAGCGTGATGATATGCCAGGTTTGTTCATAATTTATTAAGGAAAGAATCTTTTGAACATCTTATTTCTTAAGCAATCAACAAGCGATTTTATATTTAACTTTTTAATATTATTTTCTATTTTCTCATTGATTAAAACTCACTCAAGTTAGATTACTCAGAAAGAATGCTGATTTTAAAAAAAATATATAACTACAAAGAAATTGTTGCAATTATCACAACATCATTTCTTTCGTTGATATTGTTTTTTAATGCACAATCCCCAAGGGTATCCGCGGTAAAGGCGGATATCGCCGATATAGTTACATTTATCTCAACACCAAAAACCTGGTATCAAGATTTACTGACAGTAAGAAAAGAAAATCAAATACTGAAGGAATCTCTCGTTCAAATGCAGCTTTTGAATGCTAGGCTTTTCCATCATAAAAATGAAAATATCGCTTTAAAGGGAATGCTGCAATTCTCAGAACAATCCCCCCTTTCACTTAAACCCTGTGCTGTCGTCGATTTGGAGCTAACATCCTCAATACAGTCAATTATTGTGGACGTCGGTTCAAATGATTTTATTTTAAAAGAGCTTGGTGTCCTTGATATGAAAGGTCTTATTGGGAAAATAATCTCTGTGGGAAATAATGCTAGTTTTGTTCAATTAATATCTGATAAGAATTATCGGGTTTCTATTCGTGTGGGAGAAGAAAGAACATTGGGAATATTTCTGCCTACACATGGAAAATTCGGAATATTGGAGGGGATACAGGAGAGCATCCATATTGAACCAGGTGACATTGCCTACACTTCAGGAATCTCCGATATTTATCCCATGGACATTCCAGTTGCCAGGGTTCTGACAACATTGAATAACTCAGAAAGTGGTTTTCAGGAAGTCAGTGTTGAGATTATCGCTGATATATATAACTTAAATTATGTTTTCATTATCCAATGAATATTAAAAAAATTCTGTTTTTCAGTCTGGTATTTATAGCTGTGGTTATAATCCAGGCCTTATTGCCGAATATTATTGTTGTTCATCACCCGGTAAAATTGGACTTGTTTTTGCTTTATCTAACCGTGATTGCCCTAATGTATAACCAGCTATCGGCAATATTAATTGGATTTTTTATGGGATTAATCCAGGATATTTCAACACAGTCTTATATGCTTGGGGCATTTGCTTTCATGAAATCGCTCACCGGTTATTTACTGGGGGGTATAAATAACTTTAAACAAATATGGAACAGAAAAATTCGATACCTATTCGTTTTTGGATGTTACATTATTCATTTTACAGTTTATCACTATATTTATCTTACAAGAAATCAGGAGTCGATGATAATCGGTATTAAACTGGTATTGATTCATTCTTTGATAAATATGCTGGTGCTCTGGTTTATAGATAAATTTATTTATCAATCAAAGCTAGTTTAATAATGCGTCATTATCAGCTCATTCCTCTGCATCGAAAAAATATGATGTTGATCATAATAAGTATCTTTATGCTTATTTTGGTATCTCGACTATACAGCCTTCAGATAAAGAATTATCAAAAATATCAAAGCAAGGCAAATGCCAATAGCATTCGTAAAATTCGATTAACTGCTTCACGAGGCGTGATTTACGATCGATTTGGCAGTAGATTGACAGATAATCGTCCTACTTATGATTTGAATGTTATTCCGGTGGATGTAAATGATCAATTCAATTATAATCTTCTTTCAGGAGTAATTAATAAATCCGAAAACGAAATAAAAACTGAAATTGAAAAACTCAAAAGAGGAATCGGGAGATTTCGACCACATCTATTAAAAAGACATGTGAATTTTGAAGATATGTCTCGCCTTGAGGAGTATAAATTGGATCTCCCCGGTGTAATGTTTAGTGAAATGCCGGCAAGAATATATCCTGATTCAGCGAAATTAAGCCATGCCCTTGGATATATGAGATCCATCACTGAGGAAATGATAACTGCTGCCGATCCCGAATTAAATTATAGCTTTGACGAAGTTTATGGTGCTTCTGGACTGGAAAGAGTATATGAATCAGACTTGCGTGGAGAAAATGGCATTGAATTTCACCGAGTGGATATTTACAATCGTGATCATGGTGTACTGCATAATGAAGAAAGATTCCCTCCCGTTCCCGGCAATCCGCTATACACAACGATAAATTCCCGTTTACAGCAATTAACTGAATCCTTGATTTCAGAATATCGTGGAGCAGTTGTTGCAATGGATCCGGATAATGGCGAAGTACTGGTTTTCGCAAGTGCGCCGGATTATTCTCTTGATTCTTTTGTTGGTCCTATACCTATTGATATTTGGTCAGGCTGGAATACGGATGAAAATAAACCACTGGTCAATCGCGGAATAAACGGTTTATATCCTCCCGGTTCGACATTTAAGCTGGTAGCTGCCGCTCTCATAATGGAATCGGAAATGATTAATCCGTATTATAAAGTAAATTGCACAGGAAGTTATACACTCGGGGATCGAATATTCCACTGTTGGAATCTTGCCGGGCATGGCCAGGTAAATCTTAAATCTGCTATCAAGTACTCATGCAATGTCTATTTCTACCAGGTAATTCAAGGACTTATTTTTGCCGAGTGGAGTAATATGGCCACAGATTTTGGATTTGGAAGTGTCACTGGAATTGATCTTCCATTTGAATCTGAAGGACTTGTTCCTACCAAAGCTTATCTAAATGAAAAATATACCAGTAGGGGTTGGTCAACTGGAAATCTCCTCACCTTTGTCATTGGGCAGGGAGATGTTCTCGCCACCCCAATCCAGGTTTGCCAAATGATGAATCTGATTGCTTCAAACGGGGCAACAGCAAAACCACATTTTAATCTCAATGCAGAACTAGTTCCGTTTAAGATTAATTTAAAACCAAAAACATGGGATTTCCTTCAGGCAGCAATAAACGATGTAGTTAATGGCGAAGCAGGAACTGGCAAAAATGTCAAAATTGAGAATGGGGGAATCGTTTATGGAAAAACAGGCACATCCCAGAATCCCCATGGGGAAGATCATTCCTCTTTTGTTGGGTATATTGTAACCGATGATAATCGAAAGATGACCCTTTATGTCATAATAGAAAATGGTGGAAAAGGATCTGGAATTGCCTCGGAAATAGCCAAACAAATATTCCAGGGATTTATTGATCAGCAGGACGAGGTATCAGGTATTGATTAAAAAATTATTTATAATACCGCCGTCATTGAAGTTATACTGGAGGATAATACTTCCAGTAATATTCCTTTGTGTTGTTAGTTTATTTTTATTAAAAAGTACGAGTAATCAGGCTGCATTTTTCAATTCTACATTGTTTCGGCAAATGATCTGGATTCTCGCTGGCGCAATAGGTATAGTTATCATTCAATATTTAAGGATTCAGCTGTTTTATGAATTTGGATATTTCTTTTATGGATTCTTGATATTTCTATTAATTCTGACAATGTTTATGCCGACTATTTCAGGGGCGAAAAGGTGGATAATGCTGGGACCTATAAACTTTCAACCTTCCGAGATTGGTAAAATTATTGTCATTTTTGTTCTTGCTAAATTCTTATCAGATCGTCGTGAAATACAAAATTCATGGATGGTCATTTTAATATCGATAACTCTTGCCCTGGTGCCGGCCTTATTAGTATTTAAACAACCAGATCTGGGGACTGCAATAGTCTATTTAGCGGTAACAATTCCAATGTTATACTGGGTTGGTGTCAAACCATTCTATTTATTTATTGTTATCGCTCCAATTGTGAGTATACTGGCGGCGTCAAACCTTATTTCATTTTATATATGGATCATCATTATCCTCATCACCCTGTTTATCATCCGGCCAAAACTGAAATACGGCATATTAATTCTGGTAATGAATATTTCATTTGGTACACTTACATCTTTTATATGGAGCAATCTTTATCCGCATCAGAGAGAACGGGTACTAACATTTCTTGACCCCATGAAAGACCCTCACGGGGCAGGATATCAGATCATCCAGTCAATGACGGCTATTGGTTCAGGAGGACTTACCGGAAAGGGTTTTGGGCTTGGGACTCAAACCCATTTGAGATTTCTCCCAGTTCGGGATACTGACTTTATCCTATCAGTTGCAGGTGAAGAATTTGGATTTCTTGGGATCTTACTGATATTAGGATTATTTCTTTCATTATTTTTTTGGATGATAACGTATGCCCAAAAAATAACAAATAAATTTGCCAGCTTATCCATCATTGGTTTTGCATCCCTTTTATTTGTTCATCTATTTATAAATCTGTCTATGACAATTGGTATATTCCCTGTCACCGGTCTTCCGGCACCATTTATAAGTTATGGCGGTACCTTTCTACTTACCTGTCTTTGTATTATCGGTATCACAAATAATATCATATCGCAAAACATCTGATCTAACCTAAGACGTTGGAAACACCTGAATAAGTTCACTAAATTAACATGCTGTATCTGTTTCATTTTTTATTGTTAAAAGTACGATTATAATTAAACCAACTAATTCAAGAATGATTAAAATAACTGTAGTATTAATGATTTGCGCTTTCATGACTGTGAATTGCTCAAACCCACCAATTATTGAACCCGAGTTGAGTTCTGATATGGAATCTTTTGTTTCTAATGATTCCATACCGGCAATCCACCTGGAATCCGAGATATTGGATGATGCTAATGTCAAACCTGACTATGACAAAAAAATCAGAGTTCTGGAATATAGAACTCGGTATCTCGACAGTGTTTATTTTGAGCTTGCCGGACAGTTTAAATCTCTTGAAAAAGAACTGAATGATATAAAATCTCCTGCCAGCAAATATGCTTCAGGATTTTCCGGTTTGAATAACAGTGAACCAATAAATGACGAAGAGTACAGGGCTAGATATATTGATGCTTTGGCAAATTACCAAAATGGAATTTATGATGTGGCCACAAAAGAGTTCAGCCAACTTATCGCAATAGATCAACATCATGAGCTGTCTGATAATTGTCAGTACTGGATCGGTGAAATATATTATGATCAGAAGGAATTCATGAAGGCACTTTCAAGTTTCCAGCAAGTATTGGCTTTCCCTGGTGCAAACAAATCTGATCATGCGCAATTTAAAATAGGACTTTGCTATATCAATCTTGGTGACACAGATAAAGCAGTTGATGCATTCAAACTACATATGATCAACTACCCTTCCAGCGATCAATATAACTCATCAAAAAAATATGTTGAAAAATACTAAGTGAGGATTTCATGCCATTAAATTTATACTTTGCTACTTCTGAGGTTGCACCCTTTTGCGGAGCATATTCACTGTCAACTTTTTCCAGACGTATTACGACTATTTATAATGAAGATCCGGATCTTAATATTCGGGTGGTTCATCCCAAATACGGCTTTATTAGCGAAAGAAAATATATTCTCCGTGAGGTAATAAGATTAAAGGATTTACCAATTGAGTTTGACGGCAAGGAAAATATTATAAATTTGAAATCTGCATTTATTCCCGAATCTAGAGTACAGGTCTATTTTTTACAATATAATGAGTACTTTAAACCACTCCCTGAATTATTATATAAAGCACGTAATGGAAGAGTATATAAAGATAACGACGAAAAATTCTCATTCTTTTCAAAAGTGGCATTGTCGGCATTGAAAGATTTATTCTGGGCACCTGATATAGTGCTGTGTAACGATTGGCAGACTGCGATGATTCCAGGCCTACTGAACAATAAGTTCAAACAGGATGAATTCTATCAGGAAATGAAAACAGTCTTTTTGCTGCATAGCTGGAATGATACAAATCGCTATTATTCAAAAGATATTTTTGCCAAATTGAATATGGAACCTCCAACAAATGATAATGTACAGGACATGCTCAAAATTGCTATGGACAATTCAGATAGCATAATTATAATCGATAATGAGAAAGAAAAAGTGCATGAAAAAGCAATGGCTGATCCTGTGATTAGTAAAATTCTTGACAATAAAAAACATCATGTTATTCCTGTGCCTGCCAATCCAATTGGGAAATGGTCTGGAATAGCCAAATCAATCAAAACCGTCCTACAGGAAATATAACCCACAAAATATGACTAAAACTCTAAAAATCCTCTGCTTGGTTTTTGCAGGGGTTTTAATGATTAATACAGGATGCGACTCAAAACCTGTTAACATAGACCTTGGTGATAATGGATACAAACTTGATTCATTCTATACCAATTCCAATTTTTCCAGATCAATACAAGATGGTTCTGGAATAGGCCATAGTTCACGCCTTTATCTAGGTAAACTTGATTCTGTTAGAAGTAGCTATGCACTCTTAAAACTCAATAAGGATGTTCTGGAGAATCATTCAGATATCTGCTCACTTCCTTCTGACAGCGTCATCTACAAAGAATCCTTCATTAGGTTGAATTCTGTAATACGTTTGACCACCCAGGGCGAAATTTCGGAATCTGATTCAGCTTATCAAGACAACCATTTCGATTTTCATGAAGAGTTTCAATCGTTTCAAGCTTTTTGGATAAATTTTGATAATACAGATTTTTCCTGGAATGAGTTTTCCACTTTCAGCTTAAACGACTCCATAATTACTGAAATTGGAGAACTGTCAAATATCCAATCTTACAATAGCAATATTTCTGAGTTGGTAGTTACGGTTAAAAACTTTATTTTAGATATTCATCTGATTCCAACACTAGGTGGCAATAATAATTACCTATCAGATTTATGTGATGCGTCCTCAAGTGATAGTTATGGAATTTTATTACGTTACAATAACCCAGATGAATATATTGAATTGTATTCAACAGATTATTCTATTTTATCGGGACAGCCGTATTTTGATGCCATGTATGAAAAATATACCGATGTTTTTCTAAATGAAAATAAATATGAAATATCCAGCGTAACTCCAATTGCTTTCGATTTAAATGGTATATTATCGGACCTCGAGTCAGCCAGCGCTGGATGGGGTACTGTAATTGCCATGAATTTTGATCTAGACTCACCTCCATCAGGCACTATTAATCCACAGATTGGCATGATTGACAGTACCTTTGAACTCATGTCATTTGAGATCGACTTAATCGACCATGAAACTGATTCTTCCGGTTTAGTTGATATCTATCTTTCTGATATAATTTTAGCAAATATGGATATAGACCCCAGTAATGATAATTACTCAGAAAATGATACTTTGGGAACGGAGAATAATTTTCTCCCTGACGATGGAGAATTATATTTTGATTGTGGGCTGGATGGTTTATGTGATGAAGATGAACCGGGATATTTCCCAGAGGGTACTGAAAATAATGAGTTATGGGATGATGGAGAATTCTTTAGTGATACCGGCATCGATAGTCTGTTTAATATAGATGAGCCCAATTATGATGCAATTACAAATCCTGATCCAAATAGCGATGACTATAATATTGATCCGACAGAAGATAATTGGTTAGATTGTGGTTTTGATAATATTTGCCCTGAAGATGCCAATTATATTGAATCCGATGAAGGTGAAAATAATGGTGAATGGGATTTTGGAGAGACTGGCGAAGAAGGGAATGGTCAATTTGAAAACGGTGAATTATATTGGGATTATGGCCTGGATGGGATTCACGACGTCAATGAACCCGGCTATGATGCTATTCTAAATCCCGATCCAAATAATGATAATTGGGATGAAAACACCCAAACCGGAACAGAAGGCAATAACATATTTGACTGGACCGATGTAAATGATGATGACAGGATGGATGATGATGATGTATTTGAAGTTTTTATGGATGCTGGTCTTGATACACTCTGGAGTTTGAATGAGGATGGATTTAATCCTCTCGGAACAGAAGGTAATGGTTTATACAATTTTGGTGAGGGTTTCGAGGACTGCGGAATTGATATGGTGTGTGATGAACCTGACGATATTGATGATTACATACCTGATCCATCTGAAGATAATTATGATGTGGAAAATAATCCTGATGGAACAGAAATAAACGGAGTTCTTGACTGGCAAGATTCAAATGACAATGGATTATGGGATATGAATGAAGGTGAAGAATGGTTTGACTGGGGTGTGGATCAAGTTCAAAATGAGTTAGAACCATATTATGGGGGGCGAAGAATAAACTTGCCATCAGCAATAAATTTTGTGGAATGGGATTTTGTCGATAATCCCACGATAACATTTGACATGCCGACCTATAATCAGGATCAAGGGGAAGAAGCCGTAATTTGGATCTCATCAATCGAACCTGACGGTACACCGGAAAAATACATTGTCACCTTATCAGTGAATACATCAATTGCCTTACACGGATTTCAACTAAAGCTGAATCATATCCCATTTAGCTTCACTGAATCTCAGTTGACAGAATTTCATACCGGTCTAAGATATATTGAAGGCGATAAACTTATCGAAGATGTATCATTGTATCAGCAACACGAGATTGATGAAGACAGCTTAATAAATACACTTCAAATAAAATATGGCGATAATCTAAAAGCATATTTGGATTTTACTGAATTAATAGATTTCCAAATCGAACATCAGGATGCTATAATTTCAAAATCACTTCTGACGCTTTATATCGATTCTTCAAGGACAGATATAGATGGCACTATATTCCTCAATGTTAATAGGATGACTGATCCACTGGAGCTGCCTGTTGATTCTCTAATGACAAATGAGATGAATAGCATAGTAGTGTCAGAAATAAATGATGGTATTATTCAAATCGATATCAAACCCTTTATTCAGGATATTGCTTTTGGGGAATATGAATTTTTTGGTCTTATTCTTGAAGCATCTAGCTTAGGCAATAATTTTTCAATACTTACAATAAATAATGATATGAGTCCAGATACACTGAAACCCCAAATAGAAATTTTGTTCTCAGAATGAAGTACATTTTAATTATTCTTCTAACCTGTTTTGCCTGGTCACAAACAAGCACATCATCTTTACTGGGTCTTGGCGAAAACATACAGTATTATGATCCATCCACTGTTGGAGCAGGAGGAAATACGTTATTTTCCTCCCATTCAGATGAATTCACATCTTCATCTCCAACAACATTATGGAAAACAAATACTACACGATTGAGCATATCCACATCATTTAACAGGAATAGGACGGATGGAGGCGGGCGTCAGGAATCACAGCTGATAAATCAGATTTCATTTACCTTCCCCATTAAACCTATGAGCGCCATTTCATTTGGTCTTCGACCTCACACTCGTTCAGCATTTCAAATTCGTACCAATTACGATGAAGCCGAGCATGTCCAATTTGATGAAAATGTATTTGCCCCGGCATTTTATTATCACAGCAGTGGCGGAATCAGCAGATATTTTATATCGTATTCTAAGAAGATTAATGATACCTACTCACTAGGAATCACATGGAATAATGAATTTGGTAATCTGTTTTTGACAGATTCAGTCCTTACTTATAAAGTAACTACCAATTCGGAATCTGGGGCAACAGTTTATAGTTTATCTGATATTTCAATAAACAATCTTACTCAAAATTTTAATGGCAGCAGTATCTATTTTGAAGGTAGGTACACTCAAAACAAAAATCATATGGTCCTTGGTATTGAATTAGAAAATTCATTGACTATCAAATCAAAAAATTACAACCCGATTACCGGTAGTGAATCCACAACAGCAGAAACAATCAAAATGGAATTTACCGGGTTCAAAGGGGGATATGAGTATAAACATAACGAGACTATCAGCGGAATTGTTGAAGTTAATTATTACAAACCGCTCAAGACTGCAAATCCAATATTTGGCTTGAATAATATAAGTCAGTTAGGATTGCATACAGGTATTATAAAAAGAGTTAAAAATTCCAAATTAGGTCGATGGGACTTTTTAAATATTTCCACGGGATTATATTCGTATCAACATAAAACTTCAAATGGAAATTATAGTGATACAGGGATCAGCTTTGGATTGGGAATGGAATATTTCAATAAAAGAAATATGATTGATCTTGTTATTACTGCTGGAAAGCGTACGAGTCCATTTGATGAATTGACAAATGAAGAATATATAAACCTGATGGTAGGTATAACTACAGGGGAAACATGGTTTATAAAAAGGAGAAAAAAATAATCATATGAAAAAGCAATTTATATTATATGCGATAATTTTATTATTAATTGGAGTTGGATGTGTACCTCCTGAAACTACAGTTGAAGATGAAGATACTGGAATGACGGCTATTGAACGCAACAAAGAATGTGATTTGTATTTAAGTTTTGCTCATACAAATTATCAAAATAGAGATTATCGGAGTGCTATAAGAAATTTTTCAAATATTATCGATTTAGGTTGTGCAAAAAGAAATAGCCTGGAAATATTTCCGTGGATGACCAGATCTTATATCGAACTATCAAAAGATGAGAAAGAACCCAAATTAGCAACCGTATTGATGGATAGTTCGTATTGGTCCATTCGACAGGGTCTAAAATATTCTCCAGATGAAATGAGCATGCTGGAATTAGCCGCCTGGATAGCAGGAGATATGGGTAAAACAGATGACCAGATATATTATATTGATAAGATCCTTTCCATTGATCCGGAGAATACTTCGATTCTTTGGAAAATCTTTGATATTTATTCTGAGCAGGATAATTGTACTGAAATGTTAAATATTTTAAACATATTGTTAAATATAGATTCTGAAGATAAAAAAGCCCTCGGTGAATTACGCAATGTTTATGAATGCCTTGGCATGGATCCCATTGAGATTGACAAAGAAAGATGCGAAAATGATCCGTCAAATGTACCGCTATGTTTTTCGTATGCCAAAGCATTACAGCAACGTAGTGATTATGACGAGTTATTGTATGTTTTACCAAGATTACTGTCCCATGACCCATCCAATAAAGATATAATTCAAATGCTTGCAGAAACTTATAATCAATTGGATAAATCCGCTGATGCCCTAAAGGCTTATGAAAAATTATTTAACATCACAAGAGATTATAAAATTGCTCTGATAATATCCGAATTACATTTGGATGATGAGGACTTCAAAAATGCTCTGAAATGGGCCGAAACAGCGATATCTGTCAGTAATGGAAAAGGTGAAGCCTACTATGGAAGAGGGGAAGTTTATCGTGAAGGTATAAGCGCCTGCAGTGGTGAGGGATTAACATTCTCTGATAAACTTGGCTATGAAATGGCCTTTGAAGATTATTCAACTGCCTTAGATAAAAAGTATTTCTCTGCAAGAGCAAGAAAAGAATCATTGAGCGAGTTTATTACAACTTCATCTGATTGGTTCATGCGTCCGGATGGTGAACGTGAGGCAAAACCGGAGGGAGCATGTGTCAATTGGATAACAAGGACAATTAAAAGAAAATAATGGAAATAGCCATCGGAGCCGATCATGCCGGTTTCAAAGCGAAAATATTTCTTATTGCACATTTAGAAAGTAAGGGATATGGAATTCACGATGTCGGTACTGATTCTGTAAAATCTGTAGACTACCCACATTTCGCCCATGCCGTTGGAAAAATGGTTATTGACGGGCATGCCGATAAAGGAATTGTAATTTGCGGTACGGGTATAGGGGTATCCATATCTGCAAATAAAATCCCCGGTGTTAGAGCTGCCCTCTGTAGTACAAATGAAGATGCAGAGATGAGTCGAAAACATAATAATTCAAATGTCCTGGCATTGGGGGCAAGATCATGCGGACCTCCCGATCTTGTTGCAATTACAGATACATGGCTGAATACAGCTTTTGAAGGGGGCAGACATGAGCGAAGAGTTAACCAAATAGAAAATATAAATATATAATTATGATTGACAAATTAAAAATATCCGATCCTCAAGTATATGCATCAATCCAGGGAGAATTGAAAAGACAGCAGTTTACTTTGGAAATGATAGCATCTGAAAATTTTACCAGTCCTCAGGTGATGGAAGCTGTTGGATCTATTATGACCAACAAATATGCTGAAGGATATCCTGGGAAAAGATATTATGGTGGTTGTGAACAAGTAGATATTGCTGAGGATCTGGCTCGGGATAGAGCAAAGAAATTATTCAATTGTGAATATGCAAATGTTCAGCCTCATTCAGGATCACAGGCAAATATGGGTGTTTACATGGCTATTTTAAAACCCGGTGATACAGTGCTTGGATTAAATTTATCCCATGGTGGTCACCTTACCCATGGTAGTCATGTGAGTTTCTCAGGCAAACTCTATAATTTTGTATCTTATGGAGTTGATGCCCAAAGCGGTCGAGTTGATTTCAACCAAGTGGCTAAACTCGCCAGGGAGCATAAACCAAAGATGATTATCTGTGGTGGCAGTGCATATCCTCGATTTATAGAGTTTGAACAATTTAGGGAAGTTGCCGATTCTGTCGATGCTTTACTAATGGCCGATATTGCCCATCCATCTGGTCTTGTTGCAGCAGGAATTCATCCTTCACCATGGCCACATTGCCATGTTGTTACCAGCACAACTCATAAAACCCTTCGTGGCCCCAGGGGAGGGATAATCCTTGTCGGCAAAGATTTTGAAAACTCGTGGGGTATGGTAGCACCCAAATCAGGTCGTATAAAAATGTTTTCAGAACTTCTTGACAGTTCTGTAATGCCTGGAATTCAAGGTGGACCGCTGATGCATGTGATTGCGGGAAAAGCTGTGGCATTTGCTGAAGCACTAAAACCGGATTTCACCACCTATGCCAGGCAGATTACCTCAAATGCAAAAGTGCTGGCTGAAAAATTACTTTCGTTAGATTATCAATTAGTCTCTGGTGGAACAGATACTCATCTGGTCTTAATCGACTTGTCAAAAGAAGGAATATCTGGTAAAAAGGCTGAAAGAAGACTTGAGGAGGCAGGGATTACTACAAATAAAAATATGGTACCATTTGATCAAAGAAGTCCTATGGTAACCAGTGGTATCCGAATAGGAACTCCTGCATTGACTTCCCGGGGTATGGGTATTGATGCAATGAAATTGATCGCTGGATTGATTGACAGCGTAATCAAAAATATTGATGACGATAGCGTAATAAAAAAGGTAAATGAAAAAGTCATTGAGCTTTGTGATGGGTTCCCGCTATACCCTGAATTCAACGATTAATTTGATTTAGTAATCGTCCTTTTTAGGCAAAATATTATTCATATTTGACTCAAGTATTTTAACGACTTTGGGTGTCTGAGATCAGCTAATTGTTCTCACTTATCTGAAATCCAATTCTTGCACTAAAACATATAAATGTAATATTATCGCACATGTTGAGAGTTATTTTATATCCTTTTACTTTGGCAATACGAATATTTGAGGATATCGGGCGCTACGTCCTGCTTCTCCTGAATATTTTTAGATCCATTCGAAATTGGCATCAGTATTTTGGGGTTACCATTGATCAGATGATTTTTATTGGTGCAAAATCAATTCCCATCGTGATTTTGACATCATTATTTTCAGGCATGGTCACCTCTGTTCAATCAGCATATCAGTTCAGTAGTTGGGTTCCTTCCTGGTATGTTGGAAGTGTAGTTGGAGAATCCGTTTTACTGGAACTGGCCCCGATGATTACCGGCCTCGTGTTAACCGGCAGAGTAGGGGCAACAATAGCAGCAGAATTAGGCACGATGCGAGTTACTGAGCAAATCGATGCTCTTGAATCCCTTTCTTTTGATCCCGTTTCCTATCTCATTTTACCCAGAGTCGTTGCTGGAACCGTAATGTTCCCTTTTTTAATTATCATCGCCGATATTTTTGGAGTTACTGGCGGTTGGTTAGCAGCTTCCGTTTCTATGGATGTATCATCCTATGAGTTTATCAAGGGGTTTCGAACCTGGTTCCATCCGTTTGATGCATGGTTTGGACTAATTAAAGCGACAGCATTTGGTTTTTCAATTACATCTATTGCCTGCTATCAGGGTTTTTATACCAAGGGCGGTGCAATGGGTGTAGGTAAGGCAACTACCGTAACTGTAGTTGTATCCTGCGTGACTATAGTATTTCTAGACTATGTCTTGGCGACTTTAATGTTATGATTCAAGTAAAAGATCTTCATAAAACCTTCGAAGGTAAACATGTTTTACGCGGTGTAGAATTCGATGTAAAAACGGGTGAGGCAATCGCCATTATCGGCATAAGCGGATCCGGAAAAAGTGTAATCCTAAAACATTTAATCGGATTACTTAAACCGGATAGAGGCGAGGTCTGGATGGATAATAATCTTGTAAGTGCAATGTCATTCAGAAAACTCCAGACTGTTAGAGAAAAAATTGGCATGGTATTCCAGTCAGGTGCTCTCTTTGACTCTATGAATGTTAAAGATAATATATCGCTGGCATTAAAAAAATTAACCAAGCTAAAGGGTAAATCACTTGAAGACAGGGTGAAGGAAAGTCTTGAAAGTGTGAATATGTCAGGGACCCAGGATTTGATGCCCTCAGAACTATCAGGTGGAATGAAAAAAAGAGTGGGGATTGCCAGGGCTATAGCAATAAAACCTGAATATCTTTTTTATGATGAGCCTACTACCGGGTTAGACCCTATAATGACAGATGTCATCAATAGATTAATTATAAAATTCCAAAAAAGCGGTAATATCACCACCGTGATTGTAACACATGAAATGTCAACAGTTTATGATGTTGTTGATAGGGTGATTCTGCTTCATGATGGAAAGATCAGGTTTAGTGGTACTCCGGATGAAATCAAAGAATCAGAAGATGTGGTAGTAAAACAATTTATAAATGGTGACAGCACATTAATCGAACAGGAGATTGCATGAAGCTTTCAAGAGTATTTTGGGTGGGTTTTATCATCACTATTACATCAGTGGCATTCATTGGCGGCATGTTGTATCTTCAGGAAATATCCTTTTCAAAATCAAATTTTACATTTACAATTATACTGGATAGCGTCCAGGGGCTGAATGAGGGTGACAATGTAAGTATGCTTGGTAAAAGAATTGGAAAAGTTACAAAAACAAAAATTATCGGACAGAAAATTGCCGTGGAATTATCAATAGATAACTCTTTTGCCTTTAGGATCCCTGTAGATTCAATAATTGAGGTAAAAAGTGAGGGATTGCTTGGTGAGAAATATGTTTCTATTTCCCCAGGGGTTGATACCAAACACTATCTATTAGAAGGGGAAACCGTTCAGGGTACAAGAGAGAAGGACCTATCTGAGATTACTCCTGGAATAATACCAATAACAAAGGATTTAGGTGCAATTGCCAGACGCTTACGCGCTACGCTTGGTGAAGATGAGAAAACACGGATTCAATCCACTATTAAAAATATCGAAAGTCTAACCGCCGAACTCAATCTATTGACTACAGAATTCAGAGGCACTATCAGTGAAGAAGATAAAGAATATATACACGCATTTACTCTAAATATGAAATTACTATCAGATAGCCTGCGCACAGAATTTGATAATAGTTTTAAATCAGTTGATGCCATACTCTCAGATGTGAATGATATCACCTCAAGTGTAAAAAGTAAAACAGATACATTTAATGAATCTATCGACAAATTAAATCAAAGTGCTGAAATCCTTTTGAGTACGGCCGAAACTTTTAATTCAATAACAAATGAATTAAAAACATCTATTGATAAGCTAAACGGGATGGAAGGGACCCTGCCAAGATTGTTAAATGATGACAAAGTCTACAATAATGTCGATAGCTTAATATTTGATATTCGATATATTGTCGACGATTTCAAGGAAAATCCCGGTAGATATCTTAAAGCATATATGAAAGCGAAAAAGACTGATGACGATTAACGGTGAAAATAAATCGCAGGATTCTATGGAAGAACTTTTAGAGATAATTTGCTGTCCATACTGCAAACATGACTTATCATATGAAACAACATCAAATTTAATCTGTCATAATTGTAATCAGAGATACTTAATTCAAGATGAAATACCGGTTTTACTTACAAAATAGGCTGGCTGAAATAAATTTGTATATAATCGTATCAATCATTGTATGATATTAAAAAGTAGCTATACATTTCACATCGAAAAAAATAGGAGATTTTACATAAACTTTCGTTAACAGGATGCATTATTCACACAGAGAACAGGTGGGAATAATTAATATAATATTATGCATGTATATCCTTAGCGAAAGGTACTTTGACCGAGTAACCGATAGGATGTACTCGGTTTTTTTTATAGAAAATAGGAGTAATTATAAAAATGAAGTGGTTGGTGAAAATAACAGCAATTTCAATGTTAATCACAAGCGCCTGGGCAGTTGGTGAAGCCGGTGCAATATTTCTGATGATCGCCCCCGGGGCAGGACCTGCAGCCACCGGTGAGGCTCAGGTAGCGAAGGTGGGAGATGCATATGCGTCATATTATAATCCTGCCGGTTTGGGTTTCCTAAGCGGAAGGGAAGCAGCCCTTATGCATGTCAATTGGTTACCCAATTTGGCGGATGATTTGTTTTATGAATTCATGGCTTACAGGCACGAAGTTCCAGGTTTGGGTACATTTGGTGGACATATAATATTTTTAAATCTTGGCAAGCAAATTCAAACAGATGAAAATGGAAATCAAATTGGAGTTTTTCGCAGTAATATGTGGGCTATTACCGGAAGTTTTGGAACCATGTTGAACGCACGTTCATCTATTGGTGTGAGCGCTAAAATATTTCATCAAAAATTATTTGATAAGGGTGTAAGCGGAGAGGCCGGGAAAGGAATCTCAACAGATTTCGCCTTTGACCTTGGTTACCTGTGGAAAAGCGATAGAATAAATTTTGGTATAAGCATCGCTAATATTGGGCCAAGCATCGCTTTTATCGATGAGAACCAGGCTGATCCTGCTCCAACAAATATGAGGATGGGAGTTAAATTTGACGTTTTTAAAAATGAATTCAACCGTCTTGAATTGTTTTTTGACATGAATAAAATGCTGGTGGCATCCTATTCTGAAATGGATTGGGATGATAATGGAGTTATTGGTGGTTATACCGATAATGGAAATGAATCATGGGGTGGCGATTACAATTCAGACGGTCAACAGGAAACTGCTTATAAAGACAAATGGTATAAAGCGCTTTTCACATCATGGTTAGATGATTGGTACCTTGGAGGAGACCTCAATCTGGGCGGTTGGACAACACAACAGGAAGCGGATAATGTCATTGGTGGTTATACATGGATAGATAATCCTTTAAATACAGATGATATCGGTGAAATTTATGGCAAAGGAGATTCACAGGTATCTAATTATGTATCTAGACCTGAATGCCCACAATGTGAAATTGTTGCTGAAGAAAATGGTAAATTAAATGAATGGGGTGTCAAAGAGATTGGCACAGGTGATGACAGAAAATTCTCCGCCGAATTTAAAGAAATGGTCTATAATTTTGGTGCAGAATATTGGTACACAGATAACTTTGTTCTAAGGGGTGGATTTATATATGATGAGGTAGGTAAAATAAAAGTTCCTACATTTGGTGCCGGTATTCATCTGGGCCAGTATGGATTCGATTTTGGCTACACCGCCGGCAAGAGTGGTCATCCCAGAGCAAACACGATGTATTTTTCTTTAAATATTGAAATCTAACCAAAATATCCGTTGAAAATATCTCCTATAATTATAAGTATTTCCCTTTGTCTTGCTGGGAATACGCCGGATTTTATCCTACCATCAAGTACAGTAAATAATATTGCAAGTTATTCCACAGTGACATCAATAATTGGAGTCATGGTAGATTTTCAAATTGAAACTGAAGATTCACCGGATTTACTTACAAGTGGCAACGGTGCTTTTCTACAAAGTTCAGAAGATGTGTTTGATGAACGATGCATTGATTTCCATGCCGATCCACCGCCTCATAATCATGCCTATTTTACATCACAGATAAAAGCCCTAAATAATTACTATAAAAATGTGTCGCAGGGAAGTATTGATTTATCTTACCATGTCATTGATTCAGTTTACCATCTTCCAAATATTATGAGACATTATGCCACTGAAGATACATCCCTTGGATTATTGTTTAATGATGCAGTTAATTTGGCTCAAGACTCTCTCGCTTATTATTATGATGATAATACCATTGTTGTAATATTTCATGCCGGCATTGGGCAAGATTTTGCCATCCCGTTTCTTGATCCAACACCCTATGATTTAAAAAGTGCTTTTGTGGATGATGAGATAATGGCAGAGACTCCTTGGCCACAGATAAATGGACAAACACTATCCCGCGGAATTATTTTGCCTGAAACCCAAAATCATCTCTATTATGATGTAATAGAAGAGATATTCTTTGGTGAAACCGATTATTGCGATTACCAGGTTGGCATGACCGGTACTTTTGCTTTTCTAATGGGTTATGCATTTGGATTACCTCCGTTATTTAATACTGAAACAGGAGAATCCGGTATTGGTGTATTTGGATTAATGGATCAGGGGTCAAATAATGGACGCGGGGTTATACCAGCCCCACCAACTGCGTGGACAAGAATATTAAAAGACTGGGATCAATATGATGACATTAATCAGCAGGGATCACAGCAAATTTCAATTAATTATGACAGCGGACAATTTCACGATATACATAAGATCAAAATTTCAGAGAGTGAATACTATTTATTAGAAAACCGTACAAACCGGGTAAATCGATTCGTAGACAAGAGCATAGATGATATCCGCTATGACAATCGCGATTCTGATAATCGTAGAGCGCATTGGTTTGATACCGTTGAGGAAGAATTTACTCAAGCACAAATAGAAATCGATAGTGAAACTGGAGTAATCACCTGGTTTGACCATTATGATTATGGATTACCAGGATCAGGATTACTGATCTGGCACATAAATGAACCGGAAATTGACCATCTTATGGATGGAATCAATAATGATCGCCAAAACAGATCAGTTCACCTTGAAGAGGCAGATGGATCTGTAGACATAGGTTTTGAAAGTTATGCCGTCTTTCAATCCGATGACCCCACAAATGGCCGTATTTGGGATATGTGGTACAGGGGGAATGGTGGATTTTTCTTCGCAAATGATACATTGCAAATACCACCAGGTGATGAGCCCTTTGGACCAAATCCATGGTTTAATGATTCTTCTTATCCAAATACAGAGTCCCAATCAGGTGGTAAAACTTATATATCAATAGATTCCATCAGTTATTCTGGTACAGCCATGAGCTATGTCTATGCATTAACTCCGCCATTTGAATCTCAATTTCTTTCTGATGAGGAAATATTTGTTTCAGGTGGATATATTGACGAAGAGGCCAGCGATGGCGGTTTATATTATATACTAAACGAGCAATTATTCAGAAGAAATCAGAATGAAATTGAATCGATTGCTGTTGGAAGCTGGTTGGGATATGTCCTGACTTCTAGTGAATGCTTTCAGGACACATTTAACATTGATTTGGATCAATATACTGACCTTTATATTAATGAAGAAAGCTGCCAGGTTGAATCATCCACAAACATTCTGCCAATGGCATATTTGAACGATGACACAATCCTTGAAGAAGTGGAAGTGGCAGATGCCCTGGGTGATATTGATATGGATGGCCTTGATGAAATAATTACCACTGAGAATGGCTCTATCTTTTCCAGAAATAGTAACAGTATAATGAATAATGGATTTCCTGTAGCAGGTAATTTTTATGGTAATATTCTGATTGCAAATGTTATTGGCAATGCATCTCCTGAAATCATTTGCCGTGAAAATGATAATATTGTCTTCATTAGCAACGGGGGTGAGAGGTTGTATGAAATTTCCTCATATCAACCGGAACAACCACTTATGACCATTCCTTATTGGTCAAATGACTCCATGGCGATAATCGATGGGAGAAGGATATTTTTATTTCCAAATGATTTAGATCATTCCTACTGGTTATTTCCTGGCGGAAGTCCATCAAATAATCTCGTTGTTACCGGTGCTCATCACACTTCTGCTATACCATCATTTGGATTTGATAAAAATCGGGCATACAATTACCCGAATCCAATTACAGATAATCGCACTACATTTAGATATTTTGTTGGTTCTGCCGCATCAATTGAGATAAAGATATATGATTCATCGGGGCACCTTATAAAAAATCTATACAATGATGATCTAACCCATAATGAGTATAATGAAACAGCCTGGATACCTGGAAAAATAAATCCTGGATTATACCTGGCTGAAATAAAACCAGATGTGGGTTCTTCCAATATTATTCAAGTAGTTTATTTAAAATAATTTTATTCATAATACAGTATATTAATTAATTGAGTATGACTTCTACAAGGAACCCACTTATTTCTATATTTAATTACATTTCTGACAATTTAAAATCTCATTCGCGATTTATAGTATATGTTAGTTTTCTGCTCACAACATTTATATATCCTCAAAGTTGGTATAACCATGTTGAATTGGATTGGCATACCATTGAAACAGATCATTTTTTCGTTCATTATCATGATGAAACAGAAAGAAGCGCTAGAGAAGCGGCAGTCGTGGCCGAATTTATTTACGGACCTATCACCGGCATTTATAATTTTGAACCGAGTTCAAAAACTCATTTGATTATAAAGGACGTTGATGATTATTCAAATGGTGCAGCATATTACTACGACAATAAAATTGAGATATGGGCTCGTCCTCTAGAATTTGATTTAAGAGGTGCGCATCGTTGGATGCAGGACGTAATCACCCACGAATTCACTCATATTGTTCAAATCCAGGCATCAATGAAATATCCGCGAAAAGTCCCTGGATTTTATTTCCAATCCCTCATGTACGAAGATGAAAAAAGAGACGACGTATTATATGGATATCCCAATGTAATCATATCTTACCCAATTCCCGGCACTGCTGTACCGCCATGGTTTGCCGAAGGGACTGCACAGGTAATGTATAAAGATGCTAATTTTGATTTCTGGGATTCTCACCGGGATATGATTCTTAGGGACCGCACCCTAAACAATAATCTGCTTTCGTTTGATGCAATGAATACTTTTGGTAAAAAGGGCATTGGTAATGAATCCATATATAATCAGGGTTTTTCGTTTGTAAACTATCTCGCCAATCGATTTGGTATGGATGTGCTCCATGATATCTCAAAGGCCTTGAGAAATCGCCTCAATTATTCGATTCGCAAAGCAATGAAGGATGCAACTGGCATCGATGGAGAGAATCTTTATAATGAATGGGTGAAAGATTTAAATACTAAATATGTTGCTAAAACAATACATCTCAATGGAAATATTCAATCAGGGGATGTTATAATTAGGGGGGGTACAACAAATATCCATCCTGTATGGTCACCTAACGGAAATCGATTCCTGTATTTATCCAATGTTGAAAATGATTATTTTAGCCAGACAGATTTATTTTTATATGACTTCAGCGACTCCACGTCAAAAAAGATTTTTTCACGTATAGAAACTGCACCATGCTGGGTAAATGATTCCACTATCATTTATACACGAAAGGATAAACCAAATAAAAATGGTTCCAGGTTATATGATCTCTTTCAATATGATCTGGTAGAGGAAGAAGAAACAAAACTTACACATGACCAAAGATTGATTTCACCTGTTATCAATAGACAACTGAATATGATTGCAGCTATTACTACCTATGACGGGACATCCAATATATTGATAAGTGAATTAGATAGTATTGATTTTAAACCTCTGACAAATGAAAAAAACGGTCTGCAAATGTTTTCTCTTGATTGGTCGGGAGAATCATTATTAGTAGATGCAACAGAACATCATGGCCGGCAGGTATATGAAGTGCTTCCGGATGGTCAACTAAATATTAAATCAGCGATAGGATTTGATACCAGGGATCCGGAAAACTCTGAAAACTTAATTATAACTTCAAATGATAAATCCGGGATTTTTAATCTTGAAATTCATGGTGATAATCAATCAGGCTACATTACCAATGTAACCGGTGGGGCATTTATGCCTGATATTTCGAATGATGGTAGAATTCTGTACAGTCTCTATCAAAACGGAAGTTACAATATCGCCTTAATAAATGATTATGATGTAATTGATTCAGAAATAATAGGGTACGCTGACAATTATTTTGAGACATACCCAGAGTCAGATTTGATAGATTATGGAATTCGGGCAGAATCAAAATCATATGAGGATACATTCCCAAATCCATTTATCCTGCCAAGATTGATGATGGATTATAAGACTTTAAAACCAGGGTTTTATCTGTTTAGCAGTGACATTCTAAATCGTCTGTTTCTTTTTGGTGGTGCTTCGCTAAATCGATTGGGTGATAAAGATATATTCCTTATCATTGAGTATGGAAAATGGAAACCAACATTTTACACAAATCTGTTTTGGATTTCACGAAATACTGTTCAGAACACAACTTATAATGAAATCTATCCAACTAAAAGTGATCTTACAATTCAGTTCTTTTCAACAGATATAGGATTGAGATTTCCCTTTATGAACAATAA
The DNA here is from genome assembly GCA_018657495.1 of Fidelibacterota bacterium. Classification (GTDB taxonomy): domain Bacteria; phylum Fidelibacterota; class Marinisomatia; order SCGC-AAA003-L08; family JACNLC01; genus JABHXA01. The sequence continues at coordinate 145,498 of JABHXA010000004.1, forward strand.
AATCTGGCTATACTATACCTATACAAAATATCGACAAGTAATTAATCAAGTTATTAATAATGATGATGGACATGTCGAGTCCTTTGGTGGTATTGCATTTGATTATTTTAGGACTCATATATTATCGTTGAAAGGCGAGTATTCAACGAGAAAACCAGAATATGCCGGTAACATGCTGCCTTCCAACGGATACGAAATTGAATTCTTACTTTCCCGGGAAAACAATAAGTTTATGGATGGTTTTGGGTTTAATGAAGAGTATAGCACCTTTGAAACATTTTTTAAAGATCACTTCACCGAAAGACTTACAATCACTGGAAAAAAACATTTTACATTAAATCAAGAGAAAAAATTCGTCGCATCTCTTGAAACGCAGATTGGTTATTTATCAAATAAACATGTTGATGATTTCTTTTATTTTTTTGCCGGTGGTTTACCAGGATTAAAGGGATATACATTTTATAATGAAGATTTGCACGGGCCGTATTTATGGGTGAATACCGGTACAGTCAGACTTCCATTATTTATGGAAAAAAGTTATTCCTTTGCACATATGAATTTTCAGAATATGTCAGTTGGCATGATCATGCAAATGGGAGGTGGATTTGAAAGTAATCTATCAGGTTTTTTAAAGAATAAAGAATACAAAGTTTCTGGGGGTGTAGAATTCAGGCTAAGTGGATATTCATTTTTTGGATATCCAACTGCAATAGCTTACGAATATCACAAGCCCATTGCAGATTCGGAAGAGTCTAAAGGTAAACAGTATTTAACAATACTTTTTGATTTTTAATTTTTGATATAAATAAAAGGCTAAATATGAAAAAATATCTGACAATATTATATATCACCATTAGTGTTATTGCTTCAATGAATTTTACATTCGGGGGTGAATTGGGTTTTAGTTATGATAAGATGCTTTTGATCAATAGCACATTAGATTCAACAATTACAAGCGATGAAAATCTAAGTCAAAATATTATAACAAATAAAAAATATACCGGCCGGGCAATGTTGTATTCGGGTTTGTTGCCGGGGTTAGGTGAGTACTATACAGGTGCATGGAAGCGAGGACTTGTTTTTGCTGGAATAGAGATAGCTGCCTGGATGAGCTGGTCAAAATTTGAGAAAAAAGGAGATGATGCATCCGATGATTACGAATTATATGCAGATGATCATTGGGAATTCTCCAGATGGGTTGCAAATCATGACAATTGGGAAGGGGATACTTTATTCCAATCCATGTTCTCAAAAAATATAGCAGATGAAGGCGATGAACCTCTTTATTTGTATGAAGATATATGGGAAGGCAGCCACTCAATCGAAATTGCCTATACAGTTTATGAAGACGGTATTGAAAAAATAAAACTGCTTGATACCAATTCTAAAAGTGGAACAGGAAGTAGTGATAGTTACCTTTTTGAAGAATTATTTTATGACGGCTTTTTATTTGAACAGAATGGTATTCAATATAATTTTGTAAATATGTCTGATGAACAAATTGCTTGTTATATCGGGGAATATGAATGCGATCCATCTTTTGTAACAGATCCAAATTTTCAAGTAATTAAAGACAATACTTATTATGAAAATGTCGGGAAGTATAATTCATTTTTTGCCGGGTGGGATGATCATGATTCAATACGGGTGTTTATCAACAGAGGCGTGGAGGTAGCAGAATCACCCAATAAGTGGATTTATCGCGGAATGAGGAAAGATGCAAATGACTATTATAAAACGGCACAATATATGGTTTCCACCATCATGCTAAATCACGTAGCAAGTATGCTGGACGCTGTTTTGACAGCAAAAATATGGAATGATAAGGTGGATGCAAATATAACTGCGAGTACAAAATTTGATCATCGAAAGAAATATGGCGTCGGAGATGTTCAAGTTGGAATCTCATTTAACTGGTAACACGATGAATATATCTAAAAAATTATTAAGTAATATTTCGATGGCATTACTGATTGTTGCCTGTGGTAATTCTGATGTGGATTTTGATGAGGATCTAGCAGAACGTTTTGAAAAGGGAATGCAGCATTATGAAGCAGAGAAATTCAAAAAGGCAAAAGAAGAATTTGACTTTATTGTCATGAATAACCCGGGCTCGCGTTTGGCTGTGGACTCACAGTATTATCTTGCAGAATCATTGTTTAAGACCAAAAAGTATATCGAAGCTACGGTAGCATATGAACAATACATAAGATACAGCAATGATTTGGAAAAAATTGAATTATCAAGATATAGAATCTGTGAATGCGTCATTAAAACATCAATGATATATCAAAAAGATCAAAAAAGTACAATAACGGCACTTGATAAACTACAGGAATTTATTGAAGATTTTCCGGAATCTGAATATGTTGATACTGCTTCAGAAGAAATAACAAATATTCGTGCAAAACTGGCAACAAAGCTTTATCAGACAGCACGGCTTTACCTCAAGTTAGAGGAGTATGACTCTGCCTTGATTTATTATAATCAGGTATTGAACAATTATTATGATACCACTTTATCAGATGACGCCAGAATTGGTATCATGTTTACTTACATTTTGAAAGATAGTCAGGAGAGCGCTGAATCGTATATCAGACTGAATAAGGAGAATTTCCATTCGCAGCAGAAATACGATGAATCTCTAGTAATTCTGGCCAATACCAAAGAAGGTAAACTCACATTAAATGAGTATTTTTTACTTTATAGGTAGTTGGTGATTATATTTTACCTGTAGCAATCCTTGGAAAAGATATTCTTTTTTGGTGGAAGTTTTGACCCCCCTCATATCGGTCACATCGATATAGCCGATATTTGTCTAGAACATTGTGAAACATTAATTATTTTTCCGGCGAAACAATCGCCTGTCAAATTAAATAAACCATCTGCTTCAGTATTTCAGCGTTTGGAAATGTTAAGTTTATCCTTCCAATCCGCCAACCATATTGTTATTGACGATTTTGAGTTAAACTCAAAGAAACCAAATTATACAATCTATACAATCCACTATTTAAAAAAGAAATTTCCAAATTCAGAATTAACGCTTGTGATTGGTGGGGATCAGTGGTCTAATTTTAACGATTGGTACAAGTGGAAAGACATACTCAAGGAAGTGAAAATATTTTGTTTAAACAGAAGTGATTTGATTAAGGAAAATATAGAAAGTCTACCAAATGGCATCCAATTTATAAAAGATTACAATTGTAAAATATCCTCCACTGAGATTAGAAAAATGATAAATATTAATCCAGAAAGTGTCCATAATTCACTTCATCCAGATGTATTTGATTACATTTTGGAGAATGGTATTTATATTTGATAGTTACGGTATTCCAATTTCTCTTTGGCGCACTTCTATTATATTATGGTGCAGAATATCTCATCAAGAGCGGAAAGCTTATAGCCAACAAGCTTGGTGTGCCATCCATTTTTATAGGAATAACGGTCGTTGCTTTTGGAACCAGTCTACCTGAATTGATCGTCAGCATCTATGCCAACCTATCTGGCGAACAGGAAATTGTTCTTGGAAATATCATAGGCTCGAATATCGCAAATATTGGTCTGATACTTGGTTTAACTGCCGTGATATATCCAATTTCTTTTAATTTTAAGATTTCCAAAATTGATTTCTACTTCCTTACAGTCATTACAGTTCTATTCTCATTTTTCCTTTATTTTGAAATGCTTAGCATGATCCAGGGAATATTGTTTTTACTTTCTCTAACATTTTATTGTGTATACTTATCCAGGACCCATAGGAATGATTATAATGAGAAATTTGAGTCATTTAATTATCAAATTATCATATTATTCTTTGTTGGTGTATTTGGGCTATGGCTAGGATCAGATTTATTCGTCAGAGGTGCAATTTCATTGGCTGAATATTTTGGAGTATCATCACTTGCAATTGGAATGACAATTGTTGCCCTTGGTACATCAATTCCTGAACTTGCCACATCCCTTGTTGCAGCTTCAAAAGGCGAATCTGAGATTGCAGTAGGGAATATTCTTGGCTCCAATTTATTTAATATTTTAGCAGTTATGGGTTTAACCTTGGTTATAAATGACATGGTGTTTGATTTTTCCATTATTCAAATTAATGTGATAATCATGCTGGTTTTTACACTTTTGCTCGTTATTATATTAAAATATTTTAATAGAATTTCACGTCTTACTGGTCTGTTATTTTTGGCTGGATATGTATATAGTTTTATTATTATGTTCTTATAAATGGTACTCTTATGATTCGATTTGAAAATGTAACTGCCCGATATACACAAGAAACAGGAATATTTGACTTGTCGTTTGCAGTAGCAAAGGGTGAACTTGTTTTCCTGATGGGTCCAACAGGGGCAGGGAAATCCACAGTATTGAGAGCAATAATACGGGATATTCCCATTGAAAAGGGAATTATTACTATTGATAAAACTGATGTCACCAAATTAAAGCAAAGAAAGTTGCCATCCTATCGTCGAAATATTGGTATGATATTCCAGGATTTTAAATTGATAAAGGGAATGACGGTTTATGAAAATATTTCCCTGCCACTGAGGATTGTAGGGCTCTCCAAAAAGATGATTAAGGACAGAGTTACCAAGGTAATTGAATTGGTTGGATTAAAAGGAAAAGAAAACTCTCTTTCAATGCGTTTGAGTGGCGGTGAACAGCAAAGAGTTTCAATTGCACGAGCTTTGGTAACCGAACCGGATATAATTCTTGCCGATGAGCCAACTGGAAATTTAGACCCAATTGTTTCAGATGATATCATAGATATCCTCCAGAGTACTGCAGATAAAGGAACAACCGTAATAATGTCAACACATAATTATCCTTTGATCAGACCACGCAAAAAACGGTTTATCGAGTTAAATGATGGGCGACTAATACACCAATGAGCCGGATCATCTTTTTCCTGACTGAGAGTATCAGAGCATTATCCAGGGCTAGAATTCCAGCGCTTATTTCTTCTATTACTATTGCCATTACATTACTGATATTTAGCATGGCGTATTATGCCTATGTAAACTTGATCGGTTACTCACATGAATTTAAAAAACAATACAGGATTGAAGTATTTTTCAATCCTGATGTAGAATACCGGCAGGGTTTGGAATTATTCAATAAAATTCTATTAATTGATGGAATCGAACAGGGTGACTTTGTTGATAAAGAGGATGCCGCTGCTATATTCAAAAAGATTTTTAACAAGGATGTAATTGAAATAATTGGAGATAATCCACTTCCATTTGGTGGTCGATTTGAGATTGATGAAGGATTTCGTTCAGCCTCCACAATGAATTCAATCGTCAATGAGATAAAAGTAATCAATGGTGTGGATGATGCATTATTCAGCACTGGGCTAATCATGAGGTTGGATCGATTGGTGAGTAACATATTAGGAGTGGGCATCCTCATCGGAATAGGCATTTTTGTCATATCAATAATTTTAGTTAGCAATACTATCAGACTTATAATCCATGCTAAACAAGATGATATCCATACTTTTACATTATTAGGCGCAACAAAGCTTTTTATCAAAATTCCCTTTCTTCTCGAAGGGATTCTGCAGGGTCTGATAGGTTCAGGGATATCATTACTTATTCTAATATTTTTACGCTCATTATTGTTTTATATACTTGGGAGTTATAGGATGATAATAATAGAACCTGTCATGTTGATTAGCGGTAATATAGTGGCAGGGTGTTTGCTTGGGTTGTTCGCCAGTCATCGAAGCATTTCCAAGTACTTGAAATAGGAAAAGTTGAATAATGGCTGCAGTGATAATTAATATATAAAAATTAGATAAATAAACATAAGAAAAAATGACTGAAAAAAGAAAAAAAAACAAAGGCAAGAAGACCTTCGCAAAAAAGGATGAATTTATAAAAAGCGAAGCTGAAGATTTAAAAACATCAGCAAGTGAGTCTGCAGAAACATCAGAAAACGATGATGAAATTCAAAAAACTGACAACGATCAACAAAATCAAAATGAGAAGCATATTAGATTGATGGCAGAATTTGAAAATTTCCGTCGAAGAACTGCCAGGGAAAAGGTAGATCTGATTCAATATTCGCTTAATGATTTCCTAAAATCACTAATACCAATTATTGATGACCTGCAACGCACATTGGATTCAATCGATAAGGACAACTCTGTCTATGATGGAATACAAATGGTGAAAGATAAATTTGAAAATGTTTTAGGGAAAAACGGAGTTAAAACATTTGACTCAATCGGTGAAACATTCGATCCGGAATTACATGATGCCATGTTAATCCAGGAATCTGAAGAATTTGAAAGCCAGAAAGTTATTCAAGAGTTTGAAAAGGGGTACTATTATCATGATAAAATTCTTCGACATGCAAGAGTTGTTGTTGCAAAATAGGAAATAGTATGAGAGATTATTATGATATTTTAGGCATGAAGAATAATGCCACTCAGGATGAAATCAAAAAAGCCTACCGTAAAGTTGCTATGAAATACCATCCTGACCGAAATCCCAATGATTCAAGTGCTGAATCGAAATTTAAAGAAGCAGCAGAAGCCTACTCTGTTTTGAGTGATGGTGATAAACGCGCCAGATATGATCAATTTGGACACCAGGGAGTAAACCAACAGGGATTTGGTGGTGGTGGTTTTACAAATATGGATGATATTTTCAGTACGTTTGGAGACATATTTGGGGGAGGTGGTTTCGGTGATTTTTTTGGAGGCAGGTCAAGACAGGCTCAACGAAAAGGAGCTGATCTAAAAATAAATATCCCATTATCGCTTGAGGAGATTGTTTCTGGATGTGAAAAAACAATCAAAATAAAGGTTCTAGATACTTGCAAATCATGCGATGGGTCAGGATCAAAGTCAGGTACAACGCCGCAAAGATGTTCAACATGCTCGGGTTCGGGTGAGGTTCGGCGTGTTCAGAATTCCTTTCTTGGACAAATTGTAAATGTCCAGCCATGCCCTAACTGTCATGGTTCTGGAGAAATGATAACCAACCCATGTTATTCCTGCAGAGGTGATGGTCGTATCAGAGCTACAAGAACAGTATCATTTGATTTTCCACAAGGCGTATCATCCGGAAACTATATGACAAAACGCGGTGAAGGCAATCGAGGTCCGCGAGGTTCCGTAAATGGTGATTTAATTATTTACTTCCAGGAAAAAGAACATCCTATTTTTACCAGGGATGGAAATGATCTTCTATTGGATACATGGATTAATTATCCACAGGCTGTTTTTGGAGAGAATATCGAGGTACCAACAGTACTTGCAAAGGTAAAACTTAAAGTTCCCGCCGGAATCAGGAGTGGGCAGGTATTAAGAGTCCGGGGTAAAGGTGTTCCGGTTTTGAATACAAGCAGGGTAGGGGATTTACTTGTAAGAATCAATATTATAACGCCTAAAAAAATGAGCGGTCCTGCAAAAAGACTTATTCAAGAATTATCGAAAGAACTTCCTTCAATTCCAGAATATAAAAAATTTAAGTGATAAAAGTTTTTACGCCGCAGGAAAGAAATATTATTTTTGCACTGTCACTACTATTATTAATAGGGCTTTTTGTTAAAATAATTAAAGAAAAAGTGTTTCCAGATTCCACGGAAACACTTAAACTCATAGCTGTATCTGAAGAGATAAAAAGCAATTACTCAGACGTAAAATCGGCTATTTCAATTGAAGATTCAATAATTGCACTAATCAATATCAATGAATCTGATGCAACTGAACTGGTTAGCCTACCTGGAGTGGGCACAAAATTAGCAGAAAAAATAATCCAGACCAGAAATCAGTTAAATGGCTTTAAAACTATTGAAGATTTGCTAAAGGTTCCAGGTATTGGAATCAAAAAATTTCAAAATATTCACGGCAAAGTAACATTATAACTTGGGGAGGTTCCGGTGGCAGAACAAAATAAAATGAAAAGAAATATTGGTATTTTAGATTGGGGAATAGTTTTTTCCGTAATCGTACTATTTGTTGCTATTTTTATCCCATCTGTGATTTGGGAAGAAGAAGAAAGTGTTAAAACTGAAAGCCGACGCCGCATGGCTATTATCAATGATGCAGAAAGTTTTTATTACGAACTCACAAGTGAGTACACAACAAATGGAGAAGAATTATTCAGTCTTGTTGAAGCTGCGATGGATTCATTAACTGCAGATTCCCTATTTGTCCAAGAACAGAAAATCAATTTAAACAATAAGATTTATGAAGTAAACATGAATCGGGGTTTTGATGTTAGAGTTGATACCACTTTTACAAAATCACAGGAATTGCAAAGAACATTTAAAGATACCAGTTATCAAATTTCTATGCTTGCTGCGGATGGTGGAGAATCTACTCAAAAGTGGGTAAAAAAGGATGAGCTACAGTTCTATATGGACGATTCATTGTTTCAATCTGTTGATGACACTGAAATAAAAGATGTTAGCGAAAAATTTACCGATTATGCCAGGAATAAATTCCATTTAATTGACGACCTTTTGTCCTGTCCATTAACTGGAGAGCCTTATATACTTGAAATAGATGATACAGATGATAGTTATCCTCTATTTATGGTAAAAAGTCCAGTACCGGAAGATTATACAGAAAGAAGATTTGGTATATTTAAGTTTGAATCCGGTAAACATGGATTTATAAAAGATGGAAACACTTCATGGGCTGAACTTGATTAAGGACTTCTTTATTGCTCTCAATTGCACAGATTAATGATTCATTTCACTATTTGCACTGGATTCCATCTGAACATGGTCCCTTAATAAATGGGTACGGAAGTTTAAATTTCCCTAATATTTCTCTGTCCGAACCAGAGGCTCTCCCAAAAATATTCAGGTCGATTCTTAATGAAGTGAAAATTGAAATACCTGTTTTCACATTTTCGTTGGATATAAAAGAATTGCAATTTTCCACAACCGTTTCCCATCCGGATATTAATATAAAAGAATTTCTCACCTGGCAATATTCACATAATTTTAATGATCAGTTTTTAAAGTCATATCAATCATATAGTTATCATTTGAAATCTGAAAATCAGACATTGCTCAATTTGCATATTCCAATAAAGATAAAAAATTCATTTGATAATACGATGAAAGACCTCGGTGGTGAACTGAGAAATGTATCAATGGGTATATTTTCAGCTGAAATAGGCGCCAGGCAATGGATGAAAGCAAATGATATTGGATCCTATATTATCTGGCGTCTGGGTAAATATAAAACTGACCAGTTAATTGCTGTCGAGCAAAATGAAATGATTTATTACAGTCAAATAAAAAGAACTGGAACACAAATAAAGAAGGTTATGGTCTGTGGGCAGGAGAACAAATTAGATGAGTTTATATTAGACCTTGAGCAATACAATCAAAATAAATTAAAATCTTTCAAATCTACTGCTATGGTATATTGTTATAAAGGTAAAGGCTCAAAGTCTGAATTAAAAAAGTTATGTGAATCAGATATTAGCAATATAAAATTATTAAATCCGTTATCAGTCGTCAAATGTGAAGACAATCATCCAGGCAACCTTTATGCCTCATCTCAACTTGCTGAGACGGGTGCTTCATTCAGAGGAATTGATGTTTGATGTTAATTTACTAAACCCGCCGGGTATTCAAATTGGTGATCAAACTCATGTAATTTCACATCGGAATGAAAAAACTGTAGAAAAAAACCTTATAATTGAAACTGTAGAAAAAAAAAGGAAAAACAAGATTCTCTGGATCTTTATCGTCTCCTTAACTATTCTTGCCATAGTTATCAGTTATTTATCTGTGGAAGTACTTTATCAGGATAGTCCTGAAATAAAAATTTTGGCAAGTGAAAAAACAATTAATCCTACGTCTTTCATGAAGGATTTGTTTGCTGTAATAGACATTTTACCGGAAAATACTTATCTTAATGAATTATCTTATTCTTTTAATAAAACAAAAATTTCATTTTATTCATCAGATATTAGCATTCTAAATGACGTAAATAATAACAGTATTAACTGGTTATCAGGGTTTGGTAAAATACATGGTAATGTCGAAGATGGCGGTTTTCTGATTATTGAAATAAACTTTGATCATCAGAGTAAATCATATAAACTCAACGATATAATCCCTAATATTTATACTCATATATACCAGAATAAGGTTAACCAAATTACTGAAGGAAGTAATTTCCTCCAATTCCATACAAATATCCCTTATCTAAAAGAAATATTTTCAGACTTATTAGATCAACCACTTGTGCTTCAAAATAATCTCCATCTGAAAATGATGGAAGATATGGATATAGATTCTAACTATCGAGTCAAAATTGAAAGTTTAGGAAATCTCGATGATAACAATAATTAGCGGTAAATATAAGGGGCAAAAACTGGTGGATGTTAACAGTCCTCAAGTGCGACCCACCCTGGCGAGAGTAAAAAAATCCCTAATGCAAATTATTGAGCCATTTGAAGGGAAAACGGTATTAGATTTGTTTTCTGGGATCGGTAATTTGGGAATTGAAGCTATCAGCAGGGGTGCTGCCGATGTGACTTTCGTTGAGAGGGATATTAATGTTTATCAATTATTACAGAAGAATATTAATAAGATATGCCCTGATGATAACGCAACACTATACAAGATGGATGTGAGACAGTTTTTTCTAAAAAACAAGCGAAGCTATGATATTATAATAGCTGACCCACCGTACGGTTTATTTGAATTTGACTTTATCAGAGATTCAATAAAAGACATATTAAGCAATAAGGGAATATTCTGTATGGAAATGGAACTGACAAAATTAGTCCGTGATGATATTAGAATAAAAAAATATGGAAGAACACAAGTCGTATTTTGGAGGGCAGAGTCATAAAAATTGCCGTATATCCAGGATCCTTTGATCCAATTACTTATGGTCACATTGATATTATTGAACGGGCATCATCTGTCTTTGATAAAATTATTGTCGCCATTTCTCAAAACTCCGAAAAGGCCTCCCTATTTACAGAAATAGAACGAATCGATTTAATCCGCGCCAGCACAATAGGATATCCCAATGTATCAGTAGACCATTTTAGGGGACTTCTGGTTGATTACGTCCAGGAAAAAAAGGCACAATCTATTATTCGTGGATTAAGAGCCATCTCAGATTTTGAATTTGAGTTTCGAATGGCATTGATGAATCGTAGTCTAAATGAAGATGTGACCACATTATTCCTCATGCCCCATGCCAAATTCACCCATGTGAGCTCTTCATTGGTCAGAGAAGTAGCAAAGTTGCATGGAGATATTACTTCTCTTGTACCTGACCATGTTGCCACTGCTATCCAAAATAAATTTTAATCATTAAGTCTTTGGTGAAGGAAACGGCTAATAACTCACATTTGCCCTTGAGGGTGGTTGTTCCAGATTTTGAAGAATTAATTCCCAATGACACATTATCAGAATCTCATCAGAATATTGAATTCAGAATCTCATCAGATTATCAATGGAAAATGCCAGAGTATATTGAAAGCATAAGCCGTAAAAATTTTACCAAAAATTGGCCGATAGAATCATTGGAGACTTATTTGGAAGAGCCATTAAATTTTTGTGCTGCCATGATTGATGGAGGGGATGCCGATTTAATGATATCCGGTTACAATAATTCGCTTGATAAAGTTACTCAAACAGGGATTAGAATAATCGGCATGAAATCAAAATCCAAATGGGTATATAGCTCTTCATTGCTTAAGGCACCAGAATCAGATACTTATTTTACATTTGCAGATTGTACGTTAATACCTGAACCCAGTGTAGATCAATTGGTGAGGATTGCATTTCAATCGGTTCTTTTCCACAAAAAAATAACTGGAATTGATCCTTTTTTGGCCTTTATATCTTTTTCAACAAAGGGGAGTTTTAAGCACTACCGGGTGGACAGGACCGTAGAAGCATTGAAGAAATTTAAAATCAAATATCCAGACATACGCGCCGAAGGAGAGTTGATGTTTGATGATGCCTTATTCTTAGGCCTTCCTGAAGAATTCAAAAGTGAATTAAAAATTCCGATGACGCCAAACGTATTTATATTCCCAAATATGGATGGAGGAAACGTTGCATTAAAAATAACTAGAACGTTAGCAGGATTTGACCATGTTGGTTCCTTGATACATGGGTTAAATTATCCTGTATGGATTTTAGACAATTATACCTCTTTCAGTGATGTTATTAGATTAATAAAGCTATTAAAATATTAGAAAAGGTCGAATGCCAACATACAATTACAAATGCGAGAATTGCGGGGATTTATTTTCAGCCATTCAAAAAATGTCAGAATCTCCACTCCTGGATTGCAATATTTGTGATGGAAGAGTGAGAAGGATAATAAGTGGAGGAGCTGGAATAATATTCAAAGGATCTGGCTTTTATCATACGGATTATGTAAAAAATAAGTCAGGGGATAATTCCAATAAATCATTAGATAAAAAAGAGTCTAAATCTAAAAAAACTGAAAAAGAAAATAAATTGAAAGGAAAGATTAATGACAAAAATTAATGTGCCAGAATTTGGTCAGAAGATTACAATGAATAATGGGGTTTTGAATGTACCCGATTCACCAATTATACCATTTATAGAAGGTGATGGAACCGGGCCGGATATTTGGGCCTCCACCGTACGGGTATTGGATGCTGCTGTTGAAAAAGCCTATAGTGGAAAAAGAAAAATTGCCTGGATGGAAGTGTATGCCGGCGACAAATCTAATGATATTTATGGTCCTAATACCTGGTTACCGCAGGAAACACTCGATATGATTGATAAATACCTGGTTGCAATCAAAGGTCCATTGACAACCCCTGTAGGCGGAGGAATCAGGTCTATAAATGTAGCATTAAGGCAAAAACTTGATTTGTATGTTTGTCTAAGACCTGTTAAATGGTTTGATGGTGTTCCTTCACCGGTAAAAGAACCAGCTAATATTGATATGGTTATCTTCAGGGAGAATACTGAGGATATTTATGCTGGGATAGAGTTTGAAGAAGGATCGGATGAAGCAAAAGAATTTTTGTCTTTATTGAAAGAGCGATTTGAAGATAAATTTCAAAAAGTTAGATTTCCAGATACTACGGGAGTAGGAATTAAACCGATATCAAAAGAAGGAACCTTTAGACTGGTAAGAGCTGCAATCGAATTCACTTTAAAAAATAATCGTAAAAATCTTACTTTTGTCCATAAAGGTAATATAATGAAGTTCACTGAAGGTGCTTTTAAAAACTGGGGTTATGAACTGGTTGAGAAAGAGTACGGTGATAAAGTTTTTACCTGGGCGGAATATGATAGAATCAGTGAGAAAAGTGGTGCAGCGGCTGCGAATAAAGCTCAAAGTGATGCTGTTGCTGCCGGTAAAATAATTGTTAAAGATGTTATTGCAGATGCATTCCTTCAGCAGATTCTAACTCGTCCAAAAGAATATGATGTTATTGCAACAATGAATCTCAATGGCGATTATATATCAGATGCTCTTGCGGCTCAAGTTGGAGGGATCGGAATTGCCCCCGGTGCAAATATTAATTATGTCACTGGTAAGTCTATTTTTGAGGCTACTCATGGAACAGCACCAAAATATGCTGGTCAGGATAAAGTTAATCCCGGATCACTCATCCTATCCGGTGAGATGATGTTTAGATTTATGGGATGGACAGAAGCAGCTGATTTAATTCTCTCGGCAATTGACAGTACAATTGCTGAAAGAAAAGTAACATATGATTTCCATAGATTAATGGAGAATGCTACTAAATTGAAATGTTCAGAATTTGGCGATGCTCTCATTTCAAATATGGGGTAAATCCTGCCTGAATGAATGTGGGAAATCAATCAGATTATATGCCGTAGAGACAATCTGCGGCATATCTGTTTATATCAGGTAACTACAAATCATCAATGTCAATCACAAATGAGCAAATTGGAATTATACATTTATGAAATTTATTGACCAGGCCAGAATTTATATAAAAGCAGGTGATGGGGGACATGGCTGCATTGCCTTTCTTAGAGAAAAATTCAGACCCAAAGGCGGACCCTGCGGTGGTGACGGTGGACATGGCGGAAATGTAATTATGCGTGTAAATCCACAGTTGACAACATTGCATGATGTTTCTTATTTGAAGCATTATCGGGCAAAAAGAGGTGGTCATGGTGAAGGAAATAATCGTCACGGAAAAAATGGGGCTGACATAGTTTTATTTGTTCCGCCTGGAACAATTATAAAAAATTCTGAAACTCAGCATGTCATAATAGACCTTAAGGATTTGGATAGTGAAATTACCATCGCCAAAGGAGGAAATGGTGGATTTGGAAATGCCAGATTCAAAACTCAGAAAAATACTGCACCAAGGGTGGCAAATGATGGTCAGACCGGAGAAGAGCTAACTATCGATCTGGAATTAAAAGTCCTTGCTGATGTAGGTCTTGTAGGATTCCCGAATGCCGGGAAATCAACACTTCTTTCAGTTGTATCTGCAGCAAAACCAAAAGTGGCAGATTATCCTTTCACCACATTGATTCCAAATCTTGGCATTGTTAAATATGGTGATTATAAATCATTTGTCATGGCTGATATACCTGGGTTGATTGAAGGGGCTTCTGAGGGAAAAGGACTTGGAAGTCAATTCCTTCGGCATATTGAAAGAACAAAGGCATTGGTATTTCTAGTTGATGGGAATTCGCTAGATATTTTAGATGAATACAATAAACTTAGGATCGAGCTGGAAAAGAAGAATCCAGAATTAAATACACGACCCTCTCTATTGCTGATTACAAAAAAAGATACATGGATGGAAGATCCTGAATTAGACGAATCAGAACTGAAAGGTGTAAAATTATTATTTATATCGTCACTAAATAAAGTAGGTGTCCGCGAAGCAGTTCATTATATATCCATGATGGTTGAAGGAAATTGAAATTACCAAAACACCAGATTGTCAGCTTATCAAATGTGAAAGGTATAGGGCCGGGCAAGATAAGAGCGTTATTACAGAAATATCCCAATACTGATTGCCTATCAAAACTCAATGCATCTGATATGATGCAGGTAAGAGGAATTACAAGAGAAATAGCAAATTCTATAAAAATGATGGATGTTTCAATTGGCAAACAATCATTAGCAGATGCAGAAAAAATAAATGCCAGGTATATTACGTATTGGGATGATGAGTTTCCAGATAGTTTAAAACGGGTTTTTGATTCTCCAATAGGAATCTATATTATTGGCAAATTGAAAGATATTCCAAAGTTGGGAGTGGTCGGCAGCAGAAAGCCGACTCCATACGGAAAACTAACTTGTAATAATTTAACCGAAAAACTGGTCAAATCCAATTTAGGTATAGTCAGTGGTCTTGCTAGGGGGATAGATTCACTAGCACATGGAGTAGCAGTCAAGAATGGTGGATATACTATTGCAGTCATGGGATGTGGCATAAATATCTGTTATCCACCTGAAAATCGCTCCTTAAGGGAAAAAATAATCGAGACTGGTGCTATTATATCTGAATTTCCTCCTGGAACACCACCGGATTCAACAAATTTTCCAAAACGAAATCGAATTATTAGCGGATTATCCAAAGGTATCCTGGTTATTGAGGCAGGTAAAAAAAGTGGTGCAGTTATTACCGCATATCTGGCATTGGATCAAAATAGAGAAGTATTTGCTGTTCCTGGAAGAATTGACAGTGAACAATCCTACGGCTGTCATAAATTGATTCAGCAGGGCGCTAAACTTGTCACTTCTGTTGATGATGTATTAGAGGAATTTCAATTGCCGAAAGCTACTTTCCAAACTGAACTCATTCCTGAGCTGACTGATGCAGAAAGTGATTTATTTAAATTTATTAGCAATGAAGCGGTCCATATCGATCATCTGTGCAACATATCAGGAAAGGATACTCCTGAAGTTTTAACTAATTTACTTCAACTTGAGTTAAAAGGATGTATAATTCAATTGCCTGGTAAAAATTTTACACGCCGCTGACAGAATATTTATTAACTTATTTTCCAATATTTCAACAATATTCAAAACATTTTATCCATATAACCATCATTATTATTCATTAATGCACCTATTGTTCATTTATTGAACAATATCAAAATATTCATATTTATAACCAAAACCCGTATTTTGCAATATAGAATAACATCTATTAACCATAATAACTATATACCCAATAACAACAGCAACTTAACATAGTGTTGGTTATATTTGGCACCATAATTGCCAAGTAGTAATTGAAGCTATTTGAAAGTAAAAAGATTTGTCCCAAGGTAAAAGATATTTGACAAAACATAAATTTCACCTGTGCAATGTAATTATTATTAATTGCAAAATTCAGGATTAGAATTGTCGGGACAGTTCTGTCGTATCAACGAGAATCAAGAGACAGGTACTCAATAGAACCATAAGTTTCCAAATGGTTGGAAAATTGTTAGAAATAACAGAAAAATGGTGAAAATAACATGAATGGGTTGTCAGTTAATGGGGGTATTTGACTTGCGCTTTGAATGATACGCTGAACCGTTCCGCAATTATTAGGGTGTTGGGATGGGAAATTGATTTTAGCAAATTAGTTTTTGCTGGTTCAATACGGGTTGCATTCTTCCCGTCCCAACACTTTATCTAAAATATTAAAAATTAAACTTCTGGTTAAATAAACCGCAAACACCCTCCCCGGTGTAAAAAAGTCCCCGTTTCGCTGGCGGGGACTTTTCTCATTTTACACTTCTCAATTTAGCTGCTATTGGGATAATATTACATTATGTCTTCAAAGTGGTTAATATATAAACATACAATTATTATCATGCTAATTTTAATGTCAGGATGTTCCTCAAAACGAATTGTGAAAGAAGTCTGGCCTGACGGCTCTACGCAACTTGAAGAAAAAATGAAAAAATCTGGCAATAAGGTTGTGTATTCTTATTATAAAAATGGACAAAAAGAATATAAGGCTACCTATTTTAATTCAATGCTCGATGGCGAAACGATTTATTGGGATGAAAATGGGGATGTTAAATCTATATCATATTATTTAGCTGGGGAACTGCACGGAAAATGGACTCAATTTAATACTCTAGGCATAGTTGTTCATGAATCGGAATATTTCCATGGGGATAAGCATGGTTATGAAAAATATTTTTGGGATAACGGAAATATAAAATCTCAGCAGGAATACATTTTTGGCATAGTATCAGGTGAAATCTTTCGGTGGGATGTTTCAGGTGAGCGATTAAATTAATATGGCATTGGTAATTTCGATAATAAGGCAACCAAAATGAACATAATCAGATAAAAAGGGATAGATAGTATAAGCCCGGCGACAAGGTTATGACCAAATACTGTAAAAGCTCTCCTCAAAAAGCTTGTATTATTTAAACCCGGGTGTAAATACTGTTCATCACTCTCATTTAGTTTTCTTTCCAAATCCTCAATTCTTTTCTCTAATATATAAATATTTTTATCAATATTATCCATAATTACATCCTTTTATTTACAATTAACATCGGTAATTTACTGGTAACAAGATCATTGAATTCCTTTAATATTTTATACATAATTAATACTTGATATTGAATAATATTACTTATGTTCATCACAACATTATTTACTATTTTATTATTTTTTACATTTGGGGGAGCAGTGGATAACAATCCTCATGAATATCATTACGATAATAATGGCAGAGTTATTATCCCAGATCAGGTTTTTCTTGATCAATTGCCAAGGGATGGCGGTGAGTATTATAACCGCCTGGTTTTTGAGCAAAGTCCTTACTTACTACAGCATGCTGCTAACCCGGTAGATTGGTATCCCTGGGGTCCGGAAGCATTTGCTGAAGCAAAGCGTCAAGATAAACCTATTTTCCTCTCAATTGGATATACCACCTGTCACTGGTGTCATGTTATGGAACATGAATCCTTCGAAGATGAAGAGGTTGCAGCGCTTATGAATGATACATTCATCTGTATCAAAGTGGATCGGGAAGAACGACCTGATGTTGACAATGTTTATATGGATGTTACTACTATGTTGAATGGAAGAGGTGGGTGGCCAATGACTGTTGTGCTGACACCAGATAAAGAACCCTTTTTTGCAGGCACATACTTCCCGAAAAACTCAAGGGGTAACCGTATTGGCATGATGGAACTCATTCCAAATATAAAAAGGGGTTGGGACGAAAATAGATCTCAGCTGGTTTTTGAAGCCGATTCCTTAACGACACGCTTGCGAAACTCAAATTCAAAATTCTCAATGACGAACAGTGAAATTGTCAAAGACGATATCCTTAATATTGCCTTCAATCAATTTCGAAGAAGATACGATGAAGAGTTTGGTGGGTTTGGCGAATCTCCAAAATTCCCAAAAGCCCATGATTATTCATTCCTATCCAGATACTGGAAACGAACACAATCTAATATAGCCATGGAAATGGTAAAGAAATCATTATTAAAAATGAGATCTGGAGGGATGTATGATCAAATAGGATTTGGATTTCATCGTTACTCTACAGACAAGGAATGGTTGGTCCCTCATTTTGAAAAGATGTTATATGATCAGGCTATGCTGGTTCATGCATATTTAGATGCCTATTTAATGACCAATGACGAAACATATGCCAATACTGCTAAAGAGATAATTGAGTATGTCCAGAGAGATATGACACATCCACAAGGCGGATTCTATTCAGCGGAAGACGCTGACAGTGAAGGAGTGGAGGCAAAGTTCTATGTATGGAATACTGATGAATTAAAAAGTATTCTGTCACAGGATGACTATGATTTGATCTATAAGATATTTGAATTAAAGGATTCTGGAAATTACAGGGAAGGATACCGACATAAAAATAATATTCTGCACATGGATAAATCTATTAAGTCATTTGCCCTGGAATTAGGAGAGGACCCAGTAGAGGTTTCTGAGAAAATTAATTCTATCCGCGGTAATCTATTTGAATACCGGGAAAACAGGGTCCATCCCCAAAAGGACGACAAAATTTTGACGGATTGGAATGGATTGATGATATCAGCTATTGCCAGGGCAGCAAGGATATTCCCGAACACTAATTATGATAAGACTGCAATCTCAGCAATGGACTTTCTATTGACGACATTAATGGATAAAAATGGCGTACTCATGAAGAGATATCGAAATGGCTCTGCCGGTCTCCCAGCATTTCTTGAGGATTATGCCTATACAATTTGGGCTCTTATTGAAATGTATCAGCTTACATTTGATATTTCATATGTAAAAACAGCACAAAAACTTTCAGATTATCAATATTTACATTTTTGGGATGAAAAGAATGGAGGATTTTTTGTTACACCTGATAATGGTGAAAATCTATTAATAAGAAGTAAGGATGTTTATGACGGTGCCATCCCAAGTGGGAATTCTGTTTCAGCTTATAACTTTATCAGATTGTCCCGAATTCTTTCAAAACCACAATATGAAGATATTGCTTTCGATATATTCTCAACATTTTCACAACAAATAAATCGTGGCAGTTCGGGGCAATCCATGATGCTTCAAGCAATAGATTTTGCTAATGGGCCATCATACGAAATATTAATCTCAGGGAATAAAAAAAGCAAAGGCATGATTGATTTAGTCAATAATATTCATCAATTATTTGAACCAAACTCAATTATAATGATAATGGATCCAGAGGATGAAGAATTGTTTGAGTATCTTCCACATCTAAAAAACTACCCTGCAAACAACGATCAGGATCCATTAGTATATGTTTGTGAGAATTATGCCTGTAAATTGCCAACATCAGATATAAATGTTGTAAAGAAACTGTTGGAAAATTAGTTCGATATAACTCTTATATTGTTGAGGAGTGTTTCTTGAATTTGCAGATAAAAAATCCTTCGAATATTTTGTCTGGAAGAATTCTTATACATTTCTTAACCTGATCATTAAGGATTTTATTTTTCCACGTTTTTAATGGATCTGTAGCAGTTGGCAGATTTATTGATATTGGTTCTGTAGTTAACACATTTTTAAACTTTTTTAATATGGAATGCACGGTTAACTCGTTTTCTTCTGGTGAAAATGTGCATGTGGAATAGACTAATGTGCCCCCTGGCTTTAATGATTGTACCGCCGAATAGAGTAATTGTCTCTGTTTTCGGTTCATTTCAAGAATTTTTTTCTTACTCCAATGATGATATGTTTTTTCATCATGAATATTGAAACGTGATTCAGTAGTACATGGTGCATCCAGTAATACCCTGTCAAACTGTTCAGGGCAGTTGATCCAGACTGAAATTCCATCTTTATTATATATCGAGGCGTTAGAAACTCCATTTCTTTCAAGATTTGCCTTTAGCTTATAATATCGGTGCCTCACAATATCTACGGCTGAAATATTTCCCGTATTTTCCATTAAAGCCGCTATCTGAATTGTTTTGCTCCCTGGGGCAGCAGTCAAATCCAATATATTTTCACCCGGTTGAGGATTAAGTACAATCGGCGGTATAAGGCTGGAGGGATTTACGATATATATCCTCCCATCACTGGCAAACCTGTGATAGGTAATATCACGACGGTTTTCAGGAGGTACCGAGTAAACTTCCTTGAAACCTGGCACTTGACAAATGGGTATCTTCTCCTTAATTAGTTTTTTGTAGGTATCATCGATATTACCTCTCATCGGATTTAACCAGAAAGTAGTGAGATGCCCCTCAGTAAGATTTGAAAGTATAGATTTATGGTTATCAGGATAGATTTCCTCTAATCTTTCCAGGAATAAATCTGGGAATTGCGAAATCATAAAATTTCCATTAGAAGGCAGGGTTGATGCTTAGATTAAGGGGAATTAATTACGTTTTTGTTCAAATACTTTATAGCCCCAAGGCCCTAATTCGAATTCGTCAATATTGTTAAATGTCACCTTTTCACCTGTAAATATATCTGTAAATTCTCCATTTGGAATATTTAGTCTTAAATTGAACTTTTGCTTTTCACCACTCAGATTAGCCATAACCATCACTTTATCTCTGATTTTTCTTCTTTTGAAGGTATATACATAATTGTCTCTGGAATTTAGGATGCGTTGAAAATTACCTCCATACTCTCCATTCCAGATGGCCAAGTTATTTCGCTTCAAATTATTAAGCTTTGTATAAAATTGACGATACGGACTCTTCTTCCAGTCAATTATATCCTTTGCAAAGAATTTCAACATTTTTTTTGATCCAACTTCCTGACCGTTGTAAATCAAGGGCATCCCGGGGATTGTATAATTAAGAATTGTGCAAACATCCAATGCATCCCCAAATATATTTACAGCAGAGTTCTGCCAGGAATTTTCATCATGATTTGAGGTAAACTGCATTCTGTAGGAGTGAATCATGTAGTCAGTTGTATCTTGGTCGATTACTGATTCGAGACTTTGGAGATATTTACCACTTTCACCTATTGCAATAGATTTTAAAGATTTATAAACTCTCCACGAATAGGTCATATCAAATGCTCTTTGATGGAATTCAGGGTTTTCAGCTTCTGCAAGCATAAAAACAGCTTTCACTTTATCAAGTTCTTGTCGCGAACGCTCCCAGAATTCTATGGGAACCATACTTGCAACATCGCATCTGAATCCATCGATATCTGTAGTTTCAACCCAGAACTTCATAGCGTCAATCATGTAATCCTGCAGTTTATTATGATTATAGTTTAGATCAGCAACATCACTCCAATCCTTCACTGGTGACTGAAATTTTCTTTCAATATCCCGCGTGTACCATTCAGGATGTTCATTGATTAAATTATTATCCCAGGCTGTATGATTTGCAACCCAATCTATGATAACATACATTCCTAATTTGTGAATTTCATCAACGAGACGCTTAAAGTCATCCATGGACCCGAATTCAGGATTAATTCCGTAGTAATCTTGAACAGAATAATAACTGCCTAATGTACCTTTTCTTTTGATTTTGCCAATGGGGTGGATTGGCATTAACCAGATAATTCCAACACCAAGCTGTTGAATTTTCGGAAGCACAGATTCAAATTCTTTAAATGTCCCGCCAAAAGTAAATTGTCTAATATTTGCTTCGTAAATTGAGAGGTTCTTACTCCAGTCAGGATGTTTAACAGCTGTATAAGCAATTACATGGGCGGTGTCTATTGGTTCATCAATATTAAAACTTCTTGTTTTTCTAACACGTGATTTACACGATTGACTCAACATTGAAATAATAACTATCGTTAACAATATAGTAAATAGTCTGCTGAATTTGATAGCTGTCATTTTCATTCTCCCGATATGAGTAGCTTAGTTATTTATTTCTTTTGTATCTAAATAATTGTGACTATTTTATAGTTCAATAAAATAAGTCATTGTATAAAAGTGAATAAATTTAATGCTATTATTAAATGTAATGATATTATAATGACATTATTAAAAAAATATAATTAATTAATGGGATATTATGAAATTCTTAAATATTCTTTTCATCATCATATTCGCACTATTCCTTAGTAATTGTGAATGGGTAGGTAGTAATTCATGTAGGATTATGACATATAATATTCGATATGACGATCCAAACGCCGGCGAAAATTCATGGGAAAACCGAAAGGGTTATGTTATAAGTCTTATCGACTCGTTAAAACCTCAGATATTTGGTTTACAAGAAGCAATGATTCATCAAATATATGATATTCATGAAAAATTGCCCACATATAAATGGGTTGGCAATGGTCGGGACGATGGTAAAACTAAGGGTGAATTTACAGCAATATTTTATAATGATGAAGAGCTTGAAATTATCCGAGCCAGCACATTTTGGTGTTCTCAGACACCTGGTCTTCCTGGTATTGGCTGGGATGCTGCATACTATAGGACTGTTACATGGGTTGAAATAAAAAACAAAAAAACAGAAAATCATTTTATTGTCATGAACACACATTTTGATCATATTGGAGAAATTGCCAGAGTTCAAAGTGCGCGATTAGTAAAAAGGGTGATAAATGATTTATTTCCAAATTTTCCAGTAATATTGATGGGAGATTTTAATGTGATTCCAGAATCAGAGCCGTACGCCATTATTACCGGTGGAAGCGATCAAGCCGAAGATGACAGAATAATACAGGATAGTTATTCAATTGCTTCTGAACGAACTAAATTAACTGGAACATTTAACGGATTTGATATATACTCAGAATACCAATATCCAATCGACTATATCTTTGTGACCACAAATATTCAAGTAAACTCTTACCAGGTAGTTAAACAAAAATTTGAGAACCGATATCCCTCAGATCATTTTCCCGTTGTCGTAGATGTAAAGTTTGATTAAAAAAAATAGGCAGTCCCAAAATGGAACTGCCTATTTTTTGAATAGAATGAATTAATAATTCATTATTATTTCATCAATAGTACCTTTTGAATTGATGTGTAATCATTAGATACCATCTTTATCATATATAATCCAGAAGATTGATTTGATGCCTGCCAGGTAATCTGGTGTGCACCGGCACTCATGTTCTGATTGACCAATTGAACGATTTCTCGACCCAACATGTCATAAACTGTAATCTTCACATCAGATTCAGTTGGCACGCCGTATGTAATCGTTGTGTTAGGGTTAAACGGATTTGGATATGCAGGAGACAATGAGTAACTTGCAGGAACACCTGAATATGTTACATCGATACCTTCTTTTGTCCAATCCGTAGCAATTCCAGAACTGAAGTTCAATACACCATCATATTCAAACAATTGTCCACTTTCAAAAGTAGATCCATTTATTGAGAATATGAGGATTGTATTGTTGTTGTAGTGAACTTCCCATCCTTCTTTTATGGAAGAAGTTTCAATGGTAAAGTCACCATAAACATCAAACTGTAATCCAGCCAAATTACCATTACTGGTTATGGTAGCGTTTCCGTCATTAAAACTGACTTTTACTTCGTTCAAAGGATTACTATTCTCTCTAGAAGGGATTGTTAGAATGATATCCACAATAGAAACAACATCAAGTACATCAAATGCACCATCATCATTTACATCACCACACCAGTCATCTTCGTTTTGTTCAATTTGTCCGAGAATAATTCCAACTAACCTAACAACATCAAGTACATCAACCATCAAATCTGCATTCAAATCACCAGCAACGCAGCCGCTAGTATTCCACCAACTTCCGCCTGGTCCATAGTAACCCATTAGTGTTTCTGCCAAGGCAACATCAGATGCTTCAGACCAATCAGATAGTGATCCATCTACACCAGTATTGAATAATGGCGTTTCACTATTTTCAATTCCTCTGTGACAGCTAGCTGCACATGCATTTGGCATAGCATAATCTAGAGTTTTATAAGGTGGAATTGCTTCAAACGTATGAGAATGAATATCATAGTGGATCGCTGATTTGATTGTTTTTGGATTATGGCATTTTGAACATCTGCTTAATCCATTTTCAGGATCATAAGGGTGATTTGTATGTTCAGAAACAACTGCTCCGATAGCATCAAAGTTTGCATCATAATCTGCAATCATCTCTTTAG
This sequence comes from Fidelibacterota bacterium, assembly GCA_018657495.1. Classification (GTDB taxonomy): domain Bacteria; phylum Fidelibacterota; class Marinisomatia; order SCGC-AAA003-L08; family JACNLC01; genus JABHXA01. The sequence goes on from JABHXA010000004.1 coordinate 170,012, forward strand.
TAAGATCTTCAAAATGTCCATGACTGGCATGACATGCAAGACATAATGTGTTATTGTCGTTATCTGTTGCAATTACAAGTCCGTCATCAACAATTTCAGTTCTAATTTGATGTTTAACATCATTGTGAACATCGTGACATTCGTAACATCTTACCTGATGATAGGCAAATGTGGGTTTACTTGATTCATAGAAATCAAAATACTGCTGGTGATGTTTTGAAGAACTTTGAACTTCGTCTTCGCTGTTGCCATCACCATAATAACCACCATGATCTACATAATAGTCACCCCAGGCATCGCCAGTATCCCAATCATGCATATTTTCATCATCATAAGGGAAGTCAAATATTTCATTAGGGAAACTCTTACCACGTGAGTGGCAGAATCCGCATAAGTCAATTGCCTGACTTGCATCAAGGTCTGCAGGATTAATAATTCCGGCAGGATCACCAAAGTGATTTCCACCAGCACCATGACATCTTTCACAACCGGTATTAACCATATCTTCAATACCATCGCCATCAAGGTCGTATGTATTTAGACCCTGGTCGGCTTCCGGGGCGTGAGGTGCATGTGAAATCCATTCACCATCGGCATTCTGTTCCATGTCAACATATGTTGAGTGACAGCCAGAACATTTCTTATCGTATGATCTTCCCTGACTTGCAATATCAGATGCAGTTGTATTGGTGTCAAACAGTGGTTGTCCTTCACCATCGTACCATGAATCAGTATGATATGTCACATATTCATCAGTTTTTTCGTTATATTGAACTGGTGAGACATAATGTCCAGCAGAATAGGAACCATCAGCTAGTGGTACTTTTAGTACATAACGTTGTTTGTATAATCCGCTACCACCGTACGTAAACTTAACAAGATATGTTAGTTCACCCATTGTAATGGTGTATTGATCATTTTCAGCATCATATCCAAGAACTGGAGCGTTGACGCCAAGATTTGCAAATGCAGGAACGGTTCCAAGATCTAAGCCATCCATAAAGTCATCAACGAGGTTTTCGTCATAATCAGCAACGATGCCGTTGAAATCTTCAAGTGAGTGAGCACCTAAGGATTTTGTAATACCATTAGCATGCATAGAATTTCTCCATCCTGATTTGTCATCATGACAGGAAATACATGTTTCTGAACCAACAAAATTATCTTCTGTCAGAGATGTATGCATCATTCCTGCAAGTCCAACAACTTCGTCAACAGTCTTATTTGGAATATCATCATCGGCTGAATCATTATGACAACCGAGACAAGCATGCCCAAGATCAAGAGAAGCAGCGCGAGTTTCATCATCTCTTACAAAGGATCCGTCTTCAGTAAACATTGATTCAGTATCAGCTGTAATTTTCAGTATATGTGATCTGACATCGCCTTTGAATCCACTTTCACCTCTAGTTGAACCAGATTTTGCAGCATATGCCATATGACAATCGATACATTCCAATTCAGCTGGATGATTATTAGTGGCAAGGTGACTTGGGTGGCAAGTTTGACATTGCATTGTAACACCATCACCATCCCAGATAGTTCGTTTATGAGGATCATGGCAACTTACACAAGTCATGTAATCATGTGCACCCATGTCGTTCCATGTTTGCATTTCGTCCCATTGTTCGTGATGTTTTACAAAACCACCGCTTGCATCAATAGGGGATGCAAAGTTTCTATTGTGACATGTTCCGCATAAGAAGTTAACATCATTACCATCAGGATCAGCATTTACGCCATCTAATCCATTGCCGTAGTTGATATCAAATTCATAGACCAGGTCAATATCAGCAGGGTCTGTTGTACCTATGTGGCTTCCACCAGGACCATGACATGCTTCGCAGCCAACTCCACCTTCAGCGAAAGTTCCTAGCTCTTGACCAGGAATCCAGCTACCCTCATCAACAGGACCGGTAGTATGACATCTGAAACAACTATAGTTATAAACCTTGTTTTCGTCATCGGCATGATAATTTGCCCATCCAAGGTCTTCGCCACCATAGAAATTGAATTGATTATGTCCTTCACCAGGATTTATTAAACTGCTTGCAGTACCGGCAATGACACCTGTTTGGTCAACAAAACGTGCTTTCCATCCAAATCCACCGATAACACCAGCGACGTCCATCCAGTCAGCACCAAGACCTGTCATCCAGCCATCCTGGAAATTCACGACAAATTCAGGATATTCTGGAGGCATATTATCTTCAATTACATTGAATTTATATGGGTGACCAGAATCGTTCCAGTCATTATAATTTTCGGTGTGACAAGCCCAACATGTAGCTGAACCTACATATTCATCATCTGTGTCATCATGAAGAGAGGAGGCAAATAATACCAGCTCATCAGCTGTTTTATTTGGAATATTATCTTCAGGAGAATCATTGTGACAACCCAGACAGGCATGTTGAATATCAAGTGATGCAGCGCGAGTTTCATCATCTCTTACAAAAGATCCGTCTTCAGTAAACATGGATTCTGAACTGGCAGTAATTTTTAATAAATGAGATCTTACATCGCCTTTATATCCGCTTTCACCTCTTGTGGTCCCAGACTTCGCTGCATATGCCATATGACAATCGATACAATTTAATTCTGCAGGGTGATTATTGTTAGTAATGTGGGTTGGGTGACAGGTTTGACATTGCATGGTTATAGCATCGCCATCCCATACTGTGCGTTTATGAGGGTCATGACAGCTGATACAAGTCATATAATCATGAGCACCCATGTCGTTCCATGTTTGCATCTCATCCCATTGTTCGTGATGTTTAATAAAACCACCACTAGCATCAATTGCTTCAGCAAAATTTCTATTGTGGCAGGTACCACAAAGGAAGTTTACATCATTGCCATCAGGGTCAGCTTGTACACCATTAAGACCATTTCCATAATTGATATCAAATTCATATACTATATCAATATAATCAGGATCACCAAGATGCGGGCTACCAAATTGCCCGTGTTCAGCACCTGGTCCATGACATGCTTCGCATCCAACACCCTGTTCCTGGAATGTCCCAAGCTCTTGTCCATCTATCCAGCTACCTTCATCAGCAGGACCGGTTGTATGGCATCTGAAGCAACTGTAGTTATATTTTTTGTCAACATCATCTGCGTGATAATCAGCCCAACCATGTTCTTCTCCACCATAGAAGTTGAACTGGTTATGACCTTCACCTGGATTAATTAGGCTGCTTGCAGTACCGGCAATGACACCAGTATGATCAACAAATCGGGCCTTCCAGCCAAATCCGCCAATTACACCAGATACTTCAGACCATTCTGAACCCAAACCAAGCATCCATCCATCTTGAAAATTTTCAACGAAGTTTGGATATTGGGGAGGATTTCCATTATCAACCACATTAAACTTATATGGGTGACCAGAATCTGTCCAATCGGCTAATTTGTCCGGATGACACATACCACATTGTTGTGAACCCACATAGTCTTGTGAGAACATGAATCCTGTAAAAACAACTAATACAGTCATCAATTTTGTTAATTTCATCATCTTCATTTTCCTTTCTACTTTTCTAATTATACAATTCGTGAGGTGAAATATTTAAAGCGCCACTTAGCACTTCGGATAAGACTAATTCACTTACCGGCTGTTGCTGATAATAGAATGTTCCTTCGTCATATATCTCACCGCCGACTTGAGGATCAAAATCTTTGCTTATAACAATCAGAGGAAGCTTGGGCCTAATTCGTCGAATAATTTTTATCCATTTAAGACTTTCCTGCTCCAATTGATCGCAATCAAAAACAATTACCGAAAACCCATTATCCCATACCTTTAAGAGGTAGTCAGAGATATCTGGATTAGATTCGAATTTCAAGTTCAATTCATCGCCTGATTTTTTAAAAACGGCAGTGAGATCAGCGTCTTGAGTTAAAATGATTCCTTTGTAATATTTCATTTTTGTTAACATTTTCGCCTGTATATTGGCAATTATAATGCCAAAACAGATATTTATATCGTTTAAAATTATATTATTTAACTATTTGATAATAAAAGAATAATGTAATGTTCTGGTAGGAGTCGATTTCCTGGGAGACGATTCAACTGTGACATGAATGACTCTAAATTGATCAGTGATAACGATAAGCAACTATAATTACACATGATAAGAAAGAATTATAAAAAGTCACAGTGAGACATGCATGTCACATAAAATATGTACTTAAGTTGTCAAAAAAATGTTTGGGGTGGTTGGTTTTATTACTTGATTAATCATTAATATCAGAATAATGATATTTGTAATCTGCAACATTAAATCTAACATATTAATATCAACAGAAACATCGTTGTAAATTTGAGAAACAGATGCAAATGTGTTTGCAAATGAGTCTGTTATTATTTTTGGGTCTATCTCTTTAAGCAGTAATGAATCAAGAATTTATTTCAATATACTCAGCTAGCTCATCGCCATATATTCGGATCCAGCTCGTATCTTTTAATTAATCTGTGGATATTCCGACGGGTCATCCCAGAATCAGTTGCTATACGAGTAATATTTCCGCTGTGTTTTTTCAGTAGCTGAAATAAATAATCTTTTTCAACTTTTTCAATTGCCAGTTGTTTTGCTTCTGCAAGCGTAAGCCCTTCAATTGATTGCTTTCCTTCTATCGTATTGATTTGGAACTCGTTCGGAAGATCCCTAATAAGAATTTTGTCTGATCTAGAAAGTGCCACAGCCCGTTCGATGGCGTTTTCTAGTTCACGAACATTGCCCGGCCATTGATGAGAGATGAGAGCATCCATAGCATCATTTTTGAAACCAGTTATCTCTTTTGGAGAAGAACGTAAAATATTATTTAGAAAATATTCTGATAATAGAGGAATATCTTCTTTCCTTTCACGGAGTGGGGGCATATGAATATTGATCACATTCAAACGATAATAAAAATCTTCCCTGATATTTCCTTCATTTACCATTAAATCCATATTACGGTTTGAAGCCGAAACAAATCGGACATTAACCTGAATAAGATCATTTCCACCTAATCTCCGTAATTGTTGATCCTGAAGAACACGTAACATTTTCGCTTGAAGGTTGATAGGCAATTCGCATACTTCATCGAGAAAAAATGTCCCGCCAGTTGAAAATTCTATTAACCCGGTTTTTCTTTGTGCTGCACCAGTAAAAGCACCTTTTTCATAACCAAATATTTCCGCTTCAAATAGATGCTCAGGAAATGCACTGCAGTTTACTGGTACAAAAGCTTTTAATTTTCGATTACTGCGGGCATGTATGCTCCTGGCGATTAATTCTTTCCCTGTCCCGCTCTCTCCAGTTATCAGTATATTGGAGTCAGAACTGGCAATACTTTCCACCATATCAAAAACATGTCTCATTGGCGCACTTTTCCCAATGATATTATCAAAACTATATTTGTCTTCAAGCTGGTTTAATAAGTTTTCTTTTTCTAGATATAACTCGCGCTGTCTTAGACCTTTTTCAAGGATTATATTTAATTTATCAACTTCAATTGGTTTTTCAAGAAAATCAGATGCCCCCGACTGCATTGCTGTGACGGCACGATCTATTGTTGCATAGGCAGTAAAAATTATAAAGGGTGTATGTGGAGCAATCCTTTGAGCAGATTTTAATACTGCCATACCGTCGATCTCAGGCATTAGCAAATCACATAGGATTAGATCAAACGAATCTCTTCTAATCAGTTCAATTGCCATTTTTCCGTTTGAAACACCAATGGGATTAAAACCGAGACTCTTAAAAATTAAACATGTCCCCTTAAGCATGTCAGGTTCATCATCGACGATCATAATATTAATATTTTTTTTATCGATCATGTAAAATCTCCATTAATAATGGGTAGTGTAATGGTAAATGCTGCGCCTGATCCACTTATGTTCCTTACGCTGATTTCACCATTATGTCTTTGTATTATTGCTTTTGTTATGGATAATCCCAATCCCGTTCCCCGAGTGGTAGACTTTGTCGTGAAGAAAGAATCAAAAACCTTCTCTATGTCTGATTCTAAAATACCATGTCCATTATCTTTGATCTCAATGATGATATTCGAGTTAGAGTTCGCTTTGGCAAATATTTCTATTTTTCCATTTTTTGAAATTGCATCAATAGCATTATTCAGAAGGTTAATAAATACCTGTTCAATTTGCAATTTATCCAGGGTGAGTTCTGGTAAATCCGAATGATATGATTTAATAATTGAAATATCCAATGCCCTGAAACGATGACCGAGAATAAATAGACATTCATCCATCAGGCTGGGGATATCAGTTTTTACTGGTTGAAATGGTACTCTCCTGGAATATTCTAATAAACTCCTGGTATATTTACTGATTCTCCTTGTTTGTTTTCGAATCATTTTTAATTCGTCAGCACATTTTTCACCATCTTCCATTTGGATGAGCAATGCATCTGCATGTGCTGCGATAATACCAGCTGGAGTATTTATTTCGTGGGCAACGGTGTCAACGAGTTCACCGATGGTTTCAAGTTTTTGAGACATATTTAGCTGAGATTCGAGTAGATTTTTTTCTTCCTCCATCCGACGCTTCTCTGTAATGTCTAAAACATATTCAATCATTTGTACAACATTACCATCATCATCAAATATTGGATATCCATGAATATCATGGATTTGTGACTCGCCATTTTTATCGATATGGATATGTTCAATATTCACCGGTTTACCAGATTTTTTTACCTCATCAAGAAGGCAGGGATAATCTGGGCTTGAACAGGGTTCATCCAAATTATGTGTTTTTTTATAACAGGTATTGCAATCATCACTATCTCCCATAGATGCTGCAGAATTTGCCATCACAATGGAGTAATCATTTGCATCAATGACATAAAAAGGATGTGACAATGACTCATAAAGATTCATAACAAAATTTGTTTGTTTTTTTAACTCTTTCTCAACCTTTTTCCGTTTGTTGATATCGTCTTTTAATTCCTTATTGCTGATATTTAATGCTTCTGTAGCTTCACGCACTAAATCCTTTAAATGATCCTGGTATCTATTTAATTCTTTTTCAGTTTGCTTATGCTGATCTATCTCACGGGTAAGTTCATCATGAGTGTTGACAAGATCATCTTCAATGCCACCAATATAATTATGAAAAAATACCATCATTACCTGACTGATGATAAAACTGATGACTGCAAGAATTATGATAAACGAATACAGATCTTTAATCTCTTCTGTGATATCATTCATCACAACAATATCGCCAATATCCCGACCACCTGCATCAATAATTGGAACGGTTCCTCCTCGATACTTCTTTTTGCCATCGTTACCGCTGAAAACTTCATTCTTATGAGCTGTATGACCAAGATTTAGCTTCTCATCCAGTTGATGGATTTCCAACTCATTTGTTCTGTCAACAATCACAAAGTGTTGAAATTCATCCCAATTCCCATCAATAGCCATCATTTTTTGACCTTCAATCCAGTTTTCTTTCGATAGATATTTTTTCTCGATTGCAAGATATAGCTCAGATCCAAGTGAATTCTTTAACTTAGGGGTCAGATGAGTTATCTCCATCCCCAATTCAATATAACCGGAAATTATCCCATCAATCAACCAAGGTCGAACCACTCTCAATGTGAATGTTCCAAATGTACCCAGTTCAATTCCATGTGAAGAATTACCGGTTTGGATAGCAGTATCCAAAGTGAATCTATCAATAATATCACCATATTTATCTGGATTATGTAATCTAAGGATACATTCCCTATCTGTTGAAATATAGTAGAAATGTGTAATAGAATATTTTTCATGTATGTTATTAAAAATTGGCAGTGACAAGTTATATAATCTGGCGCGATCTTTATGCAGCCATGCAGATTTTAGACTCGCACTGCTATATAAATAATCTATCTGACTGTCGATCATTCTGGTATCATCTTCAAGAAGTTGTTCGAAAAGACTTTGAACTCCAATCAATTTTGATTGAACAATGTCTGTAATATGTCTATTCTGCAATTTAAATATGCTAAAAACTGATGTTGAAAGCAGGAAGAACAAAACCGCTGCAAGGGGAATTAATATCTTTTGTTTTATATAAGTATTTTTATGTTTTATTTCCATCTCAATTTATTTTTAGAAAATTATTATCCTATTTCACACATTATCCTTATTAAATCTTATGGGATTCAACAATAGAATCCAATCACAATAAATATTAAGATAAATATGTCCTAAAATTAAATGTATTTAAAAAATGATCCAAGATTTATATTCCCCATAATAGATACGAATTATTAATTATTTATGAATTCAAATATCTACATCAAATTGTTAAATTTCCATATTCCCTGATTAATATATTTGATATTTTTCAATATTGATTATAAAAAAAAATTGTTTTAAAGAATATTGGCGATATAGATATGTTAATAAATCTTCAAAACCCTTATCATTTCCTGACAATTTGATATCTATAAATTTGAATAAACATAAAATAAAAAATGAAACTGGTTGACACTATTATTTCCGGTGGTCAGACTGGCGTCGACATTGCGGCATTGGAATTCGCAATACAAAATGGTATAAACCATAAGGGCTTCTGTCCAAAGGGTAGAATAAATGAATCAGGCATTATTCCTCAAAAATTTAATCTTATTGAAACATACACTTCAGATCACCAAATACGAACAAGATATAATATCCTTTCCAGCGATGGAGCGCTAATATTATATACCGCCAAATTATATGAGGGTACTGAATATACACGATCATATTGTTTATCAGTCAATAAACCACTACTACTAATATCCTTACAAAATTCTTTCTCTGCAAATATCATTATATTAAATAATTGGATACAATCTCATACTATCACATCTCTAAATATCGCCGGTCCACGGGAAAGTGAAGAAAATAATTATCAAAAAGTAAAAGAATTTCTATTAGATTGGTGGAAATAAGTTTAATAAAATTACCTGATAATAATCCATCAAATTTGTCTTATCTATCGTTCTAAAATGGCAACAAAAAATCAAATTGACAGACTCTAAGATCAGTGAACACTCAATACCCTGAAATTAATAAAAAAACAAATATCGTTTTTTTCACCGGCGCTGGAATGTCAGCTGAATCTGGGATACCTACCTACAGGGGGTCAGGTGGGATTTGGCATAAATATAATTGGGAGGAATATGCCTGTCAGGATGCATTTAACATTGATCCTCAAAAAGTTGTCAATTTTCATAATATCAGAAGAGAAAAAGTTGCAGCATGTGTACCTAACTCTGGACATGTCACTATTGCAGATCTTCAAAATAAATTCGAAAATATTACTATAATTACTCAAAATATTGACGGTTTACATCAATTAGCCGGATCAAAGGACATTCTCGAGTTGCATGGAAGTCTCTGGTGGGGCAGATGTAAAAAATGTAATTTCAATATTAATTTGAGAAACAATTTTAATGAAATTAAAAAATGCTCAAAATGCTCCAGATGGTTAAGACCAAACATTACCTGGTTTGGTGATGCTTTAGATGTTGCTGTTTTTCAAAAGGCCCATAATGCAATCCTGAATTCTGAAGTATTTATATCTATCGGTACATCAGGAATTGTTCATCCCGCTGCAGAATTCCCATATTTAGCTAAATCGAATGGTGCATACTGTATTGAGGTTAATTTGGAAACCACAAGACTTTCCAGTATTTATGATTCAACCCAAATCGGATCGGCTGGAAAAATACTAAAGGAATTACATCACACATTTTTTGATAGGTTCATAAAATGACATATCTTTGGAAAAAATCTGTTTCTGATAAATACTATAATATCCAAACAACCAATGTGGGGGTTTCTCGTAAATTGAGGAAAATAAAAGGGGTATTACTGATTAGTTATAGTGTTAATGACTTTAATGAGATTTACCGAATTCCTGTAACAAATATACAGGAAGCAAAACGATTATTAATTCAGGTTACCAATCAAGATATCTATGCCGTAAAGGGGGGTTTTATGGCAAAGACACAACTTGCAATGGATTTAAAATGAAAATAAATAATTTTGCTACTGTAGCTCAGTCGATTGTGATGACTTTTTCGATTCTTTTTATTTCAATTATCACTTATCTAATTATTGTTGAAGTGGGGATTGATGTAGAAAATAATCCTGCAATACTTTGGTTGAATTTACCCGTATTTAGTATTGTATTTTTTCTGGCACTTAAATTGTCGAATACAAAGATTGGGGATTATATACAAATAAAACCGGTATCTACAATATTCATTTTGTCAGTGATACTGTCATTTATCGGGTCGATGATCATTGTGAGTGAAGTTGCAAATCTGGTATATTACATGTTCCCGGTACCAGAAGAATTTATTGAAATGATGGACTCGGTGGACAGTAATGTTTTAGGCCTTTTGGCAGCAGTAATTGTTGCGCCTTTAACAGAAGAATTTTTCTTTAGGGGACTGATACTTCGTGGACTAATCAATAATTATTCAATAAGGTATTCTATTATAATTTCTGCCTTTTTGTTTGGTGCGATGCATATGAATATCTGGCAAATGATTCCAGCGATATTACTTGGATTATATTTTGGCTGGGTTTACTTGCTTTCTGGCAATATTTGGGTTGTTCTAATCCTCCATGCTGTTCAGAATATCTCGTCATATTTATTAGAAATGAAAGAAGTTTATATACCTGGAATGATTTATCCAATTGCTGATGGAGTGCAATTTCAATCTATCTGGCTTGATCTTTTTGGAGCTGCATTGTTTATATTGGGGTACCTGCTATTAAAAAATTATGAATTAGCTAATTCGCCGATACAAAATATCGAAATAAAGAAATAGAAAGGAATCGTTATGAAAAAAGTATACAGAAATATGTCAGATAAACGGATTGGAGGTGTGTGTTCAGGTATTGCTGATTATTTTGATATTGACCCAGTACTAGTAAGACTTCTTTTCCTTTTTTCATTTCTTGCCGGAGGTGCTGGAGTGATAATGTATTTAATTGCCTGGTTTATTATTCCACCTGATACAGAGAACTTATGATAACATTAAAAAATGTGAGCAAATCATTTAAGTTAACCAGAAAACTTAAAAATGAAATGGCTTTGAATACAAAATCAAATAACTTTCAGGCAGTAAATAATGTATCAATACAATGCGAGCCTGGTAAAATATTTGGTCTACTTGGTCCTAATGGTGCCGGAAAAACGACTCTATTGAGAATGATAGCCACAATGCTAAAACCAACAGAAGGAACGATAACTGTAGGGGGCTATGATGTTGCAAGGAATCCTGGTAGAGTTCGTAAAATTTTGGGATTTCTTACAGGGAATACCGGATTGTATGATCGTCTAACTGCTGAGGAAATGGTAAAGTATTATGCGGACCTCTATGGATTGGATCATGCAACATACATAAGACGAAGAGATCGTTTATTTGATATGCTGGACATGAAAGATTTTGCCGGCAGGAGAAATGGGAAATTAAGCACTGGGATGAAGCAAAAAGTATCCATAGCCCGCACAATGATAAATAATCCTGATATAGTTGTATTTGATGAACCAACTTCGGGTTTGGATGTGATGACATCACAGGCGATAATTAAATTAATCAGACTATGCAAAGCTGAAAATAAAACGGTGATATTTTCAACACATCGGATGGGAGAGGTTCAGCAGTTATGTGATGATCTTGCCATTATACATAAAGGTAATATTTTTTATAACGGGACTTATAATAACTTTTCAGAAAATATGAAAACTGATTCATTGGAAGATGAGTTTATACGAATAACCGGGGAAACGGTATGAGAAATATCAAAATTATTTATTTAAAAGAAATGATTGATATGATACGGGATAGACGCACATTATTTTTTCTGATCCTTTTTCCAATCTTATTTATACCATTGATGGTAGTCGGATTCCCAAAACTTATTGGATCCATAAGCGAACAGAAAATGACAGAGATCCTTACCGTTGCAATCGTCGGAGAAGACAATTCCCCTGAGCTCACCTCATTTTTTAGAGATTCTGAAAATATTATAATTATTATGGATGTTCCAAAAGACAGCATCGAATCCTCAATAATTTCTGAAAATATCGATGCAGCGGTGGTGATCAGTGATAATTTTGAAAACGACATTCAGAACATGATTCCAGCCTTAATTGAACTTCATTACCGATCGTCTGATGATATGGATGCTTTGCAGAAGCGATTAAGTGTTGGACTCAATAAATATGCCAATATCATAAACAAAACCCGCTATGAACAACTAAGTCTAAATGAAGAAAATTTTACACCACTGAATATCCAGCATAATAATATTGCATCTCAAAAGGAGATCATGGGCAAACTAATGGGCGGTTGGTTGCCATATATTTTTATTCTATATTGTTTTCTCGGGGCAATGTATCCGGCATTAGATCTTGGTGCAGGGGAGAAAGAAAGACGAACCCTGGAAACTATATTGGTTTCACCAGCATCCAGAATGGAAATACTATTAGGGAAATTTGGTGTTGTAACGACATTTGGGATATTATCCTCACTAATGGGGTTAATGGGTTTATATATTGGTATTCAATTCTCGACAGAATTACCGCCGACGGTGCAGAAAATAATTTTCGAAATGTTAAATATAAAAACTATAGCCACCGTAATGACTCTCATCATCCCTGTGGCGATTTTTCTTGGGGCACTATTATTGTCATTGTCAATCTATAGTAAAACATTCAAAGAGGCTCAAAGTATCATTGGTCCCTTAAATATCCTCATCATATTCCCTTCAATTATCGGTACAATACCAGGTGTTGAACTAACTACACTGACAGCTGCAATTCCTATTGTAAATATCTCACTGGCCTCAAAAGAAATTGTTGCCGGTACCATCCAGATTCCCCTTTTAATTGAGGTCTACTTGACACTCCTTGCCATGTCTGCATTATCATTGTATCTAGCTGTGAGAATGTTTCATAAAGAAGAAGTTATTTTCAGAGGATGATATTACAAAAAGTTCTGATGCTGAAATACCAATTGTTCAAAAGAAGAATTATTAAAGGATAGATACATTGATTTCCTCAATATTAAAATGGTCGTTTATTCAATATAACAAACGTAGCCTGAAGAATAAATACTATGATTCCAAATTAGTTCTAGATGGTATTTCAAAACCGGTTAATGTTTATGCCGATGAATGGCAGATTCCTACAATTTATGCAGAAAACAGTAGGGATATGTTTTTTATGCAGGGATTCATCCATGCCAGAGACAGATTATGGCAAATGGAAATGAATCGTAGAATTGGCATGGGAACATTAGCTGAGGCATTTGGGGTGCAGGCTCTTCCAACAGATCGCTTAACCAGAACATTAGGATTTAAAAGAATTGCAGAAAAAGAGTTAAAAAATTTATCTGATGAAAATCTCTCAATAATCAATGCTTATATAAGTGGTGTAAACGAATTTATAAACCAGGGAAACTACGCCATAGAATTTAGAATTGCCGGTATTAAACCCCAGCAGTGGGAGCCTATTCACATTATGGCATGGAGTAAAGTACTCGCCTGGACTTTATCCCATGGTTGGTCTGGCTCATTAATTCGTAAACAAATCGTTGATACAGTTGGCAAAGAAATGGCTAAGGAACTTCAAATTATATATCAAGACGAAAACCCGGTGGTATTACCAAAAGGGCTTGAGTTTAATAATATTGAGGTCAATGAAATATTCAACAGTGCCAAGGGTCCATATTTGCAAAAGGATTTAGAAGGTGGAGGAAGAGGATCAAATGCCTGGGTAATCTCTGGGAAATTTACAAAGTCAGGATTACCTATTCTATCAAATGATACCCATCTTATGTTGTCTCAGCCGGGAATTTGGTATTTAAATCAGTTGCATTCCGAAGATGGCTACCATATATCAGGCGCTTCAATTGCCGGGGTTCCCGGCATTCTCATAGGACATAACAACCACATTGCATGGGGAATAACTCTGGCCTATACTGATTGCGAAGATATTTTTTATGAGAGACTAAATCCAGCTGATAAAAGTGAATATATTGTTAAGGATAAGAAATTAAAACTTCAGCAGTATGAAGAGAAAATATTTGTTAAAAAAGAAGACCCATTTATTGAAACTGTCAGATGCACAATACATGGACCTTTGATTGGTGAGTTTACGGAAAAGACTGAAGAAAGAATCTCACTTTGTTCAATGCCGCTTCAAGAGAATCGGATGATTGAAGGTTTTATGTTATTAAATATGGCTACTGACTACAATGATTTTTCAAAAGCGATTGAAAAAATTGATGCGCCTCAACTAAATTTTATTTATGGTGATGTAGCAGGGAATATTGGATTTCGAATTTCAGGTGCAGTCCCAATCAGAAAGTCAGGTACCGGTGAGCTCCCAAAACCGGGTTGGACAGGAGAATTTGATTGGATTGATACTATTCCGTATGCTGACATGCCTGCCTGTTTGAATCCTGAACAGAATTTCGTCATTTCAACAAATAATAAACCCGTTGATGATAATTATCCATACTATTTGGGAAATTCATTTATGAATGGATATCGGGCAAAGAGAATTAAAAATTTTATAAAATCACATCCTGTAATTACAATTGAAAACTGTGAAGAATTAATGATGGATGTATATTCCATTCCCGGGATGATGATAGTAGAGGGTTTAATAAAAAAATTCAGATCAGCGAGGCCAAAATCTCAGAAGCTAATTAATATTCTGTTGGGTTGGGATGGAAAACTTGCAATTGATTCATCTGGTGGAGCAGCGTATGAGGTATTATATTTTTATTTAATAAAAAATATGCTGGAACCAAAATTAGGAAAGGAATTGACGGTCAAAGTACTTGGCTCCGGACCACATCCGTTACTTTTGCCTGTCAATGAATTACTTGGACATGCTACAACTGCCTTCTTCAGGATTATACAAAATTCAGAGTCAAAGTGGGTGCCATCAACTGAATCAGCTGTAGAACTAATTGACAAATCTTTAGAGAATGCATGTACATGGTTGGAGAATAACTTAGGGTTTGAATCTAGTGGATGGACTTGGGGGCAGATACATCAAGCTTCATTCAAGCATTCGATGTCTATAAAAAAAGTGCTCGATAAAATATTTAGTTCAGAATCATTCCCTATCCCCGGTGATACAGACACAGTGCATCAAACTGCTTATAATCCCAATTCGCCATATGATGCCACCTCCTGGTGTCCATCTATGAGGATGATTATTGACTTATCCGATTTTAATAAATCAAGGATGATCGCTCCACCGGGTAATAGCGGCGTCCTTGGCAGTGCCCATTATCAAGATCAGATTCCCTTATGGAAATCAGGGGTGAATATTAATATGTATTGGAAAAAAGAGGATGTCATCAAAAATTCTAAATACATACTTGAAGTCAATTCTGAATCATAAACAAACTATAACCACAACGATTATTATGACCAAAACAAAAAAAACTACACCGAATATAACCATAAACAAAGTTTATACACGCCAAGGAGATAGCGGGGAAACAAGATTGATTGGTGGACAGAAAAAGTCCAAATCTAATCTTCGTATTCATGCCTATGGAGTTGTCGATGAATTGAATTCAGTGGTGGGAGGGTGTATAGTTAGTCTAAAAAAAACCAATACACAAGATCCCGCTCTGAATAAATTAATTGAGATTCAATTTCGCATTCAGCATGAGTTATTTAATCTGGGCACATTGCTGGCAATTCTTCCAGGTGATATCAAACCGGGTATGCCTGATGTGGGAAATGATGAAATAGAAAGATTAGAGTTAGAAATCGATAAATATAACAAGACTCTGAATACATTAAAATCTTTTGTATTGCCTGGCGGTTCTGAATCAGCGGTTTGGTTTCATCTTGCCAGAACAGTATGCAGAAGAGCGGAAAGAATAGTTGTAGAGTTATCAAATAATGAAGAATTGAATCCAAATAGTATTGCTTATTTAAATCGCCTTTCAGATGCTTTTTTTGTATGGAGTCGATGGGTAAATATGATCTCTGGATATGATGAAAAACTTTGGCAGCCATAAAGCTTTGCTGCATTTAAAATAAATATAATAGATGGAATATTTTCAATGATATTATTATATTAATCCCATGGAAACAGCAAAAAGAAGAAAAGAACGATACGCCAGTGAAGGCATTGTTACATATATAGTTCATGATGAAAAAATAGATCACAAGACTCTTGTTCAAGTTGTGAACAAAAGTACAGACGGTTTGGGTGTTGTATATGCAGGAAAGATCCCACCAGAATTAGGCGATAAAGTAAAATTATCCATCGAGGAAAATACCGATCCTGTTGAAGCTATTTTAAAGTGGCGAAATGAGGTTTTTAAAGATGTATATATCCTTGGATTTTCACTAGGTGGAGAATAAGTTTTAATTATAACAAAATAAAAAACGCTGACCATAAAGGTCAGCGTTTTTTATTTCTCAAGTATTATTTCTAAACAGGAATATCCTTTTGATGAATATTCGTAGTTAAACGGATATAGTTACTAACATCATTTGCTGCCGATAGATTTTCCCATTAGCTCATTAATCCTGTCTACCATCGTCCTTGTATCCACATGTAATCCAGCCAGTAAGAATGTGTTATCAATAAGTTGATCAACGGCCAAAAGAAGGACATTATCTTTTTTGTCTTTCTTCCACAATTTCACCAGGTTTTTAATAATAATATTATCCGGGTTAATCTCCAGTACTTTATTTCCCACCGAATATCCACTCTGTGATGCCTGCATTATCTTTTGCATATGGGTAGTCATCTGATCATCTGGATTAACGAGAATGGCTGGACTGTCAACGAGTCTAGTCGATAGTTTTACATCTGATAAGTTATCTTTATGGATTTTCTTCAACCAGTTGACAAACTTAGTTATATCCTTTTCGTCACTTTTTTTATCTTTTTCACCCTCTACATCCTTAGCACCTTCTTTTCCTGATAAGTCTATGTCCGCCTTATCAGACGACACAATATTTTTACCATCAAATTCTAATAGGGAGGACAAAACAAAATCATCAATAGGATCATATAAATACAAGACTTCAATATCGGCAGACCGGAACATTTCCAAATATGGACTGTGATCTATTTCTTTTCGGCTCTCACCAAAAATATAGTAGATGTCTTTTTGGGATTCTTTCATTTCAGCTACATAATCATCCAGAGATTTAAAGGTGCCTTCATCACTTTTACTGGTTTCATATCTCAGCAATTTTGCCAGTTCAGTTTTATTGTCAAAGTCAGAATGAACTCCTTCCTTGACATAGTTCCCAAACTCCTTCCAAAATTCTATATATTTTTCAGGAGAATCTTTTGCTTCAGATTGAAGAAATTTTATAATTCTTTTTGTAAGAAATTTCTTTATCTTTCCAATTATACGATTATCCTGTAAAGTCTCACGGGCAATATTTAGTGGTAGATCTTCAGAATCAACAACACCCTTGATAAATCTGAGATAATCAGGTAAAATCTCTTTAACGCCAGACTCAATCAAAATTTTATTACAATATAAATTTACGCCCGGTTCAGTTCGCGAGAATCCAAATTTTTCAACATTCTCCTCTGGAATAAATACCAGGGTATTCATCTGAATGGGTGCATCTGTGGTGATATGCATACGAAATTTTGGATCAGTATATGCATTTGTGAGAAATTTATAAAATTCATTATATTCCGTATCTTCAATATCGGTTGATCTTTTTTTCCAAATAGCCTGAATAGCATTGACTTGCTCTCCATTGACCTTGATAGGGTAAGATACAAAATTAGAATATTCTTTTATGATTGATTTGATTTTATCGACATTGGCCAATTCTTCATTTTTTTCATCGAGCTGCAATACAATTCGTGCACCACGATCAATACTTTCTTCACGGGAGATAGTATATTTGCTTTCGCCATTAGATTCCCATATGAGACCTTCACTTTCTGGAAGATAGGATCTCGTGATGAATTTTACGTTTTCAGATACCATAAAAGCCGAATAAAACCCAAGACCAAATTGCCCAATTAACTGTGCTGGGTCACCTTTTGATTCTTCAAGCTTCTTTATAAAATCATTTGATCCGGAGTGGGCTATTGTACCAAGATTGCCAATCAGCTCATCTCTGGTCATCCCAACACCATTATCCATAATTGTTATTGATTTTGATTCTTCGCTGACATCGATATTTATTTCCAGTGCATTATTATCGCTTGGTAAATCAGTTTTTGAAGTAAGCTGTAGATGACGATACTTTTCAATTGAATCGGCGGCATTTGAGATTAATTCTCTAACAAAAATTTCTTTATTTTTATATAGTGAGTGAATAACAACATCTAGTATTCTTTTGGTTTCAGTTTGATATTCATAAGTTTTTGGTGCTTGTGTAGCCATTATTAAATCTCCTAATTATTTTTTGACGGTGTCAGCAAATATCATGTCACAAAATAACAACGGAAATTCTGTGACAAACTTGCAGAGTATTGTTTTTCTTTATCCAAGCTATTCAAAATATTATCAATAAAAAAACGCCGCCTTTAATTAAAAAAGCAGCGCTTTAATTATTATCTCAATATGATACTGGTTTACCTTAATGGTTTAAACTCGTTTAACATTTTGATATAATTACTTCGCACAAAAGCGTTTTTGTTTGGTACATTATTTAAACTCATACTCGCACGCATTTGATTTAGATCTTCGTATTCAAATTCATCCATCCACTGGATCAAATTCTCTTTAACAACTCCAAGATGCTTTGGTCCGTTCTTTAGAAGCGATGATGCCATCATAGTTACATCTGCTCCAGCCATTGTGAGTTTGATAACATCCTCGGCACTGTGTACGCCGGTTGAAGATGCCAGGTCAATTTTAAGTTGATCCCTAAGAATTGCAATCCATCTCAGTGGAAGAACGATATCAGCAGAATTACTGAGGTGCACAACTGGGGAAACTTCAAGTTTAATTAGATCGATATCCGGTTGATAAAACCGGTTAAATAAAACCAAAGCCTTTGCACCTGTATCTTCTAATTTTTTGCAAAACCCCGGCAGGTTTGAAAAGAATGGATTGATTTTCATGGCAACTGGGATCGATATCTGCTTTACTATTTCACTCAAACAATCAATATAAATGTTCTCCACATCGTTATTGGAAAGAGTTGGCTCAGTTGGAAGGTAGAAGACATTTAATTCAAGTGCATCAGCCCCTGCTTCCTGTATTTTCTTGGCATAATTTATCCAACCTCCAGTTGTAATTCCGTTGAGGCTGCCAATAATTGGGATATCAACCATATTTTTTAGTTTTTGGATATGTTCTAAATAGCGATCACCTCCATTTACCAAATTAGTTGGTGTTGGAATAAAGCTTGTCGCTTCTGAAAAGCTGTCAGACCCAATATCCACATAATGATTAAGCTCAGCTTCTTCATGATGAATTTCTTCTTCAAATAATGAATATAATACTATTGCAGGTGCACCGGCATCTTCTAACTCTTTTACTGTATCCACTTCTCTTGAGAGTGGTGAGGCAGAGGGTACTAATGGATTATCCAAATCCAAACCAAGATATTTTGTTGCTAACCTCATGAGACTAATTCCTTTTTATTAATAATTATATCATTCTGAGATATTTGCTTGTACTGATTGTATCTTTCATCCGCTTTAATCTGTGCCTCATCCAATAATGCACCGGCACGTTCAGGCATTAATTTTTTAAGCATATTATATCGATTCTCGTTGTAGATATAATCTCCAATAGGAATACTCGGTTTTTTAGAATCTATCATTAAAGGATTTTTTCCAGACTCAATTCTTCTTGGATCATGTCTATACATCATCCAATGACCGCTTTGTACTGCTTTCTTTTGCTGATCCATGCCTTTTGCCATATCATAACCATGAGCAATGCAATGACTGTAAGCAATGATAAGTGATGGTCCGGGATAGGATTCTGCCTCCATGAATGCTTTCATTGTCTGAGCATCACTGGCTCCCATTGCTATTTGAGCCACATAAATATTTCCATAACTCATAGCAATCATGCCCAGGTCTTTTTTATTTGTTGCTTTACCCGATGCAGCAAATTTGGCTACAGCTCCAAGTGGTGTCGATTTTGACGCCTGACCACCGGTATTTGAATATACTTCTGTATCAAGGACTAATATATTCACATCTCTTCCAGATGCAAATACATGATCCAGTCCGCCAAAGCCAATATCGTAAGCCCAGCCATCTCCTCCCATAATCCACACACTTTTCTTAACAAGATTATCAACTACTGATAAAAGCTGCTGACTATTTGAATTGTTTATTTTTGTTAGTTTTTCAATTAGGATATCCACTCTTTGTCTTTGCTCGTAGATTCCCGGCTCATCAGATTGATCTGCAGATAATATTTGCTCAACAAGATCATCACCAACCTCATTTTTAAGCCTGTTTAATAAATCCTTGGCATAGTCAATGTGATTATCAATGGTCAACCTGAAGCCAAGACCGAATTCAGCATTATCCTCAAAAAGCGAATTAGACCATGTAGGACCTCGACCATCCTTATTCACCGCCCATGGAGTGGTAGGTAGATTACCCCCATAAATAGAAGAACAACCTGTGGCATTGGCAATTATCATCCGATCTCCGAACAACTGAGAGGCCAATTTAACATAAGGCGTTTCTCCGCAGCCTGCGCATGCTCCTGAGAATTCAAATAATGGCTGAAGAAGCTGAGACCCTTTTACAGTCATTTGGTCAGCTCTTCCTCTATCTACTTCAGGTATGTTGAGGAAAAAATCCCAATTATTTCTTTCAGATTCTCTAATGGGTACCTGATTTTCCATATTAATGGCCTTTAGACTCACATTTGATTTATCTTTCACAGGGCATATTTCAACACAAATACTGCATCCCGTGCAGTCTTCCGGTGCAACCTGCAATGTATATACTTCATTTGTTTCCCAACCTTTTCCTCTGACTTTTGCAGACTTATAGGTTTCAGGTGCAGATTCTAGTAGATCATCATCATATATTTTCATTCTGATAACACCGTGAGGACAAACTAAAGCGCATTTATTACATTGTATGCAAATATCTGAATTCCATACAGGTATTTCGGTAGTAATATTTCTTTTTTCCCACTGGGTTGTTGCCGTGGGAAATGTACCATCTACAGGCATGGCACTCACGGGAAGATTATCGCCATTCCCGGAGATTATTTCAGCAATTACCGTTTTAACAAAATCTGGTGCTTCATTCGGTACAACAGAAGCTTTTTCTTCTATGCCAGTGACAATATCTGGTATTTCAATTTTTATAAGGTTCTCAACAGCCTTGTCAACTGCATTAAAATTTTTATTTACAATTGATTCACCTTTTATCCCATAAGTCTTTTGAATGTATTTTTTAATACTGCTGATGGATTCTTCTGGGGGTAATATTCCGGAAATTGAGAAAAAACAAGTTTGCATAATTGTATTTATTCGGACACCCATTCCCGTTTTTTTGGCAACTTCCAAAGCATTAATAGCATAAAATTTTAGTTTTTTCTCGATGATTTGCTTTTGAACATTATTTGGTAGTCTGAACCATACCTCATCTTTACCATAAGGAGTATTCAAAAGAAATGTGGCACCGGGTACTGCATATCTGAGGATATCAATATTGTTTAACAATTCGAATTGATGACAAGCAACAAAATTGGCATGATCGATTAAATATGTGGCTAGAATTGGGTCTTTCCCGAACCGTAAATGGGATGTAGTTGTACTGCCTGATTTCTTTGAATCATAGACAAAATACCCCTGAGCATTATTATCTGTGCCTTCGCCAATTATTTTAATTGAATTTTTATTTGCCCCAACAGTCCCATCTGAACCCAGGCCAAAAAAGATTCCTCTAAATACATTCTCATCATTTAAGGTATAAGAAGGATCATATTTTAAACTGGTGTGAGTAACATCATCGTTTATGCCGATGGTGAAATGATTCTTTGGGATATCGTTTTTTAATTCATCAAATATTCCTTTGACCATAGCAGGAGTAAATTCTTTTGAGGATAATCCATATCTTCCCCCGATAATAAGCGGATTCTTCTTATCTGAATCAGATGAATTCTGATTGAACTCCGCAAATGCCGTCATGATATCCTGATATAGCGGTTCCCCCAGGGCACCGGGCTCTTTGGTCCTGTCTAAAACAGCAATTTTTTCGACTGAAGCAGGAATTGCATTAATAAAGTGAGTCATTGAGAATGGTCGATATAATCTAACACGCAACAATCCAACATCTTCACCGAATTCATTCATGAAATCCACTGTACTTTGAACCGTCTCTCCACCGGAGGCCATTATAATTATTAGTCTCTTGGCAGTTGGTGAACCAAAATAATCAAACAGATGATATTGTCTTCCTGTCAATTCGGCAAATTGATCCATTGTTTCCTGCACTATTTGAGGAACGGCATCATAAAATGGATTTACTGTTTCCCTGGCCTGGAAGAAAACGTCAGGATTCTGTGCAGTACCTCTCAAAACAGGATGATTGGGATTCATAGCTCTTTGCCTGTGAGCAATTACCGTTTCATCATCTATCATGGATTTTATATGTTCATCTGAAATCTGTTCTATTTTCATAACTTCATGCGAAGTGCGGAATCCATCAAAAAAATGTAAAAAAGGAAGACGGGATTTTAGGGTAGCAGATTGTGAAATCAGGGCAAAATCCATCACTTCCTGCACACTTGCTGAGGCAAGATTGACCCAGCCAGTTTGACGAACTGCCATAACATCAGAGTGGTCACCGAATATTGAAAGTGCATGTGTCGCAACCGATCTGGCAGATACATGAAAAACGGTAGGTGTAAGTTCACCGGCTATTTTAAACATGTTTGGGATCATTAGTAATAATCCCTGTGATGCCGTAAATGTTGTGGTCATTGACCCAGTCTGCAAGGCACCATGTACCGCCCCGGCAGCACCGCCTTCACTTTGCATTTCAACAACAGATGGAATCGCTCCCCAAATGTTCTTTTTACCCTGAGCGGACCACATATCAGCCCATTCACCCATATTAGATGAAGGTGTGATTGGATATATTGCACAAACCTCATTTGTTTTATGCGCAATGTAAGCAGCCGCCTCATTTCCATCAATCGTAACCATCTTTTTTTCCATTAGTGAGCGTCTCCCATAGATTCAATTATCGTTTTAAAATCTGTTTAATATAAATTTTGCTTCAAAATAGCCAGCAAATTTACAGTTATTGTTGCATAGAATTGAAAGATTAGGATAGAAAAATCTTATTAAAACTTGATTGTAGCATGAACCTAATATAAGTAATTAATAATATACAGTGTTAATGGGATGCGACTACAATATTTACCATGAATTAAATAAACCATATCACATTATTTTAAAGAATAATAGTAAATTTAACAGTTTGAAATGAGTCGATAGTGACTATTTCATGAGTTACGCTATTATTAAAATTAAAATATTTATTGAACTATGAAAATCGGATTACTAACAGCTGGAGGATTGGCACCCTGCCTATCGGCGTCAATCGGGAATTTAATCGGCAAATATTATGATATATCACCTGATATTGAAATAATCGGTTATTTAAACGGTTATAAGGGATTGTTGATGGGAAACTCAATCCAAATAAACGAGAATGTAAAAAAAAATGCTGTAATACTTAATACTTTTGGTGGAAGTCCTATCGGGAATAGCCGGGTAAAACTGACAAATATAAAGGATTGTATAAATAAAGGATATATAAAAAATGGTGAGATCCCCTTGGAGGTAGCCTCCAGGCAATTGTTGGATGATGGCGTAAATATTCTCCATACGATCGGGGGAGATGATACCAATACTATGGCTGCAGAATTATCAAAACATCTTGCCGATAATGGCCATGATCTTATTGTTGTTGGATTGCCAAAAACTGTTGACAATGATGTATATCCCATCCATCAAAGTTTAGGTGCCTGGACAGCTGCAGAACAGGGTGCCATATTTTTTAATAATATTGTCAATGAAAATACAACAAGCTCAAGGCAATTGATCATCCATGAAGTTATGGGTCGAAATTGTGGCTGGTTAACTGCAGCAACTGCTTATGAATATCGTCAAAAATTAAACAATCGAATTTTTCTCCCGGATATTCTTGTTTCAAAAGACAGATGGGATATTGACGCCGTATATATTCCCGAGATGACTGTCGATATTCCACTTGAGTCAAAACGATTAAAGAAAATAATGGATAAGAAAGATTCAGTCAATATTTTTCTTAGTGAAGGAGCCGGGGCGGATAGTATCGTCAGGGATATGAAATCAAAAGGACTTGAAATCGAAATAGACTCATTTGGCCATTACCGGCTGGATCAGATTAACCCGGGAAAATGGTTTGGTGAGCAATTTGCGAATATGATTGGAGCAGAAAAAGTGCTTATTCAAAAAAGTGGTTATTTCGCCAGATCTGCAGCACCAAATCAGAAAGATTTAGAATTGATTAAAAAATCAGCCTTGCTCGCTGTAGAATGTGCTTTGAATGGAACAAGTGGTGTCATTGGATTGGATGAAGATTCAAATAATGAACTCAAGTGTATTGATTTTGTCAAAATTAAAGGTGGTAAACCTTTTAATATTAAAAATGAATGGTTTACGGCTATGTTAAGAAATATTGGTCAAATAGGTTATTAAAAAGGAATTAATTATGAAATATAAGAGTCCACCAGAATTAAACCGGGGAAGAAGATTTTCGGATAATATGGTATGCGGTCACGAGTTATTACTAAAAGCTAAGCTGGGGATAAGGGGAAATACCAAAGGTGTTGGTTATGCCGTTCCTGCCTTTAACGTAACAACATTTCAGGGTATTAATGCTGCATTTGAGGCTTTTGAAACATTGGGTTCGTCAGGTTATCTGGCATTCTCAAACAGTGCATTAAAACATTTTGGCCGGGGTGATGCAATTTCAGGTCTTGAATTAGCATCCAGCTATATAGAGCGGCTTGCCAAGGTCTCAACAGTAAAAATTGCGACTCACCTTGATCATGGTGATTATACGTCAGATGGTGGCAGAAAGGTCGTCCAGGCATCAATCGAAATGCTCACATCAGTAATGGCAGATAATTCGACAAATAAGAAACTGGGAATCCCTTCCTCTTTAGAAGATAATATTGGTTTTACAAGAGAGGTCGTAAACATGGCCCATCCTGTTGGTGTATCTGTCGAGGGTGAACTTGGTGTGCTTGCTGGTGAAGAGGATGAGGATACCAAATCCGAAGTATCCACATATACCAATCCAGAGGAATTGGAAGAGTTTCTTAAATGTACAGGTGTTCTCATGCTTGCTCCTACAATAGGTACGAAACATGGCCCTAATAAAGGTAAACCAGGGGAAAAGGTTAAATTAAATATTCCATTGGCACATGAGTTATTAAAAACAGCCAATGAAGTAAATGATGAAATCGTATTTGTTGCTCACGGAGCCTCAACTCTTTATCCAAATGTAGTAAAATTTGCCATTGATCAGCTTAAAAGCCTGAGTGATAATTCTGAAACAATCGAGAATTGGCGAAACTTTGTTGGTACCGATTGGGAACAGATTCAGGGTCTGATAGGGGCTGGTTTTTGCAAAATTAACACCGATACCGAAAATAGACAAACTTTTTTGGCAGCGCTAATAGGAGCTATAAATAAAAATGCCTCTAAAGTTGATATTCGATATTACGATAATTTAACAACGGCCGCATTGAGAAACAGTTACATACAGAAGTTAATTATGGCTGGTAATTATGGTATTTGGCATGAACCAAAAATCGATATAAAATCATTTAATTTTAAATTGGATTAAGTATAACATTCTACTATCAATGATCAAGGGCAGTTGTTTTAACTGCCCTTTTTTTTATCAATTTGTTACTATGTTTTAAAAAGAAAATTACTTATGAATTGATTAAATGTGTCGAAAATAATAGAGAAAACAGAATTCTGGCATAAAAATTGAGGGAGAGACAGCCGTAATGGAACAAAATATGGGACAAATGAGAAACGTATATCTTGAACAAAAAATCCTTTCCGCTTCACCGGATCAATTGATACTGTATATATATGATGCCGCTGTCAAAGGTTGTAAGCAGAAAAGCAGGAAACGTGCCTCCCGTGCTTTAATCGAGTTAATTAATGCCCTTAATTTCGAAGAAAGAGAAATGGCGCAACAATTTTTTAGATTATATCGCTATTGTCTTGATAGAGTAAATATGGGAAAATTTGATCAGGCTGAGGAAATAATATCCGGTCTGAGAGAAGCATGGTATGAAAAAATTAATCAATATTAAAAAAAACCAATGCGTTCCATTTTGTGTCAACTTGAATAACTAAGAAAGAGAAAAAGTCCATGGATATTTCAAACATATATTCTGCTAGAGATAATATGGATTATCTGGTTAGCCTGATGATGCAGCAGGAAATGCGACCAAAATGGGCACTAGAAGATAAGCAACAGGTATACAATCTTAAGAAAAGCACTTTAACAAAACTTGACTCAAATCTTTCCTCACTATATTCCAAAATTAATGATATAAACGATTCAGTATTTGATTTTTTTGCTGTAAAAAATGCCACATCAAGTGATACAGATAATTTTACTGTATCTGCTGGTACCAATGCGCAGGCAGGTAACCATAGTTTATCCGTAACCCGTCTTGCTACATCAGATAGAAGGGTTTCGGTACAGTTTACTGATGACAATTTTGATTTCACTAGTAATTCAAGTGATACCGGTACTGCAGCAATAACAGAAGCTCAAGGTGATCAATCCTTTTATTTAACCGGTGCAACTACAGATTTAAATGGTGATCCTGACACATATGATTTACATATTGAAATTGCAGCGACTTGGTTTGATGGTACAAATACCGATTCAGAAATACTTGCACATATAGAAACTCAAATAAATGCTACAATGGCAACTGTGAAGTCCGGTAACGAATATATTGAAAATGACGAAGTGATCACCGCTTCAATTGTTACCGAATCTTCCGGGGTTTCAAGATTGGTTCTAAATAGTGGTAAAACAGGATCTGACAATGCCATAGTAGCTTCAAACCCTACAGGGAATTTATTGGCTTATTTAGGTGTTGACAATGGTCTCTATGTTGACGGGGGTCAAGATTTTGGATCAATGAAGTTACTGACAGAATTAGATTCAAGCTTCACTTTAGATGGATTGTCCTTCACACGAGATTCAAATTCTATAACTGATGCAATTAGTGGGTTGACAATAAATCTACTAAATTTAACCGAAGTCGAACAAACAATCACAATTGATACTGACACAGAGACCGTTACAAGCGATATACAAGCATTTATGGATGACTTCAATTCATCCATAGACTTTCTGAAGGAAAATGCTCGGATGAATCCTGACACAAGGGTTCGTGGAGCGCTATCAAATGATAGCACTTATAGTGGTCTGCGCAGTCAGTTACTGGGAGTCGTACTGAATCAGGTGACTTCAGATGATGCCTTTGACCGAATGGCAGATATTGGCATTGGAATGGACTCAAATGGAAAGTTATCATTCATAGATTCAGAAAAATTTACAAGTGCTCTAGAAACAGATACAAATATTGTAGCCAATATATTTAATAACAGTTCTGATGGTATTGCAACAATGCTGGAACAAACAATATCTAACTTTACAAAAACGGGCGGTATAATTGACAGTAGTAAAAGCCAGATTGATGATACGATGGTACGATTGGGGACCAGCATGAAAAGAGTCGACAATCAACTCCTTGCCAAGGAAAATAGAATTAGGTCAGATTTAGCGAGAATGCAGGAATCAATGGCTAGGCTAAATAATCAAAGTTCTTATCTATCAATATTCTCGAGTTCATTTTAATGATTACATGAGGTAGATATGACAAATTTAGATATAAACAAAATTGACAGTGCGAGCAAAGATATTTTCATAAAACCATTGGGGATTAATAATATCTCCAAACAGTCAAAAACTCCTGAAAATACAAAAGATAGTAAAAATAAGGTGCCCGAATCTGTCGCCAAAAAGAATATCACACAAGGAATTTATGACAATGTTGATTTTAGTAGCGCTATAAAATCGGTTAACGATTTAGTACAATCATTTAATAATAAAGTAGCATTTTCTGTAGATGAAGAATCTAAACAAAGAATAATTAAGGTCTTTGATAGAGATACAGGTGATATAATTAGGCAAATTCCCAAAGAAGATATGGTCAGATTGTTAGTTAAATTAAAAGAAATTCAAGGAATCATCTTCCACAAAAAAGCTTGACAATTCACCACAAAATGGAGTGATCATGAACAACAGCAATATTCAAATTTCAGAACTCAAATCCATCCTCGATGAGGAATCTGGGTTTCTTGATGATATGCTCAAAGAATCTAGAGGGTTTCTAATTGACTTTGGAAAAAAAGTAGATGTATTACCAATAGAAGAATTGTTAAACAGCAGACAGGAAATTATAAAGAAACTTGATCCTTTGATGAAAATGCATAAAGAACTGTTTGAAATTACCGATGAACCACTGCCCATAGTTATAGAGCTGTTGAAACAGGAAATTCAAAAAAAAGTAAATAGTATCTTAAAATGTGACTCTGAACTTGTAAACAGAATCATCAAATTCAGAATGCTAAAAACCAATGAAATAATGGTTGATCAAAAAAACATTAAATATTTTCAAAAAGATGCCGATACTAGGAATAAGCAAAGAATTAGTTCAACTATTTAAATATGAGTTGAATTATAGTTTAAAGGAATATTTTGAATCTTATTAGAGATATATTATCGGGTCCACCAAAGGATCCAAGAAGAACCGAAATGAAAGGGAAGACAAAAAAGTCAGAATCTTCCCAAGGGGTTGAAAAACAAAATATCCAACCTGAAAAGGTTAAAAATACCTCCATCAAAGATGTTGCACAGCTTACATCATCATCAAAAAATGTTGAGCTTGGTCCTGTTAATACCGAAAAATATACTCGTTTGTTAAAGAAGATGCCCGATTCTAGCAAGGCAAATGCTGTCGCTGATGCAAAAGTTAAAATTGATAGTGATGCATATTCTAAATCAGAGGTCATCCATAAAATAGCCGAGAAGATACTAAGCGCTCCCGTTTTTAGAAGTCCTAAATCGAAAAATTCTAATGATCAACCAATAAATTTGCAACCGGCAAACATTAAACAAATAAAGTCTAATGTTGATGATGGTAATTACGACTCCGATCCAGTTGTTGATAAAATTGCCGAAAGCATATTGAAATTATTTAATCGATCATAATAAAACTCTCTCACCCCTTCAACTCTCTCACCCCGCACTCTCTAAAGCCTGGAAACAGGCTTTACCCCTATAAAGTCAAATAATAAAATATTTCCCATCACAAGGTAATAATTGTACATGATAGGAAAATATTTCCTAATTTATGTAAAGCAATTATTCAACATATTCCTTATTTGTGTGAGTGGCATAATCTTTGACATGATTTCTTATGACAATATATGTAGTTAATTAATTGTATCTATTTTTAACAAATTTGATTATTCAATTTGACTGATTTTATACTTTATTGAAATATTGATAATTATTTCAATATTCATTATGGTTATAGGCAATATTTGTTATAACAGATGTTCAATGTGATAGTAGAATTTTAAAATTGAATGATTTGAGTACTGGTTAGTGGAAATATATGGAAAATAAATCCAAAATAAAAGACATGGTAATAAACTCTCCCAATTTGCCAACATTGCCAATGATTGCACTTACAATTATCAATCTTATACGAGATGATAATTGTTCTGTAGCCCAAATCCGAAAAGTAATTGAAAAAGATCCTCCAGTTGCTGCACGTGTTTTGAAAGTTGCTAATTCTGGCTATTATGCTATCAGAGATCAAGTAAATTCTCTTGACTTGGCAATTGTGATAATTGGCCTGCGTGACCTGCTCCATATAGCAATTGGTGTCGGGGTAATGAAAAACATCTCTACATCACCAAAGGCTATAAACTTGGACTGGCGAAAATTTTGGACACATTCAAATATGTGTGCAATAATGTCAGAGGAATTAGCTGCAAAACTAAATCTTAAGAGTTTGCTCCCTGCCAGCCCATATGCAACTGGTTTATTACATGATATAGGAAAGTTAGCTCTGAATTCTGTTTTAACCGATTGGTCAGAGAAAATTTATATCCAGGCAGTCGAAAGAGATGCCCCAATCGAAAATATTGAATATGAGTTATTGGGAGCTGGACATGCCCAAGTAGGTGGCTGGCTTTGTGAAAAATGGAATATTCCCCAGGCAATGTCAGATGCAGTAAAATATCACCATAAGCCTTTGGACGCACCTGATTCCGATAAACGAATGTTGGCAGGAATAATTCATTGTTCCAATTTCATAGTTAATGCCATGGGCATCGAGTTTGGTGGTGGAATCCCAGAGTTGAGTGAATTTGATGAGTCGGTATGGCAAATACTAAACAAGAATAGTCTTGAATTTAAAAATGCTGAATTTCAGGATTTTGCTGATTCTGTCATAAAAATGCAAGATAAATTACAGCATAAAGCAAAAAATATATGGTAAAAAAACAGGATAAGAATGATCGCTTTGATAGTCAGTATTTTATGCAGTCTCGTATGGGACTACATTATGATGAGCCAGAAAATTGCTTTGCCAGAGCTTTCGGATAAAGATATGCAAATGACTACCATTCTGATGAAAGAATGCCATAAGGGTCATACTGAAGTGGTTAATGGAAATTTACATTTAATCGCAGGTAATATTTCCGCAGGGGAATTCTTACAAAATATTTAAAAATTGTTATTAAATAATCGTTATGCCAAAAAAGAGAATATTATCATCATATAAAGTGGATAACTCCAATGATTTAACGGATTCCATTTCATTAGATGAGGGAAAGAAATTCGGTAACTCTATCATTAAAGGCTCAAAAGTTATACTGAAAAAGCCAACAATGATATTAATACCAAAAAATGAAGATGAAAGTGAATCGAAGGCAAATACTAAATTTCAATTTGAACCTATCATTGACGATCAAATGATAAGTGGGTTGACTGTAAAGTGTTCTTGCGGTAATTCAAGTGAAGTACATTTTAAATACAGAAAAAAAGGGTAATAAATGTATCCCAAATATTTGGATTGTAACTTAAAATGAATAATCGCGAGAAAGGGACTCTTTTGTGGGCAGTATTTTCAATAGATAAATCGGAGCAGGGTTCCACTCTGGATCGGGTTGATTATAAAAATATTCGAAAATTCGAAAAAGTTGTAAAGGGTCAAACTTTATTATCATTTATTCCTGATGAAAAGGGTCTAGTACGCCTAGCCGATATTGAAGATTATAAAGGACGCAATGTCGTCATATCCGACGACAATATTTCAATCTCTTCTGAAATCGATGGTTATGCTTATAAATCAAATGATCGGATACATGTTGATGACGTCTACCATGTCCTCGGTGATGTTGGCTATGAGACTGGAAATATCCGGTTTGACGGACCAGTAATTATTAATGGTGATGTGTTATCTGGTTTTAGAGTTGAAGCGGAAGGAGATGTTGAAATTGGCGGAAATGTTGGCGCAGCTGAAGTGTATTCGCAATCCGGCAGCATAACCGTTAATAATGGAATCGTTGGGCTTGGCAGGGCCAAATTGCTGGCTTCAAAGAATATCTATTGTGGTTTTATACAGGATGCAAATGTTGGAGCGCGTGGGGATATTGAGGTTAAAAAATATATATTCAATTCTGAAATATCCTCTGGTGGATACATTATTGTCAAGGAAGATGAAGGTGTGGTTCGAGGCGGAAGTTTATTTGCAAGATCAACTATTGAAGCAAATGTAATCGGTAGTGAAAACCAAATTCATACTGAAATTCAAGTATCAGACCACTCAGCTAACCCGCTTCTGGCTGAAATGGATAAGGCTAGGGAAGAATTGGAAGATGCAATAAATACTCATAAACGATTTATAAAGCAAGAGGAATTTCTTTTGCTTCTAAAAAGTAGACTGAAAAATTTATCACCCGAAAAATTGATAGAATTGGAACAATTGAAAAATAGAAAAGAGCTTGTTTTAGTTAAGCAGGAAAAGATTGAAAAAAGACTAGCAGAAATAAAAGCAGAAGCTCTTGGCAAAAGTAATGATGAAAAAGTAAAAATAATAAACTTTTTATATCCCGGCGTTAAATTCATCATTAATGGAATAGAATTATATTCTGACGAAAAATACAGTAAAGTCTCCGTTGTGTTTACAGAAGACAAAATAGAATTCAGGTAAAAGGAAGGAATTATTTTGGAAAATAAGAGAATCCTTGTTGTAGATGATGAAAAGCTAATTGTTGAGTATGTTTCTATGGGGCTTGAGATGGAGGGATATGAGGTTATTTCATTTACTGAACCAAAAAAGGCAGTAGAATATTTAAGGAATAATCCCATCGATCTGGTTCTTACCGATTTAAAAATGCCAGAAATTTCAGGATTGGATATTGTCCAGGTAGTAAGTGAGAGTCAAGTTGACGCAGAAGTCATCATATTTACCGGATATGCCAGCCTCGATAGTGCTATTGAGGCAGTTAGAGAAAATGTCTATGACTATGTCCAAAAACCTTTAGAGCTTAAAGATTTGATCCTAACAATAAAAAGAGCTCTTGATACTCAGGCAGTACGACGCGAAAATAAAAGACTCAATCAAAAAATACAAACAATGTTTGAGCAAATATCAATGCTGTATGAAATCTCCAGAATAATCTATCAAATTGATGATAAGGAGTTGATATTTAAATTTGTTATTGATACTATAAGAGAAGGAATGGGATTAAAGAATACTGGTGTATTTATATTAGACGAAGGACAATACCTCCTAGTTAGTCAAAGCATATTGCCACAGGAAATGATTTCTGAATTTAAATTCAAGGTAGATGACACAATAAATTCAATGTCTGTTTCGGATACTGAACCAACAATAATTTCAAAATTGAATGAAAAAATTTCTATAAATCAAAAGGTAATAACCCTTGATGATCATTTTACTGATTTGCATCTATTTCCAATTAGATTTCTGGATAGATTAATTGGTTTTTTGGTTGTGCTTTCAACAAAAAATGAAGCTGTCGCTGATGAGGAAAGCAAACTCATGCAAATTCTTACCACACAAATTGCACCTATATTTTATCGCTTTATCGGAAATAAAACTGGGAAATCTGGGGTTAAATCATCACGATTCGCCCTTGAAGAGAGACTCGAAGAAGAATTATACAGGGCAATTGGTAATAACAATCCAATATCGCTGTCAGTATTAGAGATCTCTAATGTTTCCAGCACAATATTAACTGAAAAATTGAGTATGATACACGACGAGATGAAAAATGTTATCATGTCACATTTAGGAAAAAATGTTTATTACTTATGGGTTGCACCATTTCTCTTATTTCTAATAATACCGAATAATGATAAAATTTCCAGTGAACTTGATATCATAGAAATGATCAGGGATTTTAAAAATCGTAAGTCAGATCAACTCGAATTTGAACGGATGAATATCTTCTTTTCAACAGTAGATTGCCAGCAAGATGGTATTACAACCCATAGTTTGTTGCATCAGTTATGGAAAAAATTCCTACCGCTTAGAGAACAGGAAAGATTGGAGTCTATTGCCGATGAGTGATATTGGCCAGACTGGGAAAACAATTCTTATCGTGGATGATGATGATACTATTGTAAGAGTCCTTGAGTATGAGTTTAAATCTATGGGGTGGGAAGTACATGTCAGCTTCAACGGATTGGATGCATATAAATTAGCGATTAAAGTTATTCCAGATGTGATGTTATCTGATATAAAAATGCCCGGTATGTCGGGTATAGAACTGAGTCATAAAATATCAAAAGAAATTCCAGATATATTAATTATTCTTATGACGGGAAACCAGAATCTATCAACCGCAATAGAAGTGCTTCGGGGACCAGTATATGATTTTTATGAGAAACCTTATAAAATTGAACATCTTGTTCTTAATATTGAAAAAGGTATGAAGATGTTGGATATGAAAAAAAATATCCAAAATTTGGAAAACCAATTAGAATTATTAAAAGCGAGGGTCGAGGATATATCAGGTCCACTTAAACCAATGAGCAATGCGATGCTGGAGAGATCAACCACCTTTGAGAAGATTCGGTCCCAAAAAAATAAACACTCTACCGAGTTATATAAAAAACATGAAGAAAATTATGGAGATAAATAATTAACCGATCAAATATGGCATGGACAAAAACGAATTAGCAGGTATATTTAATAGATTCAACAACACTACTCAGGATTTAAAACGATCTTATACAAATCTTGAAATGACCTTATTGGATGTTGCATCTCAATTTGATACTGTTCAGCCAGATATTGCTGATCTTGAAGTGCCGGCAACAAATCAGTTCTGGGAGTTTAGAAAATCTATTATTTTTCTACTTGAAACCATTAATTCCCCTGTATTTGTCATAGATAATAGTTTAAATATTCAATATTTAAACAAAGATGCAAAAGAAGTATTTCAAGTTTCAGAAGACAAATGCGAATTTGATGATATTTTTACTACACAGGGAAAAGAAACCGCCAATCGTTTTTTAGAATTGGAAAGCGAGTCAACTGTACTTCAATTGAATATCAGCAAGCCATTTTCAGGAATAGTCGCTTTCTCAGCCACCAAACATTATGATCCTTTAACGAAATCACCTCTAATATCGCTGGTCTGCATGGATAATACCATATTTGGTAGAAAGACTCATAAACATCAAGATTTTCTGCAAAATATGGCAGAGAATGTTGCTCATAATCTTAGGACACCAATGACTGCTGTCGTTGGTTATGCAAATCTCCTAACCCGGGATTTAATGAATCAATCAGAGATCGGACCAAAACTTGGAATACTGATTGAAGGGATACAGAGGATCGATTTTATTATCCGAAATCTGATTGATTATTCTAATAATCAGCAGAATCTTATTTCAGATAAATATGATATAATCAAATTTTGCAAAATATTGGCCTCCGATTTTAAAGATCAATTTAGTTCAGATTCTATCCATTTCGATATTAATGTAAATTCTAAACTAAATAATATAAATACTGTTATTGATAGACATACCATCAAAACTATTATCAATAATATGTTTCATAACTCATTAGAAGCCAAAAAAGAGAATAGTCTTTCAGTAGATATGAATATTGAATATGACACAAACAATGATTTGATAAAAATCAGCATAAAAGATAATGGAACTGGAATGAGTGATGAAATTATTTCAAAATGCAGAGAACCATTTTTTACAACAAAAATAAATTCACTTGGGCTCGGATTGAGTATCGCAGATAATTTATTAAAAGCTGTCGGTGGGGATTCTCAGGTTTCGTCAAAGGGGAAATTTGGTTCGGAGATAACAATTTATTTACCCCAAAAGATAAATGCATAAAGGTAACATCACAATGAGAATAGGGGTTTGATTTTTATGACAAACAATATACAGCTATCAAATGATGTCAAAAAAATAATCGTCGTAGAAGATGACTATTCTATTAGGTCATTTTTAAAAGAAGCACTTGAAGATATGCAATATTCAGTTTGTGTTGCTGAAAATGGTGAACGTGCCTTAAAGATAATCTTGGAAAATCCTGTCGATTTAATTATATCAGATCTGAAGATGCCGGTGATGACTGGAATGGAACTCTTAAATAAGGTCATGGAATTTGAAAACCCGCCTGGATTTATTCTTATTTCGGCATTTGGAACTATTGAGGAGGCCGTAAAATCTGTACAAATAGGGGCATATGATTTTGTTACAAAGCCTTTTACCATTACTGATATAGAGAACAGGTTAAACCGGTTCTTTGATTTTCAGCATTTAAAGAAGGAAAATAAAGAATTAAAAAAAGAGATATTAAATCAGAAGAAATTTAATAAAATCATTGGACAAAGTAAGGCAATATCACAGATATTTGACAAAATTAATTTGGTTCTACCAAGTGATGCTACTGTTCTAATCTCCGGTGAAAGTGGAACAGGAAAGGAATTGGTAGCACAGCTCATTGTCGAGGGCAGTAAACGAAAGGAATGTAAATATATTCAGGTCAATTGTGCAGCAATTCCTGAGAATCTAATGGAAAGCACCATGTTTGGTTATATGAAAGGTGCGTTTACAGGTGCTTTGAAAACCACCGAAGGTATGTTCCATGAAGCTGATGGCGGTACCCTATTGCTGGATGAAATAAGCGAAATCCCTGTCACTATGCAGGCAAAGCTATTAAGGGTTCTGCAGGAAAACCAAATTATCAGAGTTGGAAATAATAAACATGAAAATATCGATGTCCGAATCATAGCTACATCAAATCGGAATCTTCCGGAATTAATTAAAGATGGAAATTTCAGAGAAGATCTTTACTATCGGCTGAATATTTTTCCTATAGAAGTTCCGCCATTAAGGGATAGGTTGGAGGACATGCCACTTTTGGCAGGGCATTTTTTACAAAATTTTAAAGATAAATACAATTATCCTAACATTTCAATTTCGAAAAATGCTATGTTGAAGCTGGAGGAATATGACTGGCCTGGAAATATCAGACAACTTCAAAACTCAATCGAGAGGGGAGTACTTCTTACAGGCGGTACATCGGACTTAAAAGCTGAACATATCTTGTTGACAGGGAATACCCATACCTCATCTGATTCAGCCTTGTTTAACGGAAATATTACCATTGGTAATCTTGAACGTGAAGCAATATTTGCTACGTTAAGAAGAACCAAAAATAATAGAACCAGGGCTGCAAAGGTTCTAGACATTACCGTGCGTACATTAAGGAATAAATTAAATTTATATAAAGAACAAAATATTCTTCCCAAAGAATTTCTAATAGAATAGTCAAACAACCAAATCTTCATTATCAACTTCTAAATTATTTTACCAAGAAAAATTCTCCCTACCTGATGTACAAATTTCCTATCTTCTGAATGTAAAACGACCGTTAATCGCTAATCTAATTGGAGTTCTCGAAGAGAGTTTCATTTAGCTCCCCTACTGGCATAATAATTGAATACATGCCTGACAATGAAAATATTCCAGACAGATTACAGCAGACAACTCATCAAATCGCTCGACGTTGCAGAAAAGACTCAGGAAGCCATATCTAGAAACATTCAAAATATGGATACTCCCGGTTATGTGAGAAAAAATACAAATTTTGCTGATGAACTGATGAATGTTCGTAATAAAGGACTTCACACATCCGATGAAAAGCATATAACCAAAACAAAATTAAATATTACCTCCGAAAATGGAAATCAAGGAAATGTTGATATGACGACTGAGATGAGTGAAATGGCAATTAACCAGATAAAGTACAACTTCTCGATTCAATCACTTAGAAGAGTATATTCAGGATTGAAATCAAGTATCACAGGAAGAGTTCAATAAAGGAATTATTATGAAGAGCAATGGTCTATTATCTTCAGTACAAAATTCAGTCACCGGTATGATTGCTCAGGTTCGTCAACTTGACGCAATTTCAAAGAATATTGCAAATTCTGAAAAAGTAGCAAAACCCGGTGAAGATGTATACGCAAGAAGAAAGATTGTATATAAAGAAGTAAAAACCTTCAACCATGAGTTATCAGCAGCAAACTCACGAGTTAAAAAAACAGACTCTCGTCATTTATCATTAGATGGAAATTCCGGTGTAGAAAGTTGGATTGGCAATGGCAAGGAACTTGAAATGGTCTATGAAAAGGAAGAGAGAAAAATCCATGACCCAGGCAATCCGTATGCTGACGAAGATGGATTCATTCGTGTCCCGGATATTAATATAGTTGAGGAGATGGTGGAAATGATGACTTTGAACAGAAGTTTCGAGGCCAATTTGACCGCATTTAATACATCAAAACAGATGGCGAAACAATCATTGGAGATTTGATAAGTGAATTTGAATAAAATTGAGTCCGTTGATTCAACCTATATCAATATAGATCAAATAAGAAATAATGCTACTCAAAAGAAGAACCCGGTTAAAGATAGGAAACAGGAAACAGCATTAGATTTTGATTCAATTATAAAAAAAGAAGACAAAGCAAACGAACCGCAAAAAAAGCTACTGACCGAACAAGAAGAGGAATCGCTTAAAGTTGTATTTCAAGATAAACGTAAAATGAATAATCATATGGCATACTCAAAAGCCATGTCAACAACTGGATTATTTCTAGATTTAAGAGGTTAAAGAAATGACTGAAATTAATAATATTAACTCATTATCAACCGTAAGAGAACTTGCAAACAGAAAACTTCAGGATCAAAATAAAAATGAGACTAGCAGTTTTGGTAACGTTATAAAAGATTATCTAAAAGCAGTTGATAAAGACTCTAAAATAGCAACTGAAAAAGTTCAGAATGTGCTAG
Organism: Fidelibacterota bacterium; assembly: GCA_018657495.1. Lineage (GTDB taxonomy): Bacteria > Fidelibacterota > Marinisomatia > SCGC-AAA003-L08 > JACNLC01 > JABHXA01. Next base: position 208,518 of record JABHXA010000004.1, read on the forward strand.
TCAACAAAGAAGAAAATATCCATGAAGCCATGGTTGCCCTTGAAGAGGCGAGTATCAGTTTCCAAATGATGCTTGAAGTTCGTAATAAGTTATTGGAATCGTACCAGGAACTAAAGAGAATGCAGGTTTAGGAAGCCAGGGGAATATATGTTTAGAAATTTATTAATGCGTTTAGGATTATTCTTCCAACAATACACCATTGGCCAGAGACTAGTGGTGTTTTTTATTCCAATAATGATGATATCTACTTTACTTGTACTTTTGCTTTGGGCCAACAAACCTTCGTATGAGGTATTATTTAGTGATATCGATGCAAATTCGGCAGGGGAAATTGTTGAATCTCTTCGCAGTGAAGGCACCAAATACAAAATTGAAAATCAGGGCAGAACTATTCTGGTAGAAAGTGCAAAAGTTGGTGAGCTTAGATTGAGATATAATAAGATTAGCGGGGGTAATGGAAACAGCGGATATGGTGTTTTTGATAAAACAAATATTGGGATGACACAGTTTATGCAGAAAGTTTCCATGAAGATTGCCCTGGAGGGAGAACTTACAAGAACCCTTGAGGAATATTCAGAAATTAAATCTGCCAGAGTACAATTGGTGATAGATGAAGGGGATTTATTTAGCAAGGGAGATAATGGCAGTGCTTCAGTTTCCCTACAATTGAATCCAGGTTATTATCTCTCCCCGGACCAAGTTAATGGGATTGCCGTTACAATTTCAAATGCTGTCGATGGTATCGATTTAAATGATGTAAGTATTGTGGATACAAGAGGAGGAATTCTTTTTGAAGGATCAAATGATGGTGGAAGCGAATCTGGTTCAGATTTTTGGTCTACAAGAAGAAATATTGCTGATGAAAAAGAAATAAAAGTACGGAAAATGTTGGATAAAATTGTCGGGATGAACAATTCTACTGTTTCCGTCGCCGTGGATATAAATTTTGAACAAATTGAAAGGACCTCAGAGATATTTGATTCAGAAGATGTGGCGATCATTAGTGAAGAACAATTAGTTGAATCAGGAACTCGTCCAGATTCATCGTCTTTTTCCAACCAGAATTCTGTCACAAATTATGAATTAAGTAAAACTACAGAACATTTTACTTCACAACCAGAAATTAAGAGAATTACCGTCGCCGTAAATGTGGATGGAATCTATCAGACAAATGAAGACGGTATCAAAAATTATCTTGCCAGGCCAACCTCTGAAATGAATAATATCGTCTCGTTAGTGAGACAGGCAGTTGGTTATAATGAAACCAGAGGAGATGAAGTAATAGTTACAAATATTCAATTTGATCGAAGTCGAATTGAAGAGGATAAGATTGTAATGGCGAGCATGCAGAAATCTGCTTTAATAGAAACATGGGCCGAAAGAGGAATATTGCTCCTAATAGTCGGTATTATGGTTTTCTTCGTAATGAAAATAATGAGATCTGTTATCGGTGATGCGCAACTGATTCTGCCGATGGGTAATAAAAAGGTTGTTGCAATTGGAACTGCGGGTGGCGGTACTATCACAGGCAAATTAGGTCGACCAAAAACAGAAGAAGAAGAAGTCGACGTCGATGAGTTCATGCAGAAATTATCCCCTGATGCCAGAGCGAAATTAGAGGCAAAAGATCAGATGAGTAATGACATCTCTGAATTTGTTAAACAAGCACCCGAAGATGCTGCAAATCTGGTTAGATCCTGGATAGCCAATTCATCTATGGAGGAAGCTAAAAATGCCAAAGAATGATCAAGACCCAGGTAAACAGCTTTCACCAGCTTCCTTTGATCCAATTCAAAAAGCAGGAATTCTTTGCATAGTAATTGGAGTGCAAAATGCTACGAATATTTTTAAAAATCTACATGATAAAGAAGTAGAAGACCTAAGTATTGCAATTGCACAATTGAGAAATATCCCTTCGGATATTGTTGAAGAGGTGATCAGTGAATTCTATGAAATGATGCTTGCCCGAAAATATGTTGCCGAAGGTGGACTACATTACGCCAAAAAAATTCTTGAGAAAACTTGGGGCCTAAAAAAAGCCGAAGAAGTTTTAAAACATGTTGAGGCTGCAACTGAAGTAAGTGCATTTTCATTATTGCAAACTGTGGATGACAAACAATTATTGAATTTCCTTCAAAATGAACACCCTCAGACATCTGCCCTGATAATGGCAAACTTAAAACCAACCCAGTCAGCGGGCCTACTCTCGCAAATGGGTGAAGATATTCAAAGCGAAATTGCCTACAGATTGGCAACCATGGATAAAACATCCCCTGAGTTAATTAGCCAGATCGACGATGTTCTAAGATTCCAGATAGGGGATATCTTTGGCGGAGACTTAAGTAAATCAGGTGGAGCAGATTCAGTCGCCGAAATATTGAACTCGGCCAGTAGAGCTGCAGAAAAAAATATTCTTTCAAATATCCGGGAAAGAGATGAAGCTCTTGCAAGTGAAATTAAAAGTCTTATGTTCTTGTTCGAAGATATATTCTCACTCACAAATAATGCCATTCAGAAAATCGTACAGAACATTGATACTCAGACATTGGCGTTGGCTATGAAAGGCAGTTCTATGAATATGAGAGATAGTCTCTATAAGAATATGTCTGAAAGAGCCTCAGCATTATTAAAAGATGAATTAGAATTTTTGGGAACTGTTAGAGCAAGAGATGTGGAAAACGCCCAACAAAAGATTCTTGAAGCCGTGGATAACCTGCTGGATGCTGGTGAAATTGTACTCGCACGCGGTGAAGAAGAAGCTGTAATCGAATAAGGTATTTTCCGTTGGAAATACACAATATGCACCTTATTAATTTCGTTGAGGAGTTACACTTCAATGATAGTATTGATAATGATGAAAAGCAGTCAAAAACTAAAAAAGCCCCAATTACCTCGGACACAGAACTACTTTATACAAAAATCGACCTTCTTGAAAAGGAAATGATTGTTGCAAAGGAAGAAGCTTATAAAATTGGAATTCAGGATTGTGAAATAAATCATTCTCATGAAAAAGAAATAATAATCTCAGACCTAAGAAATGAGTTTGCTGGATTAATAAAAAACCTAAACCAGCAGTATAAAGAATCAATTGAAACCGTATTTACAAAAGTATCTGACATGGGGGTAACTCTTGCAAATAATATACTTGATCATGAAATATCGAACCCGGATAAAATTGAAGAAATTCTCAAAAATCAAATTTCAAAAGCATATGCAAAAGTGGTAGATGAAGATGAGTTAGTTCTGCGCTTAAATCCCTCTAGTATGAACTTATTTGAGAAACACAACATGTTGGCAGAAATGGATTTATCATCCGAGAAATTAAAGATCATTACAGACGATAACTTGCGTCATGGTGAATGCATGCTGGAAAATATCATTCATGTTATCGATGGTAGATTTACTACACAATTGATGAATTTGATAAAAGCAATAGAGATATCGTCATGAATTTTACCGAAAACATCATATCGCAAATCGATAGAAAATTAGAAATTATTGGTAATGCACAATCAATAAAGATTGATGGTAAAGTTTCACAGGTCATTGGATTAGTTATTGAAGCTACTGGCCCCAATGGATCTGTCGGTGATTTATGCGAAATTCATACAACAGTTGGTAGAACGGTCCGAGCCGAGATTGTCGGATTTAAAGATAAAAGAATACTCCTTATGCCTTTGGATGCCACCTACGGAATTGCTCCGGGATGCAAGGTTTCTAGAGGTTTTCAAAAACTTGAAATACCAGTTGGAATGCAGCTACTTGGACGAATTCTAGATGGTTTGGGTAACCCAATCGATGGTAAGGGTCCAATCAATTGTGAAACAATCTATCCAGTTTATAATAATCCGCCAAATCCTCTCCTCAGAAAACGAATATTTGATCAGGTAACTACTGGTATAAAAAGTATTGATGGATTAGTACCAATAGGACGAGGGCAGAGAATAGGAATATTTTCCGGGAGTGGTGTGGGAAAAAGTGTGATGATGGGTATGATTGCCAGAAATACAGATGCTCAGGTAAATATAATCGCATTGATTGGAGAAAGAGGACGTGAAGTAAGGGAATTCGTTGAAAATAATATGGGGCAGGACGGCATGGCCCGTACAGTTTTTATTGTTGCTACATCTGATCAGGCACCATTTATTCGTGTAAAAGCAGCTATGGTGGCAACGACTGTTGCCGAATATTTTAGGGATAAGGGAATGGATGTAATGTTGATGCTAGATTCATTAACCCGTATCGCGCATGCCCAAAGAGAAGTTGGCTTAGCCATCGGTGAAGCACCGACAACAAAAGGATATACACCCTCTGTATTTGCACTTTTACCAAAATTACTCGAACGGACTGGTACAAATGAAAAGGGAAGTATTACGGCATTATATAATGTTCTTGTCGATGGCGACGATTTTTCAGATCCCATCGCAGATACTGCTCGTGGTATTCTTGATGGACACCTGGTTCTTTCCCGTAAATTAGCTACAAAAGGTCATTATCCACCTGTTGATGTACTCCAAAGTGTTAGCAGATTAAAAAATTCAATCACCTCAAAAGATTATCAATTACAGATACAAAAAATCATTGAAATGATGGCTGTCTATCAGGAATCTGAAGATCTTATAAATATCGGCGCTTATAAACCAGGCAGTAATAAAAAGGTTGACCTGGCAATTAATCATATTGAAAATATTGAGACATTTTTGAAACAGGGCAGTGATGAGACTCATATATTGCAAGATATAAAAATAGCTATTTCCACACTTTCCTCAAATATTTCTACCACATAGGAATAAGCTTACCGAGCCAGGAAATTATTTCCTATCATCGGTAACGAACTCCACTCAGTTAATCACAATAACTATAAATATTACAAGGTATTATTGATAATTAGTACCCAGGATATGTCAATGGTACAAAAATTGATAATGAAGTTGTTAAATGAAATACCAATTTCCATATCAAAGAATTTTAGACGTACGAACAATTGAAGAAGAAATAAAAGCGAGAGATTTAGCTGAATCCCAGGATAAACTTGAAAAGATGAAAACTGATTTAGATATTCTGGAGGAAAAGAAAGAAGAGATATTCAAAAATGATAATACTCTCGTCACTGATACAAGAACTTTAATGAACCAGCATATATACATGGATGCAATTAATAATAAAATTAATAACCAAAATACTGTAATTGAATATAGCGAAACTGAGGTGGATAATAAACGAGATGATCTTCTTGAAACATCAAAAGCAAAGAAAATGATGAACAAATTGAAGGACTCTGATCATAATAGTTTTGTTAAAGAAACAGATCGCGTCAATCAGAATGCAACAGATGAAATCAGTTCAAGAATTATATCCAGGAAATCGTCAAAATGAAAATTATAAAATATATCGGGATCGGATTGGCCGTGTACCTCATCTGCTTTGGGGCATTTTTTGCTACGGTCTTTTTAAATATGGAGACTCCCACAATTGAAAATCCATATGATTATAAAAATATTATTCATAACTCAGATAAAAATACGGTTAAGAGATTAATCGTTGAGCAAAATCGAGAAATTGAACAACTCAAGAATGATATTAAAAATTACGGATACCGTGCAGATTCAACAGGTAGAGTTATAAATGACCGCGTTGCAGATATCACCCACATGGATGAGGAAATTTCTCACCTGAAAGGTCAAATAAGTATATATAAGCAAAATATTGAAACAGAGAAACTGAACAATATTAGTATAAAGGAAATGGCGAAGACTTATGAAAATATGAAAGTTGCAGAAATTCGCAATATTGTCCAGCAGCTGGATGATCAGACAATAATGAAGCTCTATAAAAATACCGGTACAAGAAAAAGACAAAACATATTACTGGCTTTAGGGAGCTCATCTGCAGCAAGAATTACCGAAAAAGTGGTAAAAGATAATTTGACGAAAACGGAAAAGGATGTTTTGATTTTGGAAGAGCAGATAAAAGAATTGGAATCTGATAATTTCAACAAGCAATCAGAAATCGATTCTTTATCAATTGAGCTGCTAATGGTCAAGGAAAACTTGATAAATCTCGTGGAGAGTGATATTGATACTGAAAACCAGCAGAATCCAAAGGATATGAAAAACAAATGATTACCTTTGAAAGAATTGAAAAGAAAACTGTTGGTAAATCTAACAATGCTGAAGTTGGAATTGGCAGTAACCCCCTCGATTATGTTATCAATAATCAAACGATGGATGATTTACGAACCCGGGATAGAGAACCTAATAATTCAAATTTTAAAAAAGTACAGGAAAAAATACAGAATAACGGTAAGAGTGACGTATCAAATCCAATCTTGAGTCCAAAATTAAAGAATGATTTACAACAGAATGATAATGCATTAAAGACAATTAATATTCAGGATGAATTTAAGGATATTCTTAAAAAGAATAGTACCGCCAAACAATTGCTGGATATGGCAAATCGAAGGTCCTCAAAAATCTCAAATAACCAGATACCCGAAACAAAACTAACTATTCCCTTAAAGACGACATCTGAACAAAATTTATCACAAGGAAATTTAAAAGATTTTCGTTCGATGTTTACAAAGGCAGACAGACAATTAGATTTGTTAACAGATCAACTTGTCCGGTCATTGCTTCCTGACCAGGGGAAAACCTTTAAAAGGTACCATCCAAATGATAGAAAGGGCATGGAACCAGATCATTTTAGTCTAAAATTAAATCAAATGCATGAAGGGGAACTGAATCAAGTTGCCGAGATAGAAAATGCCTCGAAGAATTTTTATGAAGAAAATCTTGAATATAAAGATGATCATAATAATTCTCATGATCACAACATTCCTTCAGCAGTCTTCACACCTGGATTAGCGTTTACCTCACATGTGGAAGATGTACAATTGATAAAAAATAATTCTATGCAAAATGAGAAAAAGTATAAAAATTTATTAAAAAATCTATCCTCGGGAATTAAAAGCGCTGTTCGTGAATTGTCTAACAATTCCACTATTGGAAAGTTTAGGCTGGAATCAGATGAATATGGTGAAATAATCATTCATTTATACAAAAAACAAAATGTTTTAGAAATACAGATTGATGTTGAAGATTGTAGGTCTTCAAAGCGACGGGAATAAATTAGCATAATTCTATGAGAGTGTTTCTGGTATAATTATTCATCATTAATTTACTTAATTAAACTGTTGCCAGCAGATTAATTCTCTTCCTTTCTTCCATCGTTTTTATCTTTATCTTATCCCTCAAAGTTACTATCTGTTCTCGCCTGCCATAGTATACATCCGCGGGTGTAACATTGTCCAACGACTCATGGTAACGTTTGTTATTGTAATAGTCAACAAATGGTCCAAGAGCGTCTTTCAACTGTGAAGGAGAGTAGTAATTGTGTAGCTTTATCTCATTTTTCATGGTTCTGTGATAACGCTCGATCTTACCTTGAGTCTGAGGATGATATGGGCGACCTCTAGAGTGTTTCATATCATGATCCTTCAAGTATTCTTTCAACTCACCAGATAAATAGCAAGGACCATTGTCTGACAGTAATCTTGGACGGATTCTGACGGTTGCCTTATCAATACCAGCAGCTGTACGAGCCAAATCAAGAGTTTCTTGAACATCTTCTGCAGACATTGTAGTAAATAACTTCCATGCAATAATATATCGAGAGAAGTCATCAAGGATGGTTGATAAAAAGTGTAGCGTGTCAAAGCCTTCCGGAATAAAAGAGATTAATCCTGTGAGAGACTTCTTGTTAAATTTAAAACAAAA
>JABHXA010000040.1 GCA_018657495.1 Fidelibacterota bacterium
CTTTTTTGTTTTAAATTTAACAAGAAGTCTCTCACAGGATTAATCTCTTTTATTCCGGAAGGCTTTGACACGCTACACTTGACGTATCTGCTCGTTGGGCGTAAATAAATGGATTCTCAGTTGTATCAATAGTTACAATATTAAATGCACCAATAAGGGTATCTGATTGTATTTCTGCATTTGTTATGCTCAAAGCACTTAGATCACTCCCAGTAACTTTTGTACCATTAGATTTTCTTAGTATCATTCTGAATGGTTCCACTTGATTACCTTTTACATCATTTTTATATCTATACCAAGTACTATCACTGGATCTATATTCATTTTGCCCAACAAATTTTGTTTCAGTACACATCAAATAATTTGAAAATAATAATATGAGTAATAAATAGAAAGAAATATTCTTTAACATAGATATCCTTTTTTAATTTTTAATTATGATGATGATATGGACGATGATGATTAATATAACAATTACTTAATCGATATTATTATCCATATTTAAATCCAACCAATAATTTCGTTTAAAATGATTTTGTCTACAAACAATGTGATGTCAGAAATGAATAGTTTTAGCATAATAATGCAAAACCATCTTTGATTGTAAATCCACTAAGAATAGCATTTGACGTTTCACCATTCTCAAATGTGACTGTACTAATCCAAGATTCTCCCCTTAGAACAGTACTCTCGATAAATGTACTATCTTCGTCAAAAATGTAATTGGAAGTGACTAGAATATTTTTCCCAATAAAGTTAATCGATTCATTGTAAATACCTGGTGCAACGATAACAGTATCCCCATCCGCTGAGGCGTTAATGCCTTCTTGGATAGTAGAATAATCAATAGGGATATTGATCACCGTGGCATAGGTGATGCCGATCAATAGGAATATTGTAATTCTCTTCATAACCTGCTCCTTCATTTGTTATAGTATTATTCGGAGTTAAAGATTGCCACGATTAAACAAAACCTTCGGGTCTTTAAGTTGTGAATACAGCTCCGAATGATGGATTGAAGTTACAAAAGAACTTCGGTTTTGATTGTGAATAACGATAGTTGATTTCATATTGTTACATTTTCAAAAATGGGATTACTTTAATAGGGTTATAGAAATTTCCCAAAAAATACTACCCAGCCCGTTTTCTAATAGGAAAAGTAGGATAACCAATGACCACAGAACTAGAGTTGGAATAAGCATGGCCTTTTTTCTAAACGTTCATGCCCCCGCAGAATCATCCACAGTGGGCAGGTACAATCATGACTTAAAGGTTGACAATTGGTGTTTATTATTAGAATTTCAGTTGCAAAGTCTTAATCAATTAGAAAACACCATTTTGACTTTGCCAACCCTCAATTATTTCAACAGTAATAATATCTTCTGCTGGGACACCTATCGCGTGTCCATTATACGCATATGAGCAATCTTGCCAAATTTTTATATCATTAGTTTTGCAATATATATAAGCCAATGCAACTCCCAGCAAATATTTACGATTGTTCTTGTCCTTGAATTTTACAATACAAGCTTGAGAATAGTTGAGATAGCTACTTAAGAGATCATAATCATAGTTATCTTTGAAAGTAGCGCAAATATCATATACAATTTCCGGTGCTCCAAGATAGTCCCAATTCCCCATCCTTTTTGGCTGCTCAAATAATTCTCTCACTAATAATCCATAAGGGCCATAATGGAAATTATCGGCAACTTTCATCGAATACAGTTCTGTAAAATGGATAGGAAATTGCCCTTCAGTCATTTTTTGCCGAAATTCATTCCATTCCTGAGATGAAAAATATTTCGGTGCTAGGTTTTTCAAATTAGACCATATGAAATCTAAATTTGAAGTTAAGGGGAGAATACCTTTTGTGTAAACTTGATTAGGAAATATTCTCGTGCCATGGAACCAACAGGTGTAATCAAAATTAGTTTTTATCTCAAACCTGTTTCGAAGATAAGGAAATATAGTCTCCTCAAAGGAATCATATCCCGGGCACTCTTCATACATACTGTCCGTGTCTAACTCTCGGAATAATCCAACAAAATGTTCTTTGGGGATTCCAAGTATGTTTTGGACACTATCTATCGCTCCCTTATAATTTGAACAGTCTAAGTATCTTACCATTAAAGTGATTTTCTAACGTATGGGATTATATACATAAGCTAGACACAAAATTACGTCGAATAAAAATATGAATGCAATCTGTTGGGCGTTGCCGCTACAGCGGTCTTATGGGGATTCAATGGAATTCTTCATATCTTTGAATTGTGAGGGAAATTTCCAATCAAGGCAGAACTCCTTCAGAATCATCCACCAGGGGCAGGCATAACCATGAATTGAAGGCTGACTAATGATGTTTGCGGATGATTGTCAGCTTCGAAGTTTTAATCCGTTTAGTTTGCAATTCCCTATTTAGAAATTGCATATTTAATTTCGAAAATAACTCTGAAACCCTCAATGCATTCTCTATCTACTCTAGTTGAAACCCCTTCATGCCCAATGCATCGTCGTGTATCGTCAATGTGAGTAGTCCCATTGGAAACCATCTCTCTTATTATATCTCCAAGAGAAAAGCCCCCACCATAGCACAGGGGATTCGGACAATCATAATACTCTCCGGGATAATTTGATTTGGAATACTTTCGTATTTTCCTCTGATCACCTAATCCCGTTAGTATTTCAATTGAAATTTCCTCGATGCTAGTGAACTCTTCACTAAAACTCAATTTGTCTTTAAAAACATATTCTGTTTTATGGTAAATATCAGATGCTTTTTTTTTCTTTCTCATAATGATTTCCTAAAAATTAATTACTACCTAATAGTCTAAATTACCTGTGCAACATCATTAGCTCGTTTTTCATAGGGTACTCAATCCATCACATCCCATTCATAACAGCCTGAACAATATCCGTTTAAACCACCCACCCACATACACTAAACCTCGACATCCTTTGCAACGTAGCCTACTATAGGCTGTAGCATTATTTTTTTAGACGCTTCATATATTCATCTACAATCGATTCCTCTGAATTCCTTGATTCCTTTGAATTCCTAATTATTTTAATACTGCTTTCCCACCATTATATAAACTGCCAATAACCGGTGCAGAATAAAAAAAACCCTGACGGATATTAGCAGTTTAATTTTTAAATAATCTTTCAAATTCATATCTTTTTGACGGTCCTCTGCATCCGCGTTCATTGACATTTTAGGAGAGGTTGATGGCACATTCTGTCAGTCCTTTCTTGTAAGGTCTTTTTGTGCAGTTATGCTTATCCCATATTTTCATTGATGCAATATTATCATTCTCTACATGGCTTGAAACAGTTTTTATACTTTTGCTTTTTGCCACTTCCAGCAGGTTATTGAATGCAGTTGAAGTGACTTCGCGATTCCAATATTCTGATGAAATCCAATAACCTATTCTTGCAGTTTTATTATTGGGATTGTAATTAGACAATGAAATCAACCCAATAGGGGTATCATCGGAAACTATTGAGTAAGTAAATGAATTAGTTTTGTTAATCCATTCGGTTGTTTTCTTGTGAAAATCTTCAGTGCTGCCAAGAAAATTTGAGCCCATAGACTGTTGCAATTTTGTGTCGTTGCGAAGAATTATTGCTAGAGGTTCTGAATGGGATTCATTGTAAAATTTTATTGTTACCATTAACTATCTCCTAACACAACTAATGTTTCACTACAGGCATCGTGACTAAATAGACATTATTCAAATTGTACACATTTTATTTCATTTGCCTGCCTGAACGATGAAATGGGCAGGGATGGACTCTCACCATCTAGAAAATACGCGCTTCTTGGTGCACCATTGATAGTTAGACACATATTCATGTTTACAAAGTATATCCAATTTGGATTTTCCCAATTTTTTGATCTCTATAATCACCCGAGTCAAAAGAACTAAATGCATAGGAAAGACCAATATTAAAGGATTGAACATCTATTCCCAACCCGGTGAATAAATACACTCCATGTAGTTTTGAGTTTAAGTCTAAATAATCAGTTTTATAAGCTCTTCCTGTTGACAGTATGCCCACTGAAAAAGATAAAAAATTGATCGGTTGAAATAGCAAGGTGCCTGAAACATCAATATAATCATTATTGTTTGATGAGAGTTGACTCCAATAAACATTTGTAAAGTCAAATGTTAATGATGATTTAGGTGTTAGCTTTGAAAAAAAACCGATCGTTAACCTGTCTGGCATTTTCCCTTCAAGATGACTGGGTGGAGAAATTGGATACCCATGTACTTCTATAGAATCAATCTCGATCGGATTTAATTCTAATCCATCGTATGTAATATTGTCTTTAATACGAGGGTTGTTCTCAAAATAGATTCCAATTCCTCTATCATGTTTAATCTCATATTTTAATCCCAATTTCCATCCATATCCATAAGTTGATAATTGTGAGCTGGTTCCAAAAATAGTACTTGAATATTCTAATGTTTTAAGGTCCAATTGTAAACCACAACTGATCATATCAGATTCAGTTATTATGCCTGGAAAAGATGATGAAATGGATAATGTATAACTATTGATATTCTCGCTATTTCGAAATTCCACATACTCACCTGACCCGGTTGGGTTCTCAATCGTAATCAATTCTAATTCTGCTCGTTGAATACTATTGTATTCTTGATTAAAGCTTAGTCCGATTGATAATTTCTTCAATGGAAAAATAAGACCAAAAGATTGAGGTAATTTTATCTGGTTTCTTTTATGCCTGAGAAATGGCCCCATCGCAGGATCAACCTCAGATTCAAATTGATAAGACAATCCTATAGATATCCCACTTTGGGCAATTACTGAAGCAGGATTACTACTGCTTATAAAAGCTGGATGGGTCATGATGTTATGAGAATAACCCATACTACTTAAATTATCCATGACATAACCTTGGGTTAAATGCAAGCATGTACTTGATATCGGTTCAATTGAAAAACCATGCGAAAATAGCACACTAATTACGATGAGGGAAGATATCATATTTCTTTTCATAAATTCTCCATATTGAGGTGTCTTACGTCTAATCATATGTCGATAACCGATGCAGAGGTGGAAACACCCTGCCGGATATTAGCAGTTTAATTTTTAAATAATTTTTCAAATTCATATCTTTTTGACGGTCCTCTGCATCCGCGTTCATTGGTTTGTTATGCATTTTATTTCTTTTTCTCAATTTCGATCTCGGTGCCAACTTCAAGATTAAAACAGTATTCGCCTTCCGTATGACGCCAATCATTACGTCTCCGATTACGCGAAACAATAAATTCTTCAGAATCAATTGAGTTTGATAGAAAGTTCGCACAAATCTGGTAAGAAATTGAATCGATAATTGTGTACTCGAATAAATTTTCATCAAATGGGTCATATTTAGTATTACCAAGAATTGAATGGGATCTTAACTCTTCAAAATCATGTGGTAAATAACTTGAGGATTTCCAGAATCCATCAATTGATGTTTGGATAACTCTAAGATCTTGAATTGTATTGGAATCACTTTTTTTCAGTCGAAGTACCTGTGGTGACTCAATT
>JABHXA010000041.1 GCA_018657495.1 Fidelibacterota bacterium
ATTGTTTTCATACCCAGATTGGCAAAGGTGATACCCAGATTGGTTACGGTGGTTGTTTTTCCTTCACCAGGACCGGGACTGGAAACCAATATGGATTTTATAGGGTCATCGGTTTTACTATAGAGAATATTGGTACGAATCATGCGATACGATTCAGATATAGGAGACTTTGGATCTTCCCGTGTAACCATATGTCTTTTTAGTTTATCACCAGTTGGACGGGTGAACATGCTCTTGATGCCATTCCCTATATCGGTTTCATCCTTACCGGATTGTTTTGATCCAATTGCCGTTTTCTTTTTGTATTGCGACCCAACCTGAGGAATGACACCTAGGACGGTGAGATTGAGTTTCTCAAGATAATCAACTGAACGAATGGTATTGTCGAGATATTCCATTAAGAATATAATGCCCACTCCCAACCCACCACCAAGTATCAATCCAAGCAGAAGATTCATTTTATTCTTGGGGCTCGTTTTTTTGGTTGGTGCAAAAGCGGTGTCAATAATCCGAATCGTTCCTGTTTCGGAGGCAACTGATATTCTTGCTTCCTCTAATTTCTGTCTCATAAATCCAAAAATTTCGGCCAATACAATTCTATCTCGTTCTAATCTGGCAAATTCTAATTGTTTTTTGGGAAGCCTATTGATTTCTTTTTCATATTTATTTACCAGTTTTTTATATTCTTTTGACCGCACATCCATTTCGGATAATTTGGCGTCGGCAGTGAGAAGATTTTTGATAAGTTCCTGGCGATATTCTATGGGGTCGGCGACAGCCAAACCCTGTGAGATCAACTTATTGGTTTCCTCATCCAACTTTAATTTGAGGCCATCGATTTCCTTAAATAAAGACTGAACCATTTCATGCTGCTCGCCATACAAACTTGAGTTTCGCACCGCATCTGCTTCTTTTAAACCAATCTCCGTTCTCAAGGCTAATAATCTGGCATTTATTGAACTTCGTAAACGGCTTACCAGTGATTTTTCTTCTTTTGACAAAATGGAATTATAATATGTTTTCTGTTCATTGCTAATATTGACTTCGGCTATGGACTCCATATATTTTGATTCGGCAATTACTAATTGTTCAAGAATTTTTTCTGCATTGCCATCGAGGCTAAATATTTGTTCTGATTCTTTATATTCCTGCAGCTTATTTTCGGCTTTGACAAGTTCTTTTTCTTTGATTGTTAATTGGTCAGCTAAAAAATCTCTCAAATTCAGAGATTCTTCGGCATTCCATTTTTTATCCATATTTTGAAATACATTGGTAATGGTATTGGCGAGTAGGGCTGCCTCTTCAGGGAAAGAGCTGGTACAACTGATGACTAGAATATCAGTCTCACGTTTATTGCTAATCTTTATTACTTCATTTTTTACTATTTGGTGCACTAACCTTTGAATCAAGGTGTCGGAGTAATCTATTTCAGTATAAATTTTGGGTTCACTTAGAGTGGGATCATAAGTCCCAAAAGAGGATATTTCACGAATCAAATTTTGAAATTGCTCACCCTTGGCATGGAATCTTCTTGTTTCAAGAATTTGTAAATTATTTCTATGCTGGGAAAACCATAATTCCTTGATAGTTTCCTTTGCTACCTTTCTAGAGGAAATTATTTCAATGACATTCATTATATCTGACATCTCCATACTACCGGGAAAATCAAATAACGAACTCATTCCATCATCAGATTCAATAAGGATTGTTGTAGATGCAGTAAATACTGGATTGACCGTAAACGCATAATACAGACTAAACAAAACAGCAATAAAGGTGGTGATGGCAATAATTTTCCAGCCACGCCGCAAAAGGAAAACGATTTCCTTTAAAGTGAGTTCCGGCTGCTGAAATTCAGGGTTTATATTTTGCAGTGAGTTGTGATTTGACATGTATTAATGAGAATTTATTCTTTATCGATTTATATTTACGTACAAATTCATTATCTGTAACATGGTATTAATAAACCCAACATTCGATAGAATATATGAGGTTCTTGTTTGACTTACGATGATAGTATCATTGGGTAAGATATCAACAAAATTGCCTTTGTCGCCTTCTTTGATAAATTTTTCAAGATCAATTTCATATTTTGTAAAACCCTGCTCATCAGGGATATCCCGTATCAGCAATATGCTTTCATATTTTGCCCCACGGTTGGGTCCACCAGCCATAGATAATACAGAAGCCAAATCAATACCATCATATACAAGAATATTGCCCGGTCTTTTCACATGACCCCAGACATTGACATACATGAGGATATTGCCTTTTTCATCGGTGACATATCGTTGATTAGATGTTTTGGTTGAAAATGATTGACCTGAATTCATGCCCGGGGTTTGGGCATATAATGGTATTAATAATGATAGTATGATACAAAAAGAAAATATCCTTCGATACATCTTTTTGAAATTCATAAAGATTCGTCTGCTATTTTTAATTGAACTTTCCTTTTTTATTGAATAGTTTAGCAAATAAATTTACCTTTGGTTGGGGTTCATCTTCAATCATTACCTCAATGGGCTCACCTGACATTAATTTCGAAGGGTTTTGATATACCCATTGGTCAATATCATCATCACTTACATTATCACATAGTTCAATGGCTTCTTTTAAGCAAAAATTTCGACGTTTATTATCATGGACGTCTGAACCGATAAATTGACAGAGTTTTCTTTTGACAATTTCCATGGCAGAAATACGAGCAATATTGCCAAGGGATCCGGTGAGGCTACCGGCATCCAATTGAATCAGACAGCCGGCGTTAATCCACTTATAAACCAGAGATAAATTTTCCTGTACCGGTTTGTATCGTTCTGGGTGAGCAATGATGGGCGTAACACCCTGCATTTTTAAATCGAATAAAACCTGTTGTTGGGTATCTGGTATCTGATGACTGAGAAATTCAATAAGCATGTACTTGCCATGACCAAAAGTCGTGAGCGGATTTATTACCTCCACCAGGTTAGGCAGATAAAATACTTCAGCACCAAGATGAATTTTGATTGATAAGTCCTCTTTGACCATCTCATCATACAATAATTCTCTTTTTTCAGAACATCGTTCAAGCGTGATATCGATGCCATCCACTTTGGGATGTTGAAAATGAACGGTATTGATGATATCCGTTATCCCCTGATCTGCCGCAGTTCGCAGCATATCCATTGACATCTCCAGGGATTTAGAGCCGTCATCGAGATCGGGGAGTATGTGGTTGTGGAAATCGATCATTATTTATCACCAATGAAGGCTATAAGTGCATCAACACCGTTGATGCATTCCAAAGAAGATTAAACTTTAAGTACATTCACAAGATTGGAAATTATTTTTTTGAATACCTAATAAAAATTTGGCAATCCGTTACTAATCCTTTTTCCCCTGTCAAGGGGAAATGTCCGCAGGACAAAGGGGTTAAATAAGCAATCCATCAATGTGCATCAACACTGTTGATGCATTCCAAGGCAAAGTGAAATTTGAGTATTTGCACAAGGATCAAAATTATTTTGTTGAATACTCATATTAAATCTTGGTAATCCCTTGTTATTTCTTTTTCCCCTGTCAAGGGGAAATGTCCGCAGGACAATGGGGTTAAATAAGCAACCCATCAATGCGCATCAACATTGTTGATGCATTCCAAGGAAGAGTAAATTTCAAGTACATGCACAAAATGGGGATTTATTTTTTTTCAATAATGAATTGTGGAATTTGACAATCCATTATTATTTCTTTTTCCCCTGTCAAGGCCTGCCTACCGCAGGCAGGGGAAATGTCCACAGGACAAAGGGGTTAAATAAGCAATCCATCAATGTGCATCAACACTGTTGATGCATTCCAAGGCAAAGTGAAATTT
>JABHXA010000042.1 GCA_018657495.1 Fidelibacterota bacterium
GGTCACATATTCGAAGATTTGGCCGGTGACGGTAACATTTTGAGACCGTCCTTTTGTTGGGAAAACAATTATTCCAGCAACCATTAAGATGAATAGTATTTTCTTGAATCGCTTCATATCCTTTAAGTCCTCATTGGTAATTTAGGCGAATCTTACATACTGAAACAATGATTAATCGAAAATGGTGATTTACATCACACCCATAAATATAAATCCCCTCCGTAGAGGGGATTTTAAATATTCCCGGCAACGACCTACTCTCCCGCACTAGTCTCCCGTGCAGTACCATCGGCGCGGGCGGGCTTAACTTCCGAGTTCGGGATGGGATCGGGTGGTACCCCGCCGCTATAGTCACCAGGATAAATATTTTGGAAATTGACACCGAATTCAATAGGCAAAGAAAAATTTGATAAAGCCGTTCGGCTAATTAGTACCATCGGCGATGACCTGTTTCACTTCTGAGTTCGAGATGGGATCAGGTGGGTCCAGGACTCTAAGGTCACTAAGCAATTCTTGATCTCTAAACTGTTCAATTAAGAACAAGATAGAAAAATTTTGGAAACTGAAAAGTTGCGAAGTTTTTGATCTAATAGATCACAATCAGTGTTTTGCACATGGTTTTCGTTGGTAACAATCGTTATTGTCACTTCTATGCTCTATGTGAACATATAACCACCAAATAGCTTGGGTGTTATATGATCAAGTCTCACGGTTAATTAGTATTCGTTAGCTTCATGCATTGCTGCACTTCCACACCGAACCTATCAACGTCGTAGTCTTCGACGGACCTTTAGAGACTTCTAGAGTCTAGGGAGATCTTATCTTGGGTGAGGCTTCCCGCTTAGATGCTTTCAGCGGTTATCCCTTCCATTCATAGCTACCCGGCAATACCATTGGCATGATAACCGGAACACCAGAGGAATGTCCACTTCGGTCCTCTCGTACTAGAAGCAGCTCCCCTCAAATCTCCAACGCCCACGGCAGATAGGGACCGAACTGTCTCACGACGTTCTAAACCCAGCTCGCGTACCACTTTAAATGGCGAACAGCCAAACCCTTGGGACCTGCTCCAGCCCCAGGATGTGATGAGCCGACATCGAGGTGCCAAACACTGCCGTCGATATGGACTCTTGGGCAGTATCAGCCTGTTATCCCCGGCGTACCTTTTATCCGTTGAGCGATGGCCCTTCCACTCAGAACCACCGGATCACTATGACCGACTTTCGTCTCTGCTCGACTTGTCAGTCTCACAGTCAGGCAGGCTTATGCCATTGCACTCTACGAACGATTTCTGACCGTTCTGAGCCTACCTTCGCACGCCTCCGTTACTATTTGGGAGGCGACCGCCCCAGTCAAACTACCCACCATACAATGTCTTGATGCCGGATGACGGCAATCAGTTAGATACCAAGAAAAACAAAAGAGGTATTTCACTGGTGACTCCACAAAAGCTGACGCCTTTGCTTCAATGTCTCCCTCCTATGCTAAATATGTTTTTCCTAACACCAATGTAAAGTTGCAGTAAAGGTGCACGGGGTCTTTCCGTCTAACTACGCGAACTCCGCATCTTCACGGAGAATTCAATTTCACTGAGTTGATGTTGGAGACAGCGGAGAAATCGTTACGCCATTCATGCAGGTCGGAACTTACCCGACAAGGAATTTCGCTACCTTAGGACCGTTATAGTTACGGCCGCCGTTTACTGGGGCTTCAGAAGTTAGCTTGCACCAACCGCATTAACCTTCCAGCACCGGGCAGGCGTCAGACCCTATACATCCACTTACGTGTTAGCAGAGCCCTGTGTTTTTGATAAACAGTCGCTTCTCCCTGGCTTGTGCCACCCATCTATAGTTGCCTACAAAAAGGTCTTCCTTATCCCGAAGTTACGGAAGCATTTTGCCGAGTTCCTTCAACATCATTCTCTCAAGCGCCTAAATATACTCTATTAATCTACCTGTGTCGGTTTCGGGTACGGTCTTAATGATGGAGCTATTTCTTGGGACCCCTTCGCGGCAAGTTCAATCCATTAAGAACTCACAACTTACGGAATCCGTCACTACCATCAGGTCAAGGAATATTAACCTTGTTTCCATCGACTACGGCTTTCGCCCTCGCCTTAGGTGCCGACTAACTCTGCGCGGATTAACCTTGCGCAGAAACCCTTAGATTTTCGGCGAAGAAGTTTTTCACTTCTTTTATCGTTACTTATGTCAGCATTCGCACTTCTGATACCTCCAGGATCCCTCACGGGTATCCCTTCACAGGCTTACAGAACGTTCCGCTACCGCTTATAAAACTCGAAAGTTTTATAAACCCACAGATTCGGTATATGATTTTAGCCCCGTTACATCTTCGGCGCAGAAACTCTATTAGACCGGTGAGCTGTTACGCTATCTTTAAAGGATGGCTGCTTCTAAGCCAACCTCCCGGCTGTTAAGGAATTTCCACATCCTTTCACACTTAATCATAATTTTGGGACCTTATCTGGTGGTCTGGGCTCTTTCCCTCTCGACCATGGACCTTAGCACCCACAGTCTGTCTGTTGAAGAACAATGTCTAGCATTCGGAGTTTTATTAGGTTTGGTAAGAATCTCTTCCCCCTAGCCCATTTAGTGCTCTACCTCTAAACATCTATTTATTCAACGCACTACCTAAATAGTTTTCGCGGAAAACCAGCTATCTACGAATTTGGTTGGCCTTTCACCCCTTACCACAAGTCATCCAAAGACTTTTCAACGTCAACTGGTTCGGTCCTCCGGTTGGTGTTACCCAACTTTCAACCTGCTCATGGTAAGCTCATTCGTTTTCGGGTCTAATTCATTAAACTAATCGCCCTATTAAGACTTGCTTTCGCTACGCCTACACCTAGATGGCTTAAGCTTGCTTAATAAATTAAGTCACTGACCCATTATACAAAAGGTACGCCCTCACCCTAAAAAAGGCTCGGACTGATTGTAGGCATGCAGTTTCAGGTTCTATTTCACTCCCCTAATAGGGGTTCTTTTCACCTTTCCCTCACGGTACTAGTTCACTATCGGTCACTGAAGAGTATTTAGGCTTAGAGGGTGGTCCCCCTATATTCGAGCAGGATTTCTCGTGTCCCGCTTTACTCAAGAACAATATTAAGCATTACTTCTACGGGGCTATCACCCTCTTTGGCTAGTTTTTCCAAACTATTTAAATTATCTTAATATCGTTACTGGCCTGTTCCGCTTTCGCTCGCCACTACTAACGGAATCTCAATTGATTTCTTTTCCTCCGGTTA
>JABHXA010000043.1 GCA_018657495.1 Fidelibacterota bacterium
TTTTTTGTTTTAAATTTAACAAGAAGTCTCTCACAGGATTAATCTCTTTTATTCCGGAAGGCTTTGACACGCTACAATTGATACTACTGAAGGCTCTTTCTCAAATAGCTTTGGGATCTCAGATTCCGATAAACGTATGCTACCTCCAATTCGGATGAGCTCAATTTCTCGATCATTAATAATTCTCCTTAGCGTTTTTTCAGATATCTCAAACATCATTGCTACTCTTTTAATTGAGTAGTATTGCTCAAAGGAGCCTTCCTCTGTTATTCTTATACCTGATTTATTCATGTTTTCATTCTAGTTAAAAACGTACCAATGTGGACAAAATGATATTTGTCTCAACATCGGTACGCTTTAGATTAGATTATGAAGATAAATCTTCACTTAATAATGGTTGAGATGTCAGGAATTTCTTGTTAAAACCTTTATCCCAAGGAAATTTATCAGATTCATCTGGCCAGAAAAGCTGCATTACGGTTGGTGGAATCTTCAACGATCGGTAAAACCATATAAAGTAACCCAGATAATCTCCATAGTTCGAAATATCCATCTTTTTGACCATGAATTTCTGAGATGATATCTTTATGTAATCATCACTCTCAATAAACCTTTGACCATTTTTAATTTCTGCCCCAAGTTTATTAATAATATTTTTCCCTGCTCCAATTGGTAGGCCCATTAGTATGATTTCCGGATGTTCATAAGAATACTCTAAACCAATTGTAAAGCCATAATCAGGCTGTAGACCCTCTGAATTAATCCAGACAATGTGGAAGCCATATTCTTTAACATCTGTTAAGACTCGGTTATCATGAGCATCTTCAGCCAACGGAAGTTTAAACCCTTTTAAATGTGATCCAAATGATGGCTTCGAGTCAGACAGAATTGCTGTGATATCAGCAATATTTGGATTAGTTGAAGATTCAGGGGTATTAGAATAGATATCTCTCTCAGAATATTCTTCTGAATAATTCAATTTCATTTTCCTGTCTTTAACAGAGATCTCAAGTATTCCAAATCCAAAACGTTTTGCTTCAAATTGTAGAAATTCCGCAATCTTGCCATTGCTTGCCATTCGGTCACCAGGAAAAGTATAGAGATCCCAACCAATATCAAATACACCGTTTCGCAGGAAGGCTAAATGCTCTTTCAGGCTATGTTCAACAACTATAAATGGATTCAAAGTTTGTTCTAGTCGTATTAGATTATCTATATACTCTATGAAACATTCCCTACTTCCTGAATGTCCTGGAAAAATGTTTATACCATGTCGATTGATTGATTCGTAGAATTGATTTATTAGTTCTATTCTTTCATCTGGTGCATCACAGATCATATTTTCTTCATTAAATGGAAGAATATTGCTATATGCCCTGTTTCCAAGATTCCCATCCATGAATAATTCTTCCATGAATGCCCGTGACTCCGAAGATACTTTATCTTTTTGAAATCGCTGTTCCAATGTTTCTATCATTATTGCTGATTCTATTTTATTCTTCATTATTTCTCCTTTTTTATTATTGTTTATAAAAGACTTCTAACAAAATCCCGTATAGCTGCAAACAAACCATAAATAGTGCAAAATCCGCATGATGCCTCAAGAAAGAATGCACACAATCCATTGGTCCAATTTTCTGATGATTCCAACTGAGTTAATTCTGCATCTCCAGTTTCGTTTTGTTCATCAACATCTTGGTTAGAAATTTCAAATCCTATTTTTCTCATTATAAACTCCATTTTGATTTGTATTTTTTTTGAATTGATTTTTATGTTTGAAGACTATGGGGCAGGCAACATTATATTGCCTGCCCACTTTGCTGGTTTACTGCTGTTCAGTTTCCTCATCACTTTTGTTTAATAGGATGACTCGTTTTCTCAGCTCATCTTTATTTGCGTTGAGTTTCTTGAGGAAGTTAGTCCATCTTCTTTGTTCAGAAATTCCCTCAAATGCATCTAGTGGATTATCAGAAACCCCCAGTTTCTTTAGTGACTCGATATGGCTTTTTACAAGAACAGTGTTTTCATCAAGACTTTTTCTCAATCGGATAATAGCCCGGGGTTCATGCATTTTCTTGATACTTGCAGTTCGTGTGATCAGCTTCTTTACAGACTCTTCAAGTTTTTTTACAACTTCCTCTTGAGCCTTTTGGTCTTCAGTCTGATGATCTTCCAGAACTTGATCATCAGTTGTTGTTGATTGCATTTCTGCTGTTGGTGTGGTAACATCATTCATTTGATGTGCCCTTTCTGTTTTTGGGTCAAACTGGCCATCTCCGCGAGACCAGTTATTTGAGTATCTTTGCGGAGATTTTTTAACATTATTTTGCAGCTTTGCTAAATTTCTTCTTCGCCACATTGTAAATAGATTTAGCACCTTTTCCGGTAGCAGCTCCAGCACCAGCACCTGCCGCGGCTCCAGCTGCTCCAATTACCGCTGTTCCACCAGCCATACCACCACCACCAACTATTAGTGCACCATTACCAATTGCAGCAAGAGATGCATTTGTTAGGGAAGCTCCACCCAGTGTGCTTATCAATGTGCCAGTTGTTGCAGTTGAGCCTAGTAATCCTGCTGCACCTGCGGATGCGGCAATTACAGGAGCTGCTGCAAGAGCAAATGGTGCAGCGATAATTGCCCCACCAACACATATAATGGCTACATTGTGTTTCTTGATAAAACGACCGGTTGATTTGAGTATGTTTATTGCTTTCATGTCATTTTCCTTTTTTGTTTGTTTTGTATTTTTATCCACGATGTAAATTGGGGTGATTTTGTAGGGAGTTTGAGGTGACGTAACGTTACGGCACCTAAAGAAAAAGCCCGGTAGTTAACCGGGCTTTAAATAGTAGAATTAGTTGTTTATTATAGAGTTATATGTGCAATACTTATAATTTGATTATTTTAATAGTGTAGGTCTTCAAAGCGACGGGAATAAATTAGCATAATTCTATGAGAGTGTTTCTGGTATAATTATTCATCATTAAT
>JABHXA010000044.1:0-1854 GCA_018657495.1 Fidelibacterota bacterium
CGTTAGTTGCTGGGAGTAGACCCGAAACCGGGTGATCTATCCATGGCCAGGGTGAAGGTTAGGTAAAACTAACTGGAGGCCCGAACCCACTTATGTTGAAAAATGAGGGGATGAGCTGTGGATAGGGGTGAAAGGCCAAACAAACCCGGAGATAGCTGGTTCTCTCCGAAATCTATTTAGGTAGAGCCTCATGTATTACTTCAGGGGGTAGAGCACTGTTATGGCTAGCGGGTCGTCAAGACTTAGTAAACCATTGCAAACTCCGAATACCTGAAAGTATTAGCATGGGAGACACACTGCGGGTGCTAACGTCCGTAGTGGAAAGGGAAACAACCCAGACCGTCAGCTAAGGTCCCAAAATTGTAGTTAAGTGGGAAACGATGTGAAAAGGCCCAGACAGCCAGGAGGTTGGCTTAGAAGCAGCCATTCCTTTAAAGAGTGCGTAATAGCTCACTGGTCGAGTCGGTTTGCGCGGAAGATTTAACGGGGCTAAAACTACATACCGAAGCTACGGATCACACTATGTGTGATGGTAGGAGAGCGTTCTGTAAGCCGTTGAAGGTATCCTGTGAGGGATGCTGGAGGTATCAGAAGTGCGAATGCTGACATGAGTAACGATAAAGGGGGTGAAAAACCCCCTCGCCAGAAGTCCAAGGTTTCCTACGCAACGTTAATCGGCGTAGGGTGAGTCGGCCCCTAAGGCGAGGCAGAAATGCGTAGTCGATGGGAAACAGGTTAATATTCCTGTACTTCATATAACTGCGATGGGAAGACGGAGTAGGTTAGCTCAGCAAGGCGATGGTTGTCCTTGTTCAAGCGTGTAGAGTAGGTTCTTAGGAAAATCCGGGAACCTTAGATTTAGTTCTAAAGCTCAAGGCGTGATAACGAGCCCTCTTTTGGGCGAAGTGAGTGATACCATGCTTCCAGGAAAATCCTCTAAGCTATAGGTTATATGAAACCGTACCCCAAACCGACACAGGTGGACGAGATGAGAATTCTAAGGCGCTTGAGAGAACTCGGGTGAAGGAACTAGGCAAAATGACACCGTAACTTCGGGAGAAGGTGTGCTCTTTGTGGTGATTTCACTAGCTGAATAAGCTATAGAGAGTTGAAGAAACCAGGTGGCTCCGACTGTTTATTAAAAACACAGCACTCTGCAAACACGTAAGTGGACGTATAGGGTGTGACGCCTGCCCGGTGCTTGAAGGTTAATTGATGAGGTTAGGATTCGTCCGAAGCTTTTGATCGAAGCCCAAGTAAACGGCGGCCGTAACTATAACGGTCCTAAGGTAGCGAAATTCCTTGTCGGGTAAGTTCCGACCTGCACGAATGGCGTAACGAGGGCCACACTGTCTCCACCCGAGACTCAGTGAAATTGAAATTGCTGTTAAGATGCAGTATACCCGCGGCCAGACGGAAAGACCCCGTGCACCTTTACTACAGCTTTGCATTGAACTCTGATCCTACCTGTGTAGGATAGGTGGGAGACTTTGAAACCGGGACGCTAGTTCTGGTGGAGTCATCCTTGAAATACCACCCTGGTATGGTTGGGGTTCTAACCTTGGTCCGTTATCCGGATCGGGAACAATGCATGGTGGGTAGTTTGACTGGGGCGGTCTCCTCCTAAAGAGTAACGGAGGAGCGCAAAGGTACCCTCAGCACGGTCGGACATCGTGCAATGAGCGCAAAGGTAAAAGGGTGCTTGACTGCGAGACTGACACGTCGAGCAGGTAGGAAACTAGGTCTTAGTGATCCGGTGGTTCTGAGTGGAAGGACCATCGCTCAACGGATAAAAGGTACGCCGGGGATAACAGGCTGATACCGCCCAAGAGTTCACATCGACGGCGGTGTTTG
>JABHXA010000044.1:1862-2570 GCA_018657495.1 Fidelibacterota bacterium
AGGGTATGGCTGTTCGCCATTTAAAGTGGTACGCGAGCTGGGTTTAGAACGTCGTGAGACAGTTCGGTCCCTATCTACCGTGGGCGTTGGAGACTTGAGGGAAGCTGTTCTTAGTACGAGAGGACCGGAATGGACACACCTCTGGTGTTTCGGTTGTGACGCCAGTCGCATTGCCGAGTAGCTATGTGTGGAAAGGATAACCGCTGAAAGCATCTAAGCGGGAAGCCCCTCCCAAGATTAGGTCTCCCTGACAGTTTAACTGTCCTAAAGATCCCTCGGAGACTACGAGGTTGATAGGCACGGTGTGGAAGAGTAGTGATACTTGAAGCTAACGTGTACTAATTGATCGTGAGGCTTGACCATATAACACCCAAATTATTTGAATAATTTATTATTCAATCCATAGTTTTTGTGTTGATGTGTCATGCAATACACTGATGTACAGTGACAAACTTATTACATGTATTAATTGTTATATCTTCTGATTATTTATAATCAAGGTATAAAAACTTTTTAATTCGCAAGTACTGCATAAATGCGGCACTTGCAACCAGTTTGCTTAGTGACAATAGCAAGTGTGACCCACCTGATCCCATTCCGAACTCAGAAGTGAAACCACTTAGCGCCGATGGTAGTGTGGGGTCTCCCCATGTGAGAGTAGGACATTGCTAGGCTTTTAATTCTAAAAAACCCCAGACATCGATGATG
>JABHXA010000045.1 GCA_018657495.1 Fidelibacterota bacterium
ACAATAAATTGTAAGGGTCCAATAAGAAGGCGGCGACCTACTCTTCCACAATTATAGTAGTACCATCGGCGCTAATGGACTTAACTTCTCTGTTCGGAATGGTAAGAGGTGAGCCCCATTGCTATAGCCGCCCTAAATTTTTAATCGAATTTCGATTACAATATTTTAACATATTGAAAAAAATACATGCTCAAAAAAAATAGTTATCCAATAAGCCTACGGGTAATTAGTATCACTCGGCTATGACATTACTGCCTTTACACCTGTGACCTATCAACGTAGTCGTCTCCTACGACCCTTAAAAGAAATCTCATCTTGTGGTAGGTTTCGCGCTTATATGCTTTCAGCGCTTATCCTTTCCCGACATAGCTACTCTGCGATGCTCCTGGCGGAACAACAGATACACTAGAGGTTAGTCCAACTCGGTCCTCTCGTACTAGAGTCAGGTCCATTCAAATTTCTAACGCCCACAATAGATAGAGACCGAACTGTCTCACGACGTTCTGAACCCAGCTCGCGTGCCACTTTAATGGGCGAACAGCCCAACCCTTGGGACCTTCTCCAGCCCCAGGATGTGACGAGCCGACATCGAGGTGCCAAACCGCTCCGTCGATTTGAGCTCTTGGGGGAGATCAGCCTGTTATCCCCGGAGTACCTTTTATCCGTTGAGCGCTGGCCCTTCCATGCGGAACCACCGGATCACTATGCTCTTGTTTCCAACCTGCTCGACTTGTAAGTCTCACAGTCAAGCACCCTTGTGCCATTATACTCTACGCACGGTTACCAACCGTGTTGAGGGTACCTTTAGAAGCCTCCGTTACTCTTTTGGAGGCGACCACCCCAGTCAAACTACCCACCAAGCACTGTTCCCAAAAAGGGTTAGATATCAGAGAAGCAAAGGGTGGTATTTCAACAACGACTCATAAACGCCTGGCGACGCTTAATCGAAGTCTCCCACCTATCCTACACATTATTTACCCAAAATCAATATTAAGCTATAGTAAAGGTTCACGGGGTCTTTCCGTCCCGTTGCGGGTAATCGGCATCTTCACCGATACTACAATTTCACCGAGCTCATGGCTGAGACAGTGCCCAGATCGTTACACCATTCGTGCAGGTCGGAACTTACCCGACAAGGAATTTCGCTACCTTAGGACCGTTATAGTTACGGCCGCCGTTTACTGGGGCTTCATTTCAAAGCTTCGTCCCGAGACTAACCTCTCCATTTAACCTTCCAGCACCGGGCAGGTGTCAGTCCCTATATTTCGTCTTACGACTTAGCAGAGACCTGTGTTTTTAGTAAACAGTCGTTTGGGCCTGGTCGCTGCGACCCCTTTCTGCTCCGGACGCGAAGTCCTTCACATAATAAGGGCACCCCTTCTCCCGAAGTTACGGGGCTAATTTGCCTAGTTCCTTTACTTGAATTCTCTCAAGCGCCTTAGGATTCTCTCCTCGCTCACGTGTGTCCGTTTACGGTACGGTCGGTCTAGGATCTCGTTTAGAGGCTTTTCTTGGCAGTAGGATTAGGTTCAGTTTATGGGCTAGGCCCTCCTATTCGGCTCTCAGGTTTAATGATCCAGCGGATTTGCCTACCGGATCGCCCTACGACCTTAAACCAGCACTTTCAATCGCTGGCTGAACTTTCACTTCTGTGTTCCCCATAGCTCAAACGCTATATAAGTGGTACGGGAATATTAAACCCGTTTCCCATCGACTACGCCTTTCGGCCTCGCCTTAGGGTCCGACTAACCCTGAGCAGAGTTGCTTTACTCAGGAAACCTTAGGCTTTCGGTGACCAGGAATCTCACCTGGTTTATCGCTACTCGTGCCTGGATAATCATTTCTGTGTCCTCCAGCAATCCTTCCGGTATGCCTTCAACGGTTAACAGAACGCTCTTCTACCACTTTGAATAAATTCAAAATCCAAAGCTTCGGTACTGTGCTTATAGTCCCGACGATTATCGGCGCAAAATTCCTCGACTAGTGAGCTGTTACGCACTCTTTCAAGGGTGGCTGCTTCTAAGCCAACCTCCTAGCTGTTTTAGCAATTTCACATCCTTTATCACTTAGCACAGATTTAGGGACCTTAGCTGTTGGTCTGGGCTGTTTCCCTTTCGGCAATGAAGCTTATCCCCCACTGCCTGACTGCCGGTAAGCATGTTACGGTATTCGGAGTTTGATTGGGTTTGGTAATCTTGTGGGACCCCTAGCCCATTCAGTGCTCTACCCCCGTAACACTCGGTACCGACGCTAGCCCTAAAGCTATTTCGAAGAGAACCAGATATCGCTGACTTTGATT
>JABHXA010000046.1 GCA_018657495.1 Fidelibacterota bacterium
TTTTGTTTTAAATTTAACAAGAAGTCTCTCACAGGATTAATCTCTTTTATTCCGGAAGGCTTTGACACGCTACAGTATTCGATTGTGCAGGTAATTGCGGTGGGGACTATTATGAAGATGATTGTGCCATTTGCGATGATAATCCTAACAATAACAATGAATGTGTTGGCTGTACCGATAATTGGGCGTTGAATTATGACCCAGCGCTGACCATTGACAATGGAACATGTGAATACCCTAGTATTGGAGATATTTCGATGGATGGATTAATTGATGTAAGTGATATTGTAATGACTGTGGATGTGATATTGGTTGGTTCTGACTATATTTTCTATATGGACTTAAATAGAGACAATGATATAAATATAGTTGATGTAGTTATGTTAATTGATGTCATTCTAAATCCGTATTTATTTGGCTGTACGGATGACATTTCTACAAACTACAATCCAGAAGCATATATAGATGCAGGCAATTGTGAATATACTGATATAGATGGAAATATCTTTCATTCTGTAACCATTGGTGATCAGCTATGGATGGCTGAAAATCTCAAAGTGACTCATTACCAAAATGGTGATTCAATCCTAATGGTTATTTCTGATAGCACCTGGACAATTTTATCTACTGGGGCATATTGCTATTCTGAAAATGATATGTCAAATTTTGAAATATATGGTGCCTTGTATAATTGGTTTACAATTGAGGATAATCGTGAAGTTTGTCCTATAGGGTGGCATGTCCCCAGTGATGAAGATTTCATAGATCTTGAGATTTATTTGGGAATGAGCCTGGAGGAAACACAGAATTACGGTTGGCGAGGGGTTGACGAAGGTGGAAAATTAAAGGAAGGTGGGATTGAACATTGGTCTTATCCTAATGTTGGTGCAACCAATGAAAGTAGTTTTACTGCCCTCCCTGCTGGATCTCGTAATGCAAATAACGGTATTTCTTATCCTATCGGAAGTGATTGCACTTTTTGGTTAAATTCAGAAAATAGTATTTACTCATCGATGCGTCGTAGCCTTTTATACAATAATCCAGCAATAAATCGTTTTAACAGCGATAAAAGAAACGGTTATTCCATCCGCTGTATTCGTGATGTGGAATAATGTAAAATTCACGCCGTTGAACCCAATTAATTCCAATTTGGATTTACACAATTAACTGGACGTCAAAGACAGCGCAATGAAAAACAGGAAAACGATATACATAAGAATGAACAAAACCAAACGATCAAACCACCCCACTTCGGCGCATGTTATTGTGGGTAGTTATACATTTTGGAGAATTTAATGACAATCACAGGTGAATGTTTTTGTGGCGGAGTGAAATATCAAGTAAATGGTTCTCTTTATGATGCAAGGTCTTGTCATTGCTCGCGATGTAGGAGAGCTTTTAGTTCTCAAGCTTCTGCATATGCATTAGTTAAAGTAGGAGAATTTGAATGGCTGCAAGGTGAAAACATACTTACTACGTTTGAAACTGATTCAGACTTCGGTCTTCAGTTTTGTAGCCGCTGTGGCTCAACTCTATGTGGTCTTTTTAATGGTAAGTTGCATGGGATTACTTTGGGTTGTGTAAACGGTAATCCAAATATAGAGATAAAAAGACATATTTTTGTTGGGTCAAAAGCAAATTGGGAAGTGATGCCTGAAGGGGTTGTCCAATATGATGAAAATGAGTAACGAAACTATGAGCAGAACAAAATGACCAACCCAGCTCACTCCAGTGCATGTTATGGTGGGTTTAGGCAACACGTAGATACAATGAAAAAAATAAAATTTCCCATGTTCAAAACCTTTTTAATTGTTATCTTGTTCATTTCCATGAATTTCGCCGATTGCGATGTACCTGGAGATTTTAATAATGATGACGCTCTCAACGTAATTGATTTGGTCTTGGTTGTTCGTTGTAGTTTTTTGATTAATCCTTCTTTTTGCGAGGGAGAGGTGTATTGTTATGAAAATATGGATATTAATGATGACGGTAATTTTGATATCTTAGATGTGGTTGGAATGGTTGCTATTATCTTAGGCATCCAGTAGATACAATATGAGTTAAAATGCCGAATTTTCAATCAACCGGACGTGAAAAGCAAGTGCATGATTTATAGAAATATCAATATTAACCAAGAACAACCAAAAACGGAAATGACCTGCCGTGAACATTTTCACGCCGGTTATTTCACTACTTGCTACAATTCCAAGGCTAAAATTCTCTTTTATTTTAACTAATTTCATTTTCCTTACGTTTTTCCTCTAGAC
>JABHXA010000005.1 GCA_018657495.1 Fidelibacterota bacterium
TGTTGATGATCGATTACATAAAGGATTGTCTCCTAATACAGTAAATCTTGAAATTCGGAATTTGAAAGTATTCTTCAATTTTGGAGTTAAGAACTTTTTCATTGAGAAAAGTCCTATGATTGGGGTAAAAGGACCAAAACCCAGACCAAAAAAAGTAAGATTTCTAACTGTGCTGGAAATTCAGGATCTGTTAAAAGTAATAGATAATGATTCTTTTAGAAATTTGATTATCACTTATCTAAATACTGGAGCTCGTCGTGAAGAGTTAGTACCTCCATTGTTTACTTGGTCGTGTGTTGATTTTATAAATCATCAACTTCAATTAACGGGAAAACATGCAAAAACCAGATATGTGCCATTGAATAGTAAAGTTGAAGAGATATTGCAAAGCCACAAGGCAAAAGGTTTTGAATTCCCATTCAATTTCAAAATAGACTACGTGTCCCATAGATTAGCCGATTATTATAAAGAAGCTGGAATAAAGGATGCGAATGTTCATGTCTTGAGAAAAACTTTTGGATCGTTGCTGATACAAAAACAATTGGCAGATATATATGTAGTTTCCAAATTGCTTGGACACAGCAGTGTAAAAGTAACGGAAACCCATTATGTGGATCTATTAAAAGAAAATAT
This sequence comes from Fidelibacterota bacterium, assembly GCA_018657495.1. Lineage (GTDB taxonomy): Bacteria > Fidelibacterota > Marinisomatia > SCGC-AAA003-L08 > JACNLC01 > JABHXA01. The sequence continues at coordinate 634 of JABHXA010000005.1, forward strand.
AGATCTGCCGGTTGAAAAACTAGCAGACATCATCCAACCTAAGTAGCCCGTATCAAACCGGGCTATTTTTTTACCTTCTATCAAGCCAAATAATAACTCAATCAAACCCAAACCAATATTCAGGAATAGATCTAGATCCTGTATACGCTGACTTCCCTTCTTAAATTAAAAAATCGGTGCCAAAATGGTGCCGTTTTGGTGACATAACATGGCCATATTTGACCATATTTGGCCTTTTGGGGTAGATTTCGAGGCATTCAAAAAACCCCTCGAATTGAGGGGTTTGTCGTCGGGTGACGTGATGCTCCGGTACGTGGACTCGAACCACGGACACGTGGATTAACAGTCCACTGCTCTGACCAACTGAGCTATACCGGATTAATACTATTTTGGGTATACGTTGAAATTAGCCAACTGCCTGCCCGCCGAAACAAAGTAAAGGCGGGAGCTATACCGGAATAATTTTTTATTTTAAAAACGCTGTCATGATTTATTGATTATCAGTCAATGTCAAATAATCAATCCATGAATAGCCCGTAAACTTATCTAAAATTATATATCAGATAAAATGGAAAATTTATTTTAATTTAATTTATTTGATCTAAACTCAGTAAATGCGTCTGCGAGGAATTGACGTGACTCTTTTAAACCATCTAACATGACCTTGGTATGTCCTAAAATCGGCATGAAGTTGGTGTCGCCAGTCCACCTGGGGACAATATGCAAATGGAGATGTTCGGCAATGCCGGCTCCAGCGGCGATACCAAAATTTGCGCCGAAATTAAATCCTTCAGCTTTCATGTTATCCCGCATAATTGACATAAAATCCGTGGAGATATCCATCATCTCCAGCTTGGTTTGTTGATCCAATTCTTCGAATTGGGAGACATGGGCATACGGAGCAACAAGGAGATGGCCATTATTATATGGATAGAGATTCATAATGACAAAAGAATTTTCGTCCTTATGAATTATCAGATCTTCTATATCATTTTCAGACTTCGATTTCTCACAGAAAATACATTGATCCGACTCACCTTTGGGGGCGCGGATATAGTCCATGCGCCATGGTGCCCAGAGTTTATCCACTAATGGCCTTGTTCCCTGGCAATACGGTATTCTTCAATCACCTTTTTGGCTTCTACAGGCGGCATATCTTCATAACTTTGGAACTCAATACTAAAAATCCCCCGGCCCTGTGACATTGATCTCAAGGAGGTGGAATAATCATGAAGATTTACTAATGGAATTTCAGCAGTGATGATCTGAAAGTGACCATCTGACTCCATGCCGTTTACACGACCGCGGCGTTGTGAGATATCACCCATCACATCACCCATAACGCTATCAGGGATTTTTACTTCAAGTTTGTAAATCGGTTCAAGCAACTTTGGTTTTGAATCCATAAAGGCATCAATAAATGCATGTTTCCCGGCAATCTGGAATGATACATCATTTGAATCAACTGGGTGCATCTTACCATCATAAAAATCAATTTTCACATCCACTACTTTACAACCAGCTAGAATCCCGTCCACACAGGCGGCTTTAACACCTTTGTCTACAGATGTAACAAATACTCTGTCCACATTTTGTCCACTGAGAGAATTTCCGAAATCGATACCTACACCTCTTGGTGCTGGTTCGATTCTCATCCATACTTCGGCAAATTGCCCGGCACCACCGGATTGTTTCTTATGACGATATTTTGATGCTGCTTTCCCAACGATTGTTTCTCTGTAGGGAATTTTAGGGGTTCCAGTATCCAACTCAACATTATAACGGTCTTTTAATCTTTTCATAATCATCTTCAGATGCAATTCACCCTGACCAGAGATAATTGTCTGTTTGAGTTCTGGATCAACAATATATCCAAATGTTGGATCCTCTTCATGAAGGGTGGACAATCCTTCAGATATCTTCTCTTCATCCCCCTTCGCTTTAGGTAAAACTGCAAGCCTCATATTTGGGCTGGGATACTGGATCGGCGGTAAAACAATTGGTCCATTAGACGAAGCCAGAGTGTCTCCGGTGTGAGTATCTTTTAATTTAACAGCAGCTCCGATATCACCAGCGATCAGTCTATTGGTATCCTTACGGTCTTTACCGTTCATGAAAAACACCTGACGCATTTTTTCAGTTGTATTTCTAGAAGTATTCTGCAATCCTTCACCGGCGTTAACAATACCTGAATATACTCTAAAGAACGATAATTCACCAATATGAGGTTCGCTTACAGTTTTGAATACAAAGGCTGATACCGGTTCATCTACCGATGGTCCATGATGAATTTCTACATCACTTCCAGGTTTGGTACCTTTGACATCTTTGAAATCTGAAGCACATGGGGCATATCGTGCGATGATATCCATAAATCTTTTAACACCAACATTATGCTTACTGGATATTGCAAACACGGGTACCAGGTTTCCAGTAAGAAATGCTTGATGCAAACCGCCACGGAGTTCTTCTTCAGTAAGTTCCCCATTTTCAAAAAAGGTTTCTAAGAGAGTATCATCAGATTCTGCAATGAGTTCAATTAGCTCTTCATGAAGGGTATCGAGCTTATCCTTCCAGTCATCTTCAGCTTTCTTTTCGCTGTAATTACCTGAACCATCCAGTTCATAGGTATAGACCTCTTTGCGCATGACATCTGCTATCTGGTTAAAATTTTCACCGTGGTTCATCGGCAGCATTAATGGAAATATTTTATTCCCAAATCTATCTCTCAACTGGTCAACTACCTTGTCAAAATCGGCATTTTCTCTATCCAGCTGATTAACAATAAACAGCGCCGGAACCTTATAACCATTCTTGGCATAATCCCAGGCTAATTCTGATCCAACTTCTACACCATGGTTAGAGCTTACTAATATAGCTGCAAAGTCAGCAACTCTTAATGCAGATTTTGCTTCACCAAGAAAATCAAGGTATCCCGGCGTATCGATAATATTAATTTTTTTTTCCAACCACTCACAGTTGACCAGAGATGAGGTGATAGAATGGGAATGCTCGATCTCATCTTCATGAAAATCAGAAACCGTATTGCCATCATCAATGGTACCAATCCTTTTAATCGCACCGGAGTTAAAAAGCATGGCTTCTGCCAATGTTGTTTTTCCTGTTGTTGCATGCCCACAAAGAGCCAGGTTGATAATATTTTCGGTTATATATTCTTTCAAAATGTTTCTCCTGATTTTAATAAATAAAAAATCCGGCTTTATCCGCCGGATTAATCATATTATAGTACTATTTTCCCTGATCTCCATGTCCGGAAATCAGGTATAATTGAGTGCCTGTTATTGCAATTCCTTTTGTTATCATCATCAATTCTTATCTATAAATAGGTCCTAAAATTATATTTATATTTCCTTATCAATCAACTAAAATAGTGTTACATCTTTCTCTGAATCAATCAATTCACGTAATGCCGGTTTAACATAAATCTGAGATAAATCGAGCATAGAAAATGCCGTTGCCAGTCTTTTAATTCTCTGCTCAAGGGGTTTATTTTTGTTAACAACAATATATTTGTCATTCTCAACAAGACAGTAATCTCCTGAAAAGTTACCCTTCCCCTTGACCAGCTTGATATCAAGTTTTTCAGCTAAATCCTCAAACTCCCTATAGGCACGCTTAAGATTCATGCATTGTTCTCATATTACATATATTCAATCATATTATTTTTAGAAAGAAAATCGACGACTTTCTTTACAGATTCTGATTTATCCATATCTGCTACCAGCAAAGCATCATCAAGATTGATGATTACCACATTTTTCATTCCAACCACAGCGGTTAATTTGTCAGGACTATATATAAATGAATCTTTTGATTTGATGGATATGATATCACCCGTTTCCACATTATTTTTTTTATTTTTTTTGGATATACCATGTAAGGCTTTCCACGATCCCAAATCACTCCATCTGAAATCAGCTTTTAACACATAAACATTCTTTGCTTTTTCAAGGATTCCATAATCGATACTTTCCGGTCTTATAAGTTCCCATTCTCTATCTAGGACGATATTATATTTATCGGTACCAACAGAATCGTACACAGGATCCAGGGATTCATGGAGCTCAGGCATAAACGTTTTCATTGCCAAAAGAATGATTTCGGTCTGCCAAATGAACATGCCGGAATTCCACAGAAAATTACCGGATTCTAAAAATCGCTTGGCAGTATCAAGAGGAGGTTTTTCGGCAAATGTTTTTATCTTATGCACATTCTCAACATGGGTTTTCTTGGCAGAATCATATTGAATATAACCGTAGCCAGTTGAAGGATAGGTAGGTGTTATACCCATGGTCACCAAAGATGGTTTTGTGGATGCCATTTCGATACCGGTTTTGACAGCTTTCTCAAAAACATCATCATCAAGAATCATATGATCGGCAGGATATACACCCATAATACTTTTTTCATCGCGGTGATAAATATTAACAGCGGCCAGACCAATCGCCGGTGCCGTATTTTTACCGCTGGGCTCTACAATAAAATTATTATGTGGTATTTCTGGAATTACCTTCTGGATTTTCAAACATAGATCTTCAGAGGCGACGATTAATATTCGATCTGGAGTGGAGAATTTTTTCAATCTGTCAACAGTCAAACGAATCATCGTTTTTGATCCAAAAATCTCCAGCAGCTGTTTTGGACGCGTTTTGCGGGATCTGGGCCAGAATCTGGATCCTATTCCCCCAGCCATTATAACGTGATACATTCTATCCATACTCATCCCCCCCGGAATAATCAGTAATTATACTTCCTGTTAAATTTATAAAGATATATTCTTAATAGATATCTATTTGAACGCCTTCGATAACCCAGCGCTTCCGAACTTCAATAGTATCAGGATATATCCCAAATCTTGCCGCTTTTCGATATGGGTTCCATAATCCTGAAAAATAAATATTTGGATTCAGTAAATTTTTCTTTTCAAACGCCCTGAATACATAATCTCCTGCCGGCAGATCTTCAAAAACGAATTCTCCGGCGCTGGTCGAATAGTATTTCTCTCCGGATTCAATAGAATTTGCCTCGACAATGATCGAATCTGAGCCAGTATAATTTACTGAACCAACAATACTGCCAAGTTCAAATTCTGTTTCAGTTACCAGTTGCGGCATAACATTAAACTTTTTCACTGAGTCAGTAAATACATTCGAAAAATAATCCTGCAGTTGAAAAAATTGAATCTGCAGTTTGTCATCTTGAACAGGAATCTGATTCAGTTGAATAACATACGGTGACTTAAAATTGTAATTCAATATACCGGTTATCAGCGAATCATTCACGGTTAAAAACAATGAATCTAATATTACATCACCAATAATTGGCTGTACCGGCTCAGAAAATGTTAAGAGATACTCTTCATTATCCCAGGCATATTTGTTTAACTCCGGCGGTATGGTATCCAATATGACTGGTTGAGTAATTATGAATTCATCACATCGATATTCTTCAAGCCGATTTGATAAGTCAAGTGAAATTGCCAAAGTGTCGCTAGATGTTTCAGTGAACTCACGCAATCCATCATCCCTCACAAAATAAAGCGATGTTGAGCCATCATTGAAAACCAATTCATAAAATATTGAATTAATAAAATCTACCGACTTTATTTCAAGTCTTTCTACCGGTTCATCAATATAAACGGGGATATCTAAAATTTCATTACCTGATTCAATTGATAACGGTGCATAAGACTGCATACCATATTTTCGCCGTCTAAAATCTTCAGAGAATTCGTTTAACTCACCTTCAATTACTGCAATAACATATAATCCATCAGGTACATGTAAAAATTCGAAATATCCACCCACTGTAGAATCGGTTTTTCGAATCTTATCCATTACCCGGCCATTTTCAAATGAAAAGAGCCCAATGTTATAAATCGTTTTAGCAGTTGTATTAAAGAGATGACCGGATATTTTCCCGCCGGGAATAATTCCACCGGTGGAATAAAATAATTCAAGGGGTTCAGCCATATCATTGCCCTGATAATCTCGGATTCGACGGGAAAGTTGTATATGAATAATTGCTTCTTCCGGCCATTTCTGCTCAGGGATTATCTGGATTGTTTTACCACGGGTGCGAACAATATGATCAACTTCAGGAAATATAGTAATGGATGCTGGAACAGATAGAGGGTTCACCATTTCATCAAATCTGACAATAACTCTTAACTCTCCCGCTAAAAAATCAGTATCCGGCTCCACTGCCAGCACGACTGGGCCAGTTTCATCCACGGGACCTCCTTGAGCCCTACCCTCTGCGGCACATGACCACATCAACACCATGATTACTATCAGCAGCGTGGGTAGATAATATTTAGAATCTAAATTCATACTCAAAACCATCATTAAACTTCGATATTTTCCCTCTCCTCTACCAAGTAAAAACCAATCATCAACTTATTATAATTGGATAAGTAATTTCGCCTCTCAAAAGATTCATTTCTTTGTCCATAACCCTACAAATAAATAATAGATTTAAATTTGTCAGTTTGAGGCATTAGAGATATTATTTTTTATATTCATATCAAGAATTTCATAGTTCTCAACCCATATAAGTTCACAGGAGTCTGCCCCGGTATCCACTCTTGTCAGTGAACTGGACCATCGGCGGCCGTTATCCATTATAGCTGTTACCAGAATGCCCCCGAGTTTGACAATATTACCTGTCCCGGTCTTATTTATAGCCTCCTTTATAGAATCATTTGATGGAATTAAATGCATATTTGCGCTTGATCGCTGAATCTCCCTCCTGGCTATTTCACTGTTTTCCGTCGACCAGTAATACCAGCGGTTAGATTGTGTAATATCTATATTTTTCAAAACACTTTCATCTGACATATTTCCCCAGCCAACGGCTATATCAATGGGACAGAGGTTCGCCTCTTCATCAAAATAATAGTTTTTCTTGGATAGAATTTTTGCAGTCATATCGATGGTTGCCATTGGAATAATATTGAAGGATTTATATCTAAAGCTGATATCTTCTTCGATTTTGACCTGAACAGGCACAGAAGGAACCATTACTCCAGGACCATACTCAACTTTTTTCTCCCTAAAAACAACAAATTGCAGGATGAGTATAATTGAGGCTATAATTAGAATTTTTCTCATATTCAAAAAAAATTATGAAAATTTTATACTGATAATATAAACCGCAAGTCGATATCTTTAATGATATTCAATATACTTGCATCAATATAAAATGCATAATAATAATCTGAAAATCAGATTAAATCTTTCACACAAGGAAGGAATATTCGGGACAGATAATTCTGGCTTTCAGGAAAATTCGAAACTACTATAAACCAGAATTGTGGTCTAGGATTCGCCGATAATAATTGCTACTAACTGGACAAGGTCAATGACATCCAGGATACCATCATTATTGATGTCAGCAATATTCAGTTGTTCTTCTGTAGGTAATTCAGGTCCCAATATAAAGTTGACAATCAGCACGAGATCAAGGACATCCAGAACTGCATCATTGTTCACATCGCCTGAAATGGAAAAATAATCAATCGCTGCCATAATATCGATGGTTCCCCAACCGTACTGATTGTCAGGGTTATCGACATTATCAGCTGTCATCATCAGGGCTTCCCGGATCATATATGGCGTCCAATTTGGTCTGGCGCTGAGAATAATCGCAACGGCACCACCAACTAAAGGTGTTGATAATGAAGTGCCATTGGCGGTTCTATAGGATGAAGGTCCATCTATATTGGCACAGTAGGTGTTTACACCCTGGGCGCATACATCTGGTTTAATTCTTCCATCTGCTGTTGGTCCATGTGAACTAAACCCGGCTATTTCGCCATCTACATTTACCGCACCGCATGTGATCACATCAAAGGCATCAGCAGGGGCAATGATACCATTTTCGCCATAATTCCCGGCAGCCGTGGTTACAGTCATTCCATTTTCAATAGCAATAGTTACAGCGATTGTAGTGACGGCAGTCTCGCCATCTAAATCGTCAAAAGTGTACCAGTCAATATATCCCAGAGACGATGAGGCCACGTCGGCACCAAGCAACTCACCCCATTCAAGACCAGCCACATACCAATCTTCTTCAATTGGTTCCTCTTGGCCTACATCTTCTGTTTTAGCCAGCAGAAATTCTGCTTCATAGGCCGGGCCATATAACTGTCCTTCAAAAGCACCGCCAAGTGTGGTGGTTGTATATGTGCCATGATTATGGGCACTCTCAGGGTCAGTGGGTTCATTTTGAGTTTCACCGTCATTATTGATAAAATCCCATTCGGTAATAATTCTTTCACCAGGCATGGCTTCATGGTCTTTATAATATCCTGTATCCAACATGAGAACGAGAACACCCTGTCCCTTATAACCAGCGTCATGGGCTGCGATGGCATTGATCTGATCAAGCTGACCAAATGAATCACCATATTCAACGCGATTATTTGAATTCGGTTGGATGTTTAAATCAGCAGCAGTATCAATCGGGATACGTTTACCGTGAAAAACCAAATCAACTCTGTCAACAAATGTTAATCCTGCCAGCTGATTTATAATATCAGGGTTTACAGACATGGAAATAGCATTCAGCCATTTTGATGTGGTGCGTAATTTTCCACCAATATCCAGTATCTCATTTATATACATATCTGATACTTGTATATCGCGAATATCGACAATGGCACCATCTCTTGTTTTATTGCGACGCCACTTTGTTTTTGTAGAGAGTGAATTTTCGATACGTGCCAATTCAATATTCAGATCAGATATATTCTTATCGGTAAAATACACCCAGATATTTATAGATGATTCGGAAATATTTTGGTTGAGATAATTCTCCAAGTTATTGGAAACCTTGTTTACATTCTGCAGCGGTCCTGCCATGAGTGGCAGCGAAAATAACAATATAGATGTGAAGATGGATTTCATAAAGTCTCCTATTTTCCTATTTATGTTAGCCGGTTATTATATCTACGAGAATAACTATATCCAGAACGTCGATGACCCCGTCATTATTCATATCAGCGACCTGCTCCTGATATTCTGTTGGATCTTCGGATCCAATAATAATCGATACTAAAATGACAATATCAAGTACGTCAATGATAGTATCCTGATTTAAATCACCATAAAGATATGGTGAAGCGACTACATCAAGTTCAATAGGAATATCTTCATGATAGACAACATAATCATTTTCATTTGAGGTAATAGTAAGTGTGAGATTGGTAATTCCCTCTGGTATATTTGTGCTCAGTGCAAATTCGAAAGGCGCTGCATCATTGAGACCAATATCACCTGGAGCCAGATCACTATAATTAGATGATCCACTCAAAATTGTAACATAAGGTGATTCAGTTGAGAGCGAGCCCTGAACATTCACGGCGGTTCCCCATTCGGGGTCAGAAAATATGATGGTCATCATGCCATAAATGTCACCACCATTTACTTCTCCGTCATTGTCATCCAATGGTATTAAATCAATGGCAGCCAATTCAATAATGGGGAATAATGGTGTTTCAACGGCTTTTAGGGCATCAACCCTGCCCCTGCCAATTCGACCTACCAGGTATGGAGCAGTATTAACATCATAAATCACCGGATCAGCTGTTTCCAGAATCATTCTCTCAAGTTGTTCCTGTGTCCTTTCAGGATAATATGACATCATCAGACCAATACTGCTGGCTGCTATTGGAGATGCCATTGATGAACCCATCCATGACGAATAATTATCGTTGATGACGGTACTGTGAATATTTTCTCCTGGAGAAGCGAGATCAATAGTTTCATGATAAGTAGCCCATCCATGCCAGGCATCATTGGTTCCCGTAGGACAAACTGAAATAACATTTTCATAACTAGATGGATAATGTGTTGCGTATTCCTGAGCGCCATAGTCATTGCCATTGCCCGCTGCTGCAACAATGATAGCATTGTAGTCATCGTGAGCAACATTTATAGTGGCTTGCTCATATTGATTATAACCAATTCCACCCCAGCTGTTATTTTGGATAGAGATACCGGCATAATTGAAACCTGCCTGGGCAGCATATAAAATACCGGCATAACCGTCTGTTATATATGGCTGTCCCAATTGTTCATCTGTAGATACTTTGACGCTCATGATGCTGCAATTAAATGCCGTAGAAGCTATCCCGGTATTATTGTTGGTAGTGGCACCAAGCAAACCGGCAACATGAGTACCATGGGCCCACGTACTGTAATTATTGACACCAAGTTTGGGGATAGGATTATTGTCATCCACTCCGCTCTCACCTGACACATCCCAACCAATAAGATCATCTACATAGGTATTTGGATTATTATCCCAGTCATCATCGTCGATATTATTTAAATCACCGGGATCAAGAACCCATTCCCCATCTATAAATTCAATGGTATGACCATCTCCATCAAAATCCTCATTCAGGTTCTGCCAAACATTACCGATGATATCCTGATGATCCCAATCCACACCGGTATCGACGGAGGCAAGTATTACACTTTGATCGCCAGGTAAATCTCCACCGCTGATATCCCAGTATTCCCAGGCAATATTAGCGCCAACCTGAGGCAGAAACCACTGCTGATTATAACGGGGGTCATTTGGCGTATAGGTAGGATATCTAAATTGCTCAAATTCGACAGAATGTATAATTGGCATCTTTAACAATGCAAATTTTCTCACATCTAAATTCTTTCCATCATCCATGGAAAATTTGACTCTGTAAATCCGATTTAAATAAATATCTCCATCATTATCAGTATCCATAGCTGACGGCAACCATTTCTCAATCGATATGGCACCATTTTTAAGTAATATCCCTTGAAGCTCAGGATGTGAAATTTCAATTGGCCCACTATCATTCAAAATTTGAATCACAGGTGTATCAGGTGTAAGGCAGAATAATAATACATCGTCACGATGATTTGAGGCGAACATCAATGCGATGCTGAGAAATAATAATGCAACAGTATATTTTTTCAAGGTTTTTTCCTTTTTATTTGAACATAAAAATTACGTCGTTCTAATTCTTAATCTCATGATAAATCTGTAACAGGATGAAAGGATTTTAAGAATAAAGTTAAAAGTAGAAAGTTTGAGTTAAGAAAATCTGGAAATGATATATTTATCGTCTCTCACCGTACTTTCTCAGCCATTGCGAACTTTATACTTTCTACTTACTACTAATCTCTGGTAGGTGACCGCTTAATCGATATAGTTCCACCTCGGCAAATTTCGCTGTGAATTTCTCGTTTATCATCCTTATTTCAGCACGGACAAGATTTAATTGTGCTTCTCTGAATTGGGTTGTGGTTATCTGGCCAAGATTAAATAACTCACTTGACCGGTCAAAATTTATTTCAGCTGTGTCCAAACTTTTTCCTGCGATTTTGACAGTGAAAATGGCATTGTTAAATATTGCAAATGCATTTTTCACTTCCTTTTCAACGGCACTTCTTGTCTGATGGAGCTCAGCATATTGAGACCGTTTACTGATATTAGCATTTTCCATCTGAATTCTATTTCGCTGTCCTGCATACAAATCAAAGGATAAATTCAATCCAGTTGTAAAACCGGTGGACTCATTTAACCTGGTAGCACCAGCATCATTTTCTAAACGATCATATCCATATGATGCTGTACCTGACAAGGTGGGTAAAAAAGCTGCCCGGGCAACTTTTATATCAATCTCAGATTGATCTGCACCCAATTGTGAGGCCAGTAATTGCGAATTATTTTCAAGAGTTGTTTGCGTCCAGTAAATCAAATCTTTTTCTAATTTTAGATTCACATTTGAATCCACAGAAAAATCAAGATCAATATTCCTGGAGAGTAGATAATTCAAATTTCGTTTGGCGTTTTCCACATTCAATTTTGCATCGAGTACAGTGATACTATCAGTATCCATATCCACTTCAGCATTTAACAATTCAATAACAAGTAAATTACCAAAATCGACCTTGTTTTTAATCCGCTGATAACGGGACTGTGAGATGTTCAAAGCAAAATCGGCAACTCTTAAATTTTCAACATAAAGGGCGATCTGATAGTATGCCCTGATCACGGATACTATTGCAGTCTCCACAGCAATTTTATTATTTATTTCTCCGTTCTCGAGGATATTTTTCAATTTCTGATAGGTATAGTAGTTTTTACCGCCGTTAAATAATATACTGTTCAATTCAACCTGGGACCTGACTGAAGATGATTCTGCACCATTTGTAGAGGCTGTTACGTTAGTGGAGCTTGTAAATTTATTATCAGAAATAGATTTTGAGTAAGTATTGGTTACACTAATATTTGGTAGCATTCCAGCATTCCCAATCGTGGCATTATTTCTTGAGACTTCCGATGAATTTCTTGCAATAATTATATCTCTGTTTTTATCCATGGCAATACTCAGCGCCTGCTCCAGCGTCAACAAATCAGCTGGTAGCAGAATTGTGGATAGAAGTACTCCGATAATGATTTTCATAAATCGAGTCTTATTCATTTTCAAATCTCACCTCTCTTACAGCTGGTTCAACCATCTCACGAGTTATTGTTGTGCGGGAAATAAACTTCGCTGTATAATATTTAATATCATTTAAAAGAACGAGGGCAACAGGTAGTATCAACAAAGTGATAAAAGTTGCAATCATCAAACCATAAGCAACTGATACGGCCATGGGAATTAAAAATTGTGCTTGAAGACTGGTTTCCATAATAATTGGCGCCAGCCCGGCAACGGTGGTAACAGAAGTCAATACGATGGGCCTGAACCGGGATATTCCCGCTTTGAATACGGCTTCCCTGAAAGGTACACCTTCTTTCAAAAGGTGATTCATGGCGGTTATCATAACCAGAGAATCATTTACCATGACTCCCAGCAGGGCAATAATCCCAAATAACGACATAATTGAAATTGGTATTCCATGAATGAAATGGCCGATGCCAACACCAATAAATCCTAATGGGACCATAGCAAATACTACCAATGCCTGAGTAAATGACCTGAAGGTAACAACGACGATCACAAACATAATAATTAGAATAATGGGTCCAACTTTTTTTGCTGAAATGGCCGTTTTCTGTGAATTTTTACTTTGACCTTCGAATTCTAGTGAGACACCTGGATATCTACTCAAAATACCAGGGAGAATTTCACCTCGGATTCCAGCAAGTACATCTGTAACTGATTCCTTTGGATTATTCATATCCGCCGTAACCAAAATCTGTCTTTTTCCATCAATGTGATCTATACCGAGTACACCGCGCTCTACTGAAAAATAGGCAATATCCTTCAGTGGAAATTCTCGTCCATCATCGAGACGGATTCTCATATTTTCCAATTTACCCATACTGGCCCGTTCATTTTGTTCATACCGAACCCACATCCTTACTTCGTCCAAACCACGCTGTAGTCTCTGCACTTCGCTGCCAAAAAATCCCTCCCGAACCGCGGCAATGACATCCTGTAAAGAAATCCCCAATAAATAAGATTTTTCTTTCAAACTGATATTTATTTCCTTCAATCCTTCAAGGTTACTATCAGCAACATTTTTTAACGACGGCAGATTAATCAATTCTTCTTTTAAATCATCCTTTGCTAGTTTCAGATTTTCAAAATCATAGCTGATGAGGGATATTGAGACGGCTTTGCCAAAATGTCCACCAAGCCCAAAACTGAGAATTTCAGCACCTTGAATCTGCCCTACTTGTTGTCGAATTTCATTGGTAATCTTAAAACTTTCCAACCCCCGTTCTTCACCGCCAAGAAGTGTCACATTGATATTACCTTCATGGGTTTTGGGTCCAATTCTTTTCTGCACATTCAAGATAATATTTTTATTATCATCTCTTAATTCTTTAAATTTTTCATTCACTTCATATATCACTTCCTCAATGCCATCGAGTCTGTCTTCAGTAATATCGCTTGGGGTTCCACTACCCATTTCCAAAGTGATAGTAATATTATCTCGATCGATATACGGGAAAAATGTAGTTTTGATAAAACCGCCTTTTATCGCTCCAAAAGTCAGGATTAATAAACCAGTGACAATTGAAGAGGCCAGAGCTTTATTGGATATAGCAGATGACAAAACCGGCTTATACAGTTTCCCCCGCATCCACAGCATAAAACTATTTACCTTTATTTCAATACGTGATTTTTTTGCATCAAATTTCATTGATGCTGAGTGAGCAATATGAGCAGGTAGAATTAATGTACTTTCTATGAGGGAAAATGAAAGGGTAACGATGACAACAAATGCCATATCAGACATATACTCCCCGAGCCTGCCATCCAGAAAAAAGAATATTGAAAATGCAACAGCTGTGGTTGCCACGGCAGCAAAAACCGCTGGAAGAACTTTCATGGTTCCAATTACGGCGGCTTTCATGGGTTTTATCCCTTTTTCATGTTCCTGATATATACTTTCACCAACAATGATACCGTCATCAACCAAAATTCCGACAACCAGTATCATACCGAATAAGGACATCATATTGATGGTAAGACCCATCATGCTGGCGAGAATAAACATACCTAGAAATGATACGGGGAGCCCCAGAGCTACCCAGAAACCCAACTTAGGGTTTAGAAAAAGGGCCAGAAATACAAGAACCAGTGAAGCGCCGATCATTCCATTTTTTGTAAGCAAATCGACTCTCTGCTGGAGCAGGTTTGCTCCATCCCTGACGATGGTCAGTTTTACCTCATTGTTATTCTCATTATATTTAGATACATAATCCTTTACCAGTCCGGAAACGGTAAGTAGATCTTCCTGAACAGTATTGCTGACTGTCATGAGAACCGTTCTCTTCCCATCCAGAAAGGATTTATTCGGAGAATCTGACCAGGTATCGGTTACATCGGCAACATCTTTCACACGAACGACACGACCATCCTCAGTTGTTTTTATGACTATTTCACGCATGTCATCAGCGAAATACTGTTTGGAGCGGGCGCGAATAAGTAATTCTTCCGATTCACCTTTTACCATGCCACCAGTCATATTCAAGTTGGCCCGCTGTATTGCTCGTTTCACCTGGGTAAATGTGAGAGCATAGGCTCTCATTTCATTTTCTTTAAAACTGATTTCAATTTCTTCTTCAGGATATCCTGAAATACTGATTTTTGAAATCCCATCAATTGCCAGGAGGTCAGTTTCAACCTTTCTTGATACATTCTTTAGTGTTTTCAGGTCTGCATCACCACTAATAGCAAGACTTACAGCAAATTCCCTGGACTCTGTTCGAAAAACAACCGGTTTTTCCATACCAATAGGAAATGAGCCAATTCTATCCACAGCATTTTTAATTTCCTGGAGCACATCGTTGCCATCATATCCATTAAGAACCTCAACAGTGATCACCGCTGAGTTTTCATTTGAGGTTGAAAGTACCCTTTCCACACCGGAAAGCCCTTTCAGATTGTTTTCAATTTTTAGCACCACTCCTTCTTCAATTTCTTCAGGGGAGGCACCAGGATACATTATTTGGATTGTCGTACTTCTGTTCTCGAGGTTTGGAAAAAATGTCGTTTTCAGGGAAGATAATCCAAACCATCCAAAAACAAATATCAACAATATGAGAATATTTGCATTGATATCGTATCGGATAAAATAATTTATGAGTCTCTTCATGTTTATTTACCCTCTTTCACCATCGATACACTCATGCCATTTTTTGCACCAACAATGATTTCATCAAGTAATTCTGTGCCATTACTTAAACCACTAATGAGACTGGTGTTTTCCATTTCTTTTATCACGTCGACCGGTACAGCCAACAATTCACTGCTTTCAATAATGAATACTGTTTCTGCATCTGTAATCAGTTTTCGAGGGATTTCAATAACATTATTTATTATATTAGATTGAATAAGGCCATATAAATACATGCCGTCAATTAGTGAATCCTGGTGAATCATGAGAAATACTTTCACAGTTTGGGTACTGGTATCAATCTGTTCGTTTATCCGAATAATTTCTGCAGTCCAATTACCGGGGATATCACTTGATTTTAGACTTGCTATATTGCCTGTCGAGATAATAGCCAGCTCATCCATGGAAAGGGTTACTTCTAATTCGAAAGCATCATTGTTGATATATGATCCCAGCTTTTGCCCAACACGCACTAAAGTACCGCTGGTAATATCCGCTTGAGTGACCATGCCGTCATACGGAGCGCGAATGGAATATTTCTCTAACCGTACTTCGAGACTTTGCACTGTGTAATACAGACTGTAAATATTTCGTAATGCAATAAAGTATTTTTCTTTTTCACTGATTGGTTCAGGCAGGATGCCTAGTGGTTTATTCAGGTCAAATGACTTTAGAAATGCTTCCCAATTAGGATAACTAATCGGAAAATCAATTTTTAAATCTGGCAGAAGTTGGGTGATGACATTTAACAGACTGCTTTTTTGTGCCATCAGGTTGTAGCGCGCTTCTCTGTCGTCGATTTGAAGAATTTTGTCACCTTTTGAGAATCGGGTTCCTTCTTTGAAGGATTGAAATTCATTCATCATCGTACCACTTACTTCGGCATAAATATCATAATAATCCACCGAGCGTACTCTACCGGTAATGGGTATTTGAACAGATATATTATCATTTTGAACAATCCTGCTGTTCACCACACGTTCTTTTTTCCCATGCGAACCCATCCTTTTCATAGGTTCCTTCTGGCTCATCAGTAATTTGCTGCCCAGGACAGCTACGACAAGAATGAATACAGCTGACAATATTGATAACATCTTTTTATTCATGGCATAATTCCATTTCTAATTTATTATTAGTTGTATGTACAACATTTTTATTTGATAATTTGATGATAATTTTTTCGAGAACAGACAGGCACTGGATTAATTCGTCATCAGGTATATCTTCAACCAGGTGATCATTGAACTCCTGGATTACCTGGAAGAGTTCTGTCAGCATCTTACGACCATGTGGCGTTAGGTAAATGAGATTACATCGCTTATCTACTTTATCCGGGATTCTCATAAGTAGATTACGATCTTCCATATTACTGACCATTCTGGTAATTGAGCCTTTATCCTTGGAAAAAAAATCTGCTATTCCCTGCTGCGTCATACCGTCTGATTTATTCAGAATTTTCATGAAAATCAGATGCTCCATAGTAAGATCATACCCAAGTTCCCGCAACCGATTATTCATCGAATATTTTATCAATCTCGCTGAGTTGCCAATAAAATACCCTAAATTATTTTTTGAACATTTCATATTTTACCTATAAATAATAGTTGAACATACAACTATTATCATATGTGAACCATCCAAATTTTTATTATTGCAAAACTTATGGTTGAAAAATGGAAATCAAAATTGTCTGACTTCTGAAAAGATCAAAAGGATTCTTCTAACTGTAGCCATTCAATAAATGGAATGTATTTGTTAAGGATAGATTATAGGAAGCTGTTATTTGATTTAGAAAAATCAGCAGGAAAGTAGAAATGGTTTTAAAATATTACAGGCGAATTTTACCTTGAAAAAGTTTGGCTTGAATGAGTGTTTTTTGAAGATTCAGTTTATATAAATTGATAAATCAATCAACCTGTGGTTCGTTTGTACAGCAATTTTCCAAACTTCTTAAGTTGGCAAGATATCCCATGGCAATGAGCAAATCTCCTTCTTCAATGAGGGTGTCTTTTGGCGGATTAAAAATCAAATCGCCTTCCGGTTTTTTTGTTGCAACAATTATGATATCCATATTCTCACTAAAGATAAATTCATTCAGTTGTTTGCCTACAATTACTGAACCAGATTTTATGGTAATTTCATCCATCTCCCAATCGACTTCGCTGCCTTTGCCAATCACTTCTAGAAAATCCATTCCCGTCGGCCTTGTTAGCATATTAGCCAAACTGTGTCCTGCAATATCATATGGATTTAAAACTTTATTTGCCCCGGCGGTGATGTATTTATTCATGTTCCTGGTTTGGCTGCTCTTGGCGATAATATACAGATCCTTGTTCAATCCACGGGCAGATAAGGTCACAAATAGATTGTTTTCATCAGTTGATAAAACCGCAACCAGTCCCCTCGAGCGATCCAGTCGACATTTTCTCAAGGTTTCATCATCGAGACTGTCACCCCAGATGGTCAAATAGCCTTGCGCTTTTGCTTCTTCAACTTTTATATCATTTTTCTCAATTACTACAAATTTTTTGTCATTTTTATTTAGTTCGTTACAAATTATTCTTCCCATTCGGCCAAATCCGCATACCACATAATGATTTCTTAAGTTTTTTATTTTTCTTTCCATCTTCATTCTCCCAAAATACTGATTCTGAATTAAGTAATCTGCGGTAACAGTGATTGCATAAGCAACAATTCCAACACCGAAGATAATGAGAAAGACTGTAAACAATCTGCCTGAAGCAGATAAATCTTCGATTCCACCGCCATACCCTACTGTGCTGAGAACCACCGAGGTCATATAAAGTGAGTCTGTCCAACTCATGTCTTCAATTGTACGATAGCCAATCGTTCCTACCAGGTAGAAAACCGGGATGGCGCTCCATTTGCGTAATAATTGAAGTTTGTGAGTAAAGTCCATTTTGTCAGATTCTATTTATCTTTAAAAATTGCGGTTTTATTTGATTCGTAATTTATTACTGTTGGATAATCTAATGTTGACTAAAGTCATTCATATAACTATCAATCTTATAATTACAAATTGTGACAAATTATTTTAGCATGCAGATTTTGAAACCTTTAAATTTTGGGCTGAATTATTATTTTAAAACTCATCATTGGAGTATTTTGTGAAAAAATTGATTGCACTTTTGCTAATCTTAAATTTGAATTTTCTACTTGCTGTCTCGGCAACACCTGAGCCGGTAAATCTATTTCAGGAAGATGGTAGCCAGTTTACCGGGTATGTGCGTGGAGATGAATGGCAAAACTGGATTGAAAATGAAGATGGTTTTACTATCTCCCAAAACAACAGTAATGACTGGGTGTATGTGACCGGTTATAATGATGATGAGTTTATTTTAAGCGAAATCGGTGCTAATATTGAATTTTTAAACTCTGGTTTAGATATTGACAGACATATTCAACCACCTAGAAATGAACCGGATCCTTCAGAAAACCTCAGTTATATAAATCTTGAAAACAATAATCGTACAGAATTTATTGTGCCGCTCCTACTCATTGAATACCCTGATTTAAATGCCACTTATGAGCTCCAGAATTTTGATATGTTAATGAATGAGATTGGTTTTGTATCATCACAGGGTCCTACTGGTGGTTTCCGCGACTTTTATCTGGAAATTTCTTATGGTGAATTTGACCCTTTGTCAATCGTCAACGGCTGGTATATGGCTGAAAACGGCTTCATGACATATGGAAATGACAGTCCAAACAGTTATAATTATGTAAAGCAGATGATTGGTGATGCCATAGATGATGCTGAAGCACAAGGGTTGGACTGGTCACAGTTTGACAATGATGGCGATGGAAATGTTGATGCCCTAAATATTATACATGCCGGTCCCGGCGCCGAAGAGGGAAACGGAAATTATATTTGGTCTCATAAATGGAATCTTGGCGGTCAGGCTAGATTCTACGATGGCGTGTGGATTGATGCATACACTATCAACCCTGAAATTCAAGGCAGCGGTCAGAATATGGTGCACCGCGGAGTGATATGTCATGAATTCGGGCATGCGCTGGGTCTACCGGATTTGTATGATACTGACTATTCCTCATCTGGTATCGGAACCTGGGGACTTATGTCAGGCGGATCATGGGGCGGCAATGGTAGTTCACCATGGTATCCATCACATATGAGTGCCTGGTCAAAGGAGAATCTCGGATGGGTGACACCCGTAGTGATAAATGATCCAACTATTACGCTGGAAATGGAAAATGTTGAAGAGAACCCCCTTGTCTTCCGCATGAATGGTACTGGCTCTCCTAATGAATATTTCCTTTTTGAAAATAGACAAAAAATTCTTTCTGACCAGACCCTACCCAATTCAGGACTCCTAATCTGGCATATTGATTCCAGCGTCTGGGGCAATAGCAATGATTGGCATCGGTTGGTGGATGTAGAACAAGCTGATGGTAATTATAGTCTGAATTCCGGTTCCGGGAGCAGTGATCCCGGTGATCCATTTCCGGGAAGTCAAAATAACGTCATATTTGCTAATCACACTGAACCAAACTCGCAATTTTATAATGGAAGTGAATCTGGAATAAGTGCAATTAATATTGACGAAACCGATGGTATCATTGATGTGACTTTTAGGAATATTCCCACACTGGTAGTTGACAGTTTTGTTTTAACTGAATCAGAAGGTGATGGTGATGGTAATGCAAATCCTGGGGAAACCGGGGGATTAGTACTAACTGTTTATAATCCCTCAAATAGTCAATTATATGATATCACAGGCATGGTAGAGTCGAACGACCCCTATATTTCCGTAATCAGTACAGATTTGACATTTGGAAATATATCAGAGTATGGTTACGCTGAAAGTATGGATGACCTGATAATATCAATTTCAGAAGAAGCACCACTTGGTATGCATTCCGTTGAAATTCAGCTTCTTGGTGAAATTGATAATGATATCTTTACTCAATTGCTTATATTTACATTTGATATTAATATTAACCAGGCAGGTTTCCCTTTGAATCTTGGCAATAAGGTCATCAGTTCTCCTTTGGTATTGGATTTAAACAATGATGGCGTAAATGAAATTATTTTTGGTGATTATAATGGTTTTGTTCATGTGACAGATTATTATGGCACGCCTTTCCCAGGTAACTGGCCATTTGATACCGGTGATCAGATTTGGGGAGCTGTAACTGCTGGAGACCTGGAGACAGACGGCGATATAGAAATTATTGTTGCCTCAAAAAGTAAACACATTTTTATTCTCAATTCCGATGGATCTGTTCAAGTAGACTACTTTGCTGATCAGTTTATGATTGGCACACCATCTCTCGGCAATATTGATGATGATTCTGACCTTGAGATAATTACCGCCTCAATGTCATCCGACGGAAAAGTTTATGCAATCAATCCAGATGGTTCAGATGTTCCAGGATTTCCATTTGAATTAAATGAAAAAGTATATGAGTCTATCGCCATTGCTGATTTTAATGGCAATGACAAAGTGGATATGGTTTTTGGAACTGATGAAAACAACCTGTATTTGGTATTAGACAGTGGAGAAGTTGCTGAGGGATTTCCCTTTTCAGTAAATGGAAAAATTAGATCATCACCGATTATATATGATCTTTTGAATAATGGTGAACTTGAAATGGCCTTCGCCTCCGATGACAATCATCTTTACATCCTTGATAGTAGTGGAGAGGAAGTATTGAGTTATAATAGCGGATCCATTATTAGGTCTTCTATCTCCACGATCCAGGTCGACAATAGTTTGAAAATATTTTTTGGCTCTGATGACGGATTCCTACATGGTATCGACGCCTTTGGACAGGTGTTAGATGGATGGCCAATATTTATCGATCAGCAATTGAGATCTTCTGCAGTTTTTTCTGATCTAAATAACGATGGTGATCATGAAATCATCATTACTAGTAAAACTGGATCCATCCATATATTTGATTTAGATGGTACAGTATACCCTGGTTTCCCAATGAAAATTGCTACGGTAATAGAATGCTCACCTGTCGTGCAGGATACAGATAACGATGGTGATCTTGAGATTATTACCGGAACCAGTGATGGCATTTTTTCCCTGGATATTAAATCGGAAGGTTCGGTAGAAAATTCATGGAATATGTTCCAGGGTAATCCGTCAAGGACGGGAGTCGCCAATATTTCCGGAATTTCTATTATGATCGGAGATATGAACGAGGATGGAGCCATTGATGTCCTGGATGTTGTGATTCTGGTCTCTGTAATTCTTGGTGAAACTGAGCTTTCTGGTTATGATATCCTGGCAGGTGACTTGAACAATGATGGCGACCTGGATATTTTAGATGTTATTATTATGATAGGGATGGTTCTCTAACCAATCTCAGCAAAGACAAATTCAAATTTAAGGGGCATGTCAAAATTGACGGCCCCTTTTTTATCTTCAGCTCAATAAATACTATTTCTACAATTTTACACTTGAATCCCAATAATTTAAATAAAAGTATAGCCTCAATTCTCAAATAGTATAAATTACGGCCCGCTCTAGCGGATACTTTATCAGATGCAAAAAACATTTAATATTGAAGGCATGCATTGTGCCGGTTGCGTTGCAAGCGTTGAAAAGTCATTAAAGTCCATTGCTGGAATTGACAATGCTATCGTGAATCTTGCACTTAAGAATGTTACTGTTTCCATGCAGGATGAAGTATCTATCTCCAAATTAAAATCCGCATTGAGTAAAACCAGTTATTCGCTGGTAGAAGATTCTACAGAAGACTTGTCCCAGAGACAAAACCGCGAAACATTGGAATGGAAATTACGGTTCATCCAGACTTCTGTACTTGGTATTCCATTACTGATTTATTCCATGATCGAAATGTTTTTTATCCCGGGTAATCCTCATTTGATCTCTATTCTGTTCCAGTTCCTCCTTGTGACACCAATTATGCTGATCAGTAGATTGTACTATATTCATGGCATTAAAGCGTTAATTTATAAATCTCCAAATATGTATAGCCTTGTGGCCATTGGAACCGGTGCCGCCTATATTTATTCAATTATCACATCTGTAAACCTCATATTTGACTTAAATATTGCCGGTTTTGAAAAATTATATTTTGAGAGCGCTGGTGTTATTCTGCTGTTCATAACAATGGGGCGTTGGATGGAAGCAAAGGCCAAAGGGAAAACAACCGAAGCGCTGGCATCATTGCTGGAAGGAGCCCCAAAATCCGGATTGGTCAAACGTGATGGAAAATGGCAGATTATTAACGTTGATGAAATCATTGTTGGCGATCAGATAAAAATTAAGCCCGGTTCACAAATTCCAGTTGACGGTATTGTCGTAGAAGGTGAATCCCACATCGATGAGTCTGCAATAACAGGTGAATCCTCGCCGGTTCGAAAAGGGATAAATGACCCTGTAACCGCCGCCACAATTAATACATCCGGTGCCCTGGTGATAAAAGCCCGGAAAGTTGGTGCCGAGACCATGTACAGTCGAATTATTGAAATGGTAAAAGAAGCACAGGGCACGCGGGCTCCAATCCAGGCGCAAGCAGATAAAATCGCTTCGATATTCGTTCCATTGGTGATGCTACTTGCTGTTCTCGGTTTCATATCATGGCTCGCCGTTGGACAATCTCTTGTATTTGCTATGAACATACTTATTTCAGTTCTCATCATTGCCTGCCCCTGTGCTTTGGGATTGGCAACACCAACGGCAATGGTTGTGGGAACCGGCATTGGCGCCCGTTTAGGCATCCATTTTAAATCCGCCGAAACCCTTGAACGGATGAGTAGAGTTAGTACGATTGTTTTTGACAAAACTGGAACGCTCACCACAGGAAAATCAACAGTAACACATGTTGACGCCGGGCATGATAAATCATTTTTCTTTTCTATTCTGTATTCGTTGGAATCTCAGTCTGAACACCATATTGGTCAAACCATAGTCTCTTATTTGAGCACCCATAATGTAAAAACACTTCATGTAGATGCCTTTGAAGCGGTATCCGGATTTGGGATCCATGGCATTATTGATGGAAAGCTAACCCAGACAGGGTCTTTAAAATACCTTGAGAAGGAAGGAATAGAAATCCCTGAGAAAGCTATGAAATGTGATGAAAAATATAAGATGCAGGGTAATACAGTCGTCCACACTGCTTATGATTCTCAGTGGCTTGGTCTGATAACCGTATCAGATAAAATCCGCGTCGAAACAGAACAGGTGATTTATGATTTACAGAAACGGAATTTTGAAACCTGGATGATTACCGGTGATCATGCAAAAACAGCTGAAATTGTTGGGAGTACAATTGGCATAAAAAACATCATGTCAGAAATCCTTCCTGAGGACAAATCTAAAAAGGTCAATGAACTGCGCAATCAAGGTAAAATTGTGGCAATGGTAGGTGATGGTATCAATGATGCTCCGGCACTGGCGATTGCTGATGTGGGGATTTCCATAAGTACTGGTACTGATGTGGCAATTGAAACTGCGGATCTAATTTTGATGAGACCAGATTTAACTGGTGTAAAAAAATCTCTGGTCCTAAGCAAAGCAGTAGTTGGGAAAATCCAGCAGAATTTGTTTTGGGCATTCTTTTACAATATCGTCGGCATTCCAATTGCCCTCGGACTGCTATACCCATTTACTGGTTATCTGCTAAATCCAGTAATTGCCGGCGCTGCCATGGCATTCTCTTCGGTGAGCGTTGTAAGCAACACTCTCATGCTAAAAAGAAAAAGGTTTTAGTCTGCGGTTGTGAGTGGCTGAATCTAGTCTGTCTTATTTATTTCTGCCATACCAATGGTGATTCGATACTTTCGTGATTTCCCTTTATAATATTCTGACCATGATTAAAAACCAGGTATCCATATTTCCCATAATGAGGTAGCTTACGGGCAATCGGGATCAGTTCCCGGGAATTGGATGAATAGATAACCAATCCTGGATTGTCGTCAGAATTCTTATAAGCCCAGACCAGGCAATGTTCTGAGGCATCCAAAATTTCATCATTTACTTTAATGTTGCCATTTAATTTTAAATGGGATAAAAACTCCGGCTGAACACCAAGGTATATTACAATTCGGTCATTCTCAAGCGGCGGCTGAGTGCGAATATCCAGTTCACTTCCTTCCGACAGGTATCCATTGAATGACCGGGCAATTTCTTTCCATTCATCCGATTGTTCAGGAACGACGAAAACATAATCCTCTTCTGAAATAATCTCCCTGATAGTTGGATCCATTTCAGTCTCATGTAATCGTCTCATCACATGATAATTTTCATCAGCACGGATTCCTACCAATCCATCACTTTCCGGAGGATACAATCTCTCTTTTTCACTATTCGAATAGACTTCTTTTATTATCTTCGTTCCGTTATCATACAGGTAGCTTATCTGAATCCACATAGGTTTGATCACACCGGATTGATGCAGATATACTTTATCATCGTCTTCGGTAAGATTTAGAGTAGGGGCACCACTTTGAGAAACCCATTTCTCTTGGAATTCTGAAAAATCCTCATTGCTCACATTTTCCATCGCTGTGAAAAAATCATCCCAATTGGCGTGGGTGAATTGTGCTTGAGCCACCACATTTTGCAGTGCCTGAAGAAATCTCTCTTTTCCAAGTCTTTCTTCCATCATGTGAAATATCATTGCAACTTTTCCATATCCAATGGATCTGCTGGCCATATCGGTTCTGCTGATAAATCCTGCCGGCGAGATATCATTTTTTTCATTTACGTAGATTGTAAAATCTTTTAGGATATCCTTTCTATATTGGCGGGCGGAGCTACTGCTATTTTGCAGTTTGTATAAATAATCTGCCTGATAAGTGGTCAATCCCTCACACCAATTGCCCTTATCACCAACATATACCGAATTACCCCACCAATTGTGGAGGACTTCATGCCCAAGTGATGTATACACAATAAAAGGCAGTCTTACGACGCTTCGACCGAGAACCGTATATGACGGCATGCCATATCCTGTGGGGAAGAAATTTTCGACAACAGCAAATTTGCTAAATGGATATGGTGATATCATTTCAGAATACATTTTTACATACTCAATGCTCATATTCATGTATTCCGCAGCCAGTGAACTGTCTTCCTTAAAAAAATATGTATAAAATTCGATGCCGTCCACTATCTGTGATTCAACAACCCAAATCGCCGCCGTCACATGAATAGCATCAAGAGGATTCAATGATTTATAATTTATGACAGATTTTTCATCGGATTTTTCTGCTTTGATCAATTTGCCTTCACTCACAGCATCCCAACCAGTTGGTAATTTGATTACCGTATCAAAGCTTGATAATTTCTCACTTGACATCGGATAAAATCCGCTGGAAGGAGAAAGAAATACACCTTCGTTTGATATAGTTGCATTCACCTCCATGGCGATTTTTTCACGACTAAACTCTGTAGATTCCACATCATGATGGAAAACTCCGGTATATGAAATGTCAATTATTTTTTCTGATTTTTCCAGCATTTTTCGCTGAATGCGAATCAGTTTTAAATCTAATCTGGAATCAGAATCTGTTACCGGTCGAATTTCGTATTCACGTATTTCATCATCAACACGTAATTCGGTTATTTCCGCTTTTGATGACAGCTTGAATTCCCAATACCGGTCACTGGTTTCAATTAAAACTTTATCCCGGGCGGTGAGAGTATTTGTTTCCGGTTTGATATCCAAATACAAATAATGATTAATAATTCTTGACTCACCTGATAATATGGTGAAAAAAGTGAATAGGGTGAGAATAACGATGTTATTCTTTGTAAACGTCATTTTTGTCATTCCGGTATTTTTCCTGCTATTTAACAATTAATAATGTATGATTCTCGGGGAGCATTAGATATTTATCTGCAACCTCTTTTAATCGGTCAACGGTAATTTCGTCAAGCTGTGAATATCGATCCGCAGCAAGTGAATAATCATCGTAATAATAATCATAATATCCCATATAAAATGCCTGGCCTATACGAGTCAGATTTCGCCTGAGATACTTGCCCTTTCCGGCATTTACTGTCTTGCGGATTTCGTCTGCATCCAAATCTGAAATAGCCGAAGTATGATAATATTTCTTCACACCGTCAAGGGCAATATCAATATTCTCCACACCGGTTCCGATATAGGCAGTTAGCCACCCGTAGTCACCCTCATGACCATCACTTATACCTAAACTATATGCAAGTCCCTGCTCTTCACGGAGATCAAATGCCATACGGTATGAGAGTATCCTTGACAGTAAAGAAAAAGCCTGTATGTCATCCTTGTCGATTTTGAATTTATACCCAAGGAGAATATGTGCCTGTTCTTTACCCATATCAATTTCATTTTGATTATTTTTGGAATCCGTTTTGATTGGATATGTATATCTTTTCGATGGTTTGGAATTATTGGCCCAGATACCATTGAACAAATCTTTATATATATCATGGGACAATCGTGAGGAGATCGTAATGATATAATTTTCCGGTGAGAAATATTCTTTTTGCAATGCAGATAGATTTCCAGTAGTGATCATATTGAGGGATCCCATCGAACCACTTACATTCCCAGCAGATGGATGATCTTCACCAAGAAACATTTTGTTATATTCAATCCGTGCCGTCTGGCTTGCAGTACTTTTCTGCATCATTAACCGACCCTGGGCCTTTTCAAGTGCCCCATCGACTTTTTGATCATCCAGGACGGTGTTTGACATCATATGGGTTACGAGTTTGATTGCATCCACAGCATCGTTATCGAGACATTCAACACGAAGATAACCATATTCGGTGGAATTATAATAATCGTCATAAGGGATAAATCCCATATCAATAAATTTTGTAGTTGCACCAATTTCACCCATTAATTCTGCTAACTCATCACTGGAATATGTATCGGTTCCAGACTCAAGGAGCGAGTGGAGAATCTCAACTCCACCGTTTATATCACCTTCCAGATGACTGCGGTTTTTGATGAGGATATGCATACCCATAATCTCAGACCCGCCTCCGGTAGAGGTAATCAGTGTGGCTCCGGAAGGAAGAATGGATTTTTCGTAAACTACTTCTGTTGTCTCGCCTGTTTCCTCTTTGGTGACATTTGGTTGAATGATATTAAACCTGGACGGCTTTAAAGTGAAATATGTCATTTCATTCTGCATGATGGAGGTTGTCAGAACTGGAAGAACCTGTTGTTCGCTGATAACCCCGATGCCTCCCTGAATCGCCAAAACATTGGCCTTCATCATACCATAATAATGGGGTTGATCCAGATAAGAAAATTCTTCAACCTGGCGTTTCTTTACCCAGGCTGATACATTCTTTTCTGTGATTAGACCGGGAATGAGTTTAGAATTTCTGTCTACTGAAGAGACACATTCCTGCATTACCTTTTGAATATCAACATCCGGTCCGACTTTAAAGTTTAATGTTATTCCTGAATAGAATGGATCACCAATCAAACTGGCTGAAATACCATAATCAGGAAGATCATCTGATAATTGATCATTTAAAAATTCAACATACATTTCGAGAGCGAACCGACGTATTGTTTTTGAATATTGTGACTGAGAGTTACCAGCTGGAGAATTAATATCCAGACCAAAAATAACCTGACCATAGAATTTCTCAACTTCGAGAACAACCTGATCCAGGTTGTATGCCTGATCAAGATGTCTATCTGGATTTGTATTCACCGGGGAGTCCGGCATTGATCCAGGTGCTTCATCCCCATAAATATCCTCAAGTTGACTTCTTATTGTTTTTGGATCAAAATTACCAATTACAGAGAGTATCATATTATTAGGGACATAATGGGTCTGGTAAAAATCCCAGATATTTTGACGTGACATATGTTCAATTGTGCTGACAGTCCCCAGGGTCGGAAATCCTTCACCAGCATCGCCATAAGTCATGCGGGTAAAAGCATTCACCACCTTGGTGGATTCACGATCTCTACCTTTACGAATCTCCTCAATGACTATGCCCCGTTCTTTTTCAAGTTTTTCAGCTGGGATTACAGAATGAAAAAGCATATCAGACTGGATATCCATGCCTTCCAGAAGATATTGAGATGGAAGCAACAGAATAAAATCTGTAAAATATTCAGAAGTATAGGCATTGCTGTAAGCACCAAGATCATCCGTTTCTTCATATAGAACTTCCTGGCTTCGTGTATCCGTTCCGTTGAATAATAGATGCTCAAGCATATGCGACATACCACTGGTATTGTAATCTTCAAATGCTGAACCGACTCGAATTGTCGTATTCAAACATACCATTGGAGAGGCGCTATTATGAATGGTCAATACTTCCAGTCCATTTTCAAGATAAAAATTTTGCATGTAATCCGGATAAGCCATAACAGGGGGCAGATTCTGTTCAGGAGAACTAAATTCTGGTGAGGGTGCGACTCCGGCACAATTTATTGAAAATATTATCAGCATAACTAAGGATAGTAATCTCATATTCGAGTCCCTTTCATCAAAATTATTAATAGTTTAATCTCATAGTGAAGATTCTTTAAAATAATTATATAAAAAACAAACCCTCCTGCCATGGAAAATGGTATCAGGAGGGTTGAAATATATCTGGCCAGGATATTAAAGTGTTAAGGCAAATGAAGATAGTAAGATACCTGGGCAGAAGGTTCCTCCCAGTTCCCGTCCTTCATACGTCCCCACTTCAGGATTCATTCTGGCACGATCTGTAACGGCTTCGAGATTATCCCCGAAAAAATTATACAGACTGTCATCAAATCTCATATTTTCAATAGGTGCGACGATTTTTCCATCTTCCACCCAGAAACAGGCATATCGAGTCATACCGGTAATTCTGCCGCCGATCTGATCACTCCAGTTCAGATAATGTAAATTGGAAAGATAAACACCTGTGCCTAATTCATTGAGTACATCATCTTCATTCAGAGAACCGCCAGCCATTACCGGTGACCTGAATCCTTCTCCTCCACTGGCAAAATTCGATTTCTTATTATATTCTTTGGCAGTACGAGTACTGATAAGTGTATTTACTAATTTACCTTTATCAATGATTTGTAATAACTCCGGAGCGGTTTCACCATTGGCATTAAACCTTGGAACTGTGCCATTTCTGAAATCTTCCGAAAGGGAAAATTTTTCAGACAGCCTGATGTTCTCATTTCTCATTTTACAAAATGCACTTTCACCCTGTTGAATTGCAGCCTCGCTGGTACCGCCCCATGAAAACATTCTAAGGATATCTGCAACA
The DNA here is from genome assembly GCA_018657495.1 of Fidelibacterota bacterium. Taxonomy (GTDB): domain Bacteria; phylum Fidelibacterota; class Marinisomatia; order SCGC-AAA003-L08; family JACNLC01; genus JABHXA01. The sequence continues at coordinate 30,530 of JABHXA010000005.1, forward strand.
CCGGCTGAGGCGATAAAGGTACGATAATTCCCCGGTTCAATTCTTTTTGGCGGTAGCTGCATCAGCTCTAGTTTTTCAATGGATTTACCGACAAATGCCTGATAATCCTCATGGTCCCAATTTGTCCCGGCATAGGTTGCTTTCACCATTTTTTCAGTAGGGGTAATTAACGAATAGTCCAAAGAGAAGGTGTCCGTAGCAAACCAATGCTTCTGACCGACGGAATTCATATTCCCCTGCATGATTCTTCCAGATGCCAGGATGCCGGACATATCCACCCGGTTAAATGGTGGGATAATATCTTCAAGACAATTTTCAGAATCGGGCAATTCACCAGTATGTTCCTCACGGCTGGAACCGAGGTTTTCAGGTTCAACTATAAAGGGGTCTTCCGGTAACTGACTGACATCATTTCTCAGCCTGAGGAGTTCATCCAGGGCATTTTTATAATCCTGGTCCACATTACCTGAAACGGTGATAGATCCTGAAGTAGTTCTTTTTCCTGAAATCAATTCCATTGCTAATACGGCATCATCAACCAAACCAGTCTGCCGGACTTTAGCGCCGTTAAACCGGATAAATTGACTGGATTCCGCTCCAAAGGAGATTTTCAGTTTTTCGTCATTGACTAACTGCTGAACCAGTTTTTCACCTACTTGATAAAAATTATTTTCCATGTATTCCTCAATTAAAGGCTATAAACAAAATTGTAAAAGCAATGTTGTGGCGGCTGTTTTAAGCACCACCGAAAATTTCGATATTTTCAAACAATGCCAGTGGCGATGCATGTCCGACACGAATCACCTGATTCGGTTCCCCCTTGCCACAATAAGGAGTTCCATAAATTCCAAAAGTATCCCTGTTACCTACCATTTTCAGGCTATTCCAGAATGGATTTGTAATGGCCCGATAATTTGGATTCCTCAATGTTTTGGTCAGCTTACCATTTTCAATAAGTTTGCCATATTCGCAACCAAATTGAAATTTATTTCGATAATCATCGATTGACCAGGATCTGTTAGACTCCATATACACGCCATGTTCAACAGAACCGATGATGTCATCAAAGCTACTGTCGCCAGGTTCAAGATTGAGATTGGCCATTCTGTCGATTGGAGCACGATTCCATGAGCTGGAACGGAAATTGGCTACACCGGGTAATCCGGATCGAGTTTGACTTTCCATGCCGCCAAGACCACGCACAAGTAAACCATTTCTGACGATATATTCTTTTTCTGCCTTCATGCCACCATCGTCAAAGGCATATGAGGCAAGTTGATTTTCCACAGTAGGGTCAAAGGAGATATTCATGAGTTTAGATCCGTACTGGAGATTTCCAAAATCTTCTAAACGAACAAAACTCCAACCGGCATAATTTCGCTCATCACCCAATATTCTGTCAATTTCCAAAGCATGACCGACACTTTCGTGGATCTGGAGCAACATCTGATCAGGAGATAAAACTAATGAGGTTGATTCCGTTGGGCATTCCTCTGCAGAAAGTAATTCGACGGATTGATTACCAATTTTCTCGCATCTTTCCAAAATTTCATTTTCATCAAAAACTTCCATACCAGCTTGATAACTGCGGGCCAGCATGCCGTGATCAGTTCTCTTTTGGATGATGGGTCCATCCTGAGCCGTGGCGGTAAAATCGCAGGAAATAATTGTATATTTCTGTTCAACATCACTGCCGTTTGTACTCACAAAATTTGACTTGCAATCTACCAGCCTGGCAAATGCAGAACGACTGACTATCTTGTCTGAAACATTTAGTTTTGCACAGCCCTTCATTAGAATATCATTCAGATCACCGGCAGACATTAATGCCTGAGATTTCTCGTAGGGAGATTGGTATTTCCCGATTGCTGCAGGCCTGACCTTATCGGTGAAAGAATGAATTGAATATTTTGACGCCAGCTGTGCCTGTTTCACTGCCTTTTCTGCAGCAGCCTGTATCCTTAGCGGATCAAATGAGTTTACCCCATAATAGCCAAATTGTCCATTGACTAGTACCTCTATCATAACACCATGAGTAGCATCACGCTGATTGGCCTGTGGTTTATCATCTCTAATGATCCGGTATGTTGTACTTTCAAATACCTGACGAAGACCGATCCAGTCGGCTTGAACATTAATTCCGTCCAGTAATTTCTTTAAATTTGTGTTTTCCATTAACTGCCTCTATATTCGATTCAAATTGAATGTATTTCTGCAAAAAAGATAGTGTGAAAATTACGACGAAAACTCGGTTGAAGGCATGTGAAAAATGGAGGACAAAGTTTCAGTTTACATGATGAATATAATTAGCATCCTTCCATCGATTATTTTGATATGTCTGGCACTGAAACTGGTTAGTGATTCGGACTTAATATGAGAAGTGCTTGAAACAATATTATTCTTGGATTAGAATATCTACCGGTCAGTTATAATTACTATGTTGGCACAATATCGATAACCGCAATAACCTACAATATTATGTATTTCAAATTTCATCGCCTCAAATACCATTAATAGTCTTTAATTTTAATGTTATGAAATCAACATACAATCACCACTTTATTAGATATATTTTCTTTTTTATTTTAACTGCATATTCATTTGCTGAAATTCCTGATGGTTATTATGATAACGCTTTTGGAGAAGAAGGTGAAGGATTACAATCAGCTTTACATAACATAATTGATAATCACAATGTTCAAAGTTATGGTTCATTGCATGGTCATTATGAAACTACAGATGATAAACCGGATGGCACCGTTTGGGATATGTACTCTGATGTCCCAGGAGGTACTCCGCCTTATATTTACAATTTCACTAGCTCAGATCAATGTGGGAATTATGGTGGTGAAGGAGATTGTTATAATCGTGAGCATAGCTGGCCAAAGAGTTGGTTTAATGATGCTTCACCAATGAAAACTGATTTATTTCATGTGTATCCGACAGATGGTTATGTCAATGGAATGCGAGGCAATTATCCTTATGGTGAAGTTGGCAACGCCTCATGGACATCTCAAAATGGCAGTAAGAGAGGATCTTGTTCGTTTCCCGGTTATTCAGGCACAGTATTCGAACCAATTGATGAGTATAAAGGAGATCTTGCCCGCACATATTTTTATATGTCCACACGATATTATAATGAAGACAGCAGCTGGGATAATAATGGCATGGTAAATGGTGCTGATCTTCTACCATGGGCCGTAAATCTCCTGATTTCCTGGCATGAAGCAGATCCTGTCTCTTTAAAAGAAGTTGATCGAAACGATGCTGTATACCAAATTCAAAACAATCGAAATCCTTTTATCGATCATCCTGAATGGGTATCATGCATCTGGGATGGCAGCTGTGAGCAATTACCGGGTGACCTGAATGGTGATCTTCTGGTTGATGTCCTCGATATTGTGATGATAGTTGATGTGATCCTTTATGGTGAGTTTAGCGAATATCAGCTTTTAGCTGGCGATCTCAATGTTGATGGAGTATTAGACGTCTTGGATATTGTCATGTTAGTTGATCTGATATTGGGATAATAGGTTACTTCGACTCCGCTCTGTTACCCGAATTTTCATTAGAATAAACTGTTTTCCATCAATCACATTTGATTTCAATAGTTTCTTTTAGAAATTATTTGCACAGCGTCCTTCCATTTATGTGGATAAACTGATGTTGCTGAGCGGAGCCGAATTAACCATATTTTCAGTCACATTCTTTTTCAATATTTTACATGTGTTTGTGAGTCATGATAGCCTAACTTTACAGCTGTAAAATTCATACCATTCGGTATTTTGATTTTAAAATCAACATATTTTTTTTAAACCATTTAACCGGAAATTTCACATAGGAGTTTATCATGCTCAAACAATTCGCACGAATCTTGTTTTCTACCCTTATGATTGCGTTGGTAATCAATTGCGGTGGCGGCGATAAAAAAGAAGTTAAGACAACGTCACAAACATCCACAACTGCAGAAGTATCTTCATCCTCATCAGATATTGTTTCTGCCAAAGATGGCGGTAAAGGATTTGAAGCAATTTCTGAAGGATTAGGATTTATTACCTACACTCCAAAACCTGAAGATCTTCAATTCTTTGGTGATCCACGGGCAATTAAAGGCGGGACCCTTACCAGCATTACATCCAGATTCCCAGCAACATTAAGAACCATTGGTCAGAATTCAAATTATGTTGAAAACAGTACCATTGAAGGGCTTTGTTATGAAGGAATGATCACAACCCATCCCACAACTTTAGAGTTTATTCCATCCTTGGCAACACATTGGAAAATTTCTGATGACAAAATGACTTTCTGGTTTAGACTTAATCCAAAAGCAAGATTTTCTGATGGCACTGAAGTTACGTCAAAAGATGTTGTAGCGACATATGACTTGAGAATGGACGAAACCATCTTATTCCCATCATCTCAGCTGGTATATGGAAAGTTTGATCGTCCTGTTGCCGAAAGCAAATACATTGTCAGTGTCAAATGCCAACAACTAAGTTGGAGAAATCTCCTTTACTTTGGCAGTATGTCCATCCTTCCTGAACACATTTTACGGGATTTAGACGGAACAGATTACCTTGAAGAATATCAGTATAAAATGATGCCGGGAACGGGTGTCTATATCATCCATGAAAAAGATATTGTTAATCAGGAATCATTTACATTAACCCGCCGGGATAACTACTGGGATAGAGACAATCCTGTGAATGCCTATACCAGCAATTTTGATAAAATTAAATTTTCTGTGGTCAAAGACAATCGTACAATTGAGTTTGAAAAATTTAAAAAAGGTGAACAGGATTTTTATGTTGTTGCCGCCTCCAGAGAATGGATTGAAGATTGCGAAGTTGATTCGCTTGATGAAGGCGCCACCAGCTGGCCCTACTCCATCAAAAAAGGCTGGGTGAAAAAACGAAAGATTTTTTCTGAAAAACCTGCCGGAACCTCTGGATATGCATTCAACATGAGAAAGTGGCCCTTCGATGATAAACGTATTCGCTATGCTTTTTCCTATTTATATGACCGCGAGAAAATGAACAAGGAAATGTATTATAACGAATACTCAATGATGCATTCAATGTACTCCGGTTCTGTCTATGAAAATCCAAATAATGAAAAAGTATTGTATAACCCAGAAAAAGCCGTCGCCTTATTAAAAGAAGCTGGTTATTCAAATCGTAATTCTGATGGATGGCTTGTTAACGATGAAACCGGGCAAATTCTTCAATTTGAGATTTCTATTATGACTGGTTCGGCATATATGGTAACACCTGTACAGCAGATGATGAAAGATTATGGTATTGATATGCAGATCAAATTTGTTGATGGAAATACAAATTGGAAAAATCTCATGGAGCGAAATTACACTGTTTATATGCAGAATTGGAGTGGACTGGTATTTCCAAATCCTGAAACCTCTTTAAAATCCAGTCTTGCAGATGAGGCATTTAATAATAATATATCCGGTTTCAAAAATGATCGCGTTGACGAATTGCTTGATGAATATGACCAATCATTTGATCAGGCAAGACGTGTGGAAATCATTCGTGAAGTTGATGGCATATATTCAGATATTCACCCAGCGGCATGGGGCATTGTCCGTAATTATCAGAGAATGATTTATTGGGATAAATTTGGATACCCGGAATATATGGTTTCCCGATATGGTGGAGACTATCGTTCAATATACACATATTGGTGGATTGATCCTGACAAAGAAGCTCGTCTCGAAAAAGCCATGGCCAATGATGAAACGCTGCCTCAAGGTGACGTAGATGTTAAATTCTGGCCCAAATACTTGAACCTGAACCAATAGAAGGTCGGAGAATATTTGATTAACATTATTTGATGAATGCTTCTCTCATAATTCTATCAGGAGAATTTTATAGATGACAACATATTTTATTCGTCGCATATTATTAATGTTTCCCACCTTTCTGGGCTCAACAATATTGGTGTTTATCATCTTGCAAATGGCACCTGGTGGTCCCCTTGAACAGGCTATCCAGCGAATCCAGATGGGTGCAGCTGCTGAAGGTGAAGCCGGTGGCAGTGCCAGTGCAGATATCAGTAGCGGCGGTGGTGCAGTATTGCCCGCATCTGCCTTAAAAGAGTTAAAACGATACTATGGATTTGATAAACCTATCTGGGCCAGGTATCTAATTTGGTTAGGATTGTATCCGCGGGAAACAAGATATCGGGAGATAAAATTCAAGCCGGATCAATTTGAAATATCCAAGCGGGTTGGAAAACGGGATGGTAAAACATGGAAGGTTTTAATTCGGCGGGATGAGCAGGATGATCTCATTGTTTTTGAAGATGATGACAGTCCCAGTTCAATTTGGTCAGCAATTATTGAAGAGACCGATGAAGCAGGTCAATTAACGGGAATTGTTTATCAAAAGAAATTCTCCGGTATTTTTACTGGCAATCTCGGTGAATCCTACACATACCAGATGCCGGTAACAGAAGTGATGAAACCGCGGTTTAAAATATCGCTGTTTTTTGGGTTGACAGGTATGTTTCTCTCCTATATTGTATGCATCCCCCTTGGTATTAGAAAAGCCCTCGCCCACGGCAGTCCATTTGATTTTGCCTCCAGTGTAATTATTTTTGTTGCATATTCCATCCCCGGATGGGCACTTGGTGGTGTATTTTTGGTGTTATTCGGTGGTGGTTCTTTTTGGGATGTATTCCCGCTTGGTGGATTTAGATCACCAATGGCCGTTTGGGAAACACTCTCCCTCTGGGGGAAAATAGTCGATCAACTTCATCATGCCATATTACCCATCTTCGCCTGGTCTATTGGTAGTTTTGCCGGTATGACGGTGTTAATGAAAAATGGACTATTGGAAAATATGTCGCAGGATTATATCCGCACCGCATTTGCCAAGGGATTATCTGAAAAAAGAGTGGTATGGCTTCATGCTATTCGAAATTCTATTATCCCTATTGCCTCTGGTATCGGTGGTAGCATTGGTGTCATCATCGCCGGGTCTTACTTTATTGAGAAAGTTTTTAATATTGATGGATTTGGAAGATTAGGATATCAGGCGATTTTAGATCGCGATTATCCTATTACTCTTGCCTTCCTTGTAATTGTTGTTTTAATCCGACTGGTTGGAAATATTATTTCTGATATTACCCTTGCTACTGTCGATCCTAGAATACGGTTTAAATAATATGACTAATAATACAAAATCACAGACACAGGAAATTTCATTATCCATTCTGAAAAAGAGATGGTTAAAATTTAAAACCATGAAAAGAGGTTATTACTCTTTTATTCTTCTAATCATATTATATGTAACCTCATTTTTCCTTCCTTTATTAATCAATAATCGACCTGTTGTAATGAAATTTGAGAACGAGTATTTCTTCCCTGCCATTTCAGGTTATTATCCCGGCAGTACCTTTAATCAGGATGTTCCCGGCGAGACAAACTATCGATTGTTGAAAAAAACATGGGGAGAAAGTGATTCAGAAAACTGGATCCTCATGCCCCTGTATGGATTTAGTCCGTATGAGGATATTACTGTAGAGGGAAACAAAATGTTTGCCCCACCATCCGGGAAGCATTTTTTAGGAACTGATGATACCGGCCGGGATGTTTTTGCTCGCTTATGTTATGCATTCAATATCTCTATTTCATTTGCGCTGGTGCTGGCAATTCTCAATTATGTTATTGGCATCTCAATTGGTGGTGCTATGGGATATTTCGGCGGCAAATTTGATCTCTTTTTTCAAAGGATTATCGAGATTTGGTCCAGCCTGCCGATGTTATTTGTTATCATCATTATCGCATCAATAGTTACACCGTCATTTTTTATTTTAATCTTTATCTATACTATCGTTAATTGGATTGGAATGACCTATTTAATGAGGGCTGAATTCTATCGTGAAAAAGCAAAAGATTATGTGGCTGCAGCTTTATCAATGGGTCAATCCAACACAAAAATTATTTTTAAACATATCCTGCCAAATTCATTGGTTCCAGTGATTACTTTTTTCCCATTTGCCATTGTTGGATATATATCTGCTCTTGTGGGCCTCGATTATCTGGGATTTGGTCTTCCACCTCCAACACCAAGCTGGGGACAAATGCTCAGTGTCGGTTTGCAAAATATGTCAAAATGGTGGATGGTATTTGCACCGGTTGGTATTCAATTTATGACTTTGCTCATGGTTGTGTTTATTGGTGAAGGTGTTCGTGAAGCTTTTGACCCTAAAGTATATTCGAGGTTGAGATGATGAAAGAAAAACTTCTGGAAGTCAAAGGCCTTCATACCCGGTTTAAGGTTGGCGACAAATGGGCTAAAGCAGTAAATGGCATTGACTTTGACATATATAAAGGCGAAACACTTGGAATAGTTGGCGAATCTGGCTCAGGAAAATCTGTTTCTGTTCTTTCACTTATCCAATTAATACCAAATCCACCTGGTGAAGTATCCGAGGGAAAAATCACCTTCAAAGGTGAAAAGATATTTGATGGCGATGAGCTTGATGAAGTCCATAAAGTCCGCAAATACAGATTCCTGAATTCTCTTAGTGAAACACCGAGAAAATTGACAGCATTTGTATTTTTCGTTGCATGGATATTTCTACATGTGACATTAAATATTCCCGGTGTACTCCTGTTTTTTGGTTCAATTTTCACTGCCAGTTTGACCACATCATTTGTATTTTTTAATTCACCGCAGAAAAAAGCAATGGCAAGATTCCGCGAGAAAATGTACAAAAGAATGCGCGATCTTCGGGGACGGGAAATTGCTATGATTTTCCAGGAACCCATGACCTCTCTGAATCCGGTATTTTCTGTCGGCATGCAGATTGTGGAGTCACTACACGCCAAATCCTTTGGGGAATATTTGAAGGATGCAGTCATTAGACTGACAGAATCATTAAATTCCACACCTGCCAATGTTAGGATTAAAACCTCAATCATTTTTGGAGCCGTGGTTCTCTTCTTTTCCCAGATGGCACTGGGTTGGTCTTTTCAGCCTGTATCGATGATCCTGTTCTTTGCCGGCGGTGCATTCGCCGTCACCGGGTTTGCATATTTTGTTATGCTGCTGAATAAGATGATTTCTAACAAATACCATGAACATTTTGAAAAATTACAGGCAGAAGCTGCCGGTCTTTTGGAGATGGTAGGTATTCCCAGTCCAGAAAAACGGTTAGAAGATTACCCTCACCAATTCTCCGGTGGAATGAGACAGCGTGCTATGATTGCCATGGCCCTGGCAAAAAATCCGTCATTACTTATTGCCGATGAACCAACAACTGCTTTGGATGTAACAATCCAGGCACAGATTCTTGACCTTATGCTCAAATTGAAGGAAAAGCGGGACGATGCTGCAGTTGTACTTATAACGCATGATCTCGCTGTTATCGCTGAAGTATGCCAGAGAGTTATTGTCATGTACGGCGGTATTATCCAGGAAGTTGCTGAGGTAGAAGAATTATTTGAGTTCCCACTCCACCCATATACTTTGGGATTATTGAACTCCATTCCCAGGCCAGATCTTGGTCATAAAAAGGATCGTCTCGGCACCATACGTGGAATGGTCCCCAATATTCTTGAAATGCCTGACGGCTGTAAATTCTGTACCAGATGTGATTTAAGACTCGAAAAATGTGATACTGAGGAACCACCTTTAGTGGAAATCAGACCCAATCACTTTATCCGTTGTTTTGTTGTCGCCGATCAAGAAGGAAGTAAAGCCTGATGAAAAATAATAAACTGGTAGATGTAAAAAATCTGCATGTCCATTTCCCTCTTTTCGGTGGTGTCTTTTCAAAACATGTCGCCACTGTAAAAGCTGTAGATGGTATCACATTTTCCATTGGTAAAAAACAAACTATTGGTCTCGTTGGCGAATCGGGCTGCGGGAAAACCACCGTTGGCAGGGCGATGATCAGTATTCTAAAACATGTAGCCCCCGATGTGATGATCACTGGCAATATCAATTATCATTTTGATAATGAAGTGGTTGATTTTGCAAATATGCACCCAAAAGGAATGCAAAAATATCGAAGTAAAGTTCAGATGATTTTTCAAGATCCCTTTGCATCTTTAAATCCTCGTATGACTGTAGCTCAAATAATAAGTGAACCTTTACAAATTCATACCAATATGTCTAAGAATGATATGAAAGATCGGGTTGGCTGGTTATTAAATAAAGTTGGACTCCAGCCAGAACAGTCGAAACGGTATCCTCATGAATTCAGTGGCGGACAAAGGCAAAGAATCGGGATTGCCCGAGCACTTGCAACTAATCCGGAATTAATTATCTGCGATGAACCAGTCTCAGCATTGGATGTGTCCATACAGGCTCAGGTTATCAATTTGATGATGGATTTACAGGAAGAATTCGATCTATCATATTTGTTTATCGCTCATGATCTATCCATTGTTGAACATATATCAGATATGATTGTGGTTATGTACCTTGGCAATGTGGTTGAATTTGGCAGTGCAGACAACATCTATCACTCACCAAAACATCCATACAGTCGGGCATTATTATCAGCAGTGCCTTTACCTGATCCAAAACGAAAAAACAAAAACAGGGTGGTTCTAAAAGGCGATATCCCATCTCCCATGGCTAAACCTTCGGGCTGTGGTTTTCGTAACCGCTGTCCCATCGCCAAACCGGATTGTGCGAAAGATATCCCGGAATTGACAGATACCGGTAACGGTCAACTGGTAGCCTGCCCCTACTGGAAAGAGGAATTCTAGAAAGCTTTAGTTTCGACAAAATGAACTATTAATAATCCCTACCAATCCGGTGGGGATTATTTTTTTTCACGATAAATTTTTATCAATCTGGTGTTTATTGAGCATAGACGAAATGAAGGTTTAGATAAATTTGAATTCAGATTTTCCCAAGCCCTCTGAGAATTTTCTCCGGCGTGATAGGTAATTCCCGAATCCGCACACCACAGGCATTGTAGATCGCATTGGCGATGGCTGGTGCCGGTCCGTTTATAGGGATTTCTGCAACGGCTTTCGCTCCAAATGGACCAGTTGGATCTGACGTGTGGACAAACTCAGCGACAATCTCCGGCATATCAATGGCAGTATAAATATGATAACTGTCAAAATCAGTGTTTATCGCTCTGCCTTTTTTATCAAAGATCATATACTCACTTAGGGCCATTCCAATTGATTGAGGGATAGCGCCTTCGGCCTGTCCTTCAGCCATTTTTGGATTAATTATTTGACCGCAATCTGAAACCGAGACTATTTTATTCACAGTTACAATTCCCGTTTCAGTATCTACACTCACATCGGCAAATGTAGCGTTAAATGGCGGTGGTGAATCATAACTTAGATGAGATGCGGTGGCCATCGGCTGCATTTGGAATTCCGTATAAAATGATTTAGTACAGATCTCTTCATAGGACAGACTTTTTTTGCCAGTCGTCACTTTGCCTTTTTCCAAAATTGCATTTGGGTCATCCAATAATTTTTGCCCTTGATCTAATATTTGTAATCTTAATTTTTCTGCTGCTTTTTTCACCGCACCGCCAGATACAAATACGGTGCTGGATGCATATGCACCAGTGTCAAATGGTGTCAAATCGGTATCGGATGAGTAAACTATAATTTTATCCACGGATACCTCAAGAACCTCTGCAGCAATCTGAGCAAGGGCGGTATCCGAGCCAGTGCCAATATCGGCAGCACCTACCATGAGATTGAAACTGGCATCCTCATTCATTTTGATAAACGCTGCCGCCATATCGATCCCGGGGATTCCAGATCCCTGGCAGACTGCAGCCAATCCCACACCCTGCTTAATTTCCCCCTGATTTAGACGCTTTTTCTCATCATCCCAACCCATGAGTTCTTTGCCTCGATGCAGGCATTCCTTGATCCCAGTCGTATGGAGAATCATTTTAAATCCTTCACGTCCTTCACCCAGTATACTGGCAATAGGAATTTCATCCCCCTCCTTGAAGAAATTCTTTATCCTCAACTCAAATGGATCGACTTGAAGTTTGATGGCTATTTCATCCATGAGACATTCCAATGCAAAGAATCCCTGTGGGGCACCATAACCACGATACGCTCCGGCAATGGGTAGATTAGTGTATACTGCATCGGCATGTACTCTGAAATTTGGTGCCTTGTATAAGGATAATACTTTTTGGGAAGTAACGGACATCACCGTTAAAGCATGTGACCCATAAGCACCGCTATTCTCAAGGATATTTAAGTCTATTGCCGTAATTTTTAATTTCTCATCAAAACCCATCTTGATACGAACCTTTTGTGGATGTCTTGAACGGGCTGCAAAAAATTCCTCTTTCCGGGTTAATTCTATTCGGGATGGCCTCCCTGTTTTTAGGGTGACTGCCGCACAAATTTCTTCATTGAGGATTTCCTGCTTACTCCCAAAACCACCACCAATCCTTGGTTTAATTACCCGTATTCTGGATATGGGAAAATCAAGAACCTCGCCGACAATCCTACGAACATGAAAAGGAACCTGAGTTGCAGTTCGGATAATTAATCGTTCATGCTCATCCAGCCAGGTAAGTGTGATATGCGGTTCGATATGGGCTTGTTGAGCATATGGCGTTGAATACTCACCTTCGAATACATATTTTGATGAATCAAAAGCGTTTTCCGGATCTCCGTATTCAGCCGTAATTCGAGAGGCGAGATTGCGTTGGGCATCAAAAAGAAAGGGGTCATTCTTGATTTCCGGATGAAGTACAACTTCATTGTCTTTTGATTTTTCCGGATCAAAAATAGCCGGGTACTCAGTATAGTCGACCTCAATTAATTCCAATGCCTTTTTGGCGATTTCAATACTTTCTGCGGCGATTACAGCAACCTTATCCCCCACAAATCTTACAACTGGATTAAAGATCATTGTATCCCGCGGCGATGGTTCAGGGTAACCCTGGCCCGCTGTTGTATAATAATGAGGTTTGAAATCTTTGTGCGTTAAAACTGCCGCAACTCCTTCTAGGGCTAGAGCTTTTGAGATATCAATATTTTTGATTTTCCCGTGAGCTATAGGACTATATAAAAGTTTTAAATAGAGAAAATCTTTTTTGGGGATATCATCAGCAAACACCGGTTTGCCGGATGCCAATGCTTTTCCATCAACACGTTGAGTTTTCTTTCCTACTACCTTCATAATTGAGCAGCCTCCACCGGTTTTACATATCCGGTACAGCGACAAAGGTTACCAGCCAGAGTATCTCTTATTTCGGATTCATCAGGTTGATTATTTATTCGAAATAATGCTACTAATGAAATAAGCATTCCCGGTGAGCAATAACCACATTGGATTGCACCTTTGTCTAAAAAACTTTCCTTAAGTTCGTCGATTTCACCTTTTTTATCAAGATATTCCAGTGTCTCAATCAATTTCCCATGAAGAGATTCCACCAAAATCATGCAGGAGTTATAAACATTGTTATCAACCAAGACTGAGCAACTTCCGCAAGATCCAGTATCACAACCATATTTCACACTGAATAACTCGATTGATCTGAGATACTCCATTAATGTCAATCCCGGATGTCCGGTATATTCAATCTCTAATTCATTTAATCGGAATCTTATCATCTTCCCTCCACCAATCGTTTCAACGCTGTTTTTAAAAGAGCTTTTTTATACTCCCTGGAGCCATAGTGATCATCCAAAAAATGACTGGATGATATGCCTATTATATTATCTATGCTTGATGCACTATGAGGATTTGATATGGAATGATTGAATATTTTATTTACTTTCCCACCAATAGAAAAACTGACGGATTCCTGTGATTTTGTTGAAGTTGTTATAAGAAATGCTGGTGCGGAGCGAAGAAGTGCAAATCGTTTCACTAACGAATTATCAATAATGGACCGTTTTAAAATTAATCGTGTGATAATTCCTATCCCATCAAATTGCCGGATAGTAGTTTCAGCCATTTCCCCATTAAATACTTCAAGTTGAACATCCATAGTATAAAGTAAACTGTATATTTCTGAATCAACGCGTCTCCGACCAATCTCGCCGCCAATAGTTCTTTGATTGCGTATATTTTTTGAAAAACAGGACCAGCGAATGCAATCGGAAACTATCCCCGGTTGACAATCTGCAAGTTCTTGAAGAGATGTTTTTGCCCCAATTGTTATATCGTCACCATCTTGAACAATCTCAGATGAAAGTAATGAATTGATATCAATGAGTGTGGAAATATCCGGATTCTTTTCAAGGATTAGATAACTTCCTCCTGATAAAAATGCTGCATTATTATCAACTAAACCTAGTGCGTCTTGTAATGAATTTGGTTTTTGAATTTTTATTATGGATTGCCACATATTAAATAAAATTTATACCTGTATTTTTCTTCGCCTGATCAATCATTTTTTTACTAATAGCATTATGCTCTAAAATGAGTTTCGCTTCATCCAATTTCGATTCTCCTTTATCAATCAAAATTTCACCCTTGACAATTAGATAATCTACAGGATTTGTCCTTGCTGAAAAAACCAAAGCTGCTAACGGATCAGACATACCGCCGGCGTATTCGATATGATTCATTGAAAACAACGACAGGTCAGCTTGTTTTCCAACTGATAATTCTCCAATATCGTTTCTTCCAAGAGCTTTAGCGCCTCCGTTGGTTGCCATCCTCAATACATCTCTGGCACCAAGCCAATATTTTTCTTCCCGTAATCGAGATAACAACATAGCATTTCTGATCTCAAGCAGCATGTTCCCAGAGTCATTTGAAGCAGATCCATCCACACCCAGACTTACCTTTACACCGGCATCTATCATCTCTTTAATCCTTGCGATACCCGATCCCAGGCGCATATTGGAGGAGGGACAGTGGGATATCCCAGCACCTCGAGAACCCAACAATTGAATCTCTTCATTATTCAAATGTACGCAGTGCGCATACCAACTGTTATTTGATATCCATCCGAGAGAATCCATATAACCTGCTGGTCGGAAACCAGTTTTATCCAAACAGAACTTTTCTTCATCTACCGTTTCTGCAAGATGCGTATGGATCATCAGATTATTCGCCTTGGCAAATTCTGCAGTAGTTTTCATTAATCCTGATGTGACAGAAAATGGTGAACATGGTGCCAGTGACAATCTAGTCATAGCCCCGTCAGAATCGTCATGAAATAATTTCAATAATCTTTCAGTATCCTGCTGAATTTCCGCTTCCGTCTGCACCGTGTCATCAGGTGGTAAACCACCTTGTGATCTTCCCAGCGACATTGATCCCCTCGTTGGTTGAAAACGAATACCTAACTCCATCGCCGATTCAATCTCAGCATCTATTAAAGCAGGACTTGTTTTCCGCGGGAAAATATACAGATGATCCGAACTCGTAGTGACACCCGATTTCATCAACTCAAGTAATCCGGTTTTTGTACTGATACGGACGGCTTCTTCTGTCAATTCCCGCCAAACTTCATAGTGATTTGTCAGCCAGCTAAATAGAGGTTGATCCTGCATCAGTGGAATATTCCGGGTGAGAGTCTGGTATAAATGATGATGAGTATTGATGAATCCGGGAAGTACTACCATTCCACCAGCGTCAATTTCTTCGTCGGTCTGTCCAATGAAATCACCTGGACCAATAGATGTGATCATGCCATCCTTTAATAGAATGTGACCACCATTGAATTCATCTCCAGATGAATTCAATGTGGCAATCAATAGTGGATTTTTAATTAATATTGTCGACATATTTTTTCTTCTAAGTTGTTGGGCTAAAGCCCATTTCTATCCAGTTCTTTAACACCGCCCTGAAGGGCAGTGCTAGTCAATCTATAAACCATTAAAAAACTGCTGATTTATAATTGCTCACCCACACGTTCACTAACCCTGCCATTTATGGCAGGGTTGAAACATCAACCAAACTGGGCTTTAGCCCAACATAAATAGTCAGAGTTTTGTGAATCCAGTGCTAGCAACTCATCTGACAGGTTCTTATTTTTTGAATAGTGAGTTATCCTTCAGATTCTCATATAATACCCACATCTTAATTATTTGAGAGGTATTGAAAGACAAATCATTTGGCATTTCTGCATCAATTACAGAGAAATCTTTAGATGAAAGAGAGATTTTTAGATGATTGCTGGTAAATACCATTTGATTACTTTTTATAATCAGCGTTTCCAAATTATCATCGTTTCTATATTTTATTTGGGGTCCATCCAAATACCAAGCATTGTCTTCATTTTCAAAAACATCCAATGATAAGCAGAATCGTGGTTTATCCATAAACGGCTGCCCTGCAGTTGGACAAAATGTGGTGCAATCGCCACATTCATTACAGGCATCCACAATATTAAAAATCTGCGGCTCTTGACTAAACACAATGGGAGATGATTCCTCTATTTTATGGTTATCACCTTCCCCGGATATCTGCCAGGTATTGTATGCTTTAGGATCAATTCTATACGTTTGATTTGCCCTGTTTGGACATACACTGACACAAATATTGCATTCATCATCGCAAAACAGGCATCGAGACGCTTCCAATCGAGCTTCGTCCTCGGTCATGGTTTTACTTATTAGTTCAAAATCTATTTTATCAAGATTGACAAAATCATGTATTTTCTGACCGAACTTTCTATCTGCCAATAGATTCTGGTAATGTTCTGGTTTGAGATTCTTATCCATACCAATATATTGAAGATTAATTTTTATTTTCAAATAGTCCAATATTTTATTGGCGGAATGCTGACCATCACCAATGGCATTAATCACAGAAGAAGCACCTCTAATCAGGTCACCACCGGCAAATACTCCTTTTAGTGCAGTTGCTGAAAATGCGACAGGGATATCAATATCAGATTTCTTTATGAAATCATATTCTACATCCTGACCAATTGCTGGAATGATTGTATCAAATTCCAAATCAAATTCTGATCCATCTAATTTAATGGGTCTTGCTCGTCCGCTGGCATCTTTATCACCAAGCTGCATTTTGCTACAGGTCAATACAAGACTCTCATTATTTTTCGTTATTTTCTCTGGAGCAGTCAGTTGTTGAATGCTTATTCCTTCTTCTATTGCATCCTCAACTTCAATATAATCGGCTGGCATCTCGTTTTTAGTTCGCCTGTAAAGGATGGTTACCTCTCCACCGTTTTCACACAATCTCCACGATGTTCTGGCAGCATCCAAAGCAGTATTGCCACCGCCAATTACTGCAATCCGATTACCAAGATGAATTTTTTCACCACTTTTGACCCGGGCCAGGAAGTCCAATGGTTCAATGACTCCAGATACATTTTCACCGATGATCCCCAGTTTTTTATTCAGCTGGGCACCTGATGCCAGATAAACGGCATCAAACTCAGAACGAATATTTTTAAATTTTTGGGCTTCGATTTTTGTATTGTACTTGATGGTTATACCGGCAGATTTTATAGTTTCAATATCCAGTTTGATGGTTTGATTATCCAGTCTAAAAACAGGAATCCCACTGGTTACCATCCCTCCTGCTTCATTTTTTGATTCAAATATAATCACTTCAATTCCTGCCAGAGCCAAAAACCAGGCACAGGATAAACCAGATGGTCCAGCGCCGATTACCGCCACTCTTTTTCCAGTGGGGGCAATATTCCTTACTTTATAATCTGTTGCCGCTTTTTCGGTGACAAATCTCTTAATCTCCCTGATCAACAATGGATTGTCAAGATTTTGCCGTGTACATTTTAGCTCACATAAATGATCACAAACATATCCAGTTATTCCAGGAAGAGGATTATTGGCACGGATTGCCTCATACGCTAAATCATATTCACTTCTGGCAGTGTGATACATATACATTGGGATATTCTGATCTGTGGAACAGTTCTCAATACAGGGAGCGCTAACGCAGTCGAAATCGGTCAATTTCCTGGGAGTTTTGATATTATTATAATTATCATGTCGGCTCTGATATAACGGATCGTTCACCACTTTATCAGCATATTCAACGAGGTTTTTTAAACCCGATTCCCGAGTATCATTACCAGCAGTATTGCCATATTGGACAAATTCCTCAATGGTCTTTGCATCAACAATTTCCATGCTCTTGGATAAATTATTCAAATATTGTTTCAACCGCGTATAACCGCCAGGTTTCAAGATATCTGTACAGGTCGTTACGGGCCGGATATTACAGGAGATTACATCGGCAAAATTGAATGCATCCACTCCAGCTGAAAACGAAACATCTAAACATCCATTAAAATGATTTTGCAATAGGGCGGCAACATTTATACTGATTGGATGCAAGGCTCGACCGCTCAAATATGACATATTCTCTGTTGAAGGAAATATCGTTTTCGTATTTTTTACTTCAAGAGTGTTTGTAAGCTTTAGCCCAAATTCGACCCCTGCCTGGGAGGCAGATTTCTGCAGATTATTAATCAAGATCAGTGATTCATCATATTTTAAATCATGTTCAAACGCTTCATCAGGAACAATTACATTTTCAAACCCAGTAAGATTATTGAGAATATTGCGCAACTTATCCGGACCAAGAAGGGTGGGGTTAAGTTTCACCGCTGTATGGTAATATCGTTCTTCTAAAAAGTATCTGGCAATCTTTTCAATTTCATCCGGCGGACAACCATGCATTGTTGACAATGTGAGATTATCAGAAATTCTTGAGGGAATATTTAGTTCATGTACTGGAAATAGTCCATCGAGTTGATCCAATTTCTTGTGTAGATCTTCCGAACAGTTTTCCATAAGATCCAAAAATGCCTGAACATTCTTGTTTAAGATCCCATCCATATTATACCCGGCACTCATGTTGAAAATCGTTCCGAGATCTTTGTTGTGGTCCCAGCCAAGGTAGGATTTAAGTACATGAATCATAATCCAGGCGTTTAAATATTCATCATAGGATTGTCGAAGTTTTAACTCCTGCGACCATTCACAATTATACCCTTCATCTTCCATATCGATACACGGTTTGGACACTTCCAGTTCATCCAGAGTCTGAATCGTCTTTAATTCAATATATCGCGCCCCGCATAACCAAGAGGCAATAATATTCTGGGAAAGTTGACTATGTGGACCAGCTGCAACTCCAAGGGGTGCATCCAAATCGTAGCCATATCGGACCATTTTGAATGAATCGGTTTCCCTGCTGATAAAGAATTGATCCCGGTGAATCCCAAGCATACTATTATTGGATTTGTATTCTTCAACTATCCAATTGAAAAGAGTGCGAATGTGGATGGGAGTCAATTTATCGGACACGAATACTATCCTGGGAATTTCCTTAAATCATGTAGGATTAAATTTTTCAAAACTTGCTGACGATATTTGGCCGTTGCCCGAATATCATCAATAGGAAAAATATCCTTGGCAATATTCTCAGCAATGGATTCATCATTTTCCATAGCGAGAAATGATTTACAACAACCATCAAGAGATACAATTGTGGGGGCGACTGAACCTGCCATGATAGCTAACTTTGATATGGATTTTTCTACTACAGACCAACCCATAGCATAGTTTATCACTGAAATCGCCATGGACTGCCGCAATCCAAGTTTATAAAATCTTGAATTATCAAATTGGTTTTTCAAATGTATAGATACCAATATTTCACCGGGTTTTAATGCGGTTTTCCCCGGGCCTAAAATGAAATCCTCAATGGGCAGTTTTCTTGAACCAAAGGCCGATATCAACTGTAATTCAGCGGAGTACAGATACAACCCGGGGAGTAAATCACCTGCTGGTGAGGCGTTGCAAATATTTCCTCCAATGGTTGCCCGATTCCTGATTTGGGTTCCAGCGAATTCGTGGCATGCTTGACTCAGGCATGGAAGATCTTTTTGAATCAAGTGATTTTTACGAATATCTTCAATTGTGACTAGAGCACCAATTTCAATGCTTCCATTTTCCTCTGAAATGCCGCAATAACCGGGTAGAATTTTTATATCAATTGCAATTTCAGGCAGCTGCAATCCTGTTCTATATCGCGGCATGAGATCTGTCCCTCCTGCCAGGATGGAATAATCATTTCCGTTTTCTTTCATAAGAATTTCTTGAAGCTCGGGGATAGATTTTGGACGCAAGTATCTCAACTGTTCTTACCTGTATTTTCTATAGCGTCAATGATTTTTGTATATCCCGTGCATCGACAGATATTCCCAGAGAGTCCGTCTTTTATTTGCTTTCTTGTTGGTCGATGAAAATCTTCAATGATTTGTTCACCGCTTATAATCATTCCGGGGATACAATAACCGCATTGAACTGAATGGTCATCAATAAATGCCTGTTGCAATTTTGTCAATTCATTTTCTGGAGAGAATCCTTCAATAGTTGTGATTTCTGTTTGATGAGCTTCTACAGCAAGAATCAGGCATGAATTCACCGTTTTACCATCCATTACAATCGTACATGCCCCACATTCACCTTCACCACAAACTTCCTTTGCCCCGGTGAGTTTTAACTCGTCCCGCAACAGGTCAAGAAGACGAATATGGGTTGGAATCCGGCGATTATATTCATTGCCGTTAACCGTTAATTTCAAATCAAAGAATGATGTTTTCATTTTGGATGCCATCATTTAATGTATCAACTCTTTCAAACTTTTTTCTGCCGATTCAATATTTGGTGAAACAGATACAGGTATTTGGACATTTTTTGCCGCTGAACTGATATCCTTTAAACCGGTACCTGTTGCCAGCACAACAATATTGTCTAAGTTGGATATTCTATTTTCTTTTGCAGCTTTTAACATTCCTGCATATGCTGCCGCTGACGCAGGTTCACAAAATATACTAGTCGAAGATGACATTATTAATTGGGCCTGTAGAATTTCTTCATCTGATACAAGAATTCCAAATCCATTTGAATGCCGCACGGCAGCCAGAGCTTTTTCACCATCCCTGGGAAGGTCAACTGAAATACTGTCCGCAATGGTATTTGATTTAACAGGAATAATCTCACCACCGCTTTCCAATGCATTCACAACAGCGGCGGAATTTTCAGATTGGACAGCCACAAGGGCAGGTATCTTTGATATCCAACCAAGTTTTAAGAGATCATAGAATCCCTTATATACAGCACCTATGATGCATCCATCCCCCACCGGCACATAAATCTGGTCCGGTGATATCCAGTTCAGCTGTTCGGCAATTTCGAAAGCAATGGTCTTTTTTCCCTCAGACATAACCGGATTAATACCGGTATTCCGTGAATACCATCCATATCGTTTTGTTAATTCAAAGGATAAATCAAAGGCATCATCATAACTCCCGTTTACCGGTAATAACTTTGCACCGTATTGGAGGATTTGAGTCAGCTTCGCTATTGGAGCACTATCCGGCGCCAGGATCAATGCTTTCACACCATGAAAAGCAGAAAGGCAGGCCAATGATGCTGCCGCATTGCCTGTTGAGGCGGCAATTAAAAGATTATCTCCCAGCTCTTTTGCATGCTGAATCGCTATCTCGCTAGCCCGATCTTTTAATGATCCGCTTGGATTGCGTGTATCATCTTTGATGTATAACTGGTTAAAATGAAGTTCTTTGGCGATGTTGGGAAATTCAATCAATGGAGTTGCCCCAACCCGAATATTTATATTCTCCGGGGATTCATTTACCGGCAGCAATGGCAAATAACGCCAAACCGAATCCATGGCGGTTTTGTCCAAGTTCTCTTTTTTCCAGATCGAATTTATATAGTCATAATCAAAAACATAATCCAAATTACCACCGCAATCACAGGTATATCTAAATGGTTGAACAGGGTATTCTTCCCGGCACTGAATACAGGTAAGGTTTGAAAGTTTTCTGTCTATTCTATCCATTTATTGTGAAATCCTCTATCAGGTGAATTTTGCCAATAAACCGGTTCTATCATTAAACTCGCTTATGAGATCATCCCATTCATCTACTTTTGAATACTGATCGGACCAATAATTATCATCATACCATTGAGCATCCAACTCTTCCATCGTTTTGCCCTGCTGCTCCACCCAGGTGAAATATTTCAGATTATGCATTCGTTTTTTATCGAGATACGTCAAATCAATAATTGCATCAGTTCCAATTTGCCGCAGATGACCTTCAAAATCGATGGCTGCTTGTCGAGCAGAATATTTACCGTTATTCTGATGTTCTTCCTGTAACCTGGACTGATACATTTCCATAGAATCTGTTGCGACGGTGAAAATACAATCCTGTTTATTCCATTCATAGTATTTGGCCATTTTAATAGCACCCATGATATTGGCAATTGATGATATCCCAAAATGATGTAATGTACTAACAATGTTTTGATCTACACCACGATCGATGAGCTCTTTATGTCCTTCCGGTTCATTGAATAAACGCATAAGATGGATATTCACTTCATCGTCGATTCCTGCCACCATATCCATATTTTTTAAATTATGAATCCATGGCACATGTTTATCACCAATACCTTCGATCCGATGAGCTCCGTATCCGTTATAAAGTAAGGTGGGACATTGTATAGCTTCACCGGCACAAATTTGAATCAGCGGGTATTCCTTCCGTAATAATTCTCCTGATCCCAATGCTCCTGCAGATCCCTGGGTTAAAAACAATCCGCTAAATCGAGATGATACATCCTTTTGGGACTCAAAAACATCCTGCATGGCTCTGCCTGTGACAGCATAATGCCACATAGGATTACCAATCTCCTCAAATTGATTGAGGACGACAATTTTGTCACCCCGTTCGGCTTTGAGCTCTTTTACCTTATCATAGATTTCCTTCACATTGCTCTCGCTGCCCGGTGTTGCAAATATTTCCGATCCAACTGTTTCCAGCCATTCAAATCTCTCCCGAGACATGCCTTCAGGAAGAACAGCAATGGCTTCACAACCTAATAAATAGGAATCATAAGCACCACCACGACAATAATTACCAGTAGATGGCCAAAGTGCCTTTTGACTGGTTGGATCAAATTTTCCGGTTATCAGTTTTTCAACCAAAGGTCCAAATGTGGCACCTACCTTGTGAGCACCGGTGGGAAAGTATTTTCCAAGAAGTACAAAAATACGGGCTTCCACTCCAGTCAATTCAGTTGGTAGCTCCAAATAGTTTACATCACCATAACCGCCACCATTCTCAACAGGTTCATTTTTCCAGGTGATCCTGAATAAATTGAGCGGATCAAGATCCCAGAGCCCAATCCCTTTAAGTTTTGCTTTGATCTTTCCAGGGATAAGTTCCGGGTTTGCCATTTGCTTGTATGTGGGAAGAATGATGTTTTTTTCCCGGCATCGATTTATTGTATTCTCAAGAATTTGATTTTGTCTGTTCATTTGATTAATTTTAGTTT
Organism: Fidelibacterota bacterium; assembly: GCA_018657495.1. Lineage (GTDB taxonomy): Bacteria > Fidelibacterota > Marinisomatia > SCGC-AAA003-L08 > JACNLC01 > JABHXA01. The sequence goes on from JABHXA010000005.1 coordinate 53,835, forward strand.
TTTAATAGTTTTGAAATTTTTTCGATAGGATTATCGGTGGTCAATAAAAACATCATCGCTGCGATAATAAAGGGTTTGTAACTGGCTTCAAGATATGTTTCCTTTCGGTACCTTTCAAATACACTGGCGCTTACTTCACCCTGCTTGCAGCTAACTCCCGTAATATCAGCAGGCAGACAATGCATATATAAAGCCGAGCCATTTTTTGTTAATTTCATTTTATCTTCGGTGCATTCCCAATCTGTAAAACTGCTGTTGTTTAACAGGCATTCCTGTTCAAGATCTTTTAGGGATTCGTCATTTCCAGTCATGAGCAGTTCAGTCCTTTTTTCCATCACATGAAAGGGCGCCCAAGATTTTGGATAAACTACATCCGCATTTGTGAATGCATCAGTCATACTATTGGTAATAGTAAATTCGCTCCCTGCAATATTTGCATTTGCACGTGCAGTATTTATGACATCGGGGATGAGATCATATCCCTCTGGAAATGCCAGAGTCACATCGATGCCAAAACGCGGTAGTAATCCAATGATGCCCTGTGGAACTGACAGGGGTTTCCCATAACTTGGGGAATATGCCCATGTCATGGCTACTTTTTTTCCTTTGAGGGCATCCAGTGATCCAAAATATTGTTTGAGCATCGCAAGATCACTCATACTTTGGGTTGGATGATCTATATCACATTGCAGATTCACCAATCCCGGACGCTGATGCAGGGTACCCTCATCGAAGCCCATATCCAGGGCTTCACCAACTTCTCTCATATAACTGTTGCCCTGGCCAAGAAACATGTCATCACGAATTCCGACAATTTGGGTCATAAATGATAACATATTGGCGGTTTCGCGAACGGTTTCGCCGTGGGCAATTTGAGATTTCTTTTCATCCAAATCCATTACTGCTAAACCAAGGGCATTGGCGGCAGATTGAAAACTGTAGCGCGTTCGCGTACTGTTATCCCTGAATATCGATACTGCCAACCCAGTATCAAACTGGCGAAAGGATTTACCCTCTTTGTGTAACTTCCTGAACAATTCAGCCACATGAATCGTCGCTTTCAATTCTTCGATGGAATGTTCCCAGGTGAGAAGAAAATTTTTGCTAAAATTTTCAATACTTCTTAGATCATCAAAATTAAATTTCATTGTAATAAGTTGATTAATAATTTTTTGTATAAATTGAAGGAATCGTCGCGTACATTGCTGCTGCTTTTACCAAATCATTTTTCCATGTAATTTCATTTGGTGAATGGGCCTGATCTTCAGCTCCAGGACCAAATCCAATGCAAGGAATATCAAACATACCCATGATTGAAACACCATTTGTTGAGAATGTCCATTTGTCAATTAACGGGTCAGACTTAAATAATCCTCGATATGCTTCTGCCAGGGTTTTTGTTGCAGAGTGATTCTCTTCTATAAGCCAGCTTGGGAAATAGGCATCACTGGGATAAGTTAATCCCTTATAGGAAGGTTTGGCATAATCATACATTCTTACCTCAGCCCCTACTGCCGTTACGGAAGGAAGATTTCTAATTTCATGTAGGGCAGATTCAGCAGTTTCGCCAACGGTCAATCGCCGATCAACCGATATTGTACACCCATCCGCTACGGCACACCGCGAAGGAGAACTAAAATAAATTTGTGAAACTGTGAGACTTCCCTTACCAAGAAAATCATGATCTTTTAACCGATGATTTAATTCTGCCAACTCATCAATGATACTGGTCATTTTATATATGGCATTATCACCGCGATGAGGTGCTGAACCATGTGAACTTAATCCCTTGGTTGACACCTCAATCTCCATTCTACCGCGATGTCCACGATATATATTGCAGGAAGTCGATTCGGTAATAACGACAAATTCTGGACGAATATTTTGTTCTTTGATAATATATTGCCAGCATAATCCATCACAGTCCTCTTCCTGAACTGTGCCTGTAATCAATAGTGTAAAATCACCATCAAGATTTAGGTCCTTAATTATTTTGCCACCATAAACCATTGCAGCCATGCCGCCTTTCATATCAGAAGCGCCGCGACCGCCAATTACCTTATTATCCTCAAAGCCTCCAAAAGGATCAAAGGCCCATTGATTTGGGTCACCCACTCCAACAGTATCGATATGCGCATCCATGGCAATAAGCCGACTTCCCGTTCCAATATACCCTAGGATATTACCCATAGGGTCGATATCAATCCGGTCAAACCCCACTTTTTCCATTTCCTGTTTGATTCGTTGTACTACTTTTTCCTCTTCACAGCTTGTACTGGGTATGGCAATCATATCCCTCAAAAAACGAGATATATCCTTTTCATAACCTGCCGCAGCAGCCATGACCTTCTTATAATCAATATTCATATTTTATCCAATCTTTTCAATTTTTTTCCATAATTTCACAGATTCCTGACAAGCGTTAGCCAGAACATCTTCTTTATTTATATCAACAAATTCAAAGTCTCTTATCCTAAATTTACCCCTGGTGATTACATCGCTGGGAGAAGCAAAACCGCCAAAGACATGGCTCATAATATTTGATTCATTTAGTTCTGTGTTTGGATTATACTCATACATGACCAGATCAGCCTGATATCCAATTTCAATCCTACCAATTTTCTGATTAAATAATCTGCTTACCATTTCTGAATTATTGTTAAATAGTAAATTGGGATAATCGATATTTTTATCAGGACCCTTTAGATGAGAACTGCGGATTATTTCTGCCTGGTTTACCTCGTTTAGCATATTTGCCTGTTTGCCATCTGTCCCCAGCGCAACCGGTAGAATTCCTAAAGTTTTTGCAGAGAGTTTACCAACTCGATTGCCAGCATTAGATGTTGGACAATGAACCAAAAAGGCACCTTTACTTTTTATAATTTCAATGTCTTCAGGCTCAAGATGTATCCCATGGATCAATAAACTGTCTTTATTGATTATACCCGCTGAATTCAATCGATCGATGACTGAACGATATCCCCTTTTTACAGCATCTTTATGATCAGCTCTGTCTTCAGCAACATGAATATGAATGCCTGGATTATCAATTTCATTCAGGTGGTTACATATTGTACTCAGTGAATTATCAGAAAGTGTAAATGAGGCATGGAGACCCATCATTGGGTGGACAAAGGGATTTGACCTGTATTTTTCAATAGAATTGATATTTTCCTGCAAAGCAGATTCAAAGATTTTTTTACCATTTCGATCACTCGTTTCAATGGCAGTTCCAATGCGGATTCCAAATTTATCGGCAACTTTAACAAGATGATCGATTGAGCCATCTATATAATTCTGGCTGGAATGATGATCCATAATTGTCGTAACCCCGGACTCTAGAGCAGACATCAATCCAACCTGAAATGATGCATGTGTCGAGGCATCATCCAGCGCTAAATCCAATTTCCACCAGACCTGCTGAAGTTTCTCGACAAAATTAACCGGTTTAATACGTGGTGCCGGCATTCCAAGAGCCAGAGATGAATAGAGATGATTATGGGCATTAATCATTCCCGGCAGAACATATTTTCCACCCATATCAAAGACGCTTTGATAATTTGAGAGATCAGAATGCTGGCTGCCAATTTCGGTTATAATTCCATCTTCACTTACAATTGAGGTATTCAGATTTAATTTTGATTCGCCAATTGGATTTATTATTGTCAAATTTTTAAATAAAGTTTTACTCATCCCGGTTGCTTTCTCATTGTTCTTTTGACTGATTTATTAAATCCAAAACATATTCTGGTGATATTGGAAGTTGATTTACCTGTTGGCCAATGGCATTGCTGACAGCATTGGCGATTGCTGCTCCGGTGGGAATGATTGCCGGTTCACCAATCCCCTTCGCTCCCCATGGTCCCTGCGGTTCGGGTTCTTCTATAATTATCACCTCCACATCAGATATATCATTTGCCGTTGGTAAAAGGTATGTTGACAGATTTTGACTTTGAACCAGACCATTATTATATTTGAGATTTTCTGTTACAGCCCAGCCAATGCCCTGCGATATTCCGCCCTCAACCTGACCCTCAATACCTGCAGGATTTATTGCTGTACCCACATCGTGTGCCGCCCATACTTTTTGAACTTTGACCAATCCGGTAAGTGTATCAACTTTTACTTTGGCGAGATGAGTTGCAAATGAATAGCTAAAATATGCTTCCCCATTTCCATCATCCGGATTAAAATTCAGTTCAGGAACATGCCACCAGCCAGTGGTCTCCATCCGGTAATTTGACCGATACATATAATCAGTTAAATCGCCAAATGAACAATGAGTATTACCTGCATTGTCAGTGACCTTATCATTTTCAATTACAATATTTTGCGACGGACAATCCAGGAATTTTGATGCAGCGAGTTTAATTTCCGGTAAAAGATTTTCTGTAGCATTAATTATTGCCTGTCCTGTCATGATCACATTTCGGCTGGCCACTGCTGGACCGCTATCTGCAACATATTCCGTGCTTGTTGGGTTGATCTGTATTCTCGAAGGGGCAATCCCAAAGGCTTCTGCCGTCATTTGGGTAACAACCGTTAATGCACCCTGTCCCATTTCAACCAATCCAAAAGATACTGTTACGGATCCATCTCGATGGAGGGTGATTTTTACAGCAGAGCCATCCATAAACCAGCCGGCAGCGCCAAGACAATTTCCATAATGTGTCAGGGCGATTCCATAGCCAGTTTTTATTCTACCCTCATTTTGAGGCCGAGGGCAATTCCCCCAATTGGAGGCATTATAGGATTTTTTCAGTGTTTCCATTGCCCCCACACTTGATGTGAGACGCTGCCCGGTAATTGTTTGATCATTGGGCTTGATAATATTTAATTTGCGGAATGAATAGGAATCCATGCCAATTTTTTCAGCGACTATATCCATCATTCTTTCATGACCGAATGCTGCCTGGGGCGAGCCAAATCCACGGAATGCACCATTTGGAGGAAGATTGGTATAATATGAAATCGACTGAATATTTACATTTGGGACAACATAGGGACCCATCGCCTGGACGGCTGATCGATATGAAACCACCGAAGACAGAGTAGAATAGGCACCACTGTTCTCCTCCAATCTTACTTCAGCAGCAGTAATAATACCATCATCGGTCACCCCCACCTTATACTTCAATTTAAATGGATGTCGCTTGCTGGTTAATTGGATATCATCTTCCCGACCGTATACCATTTTAACCGGTCTTTTGGTAATGATGGCTGCCAATGCCACCCGGGCACAGATTTCAGATGGCACATCTTCCTTACCGCCAAATGCCCCTCCAGTTGGAGCCTGTTCAACAATCACTTTATTAAATGGAATCCCTAAAACTTTGGATACTGCTTTCTGCACATAAAACGGACATTGAAGAGACCCAAGAATTTTGACACCGCCTGATTCTAAAGGAGTCACAATGCATGCCTGTGGTTCGAGATAATAATGCTCCTGCTCAGCGGTTGTAAACTCAGCTTCAACTATTTTGTCGGCGTTGGCAAAAGCATCCTCAACATTGCCTCTGATGACTTTATGTTGGCATGAAATATTGTTTTCATGAATGAATCCTGTAGTTACAGATTGACTTTTTTCAATCGTAAATATGGGATCTAATTCTGTGTATGTAATACGGATAAGTTTGGCAATATCAAAAGCTCTGGCGGGATTATCGGCTACAATCAGACCAATGGAATCGCCAATATACCGAACCGTTTTATCGGCAAAAAGGGGTTGATCATTTGTAATTACACCAACCTGATTTTCACCAGGGATATCTTTAGCAGAAATAAACTTTATAAATCCAGGAGACTGTTGTGCCTCAGAACTGTCGATTGATGTGATACTGCCAAAGGGTATTCTGGAATAAACCGGTGCAGAATATATCATACCGTCTACCGAAATATCAGTGAGAAACTGTGTCTCTCCTGTAACCTTTCCCCTGGCGTCAACCCGCTTCAATGGCTGACCAATATAAGTTTTTGTACTCAAAAGATTTTTAACCAATAATTATTAACAAGTATTTACCAACTACAAATTGGTTATTTCACTATGCATAATAATATCTTAATTTAATGTGCACACAGCATTTAATTGCATGGAGTTATTCCAATTCGGATATCCAATTCCTCATTACATTTTCGCAATATTGTTCTGTAAATTTGAATAGACTGATTTTAATATTAATCTTATAATACACTTATGAAAAAAGAAAGACGATACGATATAGACTGGATAAGAGTAATAGTATTTGATATACTCATTATTTACCATGTTGGAATGTTTTTTGTCTCATGGGGCTGGCATATAAAAAATAATGAAATTATTGATTGGATGCGTTGGCCAATGCTTTTTGTCAATCAGTGGAGATTACCCATATTATTTATAATATCGGGGATGGGAACCCGATTTGCTCTTTCTCATAGATCCGGTGCGAAATATTTATTGGAACGCTTTACCAGATTATTTATTCCCCTCACAGTTGGAATCCTGGTCATTGTGGCGCCGCAAGTTTATATTGAAAGGGTTGTACAGGGAACGATATCCGGTTCATTTTTTGAATTTTATCCACATTTTTTTCAAGGAATTTATCCGGAAGGTAATTTTAGCTGGCATCACCTTTGGTTTTTACCATATCTATTATTAATGTCTGTTTTTGCAACACCCATATTTCTGAATTTGAGGAAAGAAAACAATAGGTTATTAAGCCTGTTAAACAAGTTTGTCAATAAGTCTCCATCCCTTCTTTATCTATTTGCAGTTCCTGTATTTATTGTTGAAGTTTTATTAGAGCCCTTTTTCCCAATAACCCATGCTTTAATTGGCGACTGGTATGCCCTCGTTTATTATTTCATCCTTTTCATTACCGGTTATATATTGATCTCCCTGGGCAAATCATTTTGGCTTGCCTTAGATAGAATTAAATATTATTCATTGGCTGTTGGAATAATTTCTTTTCCATTGCTGATTTTGATATGGTATAATGTAGAAAGCAGTATTTTTATTCCGTTAATCAAGACATTAAATATGTGGAGTTGGATAATAACCATATTTGGGTTCTGTTCAAAGTACCTCAACAGGGAGAGCAAACTTATTAAGTATCGAAACCAGGCAGTGTACCCCTTTTACATCATGCATCAAACCATTATTATTCTCATTGGATATTGGTTAATAAATAACCCAATGCATTATATGTGGAAGTTTACTATTCTGGTATTGGGCACCTTTGCTTGTGCATGGATTTTGTACGAGTTTCTCATTCGAAGAATTCCAATGATCAGACCCTTATTTGGACTGAAAAAGACTATACCAATACCAACTGAAACTGGGAAGTAAATCAGGGCGAAACGAATTATTAAAATGTTATTAAAGGGATAAGGAAAATGATACTCGAGGATTTAGGATATACCACCAGTTTTGAAAAATATCGTGAGGAACAAGCCCTCACTCAATTTTCTGTCGGACGGGTCGTATCCGAGCATAAAGATCGATATGTTGTTAGATCGGAAAATGGCGATTTTGATTCTGAATTAATTGGCAATTTGAGATTCACTGCTGAAGACAGACATGACTTTCCCGCTGTTGGAGATTGGGTGGCATTTTCTGAGTTTGATGAGGATAAGGCATTAATTCATCATATTTATCCAAGAAAATCAATTATTGAACGACAGGCAGTTGGAAAATTCGGACAGAAGCAAATAATTGCCTCAAATATTGATTATGGTTTAATTGTTCAGGCAGTTGATAATAATTTTAATGTAAATAGGTTAGAACGGTATCTGACAATTTGTAATACCTCTAAAGTAAAACCTATTATTATTCTTAACAAAATTGACTTGATTGATGAATCACAGCTTAACACCATTTTATCTAAAATATCTGAACGAATAAAACATGTTCAAATAATCGCCACAAGTAACCAAACTCTTGCAGGACATAAAGAATTAAAAAGCATAATAATAACAGGTAAAACCTATTGTTTGCTTGGTTCTTCAGGAGTTGGCAAATCTACCCTTTTGAATAATATTTCCGGTAAAGAGCTCATGAAAACAGGATCAATAAGTATAAAGTTTGGAAAGGGAAAACATGTTACGAGCCATCGGGAGTTAATTATTTTGGAAAATGGTGGAATATTAATTGATAATCCCGGCATGAGAGAATTGGGAATCGCCGATTCAACGGATGGTCTTGAGATTACATTTGACGAAATAATTGAGATGTCAAGTAGATGCAAATTTAAAGATTGTACCCATATTAATGAAATGGGTTGTGCCATTTTGGAAGCGATTGAAAACGAAGATTTAGATATAGGATTGTACAACAATTATCAAAAAATGATTAGAGAGAAAACGCATTTTGAATCCACTATTATGGAAAAACGAAAAAAAGACAAAGATTTTGGCAAGATGATTAAAAACCACAAAAAGGCAAGGAAACATCATAAATACTAGTCGCCGTATCGTTCACAAATTTTACAGGCAAACTTAAAACTATATAATCTAGGTGAAAATTCCAGCAATTGGTATTAAATGAATTTTGTTAAATTATTAACTGATGATCCCACCAGTCTGAGAAATACCCGGATTGCCTTTTTGGGTGGTGGTGGTAAGACAACACTCATGCAAAAAATGGCTGACGAGCTCTCTAAATCATACTCAAAAGTGTTGGTGAGTTCACTCACAAAGTCTGCATCGCATCCTGATGAATTTTTTCTATCTTTTGATTCCACAGAATTTTCCGAAATCCCAAAATATTTCAAAAGGCATAATCCACTTTTTTTAATGAAATCAGGTACTCCTCAGAAACTGGAGGGATTATCTTCTGATGAATTATTATCAGCAGCTGAACTGTCGCAGGTCTGTCTTTTCGAATGCGACGGTACACGCCGCAAACCCTTAAAAGCCCATATGGCCCATGATCCTGAAGTACCGTCCTGGACCACTCATTGTTTTATCCTTGTTGGTGTCGATGTTGTTGATACAACTCTAAATGATGGATTTGTCCATCGCCCGAAAAAGTTTTCAGAGTTGTGGAATATCAAGTCTGATGTAATCCTTAATGCCAGGGAAATTGCCCGGATACTTACATCAAAAAAAGGATATCTCTCAAAATTATCCGGCGCAACCAAAATTTATTATTTCGTTAATAAGGCTGATTTATTTGAACAAAAAGCTCGACAGCTTGCAATTGAAATTAATCTTATTCACAATGAATCGGTATATTATGGCAGCCTTCACCAAAATCGATTTACGGCTATACAATGATTAACGACATTTGTGTGATTATCACCGCTGCAGGTTTGTCTCTCAGAAATCCGGGAAAACTATTGATGGATATCGAAGGCGTTTCGGTAATTTCAAGGGTAGTATCATTATTTGTTAATCTGCCGTTAGATGTAATATTAGTAACTGGGAATGATCAGAATCAAGTCATTGATCATATCGATTCCAATTACATAAAAAAAATACAAATCGTCCATAATACCCATTATCACACAGGACTTTCTTCATCAATAAAATACGGTGTTGCTGAATCAAAGAGTGAATATAAATACTTTGGATTTTGCAATGGTGATAAACCATTTATCCAAGTTGCTACCGTAACCAAATTAGTCAATATTCTTGACAGCAAAAGACCAGATATTTTGGTACCGGTATATGAAAAGACCCCTGGACACCCAGTTTTTTTTCAACGAAAATATAAAAATGATTTGATCAATCTTAAAGGGGATACCGGGGCCAGACAGCTTATAAAAAAATATCAAGATTCCGTGAATTTTAAAAAAGTAAACGATGAAGGTATTATCACTGATATGGATTCATATTTGAATAAAAAATATTAATGCAAAAGACCGACACTATTCTTTCAAAAGAAGATTTTTTTATCCTTGTTCGAGGAGCAGGTGAATTAGGCAGTGCCGCAGCTAACAGTCTATATAAATGTGGATTCAATATTGTCTTGACCGATCTACAGAATCCAATGGCAATCCGACGAAATGTTTCATATTGTACTGCTGTTCATGAGAAAACCATTACAATTGAGGGAGTCACGGCAAGATATTGTAAGTCGGAAGATATTTCTGATGTTTTATCAAATGGGGAAATTCCATTGTTTGTTGATGATGAAAGTATAATTGAGAATATCCAACCTTCTATTATAATCGATGCCCGCATGCTGAAAAAAGAGTTGGAAGGCAATATGACCACTCTGCCTTTTGTAATTGGGCTTGGTCCTGGATTTAATGCTGGCAAAAACTGTCATCTGGTTATCGAAACAAACCGGGGTCATAATCTGGGCCGGATCATATCAAACGGAATGACTGCAGCTGATACGGGTATACCGGGAAATATTGCTGGCGAATCGGCAAATCGCGTCATCCGTGCTCCAAAAGATGGAGTTGTCAACTGGCAGGTTGACCTGGGTGAGATTGTCACTAAAAACCAACTAATGGGCACCATAAATAACAACACTGAAATAAGGGCTACACTAAACGGATTAGTCCGTGGCTTGATTATGAATGGTCACCATGTTTCTGAAAATATGAAAATTGCGGATATTGATCCTCGTGGATTATCCGTCGACTATCAGGCAATTTCGGATAAGGCCAGATCAATCGGTCGTGCCGTACTCGAGGCAGTTCTTATTATTAATAAAAATATAGTCAATAAATAATAAAAAAATGAATAGAAAACTTTTAAGTATACTTCGTTCCCCTGAAGCTTGTGGTAATACAGTGCTTTGCAGAATTGTTCACAGTTCAGGATCAACACCCCGAAGAGATTACCCATATATGATTGTATGGTTCAATGGCAAGATTACCGGCACGATTGGTGGTGGTGCTCTTGAATATAAGGTTATCGATAAAAGTAAAGAAGTATTGAGCACGGGTGAACCGGGGCTGATTGCCGTTGATATGAACGGAAAAAGTATTCACAGCAAAGGAAGTCTCTGTGGTGGATCAGCCATTGTACTGATTGAAAAGTTTGACGCTAAACAGCAACAATTAATCCTCGAAATTTCCAAACTCATGGACACTGGTATAAATCCTGTAATTGTAACACAAGTGACCATTGATGATCCAATCTCCATAGTTCATCATCTTACTGAGAGCACTGCTGAAAATAATTTGGATATTTATGCTGATCTTCTTGACAAAGCATTTACTCATCGGAGAACTTATAGTAAAGCAAAAGATGATAAAATTCTATTGTGCCGATATATTCATCTACCGCAAGTATTGCATATTTTTGGTGGTGGACATGTGGGTAAAGCCGTTGCGGAGTTAGCCGTAAATCTTGATTTTGATGTACGGATTTATGATGATAGAGCGGATCTGGTTAATTTAGAAAATATGCCCCAAGGGGTTCAGATTTCAAACGACAGTCTCAAACATTTACAGAATACTCTCTCCTTTGATCACCATGATCTGGTATTGGTAACCACAAGAAATCATCAGTTCGATCTCCAAATAATGTCATGGTTGATAGATAAAAATCCTGGTTATCTTGGTTTAATGAGTAGCAGACGAAAATGGATTATGATAAAGAATGAATTGGAACAATCTGGTTCAGACAAAAGCAAAATTGACAGAATTTGCTCTCCAGTTGGTCTCTATATCGCTTCAGAAACAGTCCCTGAGATTGCCATAAGTATCATGGCTGAAATTGTACTTATGAGTAAAACTGGTAAAAAATCAAATATATCCATGTCAACAGGGAAAAATTTTCGTTAAGAAATTGGTCCTCTTACTGTTAATAATTCTCGTTACCTGAATTGTCAGTGATTATCCCTTGATTGTGATTATTAGTTGAAATTGAGATTTAGTATCAATTTGTAACATTGCATCATATTATTGCCCTCACTATTTTTTTGATATTAAGTTATGCGAGTTCATCAACTACAAATAAGGAAAATTAATAATGAAATGCACCCGTTTTACTTCCCCGGTATTTTTTCTAATATATATCGGTATGTTATTTAATATGGTTTTAGGATACTCTAATGGTCCACCAAATGGAAGAACTGGCGCACCCGGTGAATCCACTTGTGTTGCCTGTCATAGCAGTTTTGGTCTGAATTCAGGCTCAGGTGGTGTAACCATCTCTAATGCGCCTGCAGAATATGTTCCCGGTGAAACCTACACACTTGCTATAACCGTTATGACCTCAGGTCAATCCCGATGGGGATTTGAAGTTTGTTCCAGAACAGATAATCTTGATCAGGGTGGAACACTTACTGTAACTCAATCAAACTTCACCACTACAGGTTCCTCAGGGGGAATTACCTACTTGAAACAGCGTTCAACAGGTACTTTCAATGGTCAACCAAACTCTGCAAATTGGGAGTTTGCCTGGACTGCTCCTGAAGCAGGAACGGGAACAATTACACTATATGCTGCTGGAAATGCTGCCAATGGAAACTTCAGTACATCGGGCGATTATATCTATACTACATTTTTAGCCATCCCTGAACTAATAGAAGAGGAATGTATTGCAGACGGCGATATGAATTTTGATATGAGTACTGATGTTCTTGATGTGGTTACATTGGTTGGTGGCATCCTTGGAAATATTGATCTTACTGATGATCAATTTTGTGCCGGCGATATTAATGGCGATATGAGCCTTGATGTTTTGGATGTTGTCTCAATGGTTGGATTGATCATAAACTAAATTCAATTATACAAAATGCCACCTATTGACGAATTACATCCTTTATTAGTACATTTCCCCATAGCATTATTTGCGGCGGCTTTTTTTTGTGATTCTCTTGGTTTAATTCTCCAAAAAAAGTCCCTTACATCTGCAGGTTGCTGGAATTTACTTCTGGCATTAATTGCCTCGATTTTCACAATAATATCAGGATATATATCAGATTCATTGGTGGGACATATGGAAGAACCATTTCCTATATTTTCCACTCATGGTTCTTTGCAAATATTATCTGTATTATGGTTATTATCTATAGCTGTGTTTCGTTGGAAAATGTTTGAAAGGATTTCAAGAGAAAACCGTTTGAAATGGATATACGTTATCATGTTTGGAGTTGGTGTGATGTTTCTTTTTTATGGTTCTCATTTAGGCGCTAAATTAGCCAATAGATTTTAACAGGTAATTATCATTGAATAAATTTTCTTTTCAAAAATTCATTTCCTTAATAATCTTCTCAATATTAATCACACATTGTTCGGATAGCGGAAATCCGGCAATGAGTGAGGATGAGCCTGAACTCATTGATTATTATGCCGATAATATTCAGCCAATATTCTCAAATTCCTGCGGTGGAGGTTGTCATATCGGTGGTACTCAAGGAGGCTTAGATTTATCCCCAAATGTGAGTTATGATAATCTGATTTCCGTCGGTGCCAATGGTTATCCTGGATCTGTCCGGGTTGCTCCATTTGATGCTGCTAATTCTGTCCTCTATAATAAAATTGCCAATACCGGGATGAGTGGTCAGCAAATGCCACCAGGCGGACCTATGCTGAGCGCATCTGAAATTACATTGATTGAAGATTGGATAAATGATGGTGCACCATTCCAGATTGAGCAAACTGAAGGAGAATGATGAATAAAACTCTTTTTATCCCTCTAATCTTTATCATAAATATCGCCTTTACAATCCCACGGTACGCTGTTGAAAATGGTGCTTCATGCAATTTATGCCATGTTAATCCAACCGGTGGTGGCCTTAGAAATGATTATGGGAATACTCTTTTTGCATTGGATGAATTACCAATGAGAACATCTGAGTCTTTAGAAAAAGAGCCATGGGATGGTTTTGTAAATGAGTATTTTCAAATGGGTGGCGACCTCCGGGTGCAATCCTATGTTACAGAAAATATTGATGACGGGGAATACCGTTTCCCGATATTCCCGATGCAGGCTGATATATACGGTTATTTTACGCCATCTGATAATCTTTCTCTTTTTACACGGATCAACTTGAGCGGTACAATGCCAAATGAATTCTGGTTGTTAATTGCTGATTTCCCTGCCGATGGTTGGCTAAAAGTAGGGCGATCTGTTCCTGATTTTGGTTTAAAACTTGATGATCATACTGCTTATATCCGTGGCGGAAGTATCAGGGCAACACACGGTTTAGTAAAAGAAGGATTATTCTTTACTCCTGATAAAATGCCGTCTCTACTGGAATTCGGCTTCAAGCCTGCAAATGGTCTAAGATTGACTGCTGGAGTATCCAACCGCTTTATTTCCTCTGGAGATCAATCGTATGGATTTAATGATCAATTAACTGATAAAACATTCACTGCCAAAGCTTCATATATCAAATCTTATTTTGAAATTGTTCATACTAATTTGATGATTAGTTATCTTACTGAATCTGTAGTCGACGCTTACGCATTATCAGGAGGTTTATCTGCTGGTCCATTATCATGGACTTTTGAGCTCAGTCAAGCCGATAACTGGATAACCGAAACAGAATCATCCCTGGCTCTGTATCATGAATTAGCATATACATTGAAACAGGGAATTGATTTAATCGGGAAATATGAATTTTTTGATCCGGACCAGGATATTTCGAACGGATCGGTACAAAGATTCACTGCCGGGATTGAAATCTTTCCACGATATGGTTTACAATACATTATACAGACACGCTTAATTCAATTGGAGAATCTAAATGCTGACGATCCTTCAGCAGAGTTTCTTTTCCAATTGCATTATTGGTTTTAATTTCAATTAACAGGTATAGAAAGGAAATAATGAAAAAACGATTATTATTTATTGCACTTGGGATTTTGATTGCAAATGTAGTTTTTCCACAGGGCAATGATAGTCATAAACCTAAAAATTTGCAGGTATTAAAATTCGATTCCATCCCCGAGACAAAAAAATTCATGAAGCAAATATCCAAAGATCTTGGTGTAAAATGCAAATTCTGTCATAATCTGGATGATTTCTCTCTGGACACAGATCATAAAAAAATAGGGCGCCACATGATCAATATGACTATGAAAATAAATGATGAGTATTTTACCTGGGAAAAGGCTCGGAATGTAACTTGCTGGACTTGCCATCAGGGACAAAAAGAACCACCTGAAAAAAAATAATATTTTTTGACTAAAAAGGGTCTGTTTTGCAGACCCTTTTTTTATACTGTAATACTTCTTAATTATCCAGAGCTGATCTCAAAAATGAATCAACTCGGGACCAAAAGTCCGGGTGATGGTGACAATCAGAATGACCTTTATCGGATATAGTCCATAAGGAAATTTTATCTCTATTCCCAGCATCCAATAATCTCTTGCCATGGTTAGATGGACACACATCATCATCTTCGCCATGAATTAAAAGAAAATTGGCCTGTGAGTTAGCTATAGTATTCTCAGGAGCGATTTCATTCATTGTGAGTCCAATCTTCCATTGCAGATAAAAAAAGAAAAACCATGCTAAAGGAAAATACGGGATGTGATGTTTTCGGAATTCATGCAGCATCAGATCCCTGGGATGCGCAAATGAACCCACAGTCATAACTGCATTGACCCTGTCATCAATTGATGCTTCATAAATGGCTGCTGAGCCACCAATAGACAGACCAATTACTCCAATGCGGGATATATCAGTTTTACCTCTTTTTTGAAGAAAGTCAACAACAGATCTAATATCCTCAGCAAATTTTACCATTGATGAATATTTATCATTATCGCTACTGCCATGATTACGTGAATCAAATGCCAGAATATTATATCCTGCTTTATTGAGATTGCGGATATAAACCATTACCCTTTCAACATTTCTATTCCAACCATGAACCAATATCACAGTCGGGGCATTCTCAACCGGCATGGTCTGGCATGGAATCCACCATCCGTATAATTGTTTATTATTTTTTGTTGGTATGTGAACTTCTTCAAATGTTATGCCATATTTCTGTGGCGTATTTTTATGCGGCGTCTGGATATTTCTATACATACGGGTCATGCCAAAAAACAATAATCCCATGATACCAACTATTATTAATCCAATTATAAGCATTATCGAAAGGATCATTTCATTTTTCCGTAAACTTTATTTTTATTCATGTAATCTGATTTTAATTTATGGACAAAATTTACCTGAATGATTTGTTAATATTTACTCAATATATTTTTATTTTAAAAATTTAATGAATTGTCGACATTTTCATTCAAATCTTGATGACAAATATTCAATTTAATATATTCAAATTTCAGTAATTTTACGCTCATGGAAACATGAATAAACTAACAATAAAGAATTAAAATATTATATTCAGCGATTGATGATCGAATCACGTCGTATAGGAGCGAAGATGAAACAAATTATATTTACAACTTTAATAACATTATTTTTCCTTTTTTCTATAACTGGATGTGGAAAAACTGAACAACCGGAAAATCAACAGGTACCAGGGGCAGAATCTCCTCCTGAGTCATCACTTGATGTTTCAGGCGTTGTTTCTGAAATGATGAATAGTGGTGGTTATACTTATGTTCAAATTAATACTGGTTCTAAAAAAGTTTGGGCTGCTGTGACACAAACAAAAGTAGAAATAGGTTCCACTGTAGGATTTAGAGAAGGCATGTTAATGTCGAATTTCAAAAGCGAAACATTGGACAGGACATTTGATGAAATTTACTTTGTCCAGCAATTAATGAAACCAAAATCGTCACGCAAAATGCCTGATATGCCAACACCGGGCATGCAGGAGCAATTCTCCCGTGGTGAAGAGCATAGCCAATCACCAGATGATGTGGATATGGATTTTTCAAAAATCAGCGTACCTTCAGAAGGATATTCAATTTCCGAAATATTTCAGAAGAACAATCAGCTGTCTGGTGAAATGGTTATTATAAGAGGCAAAGTCGTAAAGTTCAACGCTGAAATAATGGGCAAAAACTGGCTCCATATACAGGATGGAACCGGGAAACCCGGCACTGATGATATCACTGTTACCACATCCTCAGTAGCAAATTTAGGCGATATGGTAGTTGTTGAAGGCGTCCTTACTTTAGATAAAGATTTTGGATTTGGCTATAAATATGATCTTTTAATTGAAGATGCAAAAATTGTAATTGAGTGATATTCTACTTGATCCAATTTGTTAATCATATTTACATAGATCAATAAATGTAGAATCAATCTGGTGAGTCAATTGACTCCAGCATCCTTTATATTTTACTACTTTTCCTTGAGATTTTGGTTAAATTCGAGATGTCTCCTTTATGAATCTGAACAGAAAGGATAATTTGTGGACCCTGTAACCATAGGATTTATCGTCTACCTCATTCTGGTATTGAGCCTGGGGTTTTACAGTCTCAAACTTACCCGCAATATGAATGACTTTGCTCTTGGCGGGCAGAGACTCGGGCCCTGGATTATTGCTTTTTCTGAGCGCGCTTCCGGTGAATCGGCATGGCTGATAATTGGACTGCCAGGTGCAGCACTAATGGCAGGATTAGTAGAACTATGGACTGTTGTTGGGTGTATTTTAGGTATCATATTCTCCTGGTTTCTAATCGCCAAACCGCTCCGCATCGCTACTGGAAAATTTCAGGTCCTCACCCTTCCCCAGTTATTTACCAAAAGATTTAAAGATCATTCTGGTATCCTTCGACTCATCTCATCTCTCATTATAACATTCTTTTTTACCTTTTATGTGGCAGCTCAGTTTTCCGGTGCCGGGAAAGTTCTGAATGTAACATTTGGGATGACCGAACTTCAGGGCATGTTATTAGGGGCTGTAATCATTGTTTTCTACACACTCATGGGTGGGTTTTTGGCAGTCGCGTGGACTGATATGATTCAGGGAATTATCATGTTGGGTACTTTGGTTATTCTTCCCATTGTAGGCTGGCTTGAACTATCATCTATTCAAGGATCTTCCGGCATAATGAATACAGAGAATCTGTTTGGCGGGACGATAGGTTGGGCCGCAGCCGCAAGTGCAGTCGGAGGTCTTAGCTGGGGGCTCGGATATATGGGTCAGCCCCATCTTGTCACTCGATTTATGGCCATTGATTCTGCCGAAAATATTAAAACGGGAAGACGAATCGCCATAAGCTGGGCGGTTCCTGCTTTTTTTGGTTCGATGTTTATCGGTCTCATTGGTGTTCAATTAGTTACTACCGGTTCACTCTCCTTTGAGGGAAATGTGATCACTTCCCTTTCTCAACTTGCTGATCCTGAAAAATTGATGCCAATCATGGCAACATCTTTACTTCATCCATGGGTTGCCGGAATATTTATTTCCGGCGCCATCGCCGCTATGATGTCAACAGCTGATTCGCAGTTGCTCGTAACCACAACGGTACTTACCGAAGATATCACTAAAAACTATTTCAAAGGTATCCGAGATAATATTAACCTTCTAACCGTAGGTAGAATAATAACCATTATCATTGGTATCATTGCTTTTTATATGGCCTGGAAGTCAAGTTCACTCGTATTTGAAATGGTCTCCTATGCCTGGGGCGGTCTGGGCGCTTCATTCGGTCCTGCACTTGTATTGACATTATGGTGGAAAAAAGTATCAAGATTTGGGGTCATTGCCGGAATGTTATGCGGGACATTTTTTACCGTATTGCCCATTTTCCCAGATATCATTACACCAAGATTAACTGCTTTTGTCATCGCTTTTCTTTCAGTGGTAGTAATCTCATTAGTTATCCCTGATAATGAAAGTAACAGGGCAGAAGTATAATTATCTTTAAAATATCATTATTGGAGTTTTTTTGTAAATGAAAAAATATATCACAACCGTTTTATTGTCAGTTTTCTTCATGACTTTAATTACAAATCTTACAGATAATCAAAACAAAAATAATCAACCTGTACCAACTGAATATCGGCTCCACAAAGAGAAACGAAAGGAATTCAAAAAACATCGTAAGGCATATATTGAAAATATGCATAAGTCCCATCCGGATACAGATTGGCGTCGGATAGATGATCAAACAAGAGAGCAGAAGGTCATCCAAAAAACACAATTCCGGTCTGATTTGAATGAAATGGGATTGGACGGCAATAATGAATTACCTGCCGTTAGATTTAGTAGCAGAGATATCGAAGGCAACTGGGCTGAAAGGGGCAGTAATAATCTCTCTGGGAGAATATTAACAGCAGAGATTGATTATGAAAATGATTTGATTTACTGTGCATCTTCTGGCGGTAATCTCTGGCGGGGAAATTTGAACGGTGAAAATTGGCAATCTTTGAATGATTATTTTCAAATCACCGGGATAAGAACGCTTCGTTTTGTTGATACTGGAACAGAAAATCGTTTACTCATTGGGACCAGTGGAAAAAAATTCTATTATACTGACAACGAGGGTTTTACCATTATTCAGTCTGAAGGGCTCACCAATCTCCAAAACTGGGGAAATATTAAAAGATCTGTCATCAAGAATGATGAGAATTCAACTATTTATATTCTTGCTAAAGAATGGGATTATACAAACTGGTATGAAATGACCACGCTTCACAAATCAACTGATTTTGGTGAAAGTTTTCAACTCATTGAAGTACTCAGTGAATCGATGGCAGGGGAATTTGATATTTGGACTCCGCGTTATGCCCCGGGAGAGGTTTATATCCAAAATGAAAATGATGTATATTATCTTGATGAGAATGATAATTTAATCCCTTCAGGCTCATTAAATTCCGATGAATCAGGTGGCTGTCTTCTTGTTGGGGGAATGAATGGAAATGTACCATTTATGTATGCCCGAATCGGCAGCGAAATTTATTATTCTTCAAATGCAGGCCATAGTTGGCAATGGAGAAGTTCGGCGCCGTCTGGCATTTTCACCAATAATAGTTTTAACTGTTCAAATACAAATCCTGACTATCTTTATATGGGCAGTATCGATTTATATCGGAGTTCTGATGGAGCTGCCAGCTGGCAAATGGTCAATAACTGGTGGGAATATTATGGCCAGGAGGAAACCAAATTGCATGCCGATATCCCGGAAGTTCGCTTTTTTATCCGTCCAGATGGAAATGAAACTGCATATATCTCAACAGATGGTGGAATATATCAATCCACTGATTATATCTATTCGGTACAAAATCTTTCCTTAAACGGATTGGGTGTTAGCCAATACTACTCCACTTATACCAGTCGATATGCCCCTCACAATGTTTATGCCGGGGCTCAGGATCAGGGTTATCAACGCAGTGTGAATGATCAGGGTGGCATCCTCGATTTTGAACAGGTGATTAGCGGTGATTACGGACATATGGTTTCTGGTAATGACGGCGAAAGTATTTGGTGTGATTACCCTGGGTTTGTTCTTTATTATCCCAATGCATCTTATGGATCAAATGGTCTCACCTGGGATTTTGTCGGCAGCAATTATCTATGGATTCCACCGCTTAAGGAAAATCCGGTTCAAGACAATATCATCTATGTTGGTGGTGGCGGAACAGGTGGAAACCACATTATTGAACTGACTGCCAACAATTATAGCATAAGTTATCAGCAGTTAGATTTCAGTTTTGCCGCCACTGTCTCAGCCATAGACATCTCACCAATCGATCCGGATTATCGTTATGTTCTTACTACAAATGGACAGTTTTATACCAGCGGTGACGGTGGCGATACGTGGATTCTATCCGTTGGTTTTTCTGGTCCTGAATCACATTATTTTTATGGTTCCGCTATCCATGCCTCAGCAGTTGATTTTGGAACTGTTTATATTGGTGGTAGCGGATATTCAAATCCTGCAGTATATGTCTCAGAAGATCATGGCTTATCTTTCACGTCAATAACAAACGACCTACCCTCCACTCTCGTATTTGAATTAGCAGCAACTGAGACTGAAGATATTATATTTGCTGCTACAGAGGTTGGGCCATATGCATATGTGCCCGAAGAAAATACCTGGTATGACATTGCCGGAGTAATGGCACCTGACCAAACCTATTGGTCAGTGGATTTTATCCCCGAATTAGGGACAGCTCGATTTGGTACTTATGGAAGAGGGATATGGGATTTTACTCTCGAAGGCTTTTTCTGGCTCACACCTGGTGATATAAATCAAGATGATATTATCAATATCCAGGATATTATTCTGGTTATCAATTTTATTCTTGAAGTTAGCTATCCTGATGAAGAAGATTTATTTACTTCCGATTTGAATGCTGATGGAGAAATCAATGTTCAGGATATTATTCTTCTGGTGAGTGACATATTAAATATTGGTTGATGAGAATAAATATATTGAGATTGAATTGCAGAATTGTTTTTCAGTATATTTCTGTTTCTTAAATCATTTGATAAAACGCAATTTCAAATCATGTTTACCCTAAAAAAAAATGGGAGATCGAAAATCGGTCTCCCATTTAAAGATAATTTATAATTAAAAATCTATCTGGCTTCGCGCTTGACCTTTATTCGCTGTTTTCCACCTTCTTGATTTAATTGGATTTCTCCATCAGGGGCTTCAATACCAGCTTCACGCATTTTGTTTTTAACATATTCCTGTTTTTGCTCGGGGGTCATATTTTCCATTTCAGCGGCATCTATTTTAAACATTTGCACATTTCTACCATTAGGTCCATCAACAATTTCCTCAATGATCATAGTACCGTCTCCACCTTCCATTTCACCACCGATGTTTAACTCGATATTATCATTTGGGGTGCCATCCAGAACCATTTGTATATCAATCTGTTCTTCCTGACCATCTCCTGAAGTTGAAAATTCGAAACCGAATTCCATTGTGCCATCATCATTTATGGCAATATCAATATGAGAAACTTCAGCACCATATTGTTCTAACTGCTGTTGAATTTGCAGTGCTATGGCTTCTTCAGAAAGGTCCGTTACATCAATTGATAAATGGAATATATTTCTCAAGGCCATTTTATATGCAGGCAATGAAGAGGTTTCATCCACCGCAGCGAGATTATATCTGACCAAATCAGGATGACTCTCGATCGAAGAAATAATTTCATTGAATACATGCTCTTCTTCGGCAGGAAGTACCACTGAAATTGTTGTGGAAACATTTCCATTTTCAATTTTAACTTCATATCCTACATCTTTGCCATACAACCAGTCCATTTCTCTGGCTATATCCTGAGCATGATCTGCATCACCGCTAACTGTCCAGTTAAGTACATGACCAACTGTTTCAGTGTATTCCATTGGTACATTACAGGCAACGATTAGCAGGACTGATGCGACCAAGCTATAGACTAGTGACAATCGTTTTATCTTTACTAAATTCAGCATATTTTGATATCTCCCGATATTTTGATTAGCGGTTGACCGATGAGATTGAGGCTGATCCTGTTTATTTAACCAATTCTTTAATGAATTTAATTTATTTGAATAGGTATTTTGTTTCAGTTGAGACCAGTACATGTCAATATCCGGTTCATTACCGTTATTCTTTGATGTTGATTTCTTCTGCCATTTGAATTGTTTCATATTGCAGATCTCCAAGTAGTTTGTTAGATGTTAAATACCGATTTGAGGCGGATGATCGAAAACTATCCGTTAGATATTGTTTCATTTTTTGTCTTGATCGTGATAATCTTGATTTCACAGCAGAGTTACTATTTTCTCCCTGAAATTCAGCTATCTGTGTCACATTGAAACCACCTACTTCATAAAGAAGTATGGCGACCCTTTCCTTTTTAGACAATCTCATCAATGCATATCTCATACTCAAATTCAATTCCTTTGATTCAGAATACACCTCAGGAAATTCACTATTAGTTCCATCCAGTGGAATAAATCGCTTCCAAAACTGAAGCCGGGTTTGAGTGTAAAAACAATTTGTAATTATCTTAAAAAGCCAGGATTTGAAACTGTCAGTTTTTTTAAGTTTGCTAAAACCTCTATACGCCTTTAATAATGCAGTCTGCAGTATGTCTTCTGCTTCCTCATGGGATTGGTTGACACACAGAGCCCGGCAGTAATTCAAAGCATCGTCGAGATGTGGTTTCAGTGCATTTGTAAAACGTTCAGCGTCCAATTAATACCTTTCAATTTTATCCTTAAAAACGGATTTAACTTTTCTGTTTTTGTAATTCTGGAAATTTTCATTCCAGCCTGTTACAGTGATTAGACTCTGGCTAGCGAGTTTTGGTCGCAAGATATTATTAATTATTTTTTTCTCACCATCTTTTCTGATCCGGAAACTATGATTATTCCCACTATAATAAAATTGAGGAAACATAAAAATAACCAGAACGGGATTGTAGATTTCGCCGCCATTGGTAAAATCGGGAAAAAGGTGAAAATGGCATTTGCTGAGGCGTGAAGTAAAATTGCAGTCAAAACGCTGCCAGTATTATTATAAATCCATGTCATTATGAATGATGCCGATAGAATCCATATCATAAAGACTAAAAATGAAAGTGAGAGGGGCACTCCTACACCAATAGAATAACCGGGGAAATGCCAAGCCCCCCAAATACATCCAAGTAAAAGGCTACTTACAATGGCATTGTATCTTTCCATTAATTTTGGTAGAAGATATCCTCGCCAGCCAAATTCCTCACCAATGGCTATTACAAATATCGTTAAAAAATGGGGAAAGACTTGGGGAATCATGAGAGTAAATTCCTGTCCAACATAATATGAATGCAGAGAAATTGCCAAAAATGAAATGAGTGGAAAAAATATGATTGAAATGAATAACCATAACATGCTTGTTTTCCTGAAGACTTGGCCAATTAGGAGTTGATAGATTCCTTTTCGTCCTAAGGTTATCCCAGTAAAAAGGATTGCTATAATTGTGGGTACAAATACATTTAAAAAAGTAATATTGACATTTTTAACCAGTATGGCAATACCAGTAAGAATCACACTGATGGCTATCACAACAGCTGAAAATAAAATCACCGGTTGTTTTTCAATAATTCGAAATGAAAATGATTTATCCATTATTTCTTTTTATTCTCTATTAATTTTTTGATATGGTGGATAACAAATCTATCATCTTTCTAAAATGTTTTCAGACTTTAAAAGTATATCTAAATGATCGGTTAACACATAAATCATTTCAATAAGACAATTGTCGGGATTTGCTGATCTTACTAATATCGCTCAATATCGATATCCATATTTTCAGGAATCAACGGGCAGTGTTCAAAGGCATAATTACAAATCAGACTATTCGACTCCCTTGAATGCAGGTTTGATATACATATTTTATTCTCCGTTAATCGAATCGATTGTAAATTTGCATTATTCTCATTACTCAAATAAAAAGATTTTATCACCAAACCAAAAAAGGAACAATAAATATGAAAAAACCAATTATTAATCTAGACGAAGTGAATTTAAAATCCCGACCGGCCTCATTTGCAGCTCCAGGTGAAGCCGCCCAACGTTTTGATGCCAGTATGTCAATGTTTTCAGCATCTCTTGGTGCAAAAAAACTTGGATATAATATCACTGCTGTCCCTCCTGGGAAAAGGGCATTTCCATTTCACAATCATCGGGTCAATGAAGAAATGTTTTTCATACTGGAAGGTGACGGCGAAGTTAGAATTGGGAAAGAAGTATTCCCAGTGCGGCAACATGATTTTATAGCATGTCCCACTGGCGGTGCTGAAACGGCTCATCAAATAATTAATACTGGCGATGTGGATTTAAAATACCTTGCCGTGAGCACCAAACAGTCCCCTGAAATTGCTGAATACCCGGACTCAAATAAATTTGGTGTCCTTGCTGAATTACCACCCGATGCAGACGGTAAACCCCAGAGATTTGCTTTTGTGGGTCGTGCTAAAGATAGTAAAGACTATTGGGACGGGGAGTGATTTATAAGATGGACTAATGCTCTGGTTGTCGCTTCCCCAATAGGTCAGTAGCTATTTAGAATTTTGATTCCGATTTCTTAAGATATCTAACCACCGCTTAAAGCGCCAATGATATGGATTACATCTTTATCACTGACTGAAATATTCAAATTATCTATCTGTTGGCTATTTTTGAAAATCTTAATATGATGTCTCACCTCATCTTGTTCGTTGATGATTCTGAATTTTATCCCATTGTACTTTCTGTTAAGATCCGATAGAATTTCATTGACTGAGTTTCCTGACGCTTCGACGGTTTTCTTCCCATTTGTATATGCACGAAAATGAGTAGAAAGATTTACAGTGATCACGACAGGTATCCAATTTCTACTGAGTATATTTTTGGCAGATGCGATATAATTTGCTGCCAAAATTCACCTTCATTTGCACTAGCCCAAATTTCACCGCTGGTTGTCCCGGCATATAAACCCAAAGCATTCTCATTATCAGTCGTCAGACATTGACGAAGAACCGTTAGGTATCCATCTTTTTGGGGAAAACCATTATCCTTACGTTTCCAGGATTTGCCAGCATCTGAGGTTCTATACACCGCTGGTTTACCACCTGGCGAGGTTCGCGGCCACACATCGGTACCATCCATTGGAAATACAAAAGCGACGTTTTCATTTCTGGGGTGCACTGCCATGGGCAGGCCGATATCTCCCACTTCCTTTGGCATATTATCACCAATTCTTATCCATGTGTCATCCGGTCGGTCAATGCGATAGATTCCACAATGATTCTGCTGGTATAATCTGTCAGGATTCATTGGGTGCATAACAATACAATGAGGGTCATGACCATATTCTGGAATTGGGTCAGGAAAAAAATCAGCAGCCAATCCTTTATTCAAAGGCGCCCAGGTCTCCCCCTTGTCATTTGATTCAAAAACTCCACCACCTGACATGCCAATGTAAATATGATTGAGATTCCGGGGGTCAATGATTACCGAATGCATCTTGGGTCCATCAGGAGTGCCATCCTGTCCCCCGCCTGTCCAGGCATCCCTCATCGGATTTGAGTTAAATCCTTCTACTCCAGTCCAGGTGAGTCCATCATCTTCTGAACGGAATAGTCCCTGGGGTGATGTCCCGGCATACCAGACACCAGGCTCAGATTTATGTCCTGGTGTTAACCAGAATGTATGATTTACGGTTAGACCTTTTTCACCTTCCTTCGCCTTTTTAAAGGCTGGTGGTCTTTTAGCTTCATTCCAGGTGTTTCCCAAATCAGTTGATCTGAAAATAGTTGGACCAAGATGTCCAGTTCGTGCTGCCATGAGAATGGTTTTCTGATTTCTTGGGTCCTGTACCATATGATGGATCATAGAGCCAAGAAAATGAGGACCATTTAAAGTCCATTCCTGCCTATCAGAATTCCCATGATAAATAAATGCCCCTTTTCTGGTGCAAATCATAAGTAGTAATTGTTTTGGTGATGATGACATGTTATTACCCTTTTATTATAAAATAATTAAAATCCAATATCTAAATGTAAATCCGAAATCCTTATTAACACATTTATAAATAAATGATGCTCAATCCTTATTTATTGAATTTCCAAATTGAAACATTTTCATACAATTTGATCATTTTATCAAAAATTATTTTGATGTAATATTTGTTTACGGAAGCTGTGCTCATACATGCAGTAAATGTGAATATAGTCTTGGTTTTGTATTCAAACAGCGATTGAATAATTACCTGTTGCACGCATTGATACCTCATTTCCTATCCATTGAAACGAGCTCGATTCCATTCAAATCTTAAAATCAGTTAACGGGAGATCATCATGAAACGAGTACTTCTAATAATCACTCTTTTTGTAACACTATTTACATTTTCTATTGCCCAGGATACCACACACGTAAACTTACCAAATGCTTTAATTCACTTTGAATATCAGCAATCTAATTATGGTATTTCACTGGGAGATGAATCTTCACTTGAGATTATATCAGAACCATCATGGACTTTTGTTGAATTTAATCTATCACCAAATGACTGGTTAAGTTATGTATTTATAACTGGCGTCCCGGGATGGATCAATGAAGGAATGGATCAATTAGTTGTGGGTCTTTATAATTGGAATTATGACACAAATGAAAATGAATTATGGGAAGTATTTATTTTTACGATTCATGTCGTGGTTCCATGCTGCAGTGATAATCAATCCTGTAATTATGATCCATCCGGATGCCAGGAAGAAAATTGTCTTAGTGATGTATTCTGTTTTATAGATCCCTGTGAAGTGACTTCATGCGAATACTACCCTGAAGCAGAATGTGTTGCTGATTATTGCGGTGGATGTTTTGCCAATTTTTATATTAATGGCGATATGATCGATTGTGGTATCCCACCTGCTGACGATGTATTTCTCACTCTTGATTACCCTGAGACAGTAAATGTTGGGACATCGGATCATATTATAACCCTTTCATTGGAAAATGACATGGTGACTTCAGGATACCAATCTCAATTCATCATTCTTCCTGCTGATTTGATTACCATATCAGATATAATTCCCACCGATCGGACTAATAATATTACCTTCGATTGGTTTTTTGACTCAAGCTCTGGAAATTATAATATTATGCATTTTGATTTAGGCAATTCAATACAACCAGGTAATGGACCCATACTTGAGATTTATTTTGATGCAGGATTTGAAGAAGGGACAGCTGAAGTACTCTTTTTAGATTTTGAGATTGGCGATTGGTCAACCGGACAAGATCTTAATGCTCAACTTCCTGAACCTGCTCTGATCACTTTATTGCCATGTGAAAGTATTGGTGATGTAAATTCTGATGGTAATCTGGATGTGCTTGATATTGTTCTTCTGGTTAATTGTATAGTCAATAACACACCTGATGAATGCCCATGTTCTGATGCCAATAATGATGGCAACCTCAATGTGTTAGATATCATAAACATTGTGAACATGATTTTGAACACTGCTCTTCCTGATGATTGTGGTCTTGAGCCTGATATTGGACCTTGCGATGGATTATGTCCACGATATTTTTACAATCAGCAAACTGAAGAATGTGAGATGTTTTACTGGGGATGTTGCGAAGGCATCGTCCCTTTTGAGACCCTTGAAGATTGTGAAAGTACTTGTTATTAGACATTAGATTAATGCAAAAACTAATGAAATCAGGGTCTCACAAGTTATTCGACGTATGATTTAACTCCCATATATCGCGGTGATCCACAAATAAAAATAATGGTCTAATTCCATATTCAGGATTCATCCTAATAATCTTTTGTATTGGTTTAGTCTAAAATGACCAGAATCAATTATTTCATTGCTTTGATATCTGTAAATTATTCCTTTTCTATTTCATCAGTATCAATATGATGTAGGTTTTCAAGATTTTTCATTTCAGCCTGAATCTGTTCATCCATTTCTTTTTTTGCTTCTTCTAAATGACCGGGATGTTCATGAGCATACATATCTTCAGGCATGGTACCGGTAAGCCATGAAGGATTCATAGGATAAACATCTGGGCTGAAAACAGTAGAGTACAAATGCCACACCAAAATTGCCAGAGTGGCCAACCAGGCTTCCCAGTAATGAATTATTAATGATACATTCAAAAATCCATCTGGTAAATATTGGGTAAAGAAATTATCAAACCACAGAAGAAGACCGGTAATTATCATAACACCTGTGCCCCATACCAATGCCCAGTATTCAGCCTTTTCAACATAACTGAATCTATCAAAATGCGGATGTTTACTATACTTAAAACCCAGGTAGAATTTTAATCGAGCAAAGAATTGGACGAAATCTGAGAGATTTGGGAATATGTCTTTTACGAATTTTCGACCACGAATACTCATAACTATAAAAATAAAATGCCAAAATGTTGAAAGCATAAAAATAACTGCTGAAACACGGTGGACGGTACCGCGAAGTTCAAATCCTCCTTCAAAACCGAAAAATAATTTGGCTATCCAAGCCTCACTAAAGCGCAATGCAAATCCAGATAATACTAATGCCAAAAAACTCAACATTAAGAATGTATGCTGCCAAACCTCATGATGGCGCATTCTTCGAATCTGAGGTTTTTTCATAACATTTCGAATTTGGCGGTAAAGATCAAGTAACCAATGTAAAGCCATCAATCCGATAATAATAATGATGGCAAGAATATATATTTTTTCTACCATGTCTGCCACAGGTGTAGGGTGCCCATTTCCTGAAACGCCATGAATTGAGGTACCGGCTAAGTTTTTAGTTATTCCAGGATGGCATTCACCGCAGGTAGATTGGAGATTTGCCGGAAATATTGTTGAGGTGGAATCTGTACTTGGGAGAATTCTATGGACACCATGACAGGAGCCACAATTAGCTACATGGGTATCGCCGGCTTTGCTTTTCAAACCGTGATAGGAATCTACAAAAGTGGTCATCTCGCCGGATGGTCCGCCGTACTTCTGGTTAAACCTGGTGGATTCATGACAGGGCGCACAGGTTGCTTCAGCGAGACGGGCCTTTGAAACCGGAGACCTGGAATCGTCAGGGGTTATTATTCCATGCTCACCATGGCAGTCTGTACAGATTGGAGCATCAGTTTCACCTCTTGCGACCAGTTTTCCATGAATACCATCCCAATAGTCATTTTCAATTCCTTTATGGCACTTCCCACAGGTTTTTGGTATATTAAAATGATTGATGGTTGATTCCGGATGGCCAGGTGAATAAATTTTATGGGATGTCCCGCCACTTGAATGGCAATCATTACATGTTGCGGCAACGTAGATACCACCAGTAGTTGCTTTACCGTGCACACTATTGTTATACATAGCAACTGGGTGATCCAGCAGCATCTCATGCTTTTTGATTAAATCTAGGTTTTCATGACAAGCACCACAGGTTTTTGGTAAATTGGTTGGATGGACTTTGCTGGCTTTTGCAGAAGAAGGTAAAATATCATGATCACCATGGCATGAAGCACAAGTAGGAATATCTCCGCAATCACCAACACTTTCTCTTCCATGGACAGTATAATCATCTGATTCGTCTTCATGGCAGGTTCTGCAACCCTCACAGCCAACCAATAAGATGGAATCCTCATCATGGGGATATACGGTTTTATCTGAGTGACAATCCTGACACTCAAAGTCTTCATGAACAGAATGCTCCAGGTCATCGGCATAATTAGAGTCGTGTTTGCTGATTTCATGACAATCAACGCAGGAATCACTGTCAATTTCCTCGTAATCATCTTGAGAAAGAACTGTTCCGAATAGTGAAAATATTAATATGATGAAAAATATTTTGAGAGAATAAAGGTTTGAATTTTTCATAAATAATTTGCTCCGAATTGAATCTTTTGTTACATAATCATTTTTAACAGAGGGGGACGTAACCGGTTTTAATCATATACCAATTGATAATTCATAAAGTCAGGATAGAGGTTTATAAATATTTTTGAATCCGTGTGAGTATTGAGCTTTGCATAATCACTAATATCATCTTCTGTGAAGATATAATACTTCCATCGTTTTCGTAAGAACTGATAACCAAATTATAAACTATAAAACCAGTTATATTCCTTGATAGAAAATTACATGTGTACAATCATATTATCATAAGATATAATGGTCCTTTATTCGTATTAAATAATATTTCCCTTACAGGTTGTAATAAAAAAAAAGCCCATCTGACGATGGGCTTTTTCCATTAATAATATAGAATGTTTTTTATAGATCTTTTAGATCAGCTAATAATTCCGTAAGCATTGATTTGGCATCTCCGAAAACCATGATGGAATTGTCGAATCCAAATAACTCATTCTGGATACCGGCAAATCCGGGATTCATCGTTCTTTTATTGATGATAACCGTTCTGGATTTATCAACATTTAAAATTGGCATCCCATAAATTGGACTGGCCGTATCGTGACGAGCAGCAGGATTTACCACATCATTAGCTCCAAGAACCAATGCCACATCGCAATCTTCAAATTCAGGATTAATCTCATCAAGATCTTTCAGTAATTCATAAGGTACATTGGCCTCGGCGAGAAGAACATTCATATGTCCGGGCATTCTCCCGGCAACAGGATGAATTGCGTATAATACTGTTTTACCCAATCCCTCAAGATAATCAGCAACTTCCCTGACAGCATGTTGTGCCTGGGCTACAGCCAAACCATAACCGGGGACTATGATCACTTTATCAGCAGCATCAAATATCATTGCTGCTTCTTCAGTTGAGTAGCTTTTGATATTCATTTTTTGTGTTGCCGCCGCCGCGCCTTCAACTTCGCCACCAACAGCAGCAAAAATCACATTTGCAAGCGAACGATTCATCCCTTTACACATGATATTTGTCAGAATCAACCCGGATGCTCCCACAAGCGCACCACTAATAATCAATCCCTGATTTAATAGAACAAACCCAGTTGCGGCAGCTGCCACTCCTGAATAAGAATTTAGAAGGGATATGACTACAGGCATATCGGCACCGCCAATGGGGATCGTTAGTAAAATCCCGAGAAGTGCTGAAATTATAACAATTCCAATGAATAATGTGTGAAGATCATAGTTTGCCATCGCCATCATTACTACTCCGGACAGAAGCGCCAGAGCCAATAAGGCATTTAATATCTGCTGGCCGAAGAATACTATTGGCTGACCACTGATGAAACCCTGAAGTTTTCCGAAAGCCACAAAGCTACCTGTAAATGTGAGGGTACCCACAAAAATACTAAAGGCAACTACACCACCGTAGAAAATAGGATTAATCTCAAAAGAGCCTACTAAAATAGGCAAACCATTTGCCAGGTTCTCTGCATTTTTGATAAAATCAGCTGCTGCAACCAATGCCGATGCACCCCCACCGAATCCATTAAATATGGCAACCATTTGCGGCATTGAGGTCATTTCTACTTTTATTGCAACTATACCACCGATGATCGCACCGATAATCATTCCAATAAATATGAGCTTGAAATCAATAACTTCTGCGGCAAGTAGAGTAATGACTATGGCAATCAGCATTCCAACTGATGCCAGCATATTTCCAGTACGGGCTGTTTTTGGATGACTCAGTTTTTTCAGTCCAAGAATGAACAGAACACCGGCAAGAACGTAAAATATATTTGTGTATTCCATTATATTCTCCTATCTCCGCTTGAACATTTTTAGCATTCTGTCAGTCACCATGAATCCACCAACCACATTTATGGTGGCGAATATCACGGCGGTCAACCCCAACCAGGTACCAATCTCACCACCAACTCTGGTAGATATGATTGCTCCAACTATTGCAATGCCTGAAATGGCATTTGAACCTGACATAAGCGGTGTATGCAATGTCGGTGGAACTTTTGTGATCACCTCAATTCCGATGAACACAGCTAAAATAAATATAGTTATAACATCAATCATTCTTTACTTCTCCCTAACTGTTTAAAGCCTGTTTGGTCATTTCATTTGTAACTTCGCCATTGTGACTGAACATGGCACCGGAGATTATCTCATCTTCCAGATTCAGGTTCATCTCTCCTTCGGGACAGAGGTAAGTGACAAAGGCAGATATATTTTTTGCATACATTTGACTTGCATGTACTGGCATACTTCCGGCAATATTCACCGTACCGTCAATGATAACTTCATTTACATTAGTAACTTCATCTTTTTTAGTCATTGAACAGTTACCGCCATTTTCTGCAGCCAGATCGATAATTACTGATCCAGGTTTCATTCCTTCTACCATATCATCAGGTATCAAAATGGGTGCTGGCCTTCCTGGGATTAAAGCCGTTGTAATCACCATATCTGACTTAGCAATATGCTCTTTTATAAGAGCACTTTGTTTCTTTTTATAATCATCAGAAGTTTCTTTGGCATATCCGCCTTCACCAACGCCGTCTGAGGTATCACTTTCAACTTCGACAAATTTTGCACCGAGGCTTTCCACCTGTTCTTTCACAACCGGTCGCACATCGAATGCTTCTACCTGAGCGCCAAGTCGTTTGGCTGTGGCAATGGCTTGCAATCCGGCTACACCGGCTCCAAGAATTAATACTTTTGCAGGGGGAATTGTCCCGGCTGCAGTCATCAGCAACGGCATGTAAACACCAATATGAACTGCACCCATCAATACTGCTTTATATCCGGCAATATTTGCTTGTGAGCTCAAGGCATCCATTTTTTGGGCAAGCGTAGTTCTGGGAATAAGGTGCATTGAGAATC
The DNA here is from genome assembly GCA_018657495.1 of Fidelibacterota bacterium. Taxonomy (GTDB): domain Bacteria; phylum Fidelibacterota; class Marinisomatia; order SCGC-AAA003-L08; family JACNLC01; genus JABHXA01. The sequence continues at coordinate 86,840 of JABHXA010000005.1, forward strand.
CAGTGATCTTTTTCTCCGTCAACTTTTTGACTAAATCCAATTCTCTGGTAGTCTGTAAGAGGGATGTTAATCCACAACCTTCTTTTAACAGATCAGCTTCATGAACACCAAGCTTTTCATTCATAATAGGATGATACACCTTGAGTATCATATCTGCACTGTTATACAGTTCTTTGGTATCATTTATTATTTTTGCGCCGGCATCCTGGAAGGCATTATCTGAAATAAATGACCCTGATCCTGCGCCAGTCTCCACATGAACTGTCAACCCTTTTTTTACCAATTCTTTTACCGTTGATGGTACAACCGCAACACGGTTCTCACCTGGGTTAATCTCTTTTGGTATCGCAACAATCATATTTTATTCTCCTAAGGAAGTTAGTAAATCCAATTCTTTATCATAAAATTTGAAAATTCAGATCAAAATCTGATGCGAAATTTACAGTGTCTATTATATAACTAAATATTAATAATACTATTTTATCCATTTAATCTTTTACCATGATATATTTATAAGAGATCTTTCAATTAATCATTCTGTTTTGGCAAAATATTTACGGTTAAATTTCAGAGATGGATATTGCAAAAAAACTAAACTTCCGACGATTCTCATCGTCTGGTGGAACCCAAAGCAAAGCGATCATCGCCATCCATGGATGGCAGGGAAACAGGAACAGTTTTTACTCTATCGCCAAAACACTTCCTTTGCCCGATGCATGCTGGTATCTGCTGGAAGCTCCGTATACAATTGATAATGATGATTCAAAGAGATCATGGTCTCGGGAAATTTCACCGGGAGTGTGGGATATGGAATCTCCGAGAAAGCTAATTCACAATTTCTTTTCTGAACATATTTGGCAGCATTATAAAGATAAGTATATTTTTGTCCTTGGTTTTTCTATGGGAGCAATGGTCTGTTATGAGGTTATTTTAAAAATGGATAGGACTTTGGGTGGTGTTTTCCCCATTGCCGGTTTTATACATAAATCTCAGGGGACAAATTTTAAAATCCATCAAAAACAATTAAAGACCCCTATCATAATAGGACATGGTGATGAAGACAATATCGTGCCAGTTGAAAAGTCTCATATTATTTTTAATATATTAAAAGACCAAGGTGCCAATGTTGATCTTGAAATATTCAAAGGGAAGCATAAAATCAATATATCATTTTTTAAACGGATGCAAACTCATATTCAAAATAAAAAATAATTTTATTACTGATTGATGTTGTATTGAAAAAGATGTTGAAGTATTTTAATATAGCAACTATACAAATCAGCAGTAAGTTATAGACCTAAATAATATATGTTTATATCTAATCATGAAGGAAATATCATGAAGTCATACATCAGTAAATTATTCATGTTAACGGTATTCAGCTTATCAATTTCATTTTCGCAGGATTCTACACAAGTTGAAAACAATAATGCATTGACACCCTTAAACCCAAATTGGAAGCATTATGTATCAACCGATATTAGTATTATCAACGGGAAAAATTATTCTTTAACATATGGATACACACCTAAAGATATTGAGTTAACTATATTTTTTTCTACCCGTTTTGATGAAGATGATCAATTCACAGAAACCAGATATGATCAATATTTTCAAGGATGGGAAACGTTTTTTGATGGACAAGATTCAATTTATATACCCGTTTTTGGAGAGCATTTGACAGAGTATTCATCAGAAGATGGACCTGACTTCGATCGTAATGCGCGAATACATATAACTAAGAAATTTCAAATTAAATCACTTGGAGAAAAAGGGATTACGCCTTATTTTAAATTTGGGTACACTCACATTAAATCAATTCGAAATAGAAATACAAATCGTATTACATCTGAATATTTAGATCATCAAGAACGCGAAATAAATGGGCTGGATTTTGCACTGGGACTCAAATCTGAAATGCAAATTTTTCAAAATTTATTTATTGAATTTGACTATTCATTAATTTTAACATTCGGAGAAACAAAATCAATTGATACTTATGCACGGTATAACGATTTTCCAGACTATTATCCAATCCCAATAGAATATTTCGATGAGGTTTATTTATCTGATTTTAATAAACGCTCAATGAGTAGAAATTTTGTAGAATTTAAAACCAGGCCACTCCTATTACTTTTAAAATACTATTTCTAACATTTGATATTTATCTCACGATACTCTCCATATAGGGCTGAAGCCCAGTCATAATATTCTCTCAACCCTGATATAAATATCAGGGTTAGTCAATGTTATTGTGAGATTTTCAGGTCGGATAGAATGAGTATGTCTCTGAAGTGCCTTGACTAACTCTGTGATTTATAACGGTAGTTGATTCTGTCAAAATATTATGCACTTCATCTAACTTAGATATCCTAAAATAATATTGACGAACACCTTCTTTTAAATTGATGGTATTGGATATCATTCCCTAAAACGCACATCAATATGTAGGGGAATTTTCAACTTCTATTTTGCTCAGCCATTATTTTATAAAGTTGCTTTGACTAACACCTTCCTTTAGGTAGGTGATTTAGAACCTATTAGAACCGGGCTTTAGCCCAACAATTTGAATACTGCAAGTACAAGATTGACGTGCCAATTCTATCAACTCAAATCTGCACATTTTTGTGTAAATTCTTTGGGAGTTTTCCAGTATAATTATCTCAAAATAATATATTAATCAGCTGTAAAGTGAATAACCAACAACAATCAGATAATATCAATTACGATTATATCATCATCGGTTCCGGTTTTGGCGGCAGTGTCAGTGCCCTTCGCCTGGCTGAAAAAGGGTATTCTGTCCTTGTCATCGAAAAAGGAAAACGATACCAACCTCAAGACTTTCCAAAAACTAACTGGAATCTTCGTAAGTATTTGTGGCTGCCTTCACTGTTCCTTTATGGAATTCAGAAAATCACTTTCCTCAAAGATGTTCTTGTTCTCCATGGTACCGGTGTGGGAGGTGGAAGTCTGGTATATGCCAATACCCATCTTAGTCCTCCTGACAATGTGTATCAAGATGCTCGATGGACAGATTCAAAGTGGAAGTCCAGACTTGAGCCCTTTTATGCGCTTGCCCGGAAAATGTTAGGAACTGTCACTGTAAAACATATCGCGGAGTCAGATAGACTTTTGCAAGAACTTGATGCTGAATCTAAAGGAAAATCGTCATTTTATTCTGTTGATGCTGGTGTATTTTTTGGTGAGCCTGATGTAACTGTGGCCGATCCATATTTTGATGGTAAGGGTCCAGACAGGACTGGATGTAATTTCTGTGGTAATTGCATGGTGGGTTGCCGATTCAATGCTAAAAATACACTTGATCGCAATTACCTTTATCTTGCTGAACAATTGGGGGCAGAAATCCTCCCGGAAACAGAAGTCACAGATATTCTTCAGATGCAAAATAAATCCTACAGGATAATAACAAAAAAAAGTACTGGCATTTTTCATACTAAAAAAGAAATCACCTGCAACAATATCGTCATGGCCGCTGGTGTACTGGGAACGGTGAAGTTGCTTATGTCCTGTCTGCAACGAGGTTCACTGTCAAAATTATCAAATTGTCTGGGACAATATGTGAGAACCAATTCTGAAGCTATCGTCGGCACGCGGACAGGCAGGAAATTTCGGAAGAATTTAAATAATGGGGTTGCCATATCAGCTGGATATTATCCGGAAAAAGACACTCATATTGAAGCAGTACGATTTGGAAAAGGAAATGGTGCCCTGAGTTTTCTAACAACATTTATGGTGTCGCGACGAGGAAATGCACCGCAAGTTATTAAATGGTTTGCTGCTTTTATCAAACAGCCCCTCAAAGTTTTAAAAGCAATGAATCCTATCGGATGGGCATCCTCAAGCATAATACTCCTTGTGATGCAGCCAAAAAGTAATTATTTAAAACTAAAGTTTGAAAGAAGATGGTGGCGTTTCGGTAAACATACCATCAATAGTTCTCTAAGTGCAGCTGGAAATATTCCATCAAGTATTCCAGCCGGGGATGATGCCGCCAAAAAATTGGCCCGGATTACTGATGGGGTCCCAATGACAACCGTCACCGATACCCTATTTAATATCCCAACTACCGCACATATTCTTGGCGGCTGTATTATTGGTAAAGACGAAAAATCAGGTGTAGTTAATTCTCAGGGTGAGGTATTTAATTATCCCGGTATGTATATCACAGACGGATCGATTATCCCAGTAAATCTTGGTGTTAATCCTAGCTTAACTATCACCGCCATGGCAGAATATGTGATGAGTCAAATAGAGAAAAAAGTCACTTCGACGAACCTGCGATAAGCGAAGTCGAAGTGTTCAGTGACCTTAAATAGAGGACTTTAAAGGAAGTATTAATTAATAAACTCTTGGCTATGACATGTGAGAGATTGATTTTTCCAATTTAATCCCAGCCCTGAAGGACTGGTCTAAGAAACCTCAAGATAAAATATCACTACTTCCAAAACTGGATTTATCCAGATTTATTCGATTCAACGAAGGGAATTATTCCTTCGATTATTTATTGAATAATTTCTTTTATCTCTAAGAATATTAATTAATTCTTACCATGATGACTGGGAGGTTGATTTTCCAATTTAATCCCAGCCTTGAAGGACTGGACTCTGGTACGAATATTTCATGATGATGCTTTCAGTCCTTTGATAATTTTCTTTTTGTCTGAATCACGCTTGCCTGCCGGAGGCAGGGATTTATCCAGGTTCATACGATCCAGCGAAGGGATTTATTCATTCGGTTATTTGAACAATAAATATGATATCTGATGAGAATCAAATGACTTTTAATATAGGGTCAGGGAAATCGTAGGTCACTGAGCACTTAGACTGCGCTCAGCGCAGGCTCGTCGAAGTGACTAAAACCGCAGAGACAAACAACTCAGGCCGCCATCCAGCTTCCTGAATTCAGACATATCCAATTCGATAGTTGAAAAGCCATGAGCAGCTACTGCTTCTTTGAATTTTGGATATCCCTCAGCAATAATAATAGTGCCATTTACCCATATGCAATTTGCCGCATATGATTCTGAAGGGTTCACCTGGATAGTAATAAATCTGGAAAATTCTTTTTTGTAAAGAAATTCACCAGATATGACCATTGTATTATTTTCCAGATAGGACACACCTGATTTAAGATGAAGAACTTTCTTCAAAGGAATTATTGATCCTGTCATTCCATGTTTTTTCAGGATGGCAATCATCTGGTTGGCACCATGGTGATTTGTACGTTGAGAGATACCAATATAATAATGATTTCCCACCATCATAATATCTCCCGCATCCAATGAACCAGGTGCACTAATACGTTCGATTTCAAGATAAAATTGTGATAAGGACCTCTCAACTGCAACAATTTCACCTTTCCGGGAAGGTGCTCCAGGATTTGTAATTATGGCACAAACCGGTGTTAGTAAAGCAGCGTCCTCAATAAAGACGGAATCAGGATAATTCTCATCAGCAGCAATTGACGTCACTTCAACTCCGCATTTAGCCAATGCTTCAATATATTTCTGATGCTGCTGCAAAGCTAAATTATAATATGGTAACCCCAGTCCGGCACTTGATAGACCTTTGACCATTCTCCGGCATGGCATTCTAACAATGGCATTTTTGAAATGTGAATTTGTACTCAAAATCCCTCAAAATTGATTGTTCGATTGTAAAATTCATCAGATTTGAATAATTCAACATTCATCAATGGAACAAGTATTATAAATTTTACCGGTGACGCCATGGGATAATTTATACTGAATTCCTTGGTTTTACCTTTGAAGAAAAGTAATTGCTGTTAATGTTTTTAAGTAGATATTTATATTATCTACACTGACGTGTTTACTCTTATCATGCAAATCAATTATTTAATGGTTGAGCACTTCTGTACTTCATGTGTAATTTATAGACACAAAACAAATACATAGACGCCAATAGAATTTTATCTATATGTTTAACGGTAACAAACATTTTTTGATAAATTGGTAGTATTGTTTTAATTCCCCGGGTCATTATTTCTATTTTTATGGAATGAAATGTGATTCTTTCACTTGAAGGTTTGAAAGGATAAATATGAATAAATCAACAACATATCTGGTGACGGGATTGTTGATAATTAACATCGTCTCATCTAATGAACCATCTCAAAACCGTTATGCCTCTCAATTACCCACGGCAGTATCAGTTGGAGATATGGAGTTACTCACACCTGTAAATTCAAAAATAAGAAATGCCATTCCTCCATATCTTTATTCAAAAAGCTGGAATTCTCGTGGCTGTGATGATGAAGGACCATGTTTTGATCTTTCTTATGTGGCTGAAGAGGATGGTGAACATTTTCTCACAAGCGGTGATATTGGTGATACTTTTGCCGTTGTCTTTAACCCACCAGCTGCCTGTATTGTTCAGGAAGTATATCTCCAATGGTATCACACTCAACCCGGTGAATCGGTAATTGCCTTTGGGGCTGAGTATGGAAATGTCATCGAGATTAGCCCAAATGGAGATTCATACAATATCCCCAGGGGATCGACTAATTTATCTCCCATTGGCGAAATAAAAACGGTTCCAACTCTGAACCCAGTTATCGGTTCTAATCCAAATTGGTCAGAGGCCTCTCTACTTGATATAGGCGGGACTTTCCCTGTTGGTGATGAGAACAATATAACAGGTCCACCACCATTTGTAATTGCTTATATTAAAAACAGTGATCATTCCATACCATACTCCAATGATAACAGTTATATTGGTCGTGAAGAAGTATATACATGGATTGGCGGCTCATTAAATGAGGATCAATCGGGAATTTGGGGTCAATATAATTTTAATACCGAATTGATGATGCTTGTAAAAGTTTCCTATCCATGGGGTAGACCAATATGGACCAATACTGAATTATTATCCAATACCTTTATCTCCGAAGGCACCAGAACCATTAAAGTTGATTTCTCAGATGATGTTGATGAAACAACCGGCTTTGCAATTACGGATGCTGATGATATCCATCTGATTATATCAATAAATGGAACCGAATATTCAGACCTCCCATTTGACCTTGCCGATGAGGTGGATGTGGATGAATCTGGAAATGGGTCTTATGCCTGGGATATGACTTACTCAGCAAATACTGGTGATTCAATTTCATACCATATTTATTCTATAGATGATGATGGATTGGCAGTGGAATCAGATATCAAATCATTTCAAATAAAAGCTCCCATTAACATTAACGCCGATTTGCTCATAATAAATGATGGCGGTGATGAACAACAGGTTGGATATGAGTTAGCAGCTGACTTTTACAGTATCCCGTATGAAATTTGGTCGATTGAAGAAAATAACGGAATAGACTGGTCCGTAATAAACCATGGCTGGTCAAATTTACTGATATACGGAATGGGCTCAACATCACTCCCCGTTTTGGTTGATGAAACTGATCCCGGGTACGGCGATTTTCTAAACAATGGCGGTAATCTCATGTTGATTGATCAAGACTGGTTTAACGGTCATGACCTTGATCATTACCCTGAAGAATTGAGTTTTGGGCCTGGTGATCCAGCCTATGACTGGTTTGGGATTAGCGGTGGAGTCAATGATCCAAACGAGAACATTTATGATTCAGATGGTGAAGCAGACACTCATCTTGAGACATTAATTGATGATCTAACTAATTTAAATCTCAACCATGAATTGTATTCCACCACAAACTGGGGGGATTTTATAACAACTGGAATGGCTGTGCCAGTATATCAGGGCGAAATCACTAATGAGATTCATGGCATCAGATATGACAATGGTATTAGCAAAACAGCATTATTCACATTCATGGCCGATGCAGCTGTAGGTCAAATTGATGGTGAAAACTATTACTTGCCCCAGTTTTATCAGTTTGTAAATTATTTCCTGGTTTGGTTTGATACCGGCCGACCACCGGACATTACCATTGTATCGGGGCCATCAGGTATAACCATTGGGGCAAATCCGTGGGAAGTGACGGCAGAAATTTCAACCACTAATGATGATCCTTTTACGGCAAATCTGGAATATTCAATCGATGATGGTCAATCCTGGGTAAGCATCGCCATGAACGGGATATCCTCTATTTATACTGCTTCCATCCCATCTTTGGCTCCTGGTATAATTGTTAATTATCGAGTATCTGCAACCGATGAAAACGGCAGCATGTTGGCGTATGATGATATGGGTAGTTTCTATACAATTTTTATCCCAACTAACGAAATTCTCTGGGTCTTTAATAATGAAATGGATGGTGTGGGAATCCCTGATGAATATTATTTGTGGGATGATGATATCGCCGGTCTTGCTTTTTCTGTAGATTTTTGGTTTGGTGCCGTTACGGCTGAACTTTTGGAATATTACGATATCGTCATGGAAATCACCACAACAGCCACCGGTGAGCATGTGAATCATTATGAAATTATCCATAATTGGCTACAGGAAGGTGATAAAAATTATTTCCTCGCTGGTGATGATACTTTCGGCTTGGTAAACGGCACTTGGTCAGATGAAGTTTTTGAGACAGGTAGCTTTTTTCATGATCTTGGTATTGCCGAAAGCCGTAACGATATTGGCTCCTCCGGATTATTGAATGTTTTAGATGCCGTTGAAGATGATTTGCTATCCGGTGACATGTATAATGCAGTACCCGATGGGAGCTCAATCATATATGATCCTGAATATGAAATTGGATTCACCAACTTCTTAGATGGGTTAGTCCCCACGGATGATGCCATCGTATTTCTTTCGGATGTTTTTAGTGGCTTGCCTGTTGGTGTTTATCATGCTTGGGATAATGACAGCCGAACTGTTTTCTGTGGATTTGATCCTCTCTCCCTCAATTCGTCACCTGAATATTACCGGTTTGGAGCATCACAATATGGACCTACAATTATGTCCGCTAATTGGTTTATCTGCGAAATGGTCATGCAAGGTGACTTGAATGGGGATTGCAATGTCGATATGCTGGATATTGTCGATCTTGTTGAGCATATTATTGGTAACATTTCTTATAGTCGATGTGACCAAATTGCTGCCGATATAACTGATGATCAATTTATCGATTTACTGGATGTTGATGCCCTATTATCACTTTGGGAACCACAGGATCATGCCATGGCTACAAATGCTTATATTATTTCTGATGATGGCAATGTGAGTCTTCACGCGAATGGTTTTGTAGATGCCCTTCAAATTACAATTTCCCATGATGTCGATATTAATATAATGGTAACCGACGGAGCCTTGGTTACAGATATTGTAACAAACGGTACTCTCACTAATATGATCATTGTTTTACCAGATAATAATGAATTGTTTACAACCTCAGGTGATTTCGAAATTGTCGAAGTCCTCGCTGTATCGAGGCAGAATATTGTGGATGTATTATTGGATATTCCTGAAAGATTTTTATTGAAAGCAGCATTCCCAAATCCATTCAACCCTGTCACCACCATTGGTTTTGATGTACCAAATCCGTCAAATGTAAAATTAATAGTGTATGATTTGGTCGGTAGGCAAGTGGCTCAATTGGTTGATGACTATCAACATCCTGGTAATTATTTTATAAATTGGGATGCGACAGGATTGCCAAGCGGAATGTACCTCATTAAAATGACTGCCGATGATTTTATTAGTACACAAAAGGTGATGCTGGTGAAATAGGGAAAATTGTTTGAATCACGCCTGCCTGCCGCAGGCAGGCGTGATTCAGACAAAAAGAAAAGTATCACAGGTTTGAAAGCATCATAATGAATTATCCACTCCATTGCCCAGTCCTTTAGGACTGGGATTCCAGATGGGAAACCAAATTTTTAAAGCTCATTAGCCCAGTCCTTTAGGGCTGGGATCTCAAATTTTAAACCAAATGAGTCCACACCCAAAGCGTTACATATATTCATAATATATCTATACTTTAAAATCCACAAATAGATTATATTTAGAATCTGGAAATATCCATTTACATATAATTTGGAAGGAATATATGAGATTATTTATAATTCCAATAATGTTTACAATCACCTTCATCCTATCGCAAGATAGGATACCAACTGATTTATCCAGTTCATCAACCCAAAATATTCTAACTAGAACAACCCCCCCTACAAACCTCGTTGCTATCGGTGGTCAAAATGAAATAAATCTTACATGGGATGCACCTAATGAAAACGGTGATAGTGCTGAAGTATATCTATGGATATCAGATGTAACTGATGGCAATATTGAAATCTCAATGATCAATACTGTCGGTGTAGCCGGTTTCCAATTCAATATTATTGTCGATGAAATACTTGGTGCTGAGATTGGCAATGGGAGTGGTGGACTGGCTCAGGATTGGGGCTTTTTAATAAGTACAAATACAGATGGCATTGTACTTGGTTTTTCACTTTTAATCAGCATACCACCAAATGAGGGAGTTCTCACCAATATAGAATGGACTCACGATCAAATGGATGGCTATATTGATCTTTCAATTGTCAATTTTAGTGGGGGTGACGGAAGTCAACTAACTTCTGAAACCGGTCCCCCATTCTGCTACGGATTGTGCGATGAGCAAATCCCAACCTATAATATTTTTAGAGATGAGAATCTACTGGCAACAAATATTGAAGATACATTTTACGCTGACACAGAGCTGGGCTCATCAGAATCATATTGTTACAATGTAACTTCTGTGTTTTCGGATAGCGAATCAGAATTGTCTAATGAGGCATGTGCCACAACGAATTTAGCCTCACCAACTAACCTGATTGCAGAATCGGCAGAATGGCCTACAACCCATATTCAACTCACCTGGAATGCTTCTGAAGGAGAAGATTTAATTGAATATCTCATTTACAGAGATGGTGAGTTTTTCACATCAACTACTGCATTCTTATATATCGATGCTGAAACAGAACATGATGTAGAATATTGTTATACTGTATCTGCATTATACGATATTGGGGAATCAGAGCAATCAAATGAATCCTGTGCGATGTGGCAATTATGTCCACCCAGTTCTTTGACGGCATTAGCTGGTGATGGAGAAGTATTTCTCACGTGGGATGAAATATCATGTGATGACCAGTTTAACCCTTTACGTATTTACACCAGTAACTTATTCCGTGATGGTGAACTAATTGCTTCTTTTGATCCAAATGTTTTCGAATATCTTGATACAGATGTGGTGAATATGGAGGAATACTGTTATACGATATCTGCTTCCTTCACCGAGGGTGAGTCACCTATGTCAGACCCTGTTTGTGTGATACCGATCCCAGTTGAAGCACCAACAAATCTTATAGTAATTTTTGATGATGGTCACAATACTTTATATTGGGATGAAGCAGGACCAGATGTTTTGTACTATGTCATTTATAAAGATGGTGAGCAAATTGGGACATCCGAAACAACTAGTTTTATCGATTACTCTACTGATTATTGTAATTTTTTCGGATGTTATTTTGTCACCTCAATGTATAATAATGGTGAATCATTCCCTTCAAATGAAGAGTGCATATTTCAAATTTCTTTATTTAACATATGGATTGAATCTACTGGGAATGGGTTTATTGAAATAAATTGGATAGACATTCCAGATAATAACAACGATGGTAATACTATTGAAGATGCAATTCTCACCAAGTCCATACCATTTGATGATTCAAAAAATATCAAAGTATACAATGATGATCAGCCTGAAAAAGATGATTCAATCCCATATCTTGAATTGGTTGAGTACAATGACATCTATCATACCGACATTAGAGATCAAACCCGTGAATTAGATGGTTTTGAAATTTATCGTGACAATGAACTCATATATTTTGCTGAACCTGAAGCAAATTCATTTATTGATATTAATATTGTGAATGGAGAAGAGCATTGTTATGTAGTCAGTCCAGTTTATTTTGGTTGCAATTGGTTATTTTCAAATGAGGTCTGTGGCGCCGCGGATGGTGGGGCCATGTGCCCTCCAGAAAATTTCGATGTAGATGTGGATGATGAAATCTCAGTAGCCCACTTAAACTGGGATGCACCGAGTGATTGTACTGGGGATTCCTCTGGAACTGCACCATTAAATAGCTATATGATTTTTCGTGATGATGTTATAATAGATACGGTTGGACCAGATGAAACTCAATATGATGATTACGATGTTATTTTCAATCTGGAGCATTGCTGGCATATGGCTGCAATATATGATGATGGTATTTCAAATATCACAGAAGTTATTTGCATTACAGTATTCCCTCCTGAAGATTATTCTCATCTAACCCTTGAAGGTGGATTTATTCAATCCGGTGAATCTGAAGAATTTAATATTAGTCTCTCAAACCCGGTTGATATCGTTGGATTTCAATTTACCATTACAGATTTCCCCGATAGATTAACAATGACGGATATTGAGTTAACTGATAGAACCTCCAATTTCGTCCTCGAATTTACTGAGCATGAAGGTTCGGTAATAATAGTTGGTTTTGGAATGGGGGTTATTGATCAGGGGGAAGGTCCAATAGCTATTGCAACACTTGTTGCAGATATGGTTGAATACACCACGAATGTAGAAATTGGCTTCACAGATATATTTCTGGGTGGCACACCAGGTGAATTATTACCTGTTTTGGATCACGAGGAAACAATCATCATTTTACCTAATATTCCTTTCGAATTAATTGTAGAAGATGCCATAACTAATGTAGGTGAAATGGTTACATTTCCTATCACACTTACCAATGATATGGTGATTGGATCCTCTTTTCAGTTTACTCTCTCAATTGATCCAGAAATTGCTACAATGATAGAAGTATTATCGACAGATAGAACAAGTGAGTGGTCAATAAGTTGGGACACTGAAACTGGGTTAATAATTGGGTTTGGTCTACAGGGGATGTTTATTGACACAGGAGTAGGACCCATTGTAGAAGTTACGGTCATGGGCGATTATACTGGTATCTCAATAACTTGTTTGTCTGACGTTTTTCTACCAGATTTTAACGGAATTTATATTATTGGGAACTCCTTTTGCGGAGAACTTGTGATCGAAGAAAATATCCTTCTGGAAGCACCAGTAATCAACAACATCGCATCCGGTAATGATGAGATTTATTTTGACTGGACATGGCAACCACCTACCAGAAATCTCAGAAATCGTCAAATGGTCAATTTGTCCATCATAAATTATGTAGATGGTGAACTAACCATTTATATGCAAAATGCATTAGACATTGGTGGATTCCAATTTAATCTGGATTCTGATTTTGATGATTTTTATTTGAATGAAGCTTATGGTGGAAGTGCCGAAGAAAACGGATTTCTCATTTCGACCAATGCGAATGGTCTCATACTTGGCTTTTCACTACAGGGTGATTTCATTCCAGAAGGTGAAGGTATTTTAGGGTATGCAGATGTGACATTCACAGGAGGAGAAGGATGTTTTTCTCTTGTCTCACCTATTATAGCAGATTGTGATGGAAATTCTCTGGATGTTGATTCAGGATTTCCACTGTGCATTTCCGGTGATGATATATTCGGTTGCACAGACCATGATGCTCTTAATTATAATCCCCATGCCACCATTGACGATGCCAGTTGCTATTACGAAATATATGGATGTACTGATCCTGAAGCATTGAACTATGACCCTTTTGCCACCATAGATGATGGTAGCTGCATGTATGAAGTTTTTGGCTGCACCGATCCTGAAGCTCTCAACTATAATCCTGATGCCACCACTGATGATGACAGCTGTTTCTATCCAACTTTTTACATTTATCGTGATGGTGAACTTATAGATTCTGTTATTGATGCATACTCACTGTTTGAAGCCAATCTAGATCCAGGTTATTCCCATTGTTTTTCTATTACCGCATTAGATGAAAATGGATTAGAGTCTGATTTTTCCAATGAAGCCTGTGTGGACCTCACGTCGAATGAATTTGCGCCTGAGTTATTTAATGGTCTTCCTTCAATGACAGGTTATTTCGCTCCTATTATTATTAACGATGTCATTGGTATTGCATTAGGATCTCGCGATGAAATTGGAATTTTTGATGCCAATGGTGTCATCAGCGGTGGAGACTGTTGGTATGATACGGGTGAACTATTGGTTGGATCTGATATCTGGACAGGTGACTTACTGCTTATTTCAATTATCGGTGCATACGAAGGATGTGGATTTGGAGGACCTGGTTGGATTCCCGGTTATCTTGAAGGAAACCCCATCTCATTCCAATACTATGATGAATCCACAAATACAGTATATGATGCCGAGCCTGAATATTCCACAGGTGAGGGTACATTTGGTGAGCCAATCATAATCGTAAACCTTCATGTTGAGCCAAATACGATTATTCAGCATATTACTCTAATTCCATTTATGATTAACTTCTTCTCATCTTATGTAGTGGCAGAAGATATGAGCGCCGATACAATACTTGGCGATGAGGTTTTAATTGCATGGGATGATCAGGGGAATTATTATGTACCAGATTATAATATCTATTCATTGGATACCTTAATGGCTCCCGAAGGATATAAAGCCTTTTTGCAAGGCGACGAAATACATACAATCGAGTTTACGGGAGATATGATTGACCCAGGATCAGTCTTTACTCTATATCCTATTATGAACAACTATATGCCTTATATACTACCGGTTTCAATGTCATCACAAATCGCTTTAAGCTCTATCGCTGATGAAATTCTAATTGTATCAAATGATCAAGGGGAATTCATTGTGCCGTCTTATGGACTATGGCTATTAAACACATTTGAACCAGGAGATTTTTATTCAATATTTTTATCAGGTACTGAAACCATTGAATTTTCATATCCCGCACCTCAGCTGGCAAATTTATCTTATAATGTTTGGGAAGAGCTGAAACCGGCAATGGTCAGTCAGCATTATGATATTGTAAAAACCGGTAATGTCCATCCAATTGTAATTACCGATGTTCAAGGTGATATTCAAATTGGTGATGAGATTGCCGTGTATGCAGATGGTGAACTTGTCGGCGCCACACGAATTGCTTCTTTGGATCTGCCAATACCCATTACTGCCTGGGGTGAGATAAATCAGTATGGCATAGAAATTCCCGGTTTTACTATTGGTGATCAAATAGAGTTTCGTATTTGGAGCATTGAGCAAAACAAAGAGCTGAGAGTAACTGCCAATCTGGATGGCGAATATTTTGGTGAAACACCATTGACCACTGGTAGCATTATCGTCCACAATCAAAATCTGATTCCAGTAGAATTTTCCTTGAATCCGGCCTATCCAAATCCGTTCAATCCCATTACTACAATTGAATATGGACTCCCAAAAGATTCACAGGTGAGCATCACCGTTTATGATATGCTGGGCAGGATTGTCAAAGAACTAATAAATGAAAAACAATCAGCTGGTTTTCATTCTATAAAATGGGATGCATCAGATCTGAGTAATGGTTTATATCTAGTGAAAATGGCGGCTGGAAAATATCAAAAATCACAGAAAGTGATGCTGGTGAAATAGGAATAGTCGTCTGAATCACTGATTTATACAGATGACACGGATTTCACGAATTTTCAATTTGTAGGATAAAAAATCTATCGACTGAACATTTTGTATTATAATCTTAAATCAGTGTAATCTGGTAATCCAATAAAATCCGTCCTGCCTGCCGCAGGCCGGGATTCAGACAAAAAGAGAATTATCAAAGGACTAAAAGCATCATCTTGAAATATTCGTTCCAGAGCCCAGTCCTTCAGGGCTGGGATTGGAAATAGAATTTTTCAATCTTAGACAAAAAAAGAATTATCAAAGGAGTGAGAAAAACAATATGAAGAAAATATCAATACTCCTGTTATCAGGATTGATAACAATCAGTTTCATCCAAGCATCAGATGGTGAGAAGAAACAATCCTCACAACAATCGCAGATTAATACTGATAAAAATGTCGATTGGCTCATGCCTGTCGGATTCAAAAAGCTGAATGGCTCAATCCCTGAAAGTTTTAAGAATATCCAATCAGATTTGGATTATCATGAGATTCCCAATAGATCTCCAGTGTTTAATGTTGAGCGGAATATACGTGATTGTGAAGGGTCATGGCCATATTGTCAACTATCATATATGAATGAAAGTGATTCATATTATTATCTCAGCAGTGGTGCAGAAGGCGACACCTTTGCCGTAGTTTTTCAACCGGAATGCCCATGCGTTGTCCAGGAAGTTTATGTCCAGTGGTTTACAGCTGGTGAGGTTATTGCTTTTGGTGCTGACTACGGTAACGCCAGTGAAATTAGTCCAAATGGCGATTGTTACGATATTCCAAACGGTTCTACAAACCTGTCTCCTATTGGCGAACTAAGAACCAATCCAACTTTAAATACAATTGATGGTTATAACGCTGATTGGTCAACTGCTGGCCTATTGGATATTGGTGGTACGTTTCATGTATCCTCTAACCCTTCCCAATTTGTCATTGCATTAGTCAAAGGTGGTGATACACCTCAACCACTATCAAATAATAATGATATTACCGGACGTGAGGAGACCTACACCTGGTTTGGTGGACCCTGGAACGATGAGGATGATGGTACTTGGGGGAATTATAGTCCGGTCATCGATCTAATGATGATGGTAGCAGTCCAATACCCACAAAATGGGTTTCTTTGGGCAAATTCTTATAGTTTGTCCAATACTTATGCAACAACTGATACACGCACCATTGAAGTTGACCTGTGGGATGATGCAGATTGTAATGGCAATGGAATTGGAATTGGTGACGGTGACGTTATTATTCTGCATATTGAAGTCAATGGTGTTGAATATGCAAACCTGGATTTTGATTTAGCCTATGCTATAGATATCGATGAGTATAATAATGGATTATATGGTTGGGATGTTGCATACATTGCAGAAGCTGGAGATGTTATTTCATATTGGGTGAGTGCAATTGATGACAATGGTTTAATGTCAGAATATTCTTCCAGATCATTTGAAATAATAGCCCCGGTTAACCCTGATGCAGATCTGCTGATTATAGATGATAGTGGTAACAGTTACCAGATTGGTTATAATCTGGCGGCTGAACAATATGGAATTCCATATGAAATTTGGAATGTCAACAGTAATAATGGTATCGATTGGTCTGTGATTAATCAGGGCTGGTCAAACATTCTGGTTTATGGATGGGGCAACTCAACCCTGCCAGTTATTGGAAATGAAGAAGACGCCGGCTATAGTGATTTTATAACCAATGGTGGTAATTTGATGCTTGTAGACCAGGATTGGTTTTTTGGTCATAACTTGGACGGATATCCCAATTCAATTCTCACTGTTGGTCCTGGTGATCCTGCCTATGATTGGTTTGGAATTCATGGTGTTTTAGATAATCCCTATGATGCAGATAACTATGACGAGGGTTGCATTGGAGATACATCCTTTATATCCTTGTTATATGGACTGCCCGATTTGAATCTCTATCACAGTATTTATGGTAGTGCAAATTGGGCTGGTTTCATCGAAACTGGATTTGCAGAACCTGTATATCAAGGTCAAAGTACAGGTGAATTTGGCGGAGTAAGAGTTGACAATGGCACAAATAAAACTGCCTTATTCACGTTAATGGCTGATGCCGCCGTGGATTCTACAGACGATGGTGATATATTCTATGTGCCAGAATTCTTCCAGTTTGTAAATTTCTTTTTAGACTGGTTTGAAGTTGACGGACCACCCCTAATATCAAATATTTCTGGACCATCCGGTTCAATCTTCTCATCAGAACCACAGGAAATTACTGCTGAGGTTTCAGAATCAAATGGCGATGTGTTTACCGTAAATCTTGAATATTCAACAAATGATGGCGAGACATGGACCAGCATCTCAATGTCTGGCGAATCTGGTATTTTTAGCGCATTTATACCGTATTTGCCTGGAGGAACCAATGTTGACTATCGTGTATCTGCAACCGATGAAGATGGCACTACTACTACCGATGGCGGTTCCTATTTTGTGTATGCACCATCAAACGATATTCTTTGGGTATTCAATAATGAAATGAATGGTGTAGGATTTCCAGATGCCTATTATTTCTATGAAGGAAATGAAACGGGTGAATTTCTGTATTCTACTGATATTTGGCATGGTGGAGTATCCCAAGAACTTTTATCCTATTATGATATCGTTATGGAAATTACCACTACTGCTACCTGGGCTGATTTAATAGATCACTATGATGTAATTCACGATTGGTTAAATACAGGTGGAAAAAGATATTTTCTTGCCGGGGATGAAGTATTAGGGATAATGACGGGGTGGAATGATGGTCTAACGGTGGATGGTTCACTTTTTAATGCTATGGGAATTGCCGAGATTTATCATGACATCAATGAAGGTAGCACAACAAGTGTTCTCAATGCAATAGAAGGTGATATACTTTCCGGTGATATGTATGAGGCTGTACCTGATGGAAGTTCAATTATGTATGATCCTGACTATGAAATCGGCTTTGATAACCTGTTGGATGGTATCCTCCCCACTGATGATGCAACCGTTTTCCTGACAGATCAAATCAGCGAGTTTGCTGTTGGCATCTACAAGGAATGGGATAATACCAGCCGATCTGTTTTCTGCGCTTTTGATCCCCTGTCTCTGAATTCAGCCCCGGAATATTACTGGTTTGGTGCGTCCTATGTAGGTCCCACAATCATGTCGGCAGGTTGGTTTACTTGCCCATTTGTTCTTTCAGGTGATGTGACTGATGATGGAAATGTGGATGTTTTAGATGTTGTAGCAATTATCGGTCACATTCTTGGGAACTCGCAACTCACAGGATGTGCATTACTAGCTGCGGATCTAAATCAGGATGAAATAATAGATGTAATGGACATTGTAGAATTGATATGGCGGTTTTTCCCACTGATTCCCAGGGATAATGAAATTGCCAACATTGCTTCTTTAAATGTGATTAATAATCAGGTCACCTTTCAATCCGATGGAATAGTAGATGCTTTTCAGATTACGATTTCTCATGAACCTGAATCAACAATCGAATTAACAGAAAAGTCTTTGGCGGCGGATTATGTTACCGATGGATCTCTCACAACAATGATTATTGTTGCCCCGGAAACTAATGAACTATTCAGTGCTTCCGGTGATTTTGAATTTGTTGACATCCTTGCTGCTTCTAGTGAAAATTATGTCGATGTGTCGATGGCTATTCCAGAGAGCTTTGCATTGAAGTCAGCCTATCCCAATCCATTCAATCCAATTACCACCATTGCTTACGATGTGCCTGTTCCATCAGATGTAAAAGTAATCATTTATGATCTCCTTGGACGACAACTTACCGAGTTGGTGAACAATTATGTGGAAGGTGGAAGTTATATTGTTAACTGGGATGCCTCAGAATTTTCAAGTGGAGTATATCTCGTTAGAATGACCGCCGATGATTTTATTAGTACACAAAAGGTAATGTTGGTGAAATAGGAGTAGTCGGCTGAATCACGCCTGCCTGCCGCAGGCTGGGATTCAGACAAAAAGAGAATTATCAAAGGACCGACAGCATCATCATGAATTATCCTTTCCATAGCCCAGTCCTTTAGGGCTGGGTTATTAAATGTCATACCAAATCAATTTTCATATCCCTTTAAACAAACCTGTTCAAAACCATCCAATAGAATACTTATTCGATTCGATTGAGTAAGTGAGTAATCATAAATTTACCTTCTCAAAAATCTTCAAATAATACGGATTACAATTCACATTTATGGATATTGATTTACTATTGGTTTTCCTGCTTGGTTTTTCAAGCGGATTTGGTCACTGTGTTGGCATGTGCGGCGGCATCGTTCTCACCTATTCCGTCAACCTTCATAAAAATTCTGGCCAGGCAAATTCCTTTTTCGCAGCCATCCTTCCCCATCTTTATTATAGCAGCGGCAGGACTTTCACCTACATGTTCCTCGGTGGAATATTTGGTTTGTTGGGTACAACTCTAACTTTTGCCGAATCCGCATTCGATCTTCAGGCATTATTACAGGTTTTTGCAGGTATCCTGATGATCTATATGGGTCTGGATCTACTGCATCTCATCCCCAAGTTTCCAGTCATTTTTTTTAAATCAGGGAGTCCTTTCAAACGAATGATTCATGGTTTATTGATCTCCGTCAATCGATCAAATATATTCGCCCTTGGCATCGTTTTAGGGTTCTTACCCTGCGGAGTTGTTTATGCCGCCGGAGCCAAAGCCGCCTCTTCAGGAAGTATAATGTCAGGGATGATTATCATGCTGGTTTTTGCATTGGGAACTGCCCCGGCCATGGTTATGATGGGTCTTGGTGCAGGATGGATTACGGGTAAATTCCGTTCGAGAGTTTTTAAGATTTCGGCGATCCTGGTGATTATGCTTGGCAGTTTAACCGGGTACAAAGGAGTAATAAAATTAAATAAACCCATCCTGGAACATCAGCAGGGAAATGTTCAGCTAGACTGTTGTGATCCTGCTTCAACGGCAGATTCCAACTCTGAACATTGCCATACCTCCTCCAATAAAAAATAATCAACAGCAGACATATAAATCGTGAATTCATCCCATAATGAAAATATGAATCTGAGTAATCATTGTTATCACTGCGGCGATGAATGTGGTAATTCTGCCATCACTCTTGATAATAAGAAATTTTGCTGTAACGGCTGTCTCCAGGTATTTTCGCTGTTAAATGAAACTGATATGTGTGACTATTATGAGCTGAATTCAACACCAGGAATTAATCCTGGCGAAGCTAATCTTCATAAACAGAAATTTGAATATCTCGATGATGAGGATATGCTCAACAAATTGATTGATTTCAATGATGGTAACTATTCTACGGTAAGGTTCACCTTGCCTGATATGCATTGCAGTTCATGTATCTGGCTACTGGAGAAACTCTATAAAATTGATCCATCTATCGTTTCATCGCAGGTCAATTTTACTTCAAAAGAAATTACCATTAAGTTTATAAATAAACATTTTTCCCTTAGGAAAACAGCCGAAATACTTACGAGCCTGGGATACGAACCGCAGTTAAACCTTAAGGATCTTGAACAGGATCAGCTTTCATCAACCAGAAAGCAATTATATATTCAAATCGGAATCGCTGGATTTTCATTCGCCAATATTATGCTATTGAGTTTACCTGAGTATCTCTCGTTTGAGAGTAACTTGGACGAAAAATTTAAAAATTTCTTTGGTTATCTGAATATCCTCCTTGCCTTACCCGTATTATTTTTTAGCGCTAAAGGATTTTTCACCAGTGCCTGGAATGGAATGAAACAAAGATTTATAAATATTGATGTGCCAATCGTTCTGGGAATTATTACGCTGTTTAGTAAAAGTCTTTTTGAGATTTTGACAAAATCGGGATCAGGGTATATGGATTCATTTACCGGGCTGATTTTTTTATTATTACTGGGGAAATTGTTTCAGCAAAAAACCTATGATTCTCTCTTGTTTGACCGGGATTACAAAAGTTATTTCCCTGTATCCGTTCATAGAAAAACCGACAGTGGTGAAGAGATTATTCCTCTTTCCAAATTAAAAATTGGCGACCGGATCATCATCCGTAATGGTGAGATCGTACCTGCTGATGCCATTTTGATAAAATCCTCGGCTTCAATTGATTATAGCTTTGTGACGGGAGAATCGATTCCAGTGACCAAATCTTCAGGGGATAGGGTCTATGCCGGGGGCATTCACAAAGGCGGTATGATTGAATTGGATGTCATCAAAGATCTGTCCCAGAGTTATCTAACCCAACTGTGGAACAATAATGTTCAGGATGAAAATAGCAATAGAAATATTATTCATCTTACAGATCATATCAGCCGCTACTTCACCTTGATAATTTTACTTATTGGATTCATTACAATCGCCTATTGGTTATTCAATGATCCAGGCAAGTCTTTGAATGCATTCACCGCTGTTCTAATTGTGGCTTGCCCATGTGCCCTGGCGCTCTCAGCACCATTTACATTGGGTAATGCCTTAAGAATTCTTGGCAAGAATCAGCTATATCTCAAGAATGCCCATATCATTGAAATATTATCAAAAGTGGATACCATCGTATTTGACAAGACCGGTACTCTGACTTATGGCGGTAAATCCAGCATATATTTTACATCCCTGGATGAGGAAATACTATCATTGGGTCAGGACGAATTGAAAATGATTAAATCTATAGTATATCAGTCGAACCACCCACTAAGTCAGGCGATATATGATCATATCAAGTCGGACGATTTGTTCACAGTTAAACAATTTGAAGAGATCCCCGGTGAAGGTATAAAAGGGATAATTGGTCAAAAACATATTTCTATTGGATCCAGCCAATTTACTGGTATCCAACAAGATTCTAAAGATTCCAATAGGGTATTTATTTCAATTAACTCTAATGTCCGAGGATATTTTGTTATTCAAAATTCTTACCGAAAAGGTCTAAAAAAAGTAATAAATGAATTGAGCACATCAAATGAATTACATCTGATAACTGGAGATAACGATAGAGAGCGACAGAATCTTCAACCACTATTTGGTGATGGAATAAACTTTAATCAAACACCAATTGATAAGCGGAATTTTATCCATCAGCTTCATAAGGAAAAAAAAGTAGTCTTGATGATCGGAGATGGCTTAAATGATGCTGGAGCCCTTGAACATAGTGATGTTGGGATTGCCTTATCGGAAAATAAAAATACTTTTAGCCCCGCTTCAGATGGTATATTGGATGCAGCGGTTTTTACAAAGTTGAATGATTATTTACATTTTTCCAAAACAGCCATGAAAATAATTCGATCCAGTTTTGTCATTTCATTTTTGTATAATATAGTCGGGATGAGCTTTGCCGTGTCAGGAAATCTGTCTCCACTTATAGCGGCAATATTGATGCCGGTGAGTTCGATTTCTGTCATATTATTTGCAACAGGAATGACCAACTTTATGGCCAAAGGCAAAGGGTTATCCTGGGGGTTTTAAGTCAGCCGGGAGAGAAAACTATTGTTAACTGGTTTTTTGAAAATGACAGGGACCGATACGTTTTTCAGAATTTTGGCTCAACTCTTGCCATAGTTCGGGCTCTTTTAAAGTTTGGAATGCCATCGGATATAAAATATTTTCTTCCTTCTCAATATGTCCTCGAATAAATCCAATTAATCCAGTAGCAGTGTATCTTATTCTTGATTTATTCTCCTTGAATTCTCCATTGTTAATATTATCAATCTGATTTTTTAATTTATCTTTATATTCCCGAAACCCTACATGTTCTGTTTTCATCGCTGATGTTGGTCCAGAAATACCGCTCTTTTCCATGGCTTCAAATAATATATCTTCTTCTCTTTGGTGATGCGGTTCGGCATTTAGCAGGTTAGCGGTTAAAATCTTAAGTTTTTCTATCACAGAACCAGCATCGTCTGAAATAGAATAATTATTCAAAGATTGTAATTCCCTCTCTAACTCATCCAAGATATACTTAATGGACTCATGTTCATCATGTAATAATTTGAGTAAATGACCATCGGGTAGGTTATTATAAAATACAGTTATATTTTCAATCATGTGATTCCTTTGTATTTAGAATCAGGTTTTACTAAATAGAATATTTTTCTCTGTTAGTTCATTATTGATTTCTATTAAATCTTTAATCGATTTCACGGTAAATAATTCAACTATTTCGAATTTCGTCGCCCCCCAATATTCATGAATCGGGCAGGGATTATCCGATCCACAAACCGATAATCCAAGTACACATTTATTAAAAATATCATCTCCTTCAAAGGGTTCGACAATTTTTATAAGGGTTGTTTTTGAAATATCAATCTTCAGCTGGACGCCGCCACGGGGTCCTGTGTGGGATTTTAAAATTTCATGACGAATCAGGATGTTTGCAACTTTTGCCAATTGATAGTATGGGATTTCCAGTATTTTGGCAATTTCCTTTAATCGAACAAACGATTCTTCTCGGCTGTTTAGATGGAAAACTAACCTTATGGCATATTCGGATGATTTTGTTAGTAACATTATATAAGCGTTTATTTATGATTTTGTTATCATAAATTATTAATTCTTGCCCATATTATGGAAGTAATAATTGCAACATGTTGTTATCGAGGTGTTTTTCTTTTAAAAAAAAGAAAGGATGCCGTAACATCCTTTCTCGCATCTGCAATATGCAAAATGGTTTTTCAACAGTATTCCTGTTGATTATTTTTTGATCAGTAAGCCTTTAACTGATTACTAACTTTCCCTTCTGAAAATCATTGTATACAGAATCAAGTATGCCATTTATAAATGCACTGCTGTCTTCTGTACTGAACTGTTTGGCAATTTCAACTGCTTCACTGATGGATACTTTTGGAGGTACATCTTCAATAAAAACTAACTCGGCAATCGCCAACCTCAATATCAATTTGTCAATCATGGTTATACGATTTATCTCCCAATTCTTTGATCGATCCTGGATGATATCATCACAGATTTTTATATTTTTGACCGTAATTCGAGATAATTTCCCGGCATATTTAATTATATCAGGAGTCAGAGTATCCTCCTTCCATTCGCTGATGTATGCAAGGGTCCCGCCAGGATCATTACCTGAGAGATTCCATGCATACAATGCCTGGAGTGCGGAAATTCTGGCGATTCTTTTCTCTTTACGATTCAAAATTATTTATCGCTTCTGATCTTGAAGGTTTTTCTCTTTGATAGATAGAAAGATTTTAAACCGCCAATACTGTGGATGCGTTCTTCAGCAAGAATATCCGATGCAATATTGTTTGGTATATCTTCTTCTTTTGCTCTTTTAAATATCGAACAGAGTATATCGTAAATACCTTCTGCCTGATTAAATGCTTTTTCTCGATTGTAACCTTCTAATTCATTTGATACGTTTATCAATCCACCGGCGTTAATAGCATAATCAGGAGCATAGAGAATATTTCGTTTTTTCAGTTCAGCACCATGTATAGATGGGATCGCAAGCTGATTATTTGCGGCACCAGCGACAACACTGCATTTTAATTCTGGTATTGTGACATCATTAATAGCTGCGCCAAGAGCACATGGAGCGTACACATCTACATCCAGAGAATGGATATCTTCTTTTGCAACTGGAGTAGCTCCGAACTTCCGCACCATTTTATCGATACGATCCTGTTCGATATCAGTGACGAATAATTCTGCCCCGTCTTTATGAAGATATTCCGTTAAATATTGTCCAACATGACCAAGTCCCTGAATTGCAATTTTTAATCCGGAAATATTATCCAACCCAAGTCTTTCTTTTACACTTGCTTTGATACCTACATATACACCTAATGCCGTTACCGGAGAGGGGTCGCCACTACCTCCGAGGGCGCTAGATATACCCGTAACATAATTTGTCTCTTTTTTAACATGCTCCATATCTCTAACCGATGTATTTACATCTTCAGCAGTGATATAGCGACCACCCAATCCTTCTATAAAACGACCGAAAGAACGAAATAGCCTTTCGGATTTTAGTTTTTTTGCATCCCCGAAAATCACCGATTTACCGCCACCAAGATTAAGACCGGCAATGGCGGCTTTGTATGTCATTCCCTGTGATAATCTCAATACATCAATCATGGCATCATCTTCAGAATTATAATTCCAAAACCGACATCCGCCAAGGGCAGGTCCAAGTGTTGTATTATGTATAGCCACAATAGCTTTCAAGCCACATGTAGGGTCATGAAACATATTAAATTGCTCATGTCCCATCTCATTCATTTTGTCAAAAATCTTCATTTCATACTCCAATATATTTAATATTAATTTAATAAACCTCGAGCAATTACCACGCGCTGGATTTCAGATGTACCTTCATAAATTTGGGTAATCTTTGCATCTCGCATTAGTCTTTCTACCCCGGTCTCTCTCATATATCCATTTCCTCCATGGATTTGAACGCAATTGGTACTGGCCTTCATTGCCGTTTCAGAGGCATACACCTTTGCCATAGATGCCATCGGACCAAAATTTAAATGTTTATCCTTCAAATAAGCAGCTTGTCTGATAATCAATCTGCTTGCTTCGATTTCCATCGCCATATCGGCAAGTTTAAACTGGATACCCTGATTCGCTGATATGGGCTTTCCAAACTGAATTCTCTCTTTAGAATATGATATTGATGCATCAAGTGAAGCCTGGGCGATACCCAATGCCTGTGCCGCTATGCCGATTCTTCCGCCATCCAATGTGGCCAGGGCAATTTTAAATCCCATTCCCTCTTCACCAATCAAATTTTCTTTTGGGATTTTGACATTGTCAAAATATAATTCACAGGTATCTGAAGCACGTATACCCAATTTATTCTCAGGTTTACCGCAGGAGAATCCTTCCCATTCTTTGTCAACAACAAATGCGGAAACACCCTTATGTCCGATTCCCTGCTTAGTTACTGCAAAAAGGATAACATAATCACAGTTGATGCCACTGGTTACCCAATTTTTTGTCCCTGACACCACATAATCATCGCCGACTTTTTTAGCAATGGTTTTCATATTTGATGCGTCTGAACCAGATTGAGGTTCGGATAATGAAAAAGCGCCTAATTTTTCTCCAGTGGTTAATTTTGATAAATAATTTTCTTTTATGAAATCAGAGGCAAAGGATTCAAGCAGATAACAAACTAAGGAGTTATTTACAGACATGACAACAGAGGCGGAGGCATCAATTCTGGCGATTTCTTCAATAGCAATAGAATAAGATATGGTATCCATCCCACCGCCATTCCATTTGGGATCTACCATCATTCCCATGAATCCCAATTCACCTAATTTTTTTATTCCTTCTGCAGGCCAGATTTTCTTTTCATCTCTTTCGATTACTCCATCAGCCAATTCAGCCAGGGCAAATTCACGGGCAGTCTGCTGTATAAGTAATTGTTCATCAGTGAGATCAAAATTCATATATTCCCTTTCAAAAGGTCCATAGATTAAAAATTATATATATTTTAATTCTTTAAATCGTAACTATTTTCATAGCAAAAAAAAACCTCTCCCCGGTTTGGTGAAAGGTTTATCTTTTAATATGAAATTATAATTACCATAAAGCCTGTAAATTTACGAAATAAACTACATGATTTCAAATTAGGAGTTCGTTATCTTGGATTGTTTTAATTTGAATATTTCCATCAAATATTTCTGAATTCAAGATAACGATACACCGTCTTAAAATATCCCTTAATACGTATAAAATCCCCTACCGGATTTTCTTCCTAATGCTCCGGCAGCGACCATTTTTTTGAGGAGCGGACACGGACGGTATTTACTGTCACCCAGTTCCAGATGCAACACTTCCATAATGGCGAGACAGACATCCAATCCGATAAGATCAGCTAACGTAAGCGGACCCATTGGATGTGCCATACCCAATTTCATTATACTGTCGATGGCCTCGACTGTGGCGACGCCTTCCATTAATGTAAATACAGCCTCATTGATCATCGGCATGAGGATGCGATTGGCCACAAAACCGGGATAGTCATTGCATTCCACCGGTATTTTACCCAGACTTTTTGTGAGTTCCACCACCATTTCAGTTGTGTGATCATCCGTCGAATATCCCCGGATGATTTCCACGAGTTTCATCACGGGAACTGGATTCATAAAATGCATCCCGATTACCTTCTCCGGGCGATTGGTTACAGATGCCACTTTTGTAATTGAGATGGATGATGTATTTGTCGCCAGGATAGTATCGCTATTACAGATCGAATCAAGATCAGTAAATATTTTCTTTTTTATTTCAAAGTTTTCCGTTGCCGCTTCAACAACCAGATCAGCATTCTTGAGATCGTTCATGTCTGTAGTCAAGGATATATTATCCAATGCTTTTGACATCTCATCTGAGGTGATTCTTTCCTTCTTCACCATTCTCTGTAAATTTCTTTCAATCGTCGCATATCCTTTATCAAGAAATTCTTTTGAAATATCTGAAATGATCACTTTTTTACCATTCAAAGCACTCACATGAGCAATACCATTACCCATAGTTCCAGCACCGATGACTCCGATTAATTTCATAATTACCTCAATATCTATATGTTAACTGATTAAATTCTATCAGCATAAATTTTCGACAATAACTGCAGAAGCTTCACCACCACCGATACAAATGGAAGCCATCCCATATTTTGCTTCTTTCTGGGACATGGCATTTAACAATGTAACCATGATACGGGCACCGGATGCTCCAATTGGATGCCCCAGTGATACCGCTCCACCATTAACATTGACTTTTTCATCGTCAAGGTTGAATTCCTTTTCAGCGGCCATCGTCACAACTGAAAAGGCCTCGTTGATTTCATAAAGGTCCATCTTATCTACTGACATGCCTGCCTTTTCTGCAGCTTTTTTCATCGCTTTCACCGGTGCAGTCGTAAACCATTCTGGTGCCTGTGCACTGGATGCCTGCGATACAATTCTGGCGATGGGTTTTAAATGTAGTTCGGCTGCTTTCTCAGCACTCATAATCACACATGCTGCTGCGCCATCGTTAATCTTGCTGGCATTGGCGGCAGTGATGGTTCCATTTTTCTCAAATGCAGCCCTAAGCTTTTTCATCTTTTCAAAATTTACTTTCCCCGGTTCATCATCCCTTTCCACGACAACCGGCTCACCGCGTCGCTGTGGAACGGAGACCGGGATTATCTCCTCGGTAAATAATCCTTCAGACTGAGCCCATTGAGCTCGTTTGTATGAGCGCTCGGCAAAATTATCCTGATCATCACGGGTGAAATTATATTCCTTAGCACAGATCTCGGCACAATTACCCATGTGGATATCGTTATACACATCCCATAAACCATCCTTGATCATTCCATCAATTATTTGACCATGACCCAATCGGTAACCATCTCTTGCTTTGGGCAGATAATATGGTGCCTGTGACATATTCTCCATACCACCGGCTATAATTATCTCAGCATCACCGGCTTTAATTGCCTGTGCCGCCATCATGATTGCCTTCAATCCGGATCCGCACATTTTATTTATTGTCAGACATTCTACAGAATTTGGTAATCCAGCAAAAATAGCAGCCTGCCGCGCCGGAGCCTGACCCAACCCAGCAGGAAGAACACAGCCCATGATGACTTCATCTACATTCTCAGGATTAATGCTCGCCCGATTTGCTGCCTCTTTAATTACAATTGCTCCTAATTTTGGAGCAGATACAGAACTTAAACTCCCCTGAAATGCCCCAATAGGAGTTCTAACATAGGATACAATAACCACTTCTTTTGACATGATAATCTCCTGTTAATTTTTCTCGCCGTTTGAATAGGCTTTGATAATATCTTTTACTAATTTATGTCTGACTACATCTTCTTCATGAAAATATACAAATCCAATTCCATCGACATGACGGAGAACCCGTGACGCATCTACAAGACCAGATAAATCATTCCCCGGTAAATCGATCTGTGTAATATCCCCTGTTACAATTGCCTTAGATGTAACTCCTAATCTGGTTAAAAACATTTTCATCTGCATGCGTGTACAATTTTGTGCCTCATCTAATATCATAAATGAATTATGTAAGGTTCGACCTCTCATATATGCCAGAGGTGCAACTTCGATTACCCGTGTATCGAGATAATTTTTCAATTTGTCGGATGGTAACATATCTTTCAAAGCATCGTACAGCGGAGTGAGGTATGGATCCACTTTTTCCTTCAAATCACCGGGAAGGAAACCAAGTCTTTCACCTGCTTCCACAGCCGGTCGGGTAATAACAATTTTCTGAACTTCACGATTTTTCAAAGCTGAAACAGCACTGGCTACTGCCTGATACGTCTTACCGGTTCCAGCAGGTCCAATTGCAAAAACAATGTCATTTTCAAGTACGGCATCAAAATATCTAATTTGGCCAGGTGTGCGGGCATGAACTGCCCCCTTGTGAGTAAAAAGAATTACCGGTTTATCATTATTTAATATGCGTTTTGCTTCAATACTGGCAGGGTCTAATGTCAGCAGAGTATTCACATCTGCAGAAGTAACATATCCTTTTTGATTTACGGTAATAATCATATCTTGAATCACATCAGATACGGACTTCACATCTTTGCTTTTACCATCAATAATCAACTCACCATCTCTGATTACAATCGAAACTTTATAATGGTCTTCGAGTATTTTTATATTTTCATCATTGCTGCCAAGAAGTGATAATGGATCTACACTCCCGATATGTATTTTTTTCTTCAAATTGCCCCAGGTAGTTTCACTTTTTTGTTTCGTAGCAAGTCTTTACCATTGGTCTGGTAAACAGAAATATGTTCGATTTGGAACTAAAATTATATGTTTCATTTCAGTGCCAAATTTACGGAAATATCCATGCTGTAACCAATACACAGGAGTTAAAATTTTAGGCTGATTTCTTTAAGTTTTAAACTGAATATCGAACACTGATTAACGAATGTCGAATTTAGAACAGATAGCTTATTTGGAAGCATTGTATAACAATCATCTTGATTGTTTCCCTTAGTACTAAACCAAGTCAAAATTTTTAAACTTAAAATTGAATATCGAACACCGATTAACGAATTATGAATTTAGAACAGACAAGTTTTTTTAAGTTTGTAAAACAATCATCCTGATTGTTCTCTTCCTATCCTCAACCAAGATGGTTGAGTTACTTTTTTTATTATTAGGATATTTTATTTCAAACTAACATGTTGTGTAATTTTTGATATTATTATTGATAATAAAAAACTCAAATGATCTGCAAAAGTAGAAATATCTTTCACTACAAATCATTAATTGTAGGGATATCCTTCATCCTGATAATCTCTCTTTTCCTCTTTGCAGATACACACGACCAACTCGGAGATGTCAACAATGATGGTCAAATTGATGTCCTGGATATTGTCAGAATTGTCAATATCATTATGGAAAACGATCCCCCTCCAACTGAAGCTGAGCTCTGGGCCAGTGATGTCAACGCAGACGAAACCACAAACATTCAGGATATCGTGATTATTGTTCAGGTGATCATGGAAACCGATGACTGCCCCGACCTTTACTCCCCTTGCTCTGATAATCTATCACTCTGTTGTATGGATACCACCAGCCATAATTTTACTTGGGAAATTGATACCCTTGGGAATAATGGTTCATATATCTATGATGTTGAGATAGTAAGCGAAGATGATATCTGGGTTGTAGGAGAATTTGAAACCGATAGTGGTGCATATAATGGAGCAAAATGGAATGGTGAGGATTGGATTTTTATGGGTTTTTACAGCAATACAGCAGAGCTATATAGCATCAAATACTTTGATATTGACGATATTTGGGTTACCTCACATTGTTTTCCGCTTCATTGGAATGGACAAGAATGGACTTTATATCATCTCCAAAATATGGGGCTTGATGCATGTGCTGGTAATGGAATTTGGGGGCCATCATCATCAAATCTATATTTTGTAGGTTACCAAGGTTCAATTGTCCATTATGATGGTGAGAATTTCGAACAGATGGAAAGCGGTACTGATATAGACCTTAAATATATTAGTGGTACCCCAGATGGAGAATACGTTTTTACATCAGGAAATAATATTGTAGGTGGAGCTCGGTCAATCGTACTCGGGTATGAAGATAGTGTTTGGGATACAATATACTACAGTGAGGACTATCTTCCAGACTCCAACTCAGAGGGAATGGCTTTTGGAAACTACACTTTCGAAGATAGTGTTTATATAATGAGAAAAGGGGGCCTTTGGAAATATAATTATCTTACTGGAAATTCAAATATTGTACCATCAGATGAATTCGAGGTGGAATCACACGATTATATGAATATTTATGTAGAGAACAATAACGATATCTTTGTTAGGGAACTATTCAATATTCTCCACTATAATGGTCAGTCTTGGAGTAACGACAGTTATCTATATGATTATTTGGGGGGTGCAAATGGTGGTTTGAATGGTACAGATAAATTTGATTACAAAAATGGATTGCTTGTAGTGGCAGGGTGTTACAATTGTTCGTATGGTCGAGGTATTGTCGCATTTGGGAGAAGAGAATAGAAACTTTCTCTGTTTTACAAAGCAAACCTCACATTTTCCGGTATTAACAGGTAGCTTCTTTTTGTCCCGTTAAAGCTGCTCTGAACATGGCAGCGGCGCATCCAACACCGCTTTCCACTGCGATCGCTCCTTCACTGCAATTCAATCGACAGGCTCCGCATTCCATACAGGCAACGGGATTATCCAAATGGGCTTTTTTATTTATCATGGTAAACACCGCATGGGGACAAACAATGGTACATAGTCGGCATCCGTTACACAATTCAGGATTATATGTGAGTGTATTTACTTGAGAGACATTAAACATATTTCATACCTCCCTAAACCAGATTGCTAACAATTAACACGGTGGTTCCAAAGACAGCCATGACTGCCATGACAGGTCCATAAATAAAAATCTCTTTTCTTACACCGCTCCGTGAGGCAAATGTGGATGAACCGGTGAAATTTAATGCCAGAAAAGCGGTAATCGATGTCCATAGCAAAAATGACCCAATTATATGACCCAACATTCTCCATAATTCAACATCAGGATTATCAACAAAAATCAAATACCCAAAAACTGCCGCAATCAGTCCGCCCAATTGGAATCCCTTGGCGGTAAAATCCTTTGTAGGCAGCCATGGCAATAGCAATGGAAATAAAACTAATCCAGAAAATATTGCCGCCATCCAGCCACCGATAGTATAATGATTTACCAGATCTCCAAAAAAGAATAGAGAGAGCAAAATCATCACAATCATAAATGGGGATCGAAATTCAACTGGGATTAATACCGCCCGATCAAAAATACCAAAACGGACTCTCCGTAATTCAGCATCCACTTTTCGGTTATTAAGATAATCAGGGAGATCGCTTGCCTTTACCGGACCAAACTCGACTTTGAATCCTGTTCGTTCTTTCACTTCAAATGAAATTATACCTGGTGCACCTAATTGCGGTAATATGACTTTGTGATGTTTGACATGTTCGTGAAGTTTAACAGCATCGATCCTGTGTACGAGTTCATCGGTTCCAAATGTCCCTTTACCAGCGGCACACCAAACATTAATTCCCTGTGTATCCAGAACCAGTATAAAACAATCGATTCCTTTTAGGGCGGAGCGCAAAGCATCAAAACTTAGTGTGTAATTGGCGGTGACAAAAACCTTAGAATTTTCATCAGGCATTCCTAAAGTATATAATCCTGGAATAACGAGGTGTTCATTCCGCCTCAAACCAATACGAGCCTTAAAATGATCAAGATGATTTTTAAAGGTTAGAGTGCTTTCGGTTTTTTTAATAACAGCATCATCAGGATGAAAAGTTGTAGTTGAATCCTTCTCATTTGAACAACATGAATTTGTGGATTTGCAGTCCAAAGCTTCTCCCTAAAAAATAATTTTTCATAAAATGTTATTTTCGATATATCATGTCCTTGATGATCTCACACTCACATATCAACCTGCAATTCAAATCTAAATACCAACAATCAAGGTCTGACAGGTTTTATAATTTAACAAAATATTTTGAAATCAGGATATTGGTAAAATTGCGACCTACTTTTGCTTTCATTTGGGAGGGTCATAATTAGACTGTCCCCCGCTGGCGGGGGACAGATTGTCATTGACTTTATGTTTGAAATGAATGATGATGAGTTCAAAAATTGGAGGTCCCAATTTGGCACCTCCAATTCTGAAAAAATGGGTTTGAGATACAAACCAATGGTATTTACTGAACAGAGTATCGCTATGTTGTCGTCAGTGTTACGAAGTAAACGTGCCATAGAAGTAAATATATTAATCATGCGGGCATTTGTTCGAATGAAGGAATTATTATATTCTGTTAAGAATCTTGCACTAAAAAATTGAACAGTTTGAGAATCAAATGAATACTCAAGGAAAATCATTGAAACAGGTGATCCAAATAATAAATACATTATTGATAAAGCCTGAACCAAAACCGCAGAAAATAGGCTTTCGGATAAACAATATAAAAACGTAATTAAAATAACAATATTATCAAATAATCGCAGTAGTACATTTATTGGTGTTTATTTCATGTAAAAGATTATTTTTTGATTTAATTTTCCCTGTCTTCGGCGTAATTTTTTTAATTACTCTTTCCTTCTCTGCGGATAACAACAACTCCGATCTATCCTTATCATCAAAAGAACTTTTTTCTATATATGATTATGACGAAAATGACCTACAAATCCTCCAGGATATTATCACACTCAATAATCTTGATATAGAGCCTTTAGAGCTGGGTGAACAGGCATGGTCAAATGAACGGCTTGTGTATCTTGACATCAGCAACCAATATGAACTAACACTACTACCTGATAATTTTGGCGATTTGGAAATGCTGGTAGAATTAAACCTGGATGAAAATAATCTTACGTCACTACCTGTTTCACTGTTTGATATACCTCAATTGGGAAATCTTTCCCTCCGTCATAACCAACTGAGCACATTGCCGGAGATTTTATCAGAAACCATATCCATTACCAGTCTAGATATTGCCTATAATCTTATCTCCTCCCTTCCTGTATCTTTTGGCAATCTTTCCAATCTTTTCATTGTGAACTTATCCCATAATCAAATAAGCGAATTACCGGAGACATTCACCGGTCTGAGCAATTTGTATTCTTTGAATTTAGATGATAATCAATTAACCATTCTACCGGAGAATCTTTATTTATTGTCACAATTGAGTTGGATATATGCATCGGAAAATCTATTGTCAGAAATTCCAGAATCACTTTTTGATAATACAAATTTTCAAATTATGGATTTCTCATCAAACAGCCTCACAGAACTTCCTGACAATTTTGACAATTTGCCATTTTTATTTGAATTCAGTTGTGCACATAACCAGATATCTAACATTCCGCCATCATTTACGACGCTCACAAACCTGATTGCAGCCAATTTTACCGATAATAATTTGAGTTCCCTGCCTGACGGTTTTTCATCTTTGAATAACCTAACATCTTTACACCTGGCCGAAAATACAATTACCGATTTCCCAACCGAAATTCTAGATTTATATTTACTTCGTCAACTGTATGTAAACGATAATCAGTTGAATGGAATTCCTGATGAATTGGCCTCACTTGACTTGCAGCAGCTAAATCTCTCAAATAATAACATTCAATCTATTCCGGAATCAATAGGTCAGCTGATCTCATTGGTGAGTCTTGATATTTCTGAAAATCCTATTGCAAATCTCCCTGTATCTATCGGGAATCTAGAGCTTCTTTACGAATTGAAGGCTTTTGATTGCTCACTCACCAGTTTACCCGCATCATTGGAAAATTTATCCGCGCTCCTGCTGTTGGATATTTCGAATAATCTACTCACCAGTCTACCGAATGAAATGGGTTTTATACCTTTGGTCCAAGTGATAGATTTATCAAATAATTATCTGATTGAAATCCCCTCAACTTTTGCATCATTTGAAGAATTATGGATTTTGTACCTCGATAATAATTCACTGTATTGTTTCGATGGTGTACAGGATGAAAATGATATCCCTGATTTTCTTTTAAATCCCGGTCTTACATGGATTAGCGGATTATTTTTCCAGGATTGTTCTGTCGCCGGATGTACCGATTCTGAAGCATATAATTATCTCCCCGAAATGATTGTAAATGACGGTAGCTGTTATTATTCTTTAGAGGGCGATATAAACCATGATACTTTTGTTGATATTTTAGACATTGTTTTGATGGTGGATATAATCGTTAACGGGATTTTACCTGATGAATTTATTTTACTCACCGGAGATCTGTCAGAAGACGGTGAACTGAATATTCTTGATGTCGTAATACTGGTTCAGTTGATCCTTGGGTAATCCTATCTGCCAAGGTGGGTTTTCAGATTTCACATCCGTATAATTAACTTCAATTTAACTTAATTCCCACTCGTTATCTGCAACTTGCATTTTGTAATTTTTGCCACTGAATATGAACATTATTTTTATATCTGCTGAAGTTATACCCTTTTCAAAAGCCGGTGGTTTGGCTGATGTCTCCGGGGCCCTGCCGCAACAAATATCTTCATTGGGGCATAATATCTCTGTCATAAGCCCCCTGTATTCTAAAATCAATCCTGAAATGGACCATATTATTGATTCCGGTTTTGGAGCGCTTATCCAAATGGGAAATGAAGAAGTCCCTTTTGAGCTTTACCAGTTTGATCAAGATCACTCTAATGATCTACGTCATTATTTCATCCACAATGATGAAATGTTTGGAAGAGATGGTATATACACACTCCCCAATGGTGAAGGATTCCCAGATAATAATTTCAGATTTTTCTTTTTTCAGAAAGCCGTTTTGAAATTGATTGAAACAAGATTTCTTGAAGCAGATATCGTGCATTGCAATGATCATCATACCGCCATGCTGCCATTTTTTATAACCAATCGAAAAATGGAAATTGCCACCATACTGACTGTCCATAATTTTCAATATCAGGGGTATTTTTCTCAGGCGGAAAGTAAATATCTTGATGAGCAGGATATTAAGAAATTGATAGATATTCCATCTGAGGACAGATCATCAATGTACCTTGGCTGTACATTTGCCAATCAGGTGAATACAGTGAGCCCAACCTATGCTGATGAATTACTCGCCATCAATGAACTTTCCTATGAACTGTATTCAACCCTGAACCAGATTTCTCATAAATTTTCAGGCATCTTAAATGGAGCAGATTATTCGTATTGGAGTCCTGAAAATGATACATTTATAAAAAACAGGTATTCACCATCTGATCTATTTGGAAAATCAAAAAATAAATCTGCGCTCCAAGTATATGCCGGTTTTGAACCTGATGAAAGCAAACCACTGATAGGATCAATATCTCGACTGGTTGAGAATAAGGGATTTTATCTCATCCTCGATATAATTCCTGACCTGGTGAAGATGGGGGTTCAATGTGTATTTCTTGGTTCAGGAATGGATGATATTTCTCAATCTCTAAAAGATTTTGCTAATCAATATCCGGAAAATATTTTTTATGAAGGTCGGTTTAATGAGGAACTTGCCCACAACATCGAAGCCGGTTCGGATATGTTTCTCATGCCATCGAGATTTGAGCCCTGTGGTTTGAATCAGATTTACAGCTTGAAATACGGTACGATCCCATTGGTGTACAAAACAGGAGGATTAGCGGACACCGTTCAGCAGTGGGATGGTAAAAATGGCAATGGTTTTCTATTTCAACAGTATGATAGTTCACATTTGCTGGATATGATACAGCAGGCTGTTAAAATATGGAAAGATAAAAACCAGTGGTTATCCATCATTTCAAATGCAATGGAAGCAGATTATTCATGGAATCAGTCTGCAAAACAATATATCGGGCTTTACCAATCAGCCCTTGGAGAATTAAATGAAAAATAAATTGAGACTCGACGCTATTATAATGGGTGGAGGTCGTGGTGAGAGACTAAATCCTCTCACAAAATATAGGGCAAAACCAGCTGTACAAATCGGGGCGAAATACCGATTAATTGATGTCCCAATAAGTAATTGTATCAACTCAGGAATAAAGAATATCAGGCTCTTGACTCAATTCAATACCTTGTCGCTTCATCGCCATATTTATCGATCCTATCAATTTGATTTATTCTCAGGTGGAAATGTGGAAATTCTTGCTGCTCAGCAGACTTACGATCGTACTGACTGGTTTCAGGGCACTGCCGATGCTGTAAGATCTTATTGGTCACGGCTGGAAAGTCTCCCGGCCACTCACTATGTGATACTTGCTGGTGATCATCTGTACAAAATGGATTATTCCAAATTTTTCAAATATCACCTGGAAAATAATGCCCAGGTATCCATCGCCGTAAAACCAAAACCGTTGGATGCTGCCAGGGAGTTAGGTGTGTTAAAAACAGACCAATCCGGTCGCATCACTGAATTTGCTGAAAAACCACAGACGGATGAGGAAATCCATAATATAAGTCAAATTATTAACGGTGAAAAATGCGTCCTTGCCTCAATGGGTATTTATATTTTTAATAAGGAAGTATTGAGAGATGCATTGACTATGAAGGGCAACGACTTTGGGAAAAATATCATCCCTGCATCTATTTCAAAA
This sequence comes from Fidelibacterota bacterium, assembly GCA_018657495.1. Classification (GTDB taxonomy): domain Bacteria; phylum Fidelibacterota; class Marinisomatia; order SCGC-AAA003-L08; family JACNLC01; genus JABHXA01. Next base: position 125,020 of record JABHXA010000005.1, read on the forward strand.
TATCGGACATTTGGTTACCATTTTGATGGATACTGGGAAGATATCGGAACCATTAAAACATTTTTTGAAGCAAATATGGCCTTGACCGACCGCCATCCCCCATTTTCATTTTTTGATGTGAATAAACCGGTTTATACCCATTCACGATTTCTACCAGGTGCCATTGTTGAGAATGCCCGAATAATAAAATCATTCCTTGCCGAAGGCTGCCATATATCAAACGCCACAATACAGAATTCCTTAATAGGGATCCGAAGCGTCATTGGTGATAATGTGAATATGGATCGAACGTATTTAATGGGTGCAGATTTTTATGAGGACATGGATTCCGACTCAGATTATGATATACCAATCGGTATTGGTAACAATTCTGTTCTAAAAAATGTCATCGTTGATAAAAATGCCAGGATTGGAAAGAATGTTCAATTGGTGAATTCAAATAATATTACCGAGGAATTCCACGATAATTATGTTATCCGTGATGGAATTATTGTTATTCCAAAAGGAGCCGTTATTCAGGATGGCACCGTAATTTAAAATCAGCGATTCAGGATAAATCCTGAACTGAACAATCGTATTACTGTTCTAATATAATCGAAACCAGCGAGATCAAATCCAAAACATTTAGATCACCATCGCCATTTGCATCAGCAGCCCACACCTGACAGGGTTCAGGATCTTCAGTGTTGCCAATAATAATATTTACAATGGTTATTATATCCAATATATTGAGAAGATCATCCTGATTCACATCACCAGGTTCCCATTCGCTGCAATTTAACGTACCAATAGCAGTGAGTATAGGGATTACAGGGTGGATGTTTGAGTAATCGTTGGTGGTTAATTTGACCCAATCCTGATATATACCTGGAGCCACACCTGCAGAGTTCACCGTAATGGTCATTTCAATTGCTTCCATGGGTGGAATTGTCGCTTCCAGTGGACTGATTGTAAGAAAATCATGCATAGTCTGAATGAGAATGGACATTTCATCATGGGCATATTCCATGTTATAGTTTATGAGTATTCCATCATCACCTACTTCGTTTTGGATTCCTATTGTTGCCAAACCTAATTCACCTACCATTGAGCGATAATTAAACATAATGACACCGTCATTATACAATACCATTTGAAAATCATAGGTGCCTTCAATTTCATTCGTACCATACCAATGAACCACATGATCAAACCAAATCACTAGACGACTGTCATCTGAATGGTAATAGACATCACCCGCCATTAAGTTACTGTTACCTGAATTATTAGGATTCAGATCGTCCCAGAAGCCAAATACTCCCGGCATGGGTGCTTCTTCAGATGGCAGCACAGTATTAAGCCACTCCACATTGTCATCACCAAAACCGAGCCAGCCATTGGCATTTACAATGCATTCTGTATATTCGAGTCCATAAAATGGAAAGGCAAAATCCAGCTGAATTGATTCAGGAGCAGCTTCATCATTATGAACAAAATTAACTTCCGTGCCAATACCTTCAATATCTATCCATTCATATTCAATATACTCATCATCTGAATCAGTCCAGTAATATTCATCAGGATCAATTGAATAGGTAAGATCATCATCACCGGTGTTGACAATCAGAATAACATCTGACACTTCATCTCCCGGATCCATTTCAAACTCGATAAGTTCAACGGGAATATCAATTTGTGGGGTGGACATTGAATAGGATACAGATTGAAAAGCATTCAGTCTACCAAAACCTGTTTCGGTGTCAAATCCAGGACCATATAAATCGTCAGCCGTTATTTCCATAATAGCCAGGACCTGATCAGCAGATAAAGCTGGAGTGACGGATAAGATCAAGGCACCGATTCCCGCAGCATGAGGGCATGCTGATGAGGTACCATTAAAGCTGGAGGTATATCCCCCTCCCATCGATGTAGTATTGATTAATACACCTGGTGCCATGAAATTTAATTCAGCACCAAAGTTACTCCCCCACCAATTTTCGCCGTCACATGAACCGGGATTCTTTCTTTCATTACATGGTGATAAAGCACCAACCGATATACAATCGTCATATCTTGAGGGATAACTTACCGTTCCCGTATTATCATTCCCAGAAGCAGCAAATACTACTGTCCCGATTTCGTTGGCATAGGTGATTGCATTATCAAAATAAGTGACAAAACTACCGCCACCCAAACTCATGCTGATAATTCTGGCTCCGTTATCAGCGGCAAATAGAACACCATTGGCAATATTGGTGTCATTTCCTGATCCACCTGAATCAAGAATTTTCACAGACATAATTTTGGACCCCCATGAAACACCAGCGATTCCGCTATTATTATTTCCAATAGCCGCAGCGATCCCAGCACATGGTGTACCATGACCATAATCGTCATCTGGATCATCGTCATTATTTACAAAATCCCAGCCGTCAACCATTTTCCCGGCAAATTCAGAATGATCAGGATTCACACCCGTATCCAATATGGCTATGATAATATCTTCGCTACCAGTTGTTATATCCCAGGCTTCATCTGTATCTGTATCACAATCAGGGATTCCCACATTACCTGATCCGGCTTGACCAGTATTATTGTGAGCCCATTGGTCAGAGTAATAAGTATCATTTGGTGTGATATAGGAATGCTTTATATAATCCGGTTCCACTTTTATGATTCCCTGGATTTTTAGTAATTCATCTAAGGCATTTTTTATATTTTGGGGAGTATCCGTTTCCAAAACATAGTACTGATGCAAATCATGAGAGTAATGCGCTTCAGAAAAGTTTTGATAATTCTGGAAAAGAGGATAAAAGTTATAATTTCTAAATTCGCCGGTATAAGCTTCCAATCCCGGTAAGAATTCGGCAGTCAGGGGCATTTCTTCCCCTAATTTTGGTGCGATTTCAGAAGACATTTTTAGAACGATTTTATTCATCGACACATCAAATTCGTTTAATTGTCCTATTTGCTGTTCAAATGAAAAGACAAAGGAAATGACTGATAATATAATTATAATTTTTTTCATGTTATAACTCCCTAAAAAACATGATTAATGTAATTTTTAACTAAGTCTAAAATTGTTCAGTTTGGTATGTATTAATACCCCATGATTGTATTGATTATTAGAATGATATCAAGGATATTGATAATCTCATCATCATTTATATTTGCCGCCCATGTTTGACAGTAATCTGGATCTTCCAACAAACCAATTATGATATTTGCCACAATTACAATATCCAATACATTTACATCACCGTCAAGATTGGTATCTCCAAGAATAGTATTATTTCCACAATTCATGGATACAGCTGCTTCAACTGCATTAAGGGCATTTATTCGTCCGTAACCCGTTTCAGCATCCCAACCTGGTCCTAAAATATCAACAGAAGTTTCCTGCAATATTGTTCGAATTTCACCTGGGGTTAATCCTGGGTGAACTGATTTTACCAGTGCCGCAACACCAGCCGCGTTTGGACATGCCGAGGAAGTGCCATTGAATTCCATGGTATATCCGCCGGAGTTGGTGATAGTAGGGATCTTTACACATGGAGCCACGAGGTCCATATCTCCACCATAATTTGCACCCCAGAAACTTTCACCGTCACATGATGAATAGCTTTTTCTTTCATTGCAAGGTGATAGTCCACCTACAGCAACACAATTCTCATATGCAGAAGGATATCCGAGGACTGAAATATTTTCGTTACCGGTTGCGGCAAGAGATAATGTTCCATTTTCAAAGGCATAGGTAATGGCATCATCACAAAGAGACACCTGGTTGGTCCATCTTAGGCTCATACTGATCACATCGGCACCATTATCTGAGGCCCATTGAATACCATTTGCCAGGATGACTTGGTCACCATTGCCACTATTACCAAGTACTTTTACCGGTAAAATTTTTGAATTCCAGGCTACACCTGCAACACCCACTGAGTTATTCCCGGCAGCAGCTACAATTCCTGAACATTGGGTACCGTGCCCAAAAACATCGCTTACATTAAAATTATTATCATAGAAATTATATCCATCTAAAAGCCTGCCCTCAAGTTCTGTATGATCATTAACACCTGTATCCAATACTGCAACAATTACATCCTCACTTCCCTGAGTGATATCCCATGCTTCATCTGTATCCATATCACAATCCACATGACCGACATTTCCCGGTCCAGCCTGGCCTTGATTATCATGGGCCCACTGCTCAGGATAATTTGGGTCGTTTGGAACAAAAGCGGGTCTGACCTGATAATTATAATCTACTGTTTCTACATCTTGTAAAGACTTCAATTGATTTTGGACATTCTCAATATCCACTGCTTTAGTAAATGATATCACATAATACTGGTGCAGACTATTCGATCTGTGTAATTCTGTAAAATTTTCATAGTTTTGAAAAACCGGCTTAAATTCTAAAATGGGAGTATCCTTCAGAATCTGAACAATGTCAGTTCGTGACTCAAGGGCCATCGGTTGTTCCAAGCCTAACAAGGGTGAAATATTTTCGTTAAATTTAATTATAATTTGGTTTGATGAAGTAATTGAGCCATTTATTTCGACCCATGTATTTTCTATTGCAAACAGGGAAGTTAAAAGCACTAAAGCGACAGCGATTCTGGAAAGCATAAAATATGTCCTTTGTTGTTTTATTTAATTGTTGTGAAATTTGTGGCAAAAGTTACGCTATAACTTATTTATTACATTGTAACAAATTGTTTTCAACTAAAAATTCTAAATAAATCTTTAAACTTTTTATCTTGACTATTCACGTTATCAGCTAACAAAATATCTATATGGTTATCCTAATTTTTATCAAATAGTTATATAGTTAATCAAGTTTAAATAACTTCTAGCTTTTCCCTTTAAGGCAAGTAGAAAAGGGGCTCATTGGAGAAAGGTTTTGATGATGATGTTTTTTTATCTAATTGAAAATTAAATATTGGCTTCAACCAGCGCTTCCAGCTTGCTGCGAATTTCACCTGGTAATGTTGCAGATTTGAAATTTGAGGTAACATAAACATGCTTGCTGCTCCCGGATACTCGAATTTTGTTTTCTGGTCCGGTAATTTGATAATTGATAGAAAAAGATCTGGTGCCAATTTCAGTAACCGTTACTCCAATAGCCAATATTTCACCCAACTTCATTGCCTTTTTGTAATCGGCTTCAGCATGAACAAATGGTAGAGCGGTTCCTGCAGAAAGAAATTGCTGGTGAAGATCCAGATCCAAAGAAGCCATGAAATCCTCATATGCCATATGAAAATATTCAAATGCACGAGCAAAAAAAACAACGCCTGCAGCGTCAACTTCACTGAATCGTACTTTCTTTTGAAATTGATACATAATTCCTCCGGGAATAAATTTACCATTAAATGGCATATCAGTAATTAATTTATAAATTGATCGTGAATTTGTCTGTTATCCAATGTCCACCGATATTAAATCCACTTTTTTACATATACCTGTTGGTCATAATTTAAGTTTAATAATTAATCTATACTTGAAGTAAACACAGGTCTAAAATGGACGACAGAATCCTACATTTGAGAAAAACCATCGATAAAATTGATCAGCAGATCATACGCCTGCTCAAGGATAGAATGATTGCGGCAAAAAAAGTTGGAGAGCTGAAGAAAGAGCTCCAAATCCCCATCGAAGATCGATCTCGGGAACGGGAAATCCTGCAACGTCTGGCTGAATATGCCGGGAATTCAATAACTGATGAGCAGTTAATCAGAATTTTTAAAGCTGTGTTCAAATCCTCAAAACAGGTTCAGAAATAGTCTAATGCATGATCATATGCAAGGAGCAACAACAATCCGAAAACATCTCTGGTGGGCGTTTTGGATTAATTTCATCTTTTTCATAATTGAACTATTTGGCGGGATATATTCCAACAGTCTGGCCTTACTCTCCGATGCCGGTCATATGTTTACAGACGTTATGGCATTGGGATTGGCAATATTTGCCTCAAAAATTGGTGAAAAAATAGCCAATGCAAAATGGACATATGGATTTATGCGCGCTGAAGTCATTGGGGCATTTATCAATGGAGCCACCCTGGTATTTATTTGCGGATTCATCCTTATTGAAGCATTCGAACGAATTGGATCCCCTCAAAATATTCTTGGTGGACCAATGCTGATTATCGCGGTGTCAGGTCTTTTTGCAAATGGGATAAGTGCCTGGATCCTGTCAAAAGATCACCAGGACAATATGAATATAAAGGGTGCTTATCTGCATCTTCTCGCTGATACATTGGGTTCTGTAGGTGCTATCATCTCAGGATTGGCAATTTGGTTGTGGAATTTTACTGTTATCGATATCATTGCCAGTATTTTTATTGTCATTCTTATTTTAATTGGGACAAAATCCCTTCTTGAGCAAAGTGTGAAACTTTTAATGGATACGGTTCCAGAACATTTGGATTATAACACTATTAAGGAATCGATACTTAGCCTGGAACATATTGAACAAGTACATGATCTTCATATATGGTCAATCTCTCAGAATAAACCATCCTTGAGTGCCCATTTAAAATTATGTCCGGAATGCACCGAGACTCATCACTGGTCAAAATGTTTGAAAAATACCCAAACCTTCCTGGCAAAAGAGTATGGGATAGAACATTGTACACTCCAAATCGAGCCAATGGATTTTGTTGAGGAGGACCATTGTGGATAAGATAATGACAATAGGATTTAAGAATCTTCAGCAAAAAATAAATTTTGATTCGCTGTATCCAAGGTTCCAAATCATCCGTATTTTAGAGGCTAAAATTTTTGGATAATATGATAAAAATAGGCATACAGGGCGTAAAAGGTAGTTTCAGCGAGGAAGCGGCAGAATCCTTTGCCCATAATCATGGACTTGAACATTTTGAGCTAATTCCGCTAGTTTCATCAGCAGCTGTGATGAAAAGTCTTGGGGATGAAAGCGTTGACTATGGCATTATTGCCATGGAAAATGCCCAGGGTGGTGTTGTCATCGAAAGTGTCCATGCACTTGCCCGGTATCAATGTGAAATCATTGAAATGTTTCATATCATGGTTCGACAAAATCTTCTTGCCAAAAGAGGAGTTTTTATTGGTGATATCACCGAAATTCATTCCCACCAGCAGGCGATCAGACAATGTCGTGACTATCTTGCCGATCATTTTTGGACCCGTCCGCTTATCGAAGCTGATGATACTGCTGAAGCCGCTCGGCGTTTAAGCGAAGGTAAAATACCGGAAACTGCCGCCGTCATTGGAAATCGCTCATGTGCAGAATTATATGATTTGACCATTGTCCAGGAAGATATTCACGATTTGAAACATAATCTCACTTTGTTCCTTGGATTAAGAAAACTACCTGATGATCCTGCCTGACATTTCTTTCATAATCAAATACGCCAAAAGGTATTTCGCAGAAGCGATACCCGGTAATAATATTTTATGACGGTTGGTATTATTGGGTATGGCAGATTCGGCAGGATTCTGGCAACAATTCTTAAAGCGGGCTATGATTTAAAAATTTACGATCCCTTTTCAACTGATGTGCCAGATAAATATAGATGCGCGCAACTAGGTGACGTATGCTCTCAATCCCTGGTATTTGTTGCTGTGCCCATCAGAGATTTCTTAAATGTGATAAAAGACATTCGATCCCATATTGGTGAAAAGACTACAGTTATTGATGTCTGTTCTGTAAAAAAATATCCAGCTGAGGTTATGGAAAAAAATCTTCCTTCCCATGCCGGAATAATTTGCAGTCATCCAATGTTCGGACCGGATTCCTATAGTCAGTACAGGGAACAAAAAATGGTCATGCATCCCCTCCGTGATATATATTTTAGGTACGACTCGTTGAAAGATTATTTTAAAAGTCACTCCATACGAATCGTTGAGATGACACCTGAAGAACATGACAGACAGGCTGCGGTAAGTCAGGGTATCACCCATTTTATTGGTCGGGTTCTTGAAAAAGCCGATGTAAAATCAACCGAAATTAATACTCTTGGATTTACCGATCTGCTGGCGGTGATTGAGCAGACCTGCAATGACAGTTTAGAATTGTTTAAAGACTTGCAGAGGTTTAATCCATATACAAATGAAACCATTTTACAATTAGAGGATGCTATCCGGCATATTCATTCTTCATTCAATTCGCCGGAATGCCAAGATGAGGATTAAAGGTAAAATATCACTGCCGGGAGATAAATCTATTTCCCATCGAGCGTTACTATTAGCATCGCTTTCTGAGCAGGACTGTACCATTCAAAACATTTCAAGCGGTGCGGATATAAACTCCACCATGAATTGTCTTAATCATTGCGGGATTAATTTTGATATAGAAGACCACACCATTCATGTACGTGGTGACAAACTTAAACATGCATTATTACCACTCAATTGTGGAAATTCAGGGACTTCAGCAAGACTCCTAGGTGGTTTGCTCGCCGGTCAAAAAATCAGCGCCTCCCTAATTGGAGATTCATCGCTTTCCGGCAGACCCATGAACAGGGTAATCAATCCTCTTCAGAAAATGGGAGCTGATATCACCTCACTTGACGGACGTTTACCAATCCATATTTCCCCGGCAAATTTGAAGGGAATTTCTTATACGCTGCCCATAGCCAGTGCTCAGGTCAAATCAGCGATTATGTTTGCCGGATTGGGTGCAGATGGGCAAACAATCATTACCGAACCCGTAAAAACCCGCGATCATACTGAGAATATGTTTAAATATCTTGGTTTGCCATTGGAGGTTGAAGATAACCGCATTCTGATCAACAGATTAACCAATTCAGTTCCGCAATTCAGCATTAGGATTCCCGGTGATCCATCCTCAGCTGCTTTTTTTACAGCAAGTGTTTTATTATTACCAGAATCAGAGGTAATTTTTACAGATTTATTATTGAATCAAACACGTACTGGATTTTTTGAAATCATCCAGTCTATGGGTGCCGATGTTGAAATATCAAAAACAGATTCAGTTATGGGCGAACCTATTGGGGATGTTAAAATCAGCTATAAATTACTGTCGTCAATTGAACTTGGGGAAAACGATATTCCTGCTATAATTGATGAACTACCTTTGCTGGCAGTGCTGGCAACGCAGGCCGTGGGCATAACAAAAATTCTTGGTGCCGAAGAACTTCGAGTCAAAGAATCGGATAGGATTCATGCTGTCTGCAGTAATTTGTCCAAAATGGGCGCTGATATTACAGAATTAAGAGACGGGTTTATTATTAACGGCCCCACAAAATTGAAAGGTTCAAATATTACCACTTTCGGAGATCATCGGATTGCCATGGCATTCAAAATTGCCGGTTTGATTTCCGATGGAGACAACCATCTTGATGATGAAAAATGTATTGCAACATCATTCCCTGAATTTCACCAATATCTGGATATATTGACCAGGTAAAACAGGATATTATTTTATGTCAGAAGTTAGATTATTTCTCTTGATTGGTGATCCCATTGATCACAGCTTAGGGACAATTCTCCATGAGAATATTTTTAGGCAAACCGGACTGAATGCAGAATATAGTAAGATTCGTTGCGATGAGGAAGATATCCCAAATGTTCTTGACTATCTGCGATCAGGTGAATTGGATGGTATAAATGTTACTATCCCATATAAAAAGACAGTTATTGAGCATCTGGACGAATTGAATCCAAGGGCGCGGTTAATCCAGTCTGTAAATACTGTTGCCCATGTTAATGATAAACTGGTGGGATATAATACGGACTGGTGGGGATTTTCCATGTTGCTGAGGAATCATGATATTCATGCTACTGGAAGGAGCATCATCATTTTTGGAACTGGAGGGTCCGCCCATAGCGTTGCTTATGCTTTAATCCAGGGTGGGGCTGGTATGCTTATATTTGTAACAAGAGATAAGGAGCATGGCCAAACCCTCATAGACAGTCTGAGCATTATTGATTCTGATACAATTTTGACCTGTGTGGAATATGATAAGTTTCCCCCTCTAGTGAAGCCTAACAGTATTATTATCAATACAACTCCACTTGGGATGGGTGATTTTGAAGGCCGGAGTCCAATGTCCACCGAATTGATGATGAAAGACCAAATCCTAATTGATCTGATTTACAATCCCCTTGAAACTGAATTTATTTATTTGGGGAAGCTTTCAGGGGCTACAACAATCAATGGATTGGATATGTTTATTCATCAGGGACTATTATCTTTGGATACATGGTATGGAAAAGCGATTTCATCTAATGTAAACATTCAAAAGATAACCGCTGAATTGGTAGAGAATCTATGATGCAAAAGATTCAGTTCCTCACCGCTGGCGAATCTCACGGTAAAGGACTCCTTGGAATTATTGAGGGATTACCTGCAGGCCTGGAAATTGATGAATCATTTATTGCAAAACAACTGATTAGGAGACAACAGGGTTACGGCCGTGGTAAACGGATGCAGATTGAAAAGGATCATGCTGAAATATATACTGGCGTCAGATTTGGAAAATCACTGGGCTCTCCGATAGGATTGATACTTCCAAACAAAGATTGGGAAAACTGGCAGATTAAAATGTCTGTTGAACCAATTGAGGAAGAAGTAAAAACCATCACTTTGCCCCGACCGGGACATGCTGATCTTGCCGGGATCCAAAAATTTGGATTCCAGGATATCCGCAATGTACTTGAGCGTTCATCTGCCCGGGAAACGGCGATGCGGGTAGCATTGGCGGCCATTTGCAGAAAGTTACTTGAATCATTAAACATCCATATCGCCAGCCGAATCATAAGTATCCACGACGTAATTGACAATACCATTGTTCCACCAGAATTAAGCATGCCTGAATTGAATACCCTTGTCGATAAATCACCCGTACGATGCCTGGACTCAAATGCAGAATCCAATATGATTTCTGCAATAAAAAAAGCCTCTGATTCGGGGGACTCTGTCGGTGGTGTCATTCAGTTGATGGCTACCGGGCTTCCGTATGGACTGGGTTCTTATACTCATTGGCAAAGAAAGCTCCATGCCAGAATTTCTGCAGTTATTATGTCAATCAATGCTTTTAAAGGGATCGAATTCGGACCGGCATTTGAATATGGACATCGATTGGGAAGCGAAACTCATGATGAAATTGGTTGGGATGGCAAAAATTTCAGCCGATATACAAATCATGCTGGCGGAATCGAAGGAGGAATGAGCAATGCCCAACCCTTGGATATTCGTCTGGTTATGAAACCTATTCCCACCCTGATTAAACCCTTGAGGTCTGTTGATATCCACACAAAAGAACCTAAATCTGCTCATAAAGAGCGGACAGATTCCTGTGCGGTACCGGCTGCATCCATAGTTGCCGAAGCTATGCTGGCATTTGCTTTAACTGATGCCTTATTAGAAAAATTCGGCGGTGATTCTATGGATCAATTGACCCAGCATATACGTGCCACCGGGAAGTGGTAATTTCAACCACACAAAATATTTATCTCATCGGTATGATGGGCTCATGGAAAACCACCGTCGGGAAAAAGGTGGCAAAACAGAGGGACATTAATTTTATCGACATTGATCTGGAAATTGAAAAAGAATCAAAAATGACCATAACTGAGATTTTTAATCTTTTGGGAGAACAGAAATTTCGCTCAGAAGAAACTCATATTTTGAAAAAGATCAGTAGACTATCCGGTAATATTATTTCCACTGGCGGGGGAATTATTATACAGAGTGAAAACCGCCATATATTGAAAGAGACTGGTTACACAATATTTCTAAATGCATCTCCTGAAGTATTGGCATCCCGTATCAAGAATTCCGTAAAAAGACCCGTTTTGAACTCCTCTCAACCTATGAACGAACAATTTTCTAAAATTTGGGAAAGCCGTAAGGACTGGTATCACTCCACTGCCGATCTAACCCTTGAGACAGATGAATTAACATCGAATGATGTCTCCGAAAAGATAATAGACTTGCTTTTTAATTAATCAATAGAATGGTGAATAAATATGGATATTAGATATGCTGTACTCATTGATGGTGACAACATTCCATCTGCATATATCAAAGAAATGATGGAAGAAATCGCCAAGTATGGAAATCCCACAATCAAGAGAATTTATGGCGATTGGACAAAACCTAATCTATCAAAGTGGAAGAATCTTCTCCTGGAAAATGCGATTACGCCAATCCAGCAGTATGGCTACACAACCGGTAAGAATGCCACCGATTCTGCCATGATAATTGACGCCATGGATATTTTATATTCTGAAAAAGTCAATGGCTTCTGCCTTGTTTCAAGCGATAGCGATTTCACCAAATTGGCAACGCGCCTTCGAGAAGCTGGAATGCATGTATTGGGGATTGGCGAGAAAAAAACGCCCAATCCATTTATCGTTGCCTGCGATAAATTCATCTACATCGAAATTCTAAAAAATCAATCCGAAGATAATGAGTCAGAAATAACCAGGAACAAACCGTCGGCAAAAAGTAATTTCGATAAAATAACGCCAAAGGTAATCAGACTGATTTCAACCACAATATCCGATCTTGCCGATGACGATGGTTGGGCTTTTTTGGGAGATGTGGGTAGTCTTTTACAAAAAAAGCAACCAAATTTTGATTCTAGGAATTTTGGATTCCAAAAATTAACTCCTTTGATAAATTCAATTACTATTTTTGAAATTGAACAGCGGGAAAGTCCCAGGGGCCGCTTCAAGTTAATTTATGTAAGAATAAAAGAGAAGAAGACAAAAATAAAAAAAAGGCAGTAGTTATTTTTTGTTGTGATTACTTGGTGTTTAGATATAAATATTGAGATAATCATCGATATGAAAAAATCATAAGACCAGAAAGATATGATCGAAAACCACCATACTATTACTGTAAATACTGAATCAAACGGCTATAATATCTTAATTGGCAATGGCATTTTGAATGATATCCATAAATTTATTGATCCATTCAATCATGGCCAGAAGTGGGTTATTATCACACACCGGAACATCTGGAATCTTTATGGAAAAGAACTATCATCCACATTGATAATAAATCAAATTGCACCGACTGTTATATTTGTCGACGAGGGTGAAAATTCAAAATCTCTTAAAACGGCAGCGTCTATTTATTCCCAATTGATTCAACTGGGATGCGACCGTTCTTCATACTTACTTGCTTTTGGCGGTGGAGTGATTGGAGATCTCACTGGATTCATCGCTGCTACTTTTATGAGGGGCATGCCGTATATCCAGATACCCACTTCTCTTCTTGCCATGGTGGATTCATCAGTTGGTGGCAAAACTGCCGTAAACATTTCTGAGGGTAAGAATCTGGTGGGAGTTTTTTATCAGCCGCAAATGGTTCTCATCGATCCTCAACTATTAAAATCATTACCTCAACGGGAAATTTATTCTGCCATAGCAGAAATAATAAAAACAGCCTCTATATACGATCACTCATTTTTTAATATTCTCTCATCCATTATCACATCCTACAATGAAACTGGGGATGTCAGCTTATTCACTGAAGCAATTTTTGAATCCTGCAAAATTAAATCTGAGGTAGTCTCACAGGATGAAAAGGAATCGGGTATTCGGAAGATTCTGAATTTTGGACACACTGTAGGACATGCCCTGGAAACCACATTAGGACACGGGAATATCCGTCATGGAGAAGCGGTGGCATACGGAATGTTATGTGCCGGGTTTATTTCAAATAAATATGGAACTGCCTGTGGTCTATCACAAAACCTCTCAGAAAATAATTGGCAGGCTCTCCAGAATTTGATTCACCTATTACCTCTTCCCGATATAAAAATAATTGATACAGATCAAATTATTCAGATCATTCGTCATGATAAAAAAAATATGGGTGACATTCGCAATTTTATACTATTGGAGGAACCGGGAAAACCAGTAATTTCATCTCTTGTCAGTGAAGAAATAATTAAAATATCTCTGGAGAAAGTATGAATATTCTGGTTATCAACGGACCAAATATGAACCTGCTGGGAGAGCGGGAACCTGAAATTTATGGATCGGCTACTCTTGAGGAGTTGATGATGTGGTTGGAGACATCCCCTGAAGCAACGGGGCATAATTTTAAATTTTATCAGTCCAATCACGAAGGACAAATTATCAATACAATCCATGATGAACGTCATTGGGCTCAGGGCATTATCATTAATCCCGCCGCTTTTTCCCATTATTCATATGCCATCAGGGATGCCATTTCTGCGGTGAATATTCCCACCGTTGAGGTTCATTTGTCAGATATTTACGGGCGGGAAGAGTTTAGACAGGTTTCGGTAATATCAAAAATTTGTGTCGGCCGCGTTTCTGGTCTTGGTAAGGATAGTTATCTTGAAGGATTAACAATTCTACTGAGACATATTATTACCGATTAATTAAGTATCACCAAGGTCAGAATAAATGAAGTTTCTCCTGTTTTTACCAGTTGTTTTTAGTACTTTACTTATAAGTGCCCATTTTTTTCGCAGTGGAAATATGATCTTTGTGGCGGTATGTCTGTTGATGCCCTTCATTTTATTTGTTAGAAAAACCTGGACGCCAAAAGTGGTGCAGATATTCCTAATACTTGCCAGCGCCGAATGGCTTTGGACTGCTTATACTTCAATGATTGAAAGAATGCAATACGGTGTTTCATGGGGAAGAATGGTAATCATTCTTGTCACCGTTGCGTTGGTTACTTTTTTATCAAGCCTGGTCTTTAGATCAAAAACATTGATGAATCATTATATGGGCGACATAAATGATACAGCCGATTTAGATAGAAATTCTGTGTAGCTGAATCATATTTTATTATATTCTCCATTCCTATTCGTAATTTTTAGAACAATTATATAAATAATTCTCCGATTTTGATGACCTAAAGACAATATCTATGGTTTTCAAAACGATGGAAAAAGGATTCCCGATTGTGTGTAGCAATTGAAGGGTTGACAGAGAAATCGGTCAGCCTCCCGTATTGGAAAGGAGATAATCACCCATTTTGGGTGTTCTGCCATCTCACCGGAGTTTTAATTCAAATAACCTTATTTATAAATGATAAAAGATCAATTCGACCGAATATTCGATTACATCCGCATTGCAGTGAATGAGAAATGCAATCTTAGATGTATTTATTGTATGCCTGAAACCGGTATAGCATTCAAACCTGAAAAAGATTTACTTTCGAAAGATGAGATTGTCCGTGTGGTTAGAACTCTTTCCGCCAATGGACTCAATAAAGTTCGTCTGACAGGTGGGGAACCGCTATTGAGAAATGATATAGTTGATATCGTTAAAGATATCCATCAATCATCTATCGAATCTATCAACATGACTACAAACGGATTATTGCTTCATAAATATCTAGAACCGCTTGTTGAAGCAGGATTATCCGGTTTCAATCTCAGTTTGGATACAATCCGCAATGATCGGTTTCATCAGATAACTCGTCGAGATAAGCTGGATCAGGTAATGGAAAACTTACATTTTGCACTTAGTATCCCAGGGATCACCGTTAAAGTGAATACGGTGCTTATGCGGGAAATAAATGAGGATGACCTACCCGGTTTTATTAATCTTGCAAAGGAATTACCAATAACCATCCGTTTTATTGAATTGATGCCGTTTGATGATTTTCAAATTTGGAAAACCGGTAAATTTATGGGTGTTGAATTCATTCTTGAACGGATAAAAAAAATCATCCCGGACTTCATAGGTGAGTATGGCAGTAAAACTGAACAGTATTATTTCAAACCTGAAGGATATAAAGGTGCCCTGGCAATTATTCCAGCATATACCCGATCATTATGTGGACAATGTGATCGGATTCGCTTAACTGCTGATGGTTGCATCCGCAATTGTTTATTTTCAAATACAGAATACAACCTAAAAGATCTTATGCGGAATGGCGGTAGTGATGAAGAAATTCTGTTATTTATAAAAAATGCTATGTGGCATAAACCGCTTGATGGTTTTGAAGCTGAAAAACTGAACAAGCAAGTTCGCACCAGTATGACACAAATTGGTGGATAATCACAAATAGGGAGAATCATTATGAATGATTTTACACATATCGATAACGATGGCAATCTGAGAATGGTAGATGTTACTGATAAATTGACAACTTCCAGAAGAGCCGTTGCCGAATCAGCAATTACTCTAAACAAGACTACAATTCAACAAATTCAAGATAGCAAGATACCAAAGGGCAATGTCCTGACGGCTGCAAAAATCGCTGGTATCCAGGCAGCAAAACTGACAAGTCAAATTATTCCCCTCTGTCATCCAATCCCTATTACCTTTGCGGATATCCAATTTTCGATTGGAGAAGATAACATCAGAATTACTTCAACTATTAGGGCCAATGATTCGACGGGTATTGAAATGGAAGCCCTCACCGCTGCATCTGCTGCTGCCCTGACTATTTATGATATGTGTAAAGCAGTGGATAGAAATATGACAATAGGACCTACCATGTTAATTTCAAAAACTGGTGGGAAATCTTCCGACCATCTTGAGAGTTTTCGTCCTGTTACTGCTATTCTTGTTCTTTCAGATAGTGTTTCTAAAGGGATATCTGAAGATATCTCTGGTGAAATATTAAAAAAGGGGTTCTCAAATGCAGGCTGTTCTATCAAACATTTCGAAATAATACCGGATAATAAAAAGGATATTGAGTTTTGTATTCAATCCTGGATTATGGAAGGTGTGGATTTGATTCTTACCACAGGTGGAACCGGTTTGGGCTCTCGTGATAATACTGTTCAGGTTGTCAGTCCATTACTGCAAAAACGTCTTCATGGAATTGAGGAAGCCCTCCACCGATATGGTTCTACAAAAAACAAACGGGCGATGTTATCCCGTCTTATCGCCGGTAGCGTCAGCAGTTCAATGATTATCTGTTTACCGGGCAGTCCAGGAGCAGTTAGAGATGCCGTAAATGTGTTAATCCCGACGATTTTTCATGGATTTGATATGATCAAAGGAAAGGCTCACAATAAGAATCACTAATGTCTGATTTGATTTTCCCAATGCCTGCAGTTGCTGCAATATTTTTTGTGGTATCTTTTATTTACTCCACAATAGGATTGGGTGGTGGTTCATCCTATACTGCTCTACTCGCAATTTTTGGTCTGAGTTATCGCTTGATTCCAGGTGTATCTCTCACCTTGAATATAATCGTCACGACTCTTGGTGCTATCAATTTTATCAGGAATGGATATGGAAAAATCTCACTTATCCTTCCATTCATCATTACTTCCATTCCCATGTCATATATTGGAGCGATGGTTCCTTTACCAGCTAAATTATTTCACTTCATTCTAATGGTCTCTCTGATCATTGTCGCCTGCAGAATTTATCTTGCATCTGATATAAAAATTAAAGCAACTCTGAATAAAAAACAGCAAATTGGTTTTTCGATGATGATTGGCATTTTACTTGGATTTCTTTCCGGAGCGATTGGAATTGGCGGTGGTGTATATCTGGTACCTATCATTATCATTTTAGGTATTGGAAGTCAAAAGGAAGCTGCCGCCGCAGGGGCTGTATTTATTATTGTGAATTCAGTATCAGGTCTGTTTGCCCGAATCCAGTTGAATGAAATTGATTTTATGGCTATTCTGCCGCTGATTGTCGCCGTAATACTAGGTGGGTTTTCTGGTTCAATGCTAGGATCGTCAAAAATCAAACCTGAAACGATGCAAAAGTTATTGGGAATGGTAATTTTATTGGGAATTATCTTTTTATTTAGAAAGGTTTTTCTATTATGATTACTTATTTCGAAGCAAAAGAAATTATAAACTCAAGTATCCCAAAATCACTTGAAGAATCGATCAGGTTCGATCAATCCCTGGGAAGGACATTATCAAACGATATTTACTCTCTATTCCCCCAGCCGCGATTTGACAATTCTGCCATGGACGGATTTGCCGTTCGTTGGCAAGACACCCTTAATGCCAGCAATGATACTCCAATTGTGCTAAATGTTATTGGCGTAGTCCCTGCCGGGAAATCTTCTAACCTGGTAGTATCAGAAGGTCATTGTACTCAAATCATGACGGGAGGGAAATTGCCCATCGGTGCCAATTCAGTGATCATGGTAGAAAATACCAGTGGTTTTGAATCTGAAGCAGTTAAAATATACAAACCGGCTACCAATGGTCAGAATATCCGCTATGCCGGTGAGGAAATTCCAAAGGACAGATTACTCATCAAAAAAGGTACGCAGGTTACACCTGCTGAAATTGGCATCATTGCCACATTTGGTCTTGAGTATATCACTGTTTTCAAAAAGCCGGTTGTTTCTATTTTTGGCCTCGGGGATGAACTGCTTGAACCCGGTCTCCCGTTGGAAGAAGGGAAAATATATAATTCAAATCTTCACGTTATCAGCAATCTGGTTAAAGAGAGCGGTGGTATCATCAAATCTTCAATTTTATTAAGAGATGATCGACATGAGATTGAATCCTGGTTTTCAAGAGCTTTGCAAACATCTGATGTTGTGATTTCATCGGCAGGAATTTCTATGGGTAGATATGATTATGTTAAAACAGCATTTAGTAACCTTGGTGTTGTCGAGAAATTTTGGAAAGTAGCTCAAAAACCAGGAAAACCTCTGTTTTTTGGTACCCTTGATAATAAACTAATTTTCGGATTACCAGGCAATCCAGTCTCTTCATTTATCGGATATCTAGAATATATTCATCCCGTGATCAAATTGATGTCGGGGCAGAATCAAGTACAAAAAATATCAGTACCCTTAATTGGAGAATATCCAGTAGAAAAGCTCAAGCATCGATTTATATTTGGTAAATGTGGAATTGTAAATGATCGTCTGATGTGTAAAGCATCCGCAAAAACCGGGTCACATATGCTTACTTCATCTTTGGGCTCAAACTGCATTATAGATGTGCCTCCCTCAAGTAAACCCGTAGTGGATGGTGAAATGGTCACCGTCAATCTATTATCAAATTTCACATCGGAGCAATTATTACATGAACGATAAAATGAAAGTGACAATCCGCTGTTTTTCACTACTGAAATATGAAACGGGTAAATCCATATTATCAATTGAATGTCCAGTTGGATCTGATACCGAAACCGTTTATCAGCAGTTTATCTCAAATTACCCGGGATTAAAGGATCTTCCAATAAGAACAGCTGTCAACAAAGAGTATATTAGTGAGAAAATTGAATTATATGATGGGGATGAAATTTCCTTCATCCCACCTGTTTCAGGAGGTTGATGATCTATGGTCAAGACAATAATTACGATGGACCCCATAAAATCTGTTCCTGAAAATGATACGCATACCAATGACGGGGCTGAATTGGTTTTTCACGGCAGGGTGCGAGATACAGAAAATGATGAAATTATTGTCTCCCTTGATTACGAGCATTATCCTGAAATGGCCGAAAAGGAGCTTCAGATCCTTGGGGAAAAGACAGTGAGAAAATTCCCTATTTCCGAATTATACTGCATCCACAGAGTGGGAGAAATTCCAATTGGTCATTTGTCCATGCAGGTGATTATATGGTCTCCTCATCGATTGGAGGCAATAGAGGCAATGACCTGGTTTATTTCAACTTTGAAAAGAGATGTCCCCATTTGGAAACATGCTGTATTCGCCGATGGTCGACGAATCCCCTCAAAATGTGATCATGATCATTAATCCACCAATGAAACCTGCTGAAATATTTACTCACTCGCTGGGTGATGGCTGCACAATCACTGTCACCAATAAATATCATGCTTTTAATGTATTCACTCAACCGGATGAAGATCTCTGGACATTTGATCGAAAGGGTCGGCTTGTAGGCATGTTTTTGGATAGTATTAATTATCGTCGGTCCCTGGATAATGTCTTTTATAAGAAATCTCGATTTACTGAAAATGGCTTTGATTTTCGGGAAATGGATCCAATCCAATCGGAAGAAGCTGATAATCTCCTTTCCCGCTGTTTTCCCACTCTTGAATCAATAATCCACATTGTACCTGATCAGCACAGGGAGATGATTCATAGAATACTTGAAATGGATTTTAAGGGTCTGAGCAAAGATGGGAAATTATTTAATGACATCTATCGACCCATTACCATTTTACCTCCTGATCAATATATGGCATTGGTTCTGCAGATTACTGAAGGCTGTAATTATAATCTTTGCACCTTTTGTGATTTCTACCGCGACCGGCCTTTTCGTATCAAATCATTAGACGAAATTGAAAATCACATCGAAAAGGTATTACAATTTTTTGGAGATTCTATTAGTCTGCGAAAGTCCATTTTCTTTGCGGATGCCAATGCCCTTGTCACCCCAATTGACAGATTGCTCAGCGTGGCGGAATTAATCCGAAACAGAATTCCATCATTAAAAAAACTGTTTTCCTTTATCGATGTTTTTACTGGCATCCGAAAATCTGTAGATGATTTTTCTAATCTAAAATCCGCTGGACTGCATAGGGTTTATCTTGGTGTGGAATCAGGAAACAATGATTTACTTGAATTTTTGAATAAAGTCCAATTCGAAGATGATATTCTCACTCTTGCAGAATCTATCAAGACTGGAGGTATAAACCTTGGCGTCATATTCTTGGTGGGTGCTGGTGGCGAAGTGTTTAGAGAAAGGCATCTAAAGGATTCGTTAAATCTAATCAAGAAACTACCCCTTGGTAAGGGTGATATCATTTATATCTCTGAGTTTTATAAGACAAATCCCGAGTATGAAATTGAGATGAAAAAATACAATTTGACTCTTCCTTCCCGTATGGAAATACGAGAAATGGCTAACGAATTTAAATTATCGGTTAAGGAAAACGTGCCCAGGGGAGTAGCCGTTTCCATCTATGATATTCAACAATTTATTTACTAATAAGTAGCACAATTATTTTTGAGCAAAGGAAAACCATGAACATCAATATTCGACCTGAAATTGAAAGATTAAAAGAGACTATTATTCAAACACGCCGGGATATCCACCGCCATCCGGAGCTTGGATTCAATGAGTACAGAACCGCTTCGTTGATTTCTGATAGATTGACTGAACTTGGTTTAGAAGTAAATACTGCTGTGGGTAAAACAGGCGTAACAGGACTGCTCAAAGGAAATGAAGATGGTCCGACAATCGCCTTGAGAGCGGATATGGATGCACTGCCGATTCAGGAAACCGGAGACGTTCCATACAAATCAGTGAATGACGGGATTATGCATGCCTGCGGTCATGATGGCCATGTGGCAATGCTCCTTGGAGCTGCTGAAGTCTTATCAAAAAACTCACAGTTTAACGGAAATGTGAAATTTATTTTTCAACCTGCTGAAGAGGGAGAAGGCGGCGCCAGATTTATGATAGATGATGGGGTTCTGATTGATGTTGATGAGATATATGGAATCCATCTTTGGAATTATCAGAAATTTGGTTCTATTGGAATTAAAGCCGGCCCCATCCTCGCTTCTGCAGATATATTTGATCTAACAATCAGTGGCACCGGTGGGCATGGTGCTACGCCTCATGGAACCCATGATCCCATCGTGGCAGCAGCTCAACTTATTACGGCTTTTCAAACTATTGTCAGTCGAAATACCAATCCACTGGAAAGCACTGTTGTTTCAATTGGTACTATCAATGGCGGTTACAATTTCAATATTATCTCAGACATAGTAAAAATGACAGGCACAACCCGCGCCTATACTGAAGAAAATCGAAATATGATCAAAGTACGTATGGCAGAGATTATCGCCGGTATCGAAAAAATGTTCTCTGTTAAAATCCATCTTAATTACGAGGACGGATATCCGCCGACAATAAATGATTCCACATTGGCTGATCATGTAATTAAATCGGCGAGTAAAATCGCACCGGATGGGGTTGAATCTCCCTACATGACAATGGGCGGAGAAGATTTTAGTTATTATGGCGACCATGTGCCTGCATGTTTTTTCTTTATCGGATCAGCACCCGACAATCGTCAACCCATGTCTATCCCGCATCACTGTTCACATTTTGATATAGACGAAAAAGCACTACTTGTGGGATCATCCGTATTTATCCAACTCATAGAAGATCGTCTTTCAATGACTTCTGATTAATAGATAAATAATCATAAATGGATACACAAAAAACCGGAATTATCGGAGGAACTCTATTCTTTGAGACCAATCTTCTGGATGGATTTTCTCATAAAACGGTGAAAACTGAATTTGGAAACGTTGACGTCTTTTCAAAAGATGATCTTATATTTATTCAAAGACATGGTAAGGAAAAACTTCCACCTCATCTGGTGAATCATCGTGCCAATATTGCGGCATTCTTACAATCCGGAGTGAAAAAAATTCTGTCAGCCAACTCGGTAGGAAGCCTCAAATTGGAGATCGCCATGGGATCTGTAATTCTGCCCCATGATTACATGCAGTTCACCAACTTTCTCTCAATGACTGATGACAGTTCCAGTCATATACTTCCAACAATGTTTAATCCCTTCAGAACTCAAATGCTTTCAATCATCAACCAGCTGGATTTACCGGTTATCACCAAAGGGATTTATTTCAATACCGAAGGTCCAAGATTTGAGACTGCTGCTGAGATTAGCTTCATGGAACAATTTGCTGATATTGTCGGAATGACAATGGCCAAAGAGGCTGTTCTAGCACAGGAAATGGGCATTGATTATGTGGCATTATGTTCAATTGATAACTATGCACATGGGATATCAGAAGATGAAATTTCATATGATATCCTCATTTCAGAATCGAAAAGGAATGCTGTTGGAATTTTTCAGCTCATTCAAACTATAATCCGGGAGATCAATGTCAATTCTCATTAAAAATACCCGCCTGAAAAATAGCGAAACAGATATTTTAATTATTGATGATAGAATCAAAGAGATTGGTTGTGATATTCACAAATCAGCTGATACTGTCGTTGATGGCAGAGATACAGCGGTAATTCCCTCATTTATCAATGCTCATTCTCATTCTGCGATGACCTATTTTCGTGGTTATGGTGATGATATGAATTTGATGGAATGGCTGCAGACAAAAATCTGGCCCAATGAAACACGACTTACTGAAGAGCTGGTATATCTCGGCGCACGGCTTGCCTGCCTTGAAATGATCAGATCCGGTATCACCTTCTTTAACGATATGTATTGGTATCCAAAAGGAGTCGCCCGTGCTGTTGATGAAATGGGAATGAGATCAGCTGTCAATGCTGTATTCATTGATATGTTTGACCTGGAACGGGCAAAAGAGCAGATTGCCGGAAATAAACGTCTGTTTGAAGAATTTAATCAGTACTCAAACAAAGTTTTTATGGCTTTGGGTCCGCATGCTATTTATACTGTGTCGGAGCATTCCCTTAAATGGGCGGCTGATTTTGCAAAATCCAATGACCTGATGCTTCAAATACATCTAAGTGAAACGGAGCAGGAGGTGAAAGATTGTCAGAGCACACATGGCGTTTCCCCTATCAAATATCTTGATAATATAGGATTTCTCAGTAATAAGGTCGTTGCCGCTCATTGTATTTATGTCTCCAATGAAGATATCCAAATTCTAGCTGGAAACGGAGTGCATGTAGCCTATAATCCAATATCCAATATGAAACTCAGTGTGAACAAACAATTCCCTTATCCCGAATTTGTCGATGCTGGTGTAAATATCTGTTTGGGTACAGATGGGGTCAGTTCCAACAATA
The DNA here is from genome assembly GCA_018657495.1 of Fidelibacterota bacterium. Classification (GTDB taxonomy): domain Bacteria; phylum Fidelibacterota; class Marinisomatia; order SCGC-AAA003-L08; family JACNLC01; genus JABHXA01. The sequence goes on from JABHXA010000005.1 coordinate 148,671, forward strand.
ACCACAGCATGTTCGACACTATGAAAACCGCGGCGTTATTACAGAAACATCATAATGATCCAACATGTCTTCCTGCCCGAGCCTGCTTTGACATGGCAACAGTCAATGGATACGACTGTTTTGATTTAGATGGCGGTGTAATTTCGAAGGGGAAACTTGCTGATTTGGCACTTATTAGGCTGGATGTCCCGGAAATGATCCCATGTCACGATCTCTATTCGAACCTTGTGTATTCAGCGAATTCTCATTGCGTCGATACTGTCATCTGCGGCGGGGATATACTCATGCATAAAGGCCAGGTTCGAAATGAATCTGTTATAATGGATGAATTTAAAACAGGACTGAATTCTTTCCTGTCAACTGATTAAATCGTGGCACATCCAGACATTGGGTTCGATATATCTACCAGTATTTTTATCTATATCTAATTGCACCGGTGAAAGAGCCCCAGGTATAATATAATTGCCGCTTTGTGGAAACTTCATATTTGACCACTGCTCCCAATTTTTGATGGACCCTTGAATTTTCATTGCCTTATGACAGACATTTATTATTTTACCACCAATTCGGGTATGCACCCTGAGCCAGGGATCAAAAGGTAATCCTTCCCCATTGTCCCATTTTATATAATCTGTCATAGATATTAATGGATATCTGCCTTTATGGTTGGGTCTGACAGGGGCAATTAGATTTTTAAACCCTTTGCTTTTACCAACTGAAGCCATTTCAGATATAACCAGAGTACTTATCCCTTTGCCGACATATTGTTTTGAAACGGTTATTGAAAGTGCACATTGGATATTTGGCGATGTCTTACATTCGAATTGATTCATCCCCAGCTCCAGAGCCCAATCCCAACCCTTATCCGGTAATTGATTAAGCGGTTTTGTCCAATTAATAGGGATGCTGTTTGCTGTAGCAATGATCTCGTCATTGGCATTGTCAATTAGTATAAATTGATATTCTGGAAAGTCAATGAAAAGTCTTTCCCAATATTGATTGGCAACTTCATCATGGAGCATGAACTCAGGCCATAGTTTTTCGACTATTTTATCAGATATTGTAAGCAGATCCGGTTCATCAATTGCATTGATTCTTTTGAAATTCACTTTATTTTGCAATCTATTATAATTCCTTTTTTACAGGTTGACGAAGAATTGTTCTCCACTTTTCAGGCGCAGCCCGGCGGATATCACTCAAATAAATTTCATGATGTTTTCCAATGCGGATATATTGATTATTTATTATATGTTCATGTAATTTTTGTATTGTGGGGCCTTCTTCAGAAAATGGTCCCATATGCATAATTTGCATGGATGCCCCTTCTTCAAATTTGGCAAGACCTATTTTTTCAAGTGCAATGGAGTTTTTCTTTTCCTTTACTTTCGTCATCGCCGCATCAAACAATTCAGTTGTGATAAACTCCGGTTGCATGATCATCAAAGTCCAATTCCAGTTTTGTTTATTCTCCGTAATAAAATCGTTCATATTATCAGACCACCAAAGACCCTCAAGTGGCATTACTTTGTAATCAATTTTGAGATCACTCTTTTTTACATCGAATTTTAATGTATATGACAGCTTGAATAAAGCTTCCACTGCAAGACTGAAATCCTTCGAGGAATTGGGATCACCCATGCCATCAATTTGGAGGAATTGCATTGATGGGATTTCAATGTATGATATTGTTTTTTTTGATTGATTGTAGAACGATTTTAACTTTTTGTTATGATCGAATTTTTCCATTTTACCATTTCGAACTGTTGAGTTATTAAAATGTCATGTCTGTTTGTTATTCTAAAATTACGTTTTTTCAATGTAAATTTTAATTCTGTTATTCTTCCGATTTATACATGTAGATATTTACGCTTCTCATCTACTCAGGAATAATCCAAATCTTTTGAAAGGACCGTCATGGATAGTTTAAAAAATGAAATTTTTAAACATTTTGAATCAATAATCATCGTCATAGTTATCGCAGCACTTATCTTCATAAATTGGATTGTACCATACAAATTAGGATTCTTGAATTTCTTTTATCTTCCCATTATACTGGCTGGATATCTAAAGGGGCAGCGAGCGGCTGTATTATCTGCTGTATTATGTATTCTTGCCGTGGTTGTGTATATAATTGGATATCCTGAAGCGTTTTTTGTTAGTGAAGTAGATGAATTATATGTATTCGCAAGTCTGGCGGCGTGGGGATCCTTCCTCATACTTACTAGTGCGGCAATCGGCTATCTATATGAACAAAATAAACAAAAAGTAGATGATTTGAAATCTGCTTATTATGGTATCCTTGAGATTCTATCAAAATATTTAGAATCAGCCGATGAATACACACAGGGACATTCTGTTCGTGTTGCCCATCTTGCCAATGATATCGCCAGGGTTATGGGATTACCATCTTTTGAAAGAGAAAATATTCGGACTGCTGCCCTCCTTCATGATATTGGTAAAGCAGAAGTAAGCATGGATATTGTGCAAAAGGCTGCATCATTGACAAGCGATGAAAAAGCCATGATGAGTGAACATACTGAAAAAGGTGCACGGATTTTATCATTAGTTGGCACTATTTTAAAAGATGCTATTCCAATTGTTCTTGCCCATCACAACTACTATTATTCTGATAAAGAGGCTGACGCATCTGGAAAAGATCCTCTGCCAATCGGTGTGTCAATTGTGGCTGTTGCAGATGCCTATGATGCAATGGTAACTGACCGACCTTACCGCGCTGGAATGCAGTCATGGAAAGCTTACGAAGAACTTGAAAAAAGCGCCGGCAAACAGTTTGATCCTAAAGTGGTAAAAGCGTTTAAGGAAGTTTTAATTTCGAATCGAAAATATAGGTAACCAGATTTGGCGAGTACAGAATCAAGTACTCAGAGAAGCATCATCTTTTCAAAATAATAACCGATTTCATCAAATTCATCTTTTAACTCAGACCAGGTGGATTCATCCTTAATCACATTTAGGGCATTTGGGAATACAGATTGATTTTCAAGATAAATATGCTCACGAAGAATGCCAATGATTCCGTTTGCCATATAGTTCATCTGAAGTTTGTAGGATTTAAAATCCATTGCTTCCATATGTTGGATATGGAGAGAGAATTTCCGTTTGTAGTCTGTTAAAAATTCATGTTCAGATTTCAGGACCTCTATGTGACTGCTGCCGTCCAATTTTTTTAAAATCGAATACAATAACTCTTCTCTGGCGTGATGCTTGTCAACATGATTAAGATGGTCAGCGATATGTATTAGTTTGACAAATAATTCTGGATGATCGAGAGGGGATTCCAAATTGAATATCTGCTTTTTAATTTCGTCCATTCCATGAAGATGATCATAAAGAATCCTATGTTCATTCACCAGAATTCTAATCACATGTCCCCTGTCCAGTTCAGAAATATAACTGACTGTACCAAGTCCTTCTGAAAGATTAAAATTCATTCTCTCTGGATCTGAATGCTATTGCGCTAATAACTCTTTTTTCTTTATTACTTCCTCAGCAAGAATGGCAAGATTTTCATGGCCAAGTAATACGCGGATATTTTCTTTAATGATTTTCCAGTTATTATGTAGAGGACACGCCACTGAATCGGAACACTCATCCAAACCAATTACGCACATTTCAACCTCAGGAGGAGGGCCGTCGATTGCATAAACGATATCTATGATCCTAATATCCTTTGCAGGTTTATTTAATTGTATTCCGCCGTTTCGACCACGAAAAGAACGAATCAAATGATGTTTTGATAATGTCTGGACGATCTTCGCCAGAAAATAGACAGGAATATCATATTCTGCAGCTATCTTATTTACCATAATTCGATTCATTGATTGGTTTTCTGCTAGATATATCATCGCCTGAATTGCGTACTCTGATGATTTTGAGTATAGCATAAATATTCCTTTTTACTGTTATAATGAGAGAAAATGAGATTAATATTTAATTTTATATTAGATATAAATATCCTTAATGACAAATAGAATTTTAGGCAAGGTTAATTCAGTTTTTTAGGTTCAGAAATTAAACAATTTAGGATTATTTTTATTTTGTTTGATAATATATTTTGATCTTCGTTTTCTTATTTATTTTATTAAACAATTAGTCTTCATTAATTTCCAGACAATATAAAGGAAAATCTTATGAGAAATACCGAAAAATACCTTCACCTTGGCTTACTTGTTCTGAGAATTGGCCTGGGGATTATGTTCATACTCCATGGATACCCAAAAATCACCGGCGGACTGGATAAATGGGCATCACTGGGCGAATTAGGAATGAGTAAAATGGGAATTAGCTTTGGCTGGGTTTATTGGGGGTTTCTTGCTGCCGCATCTGAGTTTTTTGGCGGGTTATTTCTTGTAATTGGATTGGCAGTTAGATTATCCGGATTTTTTCTGTTTTTCACCATGTTGATAGCAGCAGCATTCCACCTTCTCAGCGGTGATGGAATCATGGGTGCATCTCATGCAATTGAGAGCGGCACTATCTTTCTATTTTTGATATTTTCAGGAGGTGGACATTATGCATTAGATCAAATTATATATAATCGAATTTCTCATCCTATCTTAAAGAATATTTTTTCATCTGCTATCAATTAATGACCTGAGTAAATAACCGTATCATTATACTAATACCATTACTAATAAGAAAATATTTCTCCTATTTGTCTTTATTGGTTTATCGTCAATTTACTTATTCAAAAATCAAACATGGGTTAGATACGATTTGGAAAAAATTCACCACAGTGAAAAAGGCTTTAGAAATCCTCAACTTAATCCCACCAATCACGGTTTTAAGGATATAATCAAATGGCAGTTGAATAAACCGGATGATGTTCCAAAATATTCCCAGGTTGCAGATGTTTTGCCGGTTGTAAAACCGGATTTCTTATTAATGGAAAACAGCGGCAATGGCATTCCTGTTACCTGGTTTGGGCATTCATCACTACTACTGAATATCGACGGGATAAAAATTCTTACTGATCCAATGTTCAGTGAGAGATGCTCCCCAGTTCAATGGGCCGGACCAAAGAGATATACAATATGTCCTATTGATATCAGTGAATTACCTGATGTTGATATTGTGGTCATATCCCATAATCATTATGATCATCTTGATAAAAAAACCGTCAAATACCTCGGCAACAATGTAAAATGGTTTGTACCACTGGGTCTCAAAAAATGGTTTAATAATATGGGGATCACAAATGTCACAGAATTAGACTGGTGGGAAAGGAAACCATACAAAAATCTATCAATTGTCTGTACACCTGCACAGCATTTTTCGGGAAGAGGATTGTTTGATAGAAATAAAACTTTGTGGAGTAGCTGGGCTATTCTCGGTGAAAAAAAGAGATTTTGGTTTAGTGGAGATACAGGTTATTCCTCAGACTTTAAAAAGATTAGCAGTGAACTTGGACCATTTGATCTGGCTGCCATTCCAATCGGTGCCTATGAGCCAAGATGGTTTATGAATCCAATGCATGTAACACCTGATCAGGCCATTCAGATCCACTTAGATATTAAAAGCAAACAAACTATTGGTATTCATTGGGGAACATTTATTTTAACAGACGAACCTATTTTTGAACCGCTGGAGTTATTGGATAAATACAAAATTGAAATGAATATTCCTCCCGGTGAATTTGTCACATTGAAACATGGTGAAACCAGAATTTTTGAGTAAGATCGGGATAGAAATCCCCGTCCCCCCTTCCTTTAAGAAAATACCCTTAGATTATTATTTGGAAAATGATGTGGTCAGTCTGGCAAAATCATTCATTGGAAAAGTTTTGTATACCCAAATTGACAATGTTATTACCGGTGGTATCATTACGGAAACTGAAGCTTATCGGGGGCCAGATGACCGTGCCTCTCATGCCTATGAAAACCGGAAAACCCAACGAACAAAAATAATGTTCAATTCAGGTGGACTTGCCTATGTTTATCTCTGTTACGGTATTCATCAAATGTTTAATATCGTCTCTGGAGAAGAAGGCATGCCCCATGCCATACTCATACGTGGAATTTATCCTGTATACGGAGTGGACAGTATTCAGGCGCGACGAAATAATATAAATAAAAATGTACGAGAAATATGTGCTGGACCCGGTACACTGACTCAAGGTCTGAATATCAATGTGAGTCATACGGGTACCTCCTTATTGGGTGATACCATTTGGCTGGAAGATCATAAGATTCACATACATCCAAATCAAATAACTGCCGGACCTCGAATCGGTATCGATTACGCCGGTGATGATGCCAATCTTCCATGGAGATTTTTGTTAAATTATTAATAAATGATCTTTTTACATTTTTATCATTTGATCGAATAATTCATTCCTTTTAACTTCATCCTGATCAAACTTAATCTTACTACCGATTATGATTAGCTGCACAATATATCTATATTTTGTTTGGTCATCACAAATTCAAAAATATGATAAAGGAGAACTGTGATGAACAATATCCAAAGAATTTTTCATAAGCCCATCAACTTGATTTTAGTGCCTCTCATCTGTATAGGCGTTTCTACCGCATTTTCTGAAGAACCATTATCAAATCAATATGATGGGTTAAGAAGTTTTGACTCTGGAAGCTTTAGTGGAAATCGTGTTTATACCGATCTAGAAAATAATGGCATGGTCGTATCACATCGAATATCAGGGCACTCCGGGATGGAATGGCCTGCCGGAACAGCTATGTTATCTAATTTTGCCTCAGGCATCTGGTTTGCCGGTGTTGTTGATGGCTCTATCCGCACAGCAGTTGCAGAATATGGATCAGAGTTAGTTCCTGGACCCTGGGAGGGTGATTACAATTTGCCGGAACATCAATTATACATTGTTAATCGAAGTGATTTGACTGATCCATTAAGCAATTCAGATTTTCAGAACTGGCCAACTCATCTCGGTGCACCATGGGTGGATGAGGATGGTGATGGGGTTTATAGTCCTCTGCCATCTGGCCCCGACCATCCTGATTTCATTGGTGATCAGGTTATTTGGTATGTGATCAATGACGGCGATGTGGCGACTCATTCAAATATTTTTGGTACCCAACCATTGGGTATCGAGGTACGAATCACCATCTGGGGATATAATCGCTCAGACGTTTTTGGTGATATGGTTTTTGTAAAAGCTCAAGCATTTAATAAAGGTGGCGATGATATCACCAATATGTTTATTGGTTTATGGGACGACCCTGATTTAGGTGATGCCGGTGATGACTTTGTTGGTTGTGATACCACATTAAATTTAGGGTTTTGCTATAATGATGGCTCGGATATGGATTATGGTGTCGCTCCGCCAGCCTTAGGATATGATATCTTTCAGGCAGCGGTTCCCGGTGATGCATCAGATGAAACCTTTGCCTTTGGCGAAATGCTGGCAGGATATACAAATCTTCCCATGTCTTCATTTGTGAAATATATAAATGGTGACATGGTTTATGTTGATCCTAATAATGCCCAGGAGGCTTACAATTATATGTCTGGAGTTCTGAGGGATGGCACACCAATTATAGATTCTGAAACTGGAATGAATAGTAAATTTGTTCATCCCTGTGATCCAAATGATAATACTGGCTTCGGTGATGGATGCTGGGTAGATAGTGATGATCATAATTCTGGTGATAGAAGATTTCTCATGAATGTTGGACCCTTCAATTTTGATAATGGAGATTCACTTGAGTTGGTCTTTGGAATAATGCATGCTCAGGGTAACAATTCACTGTCCTCGGTCACAGCATTGAAACAGGTTGACCACTTGGCCCAACTTGCATATGATATCCAGTTTTCCTCGGCTGAACCGCCGCCTCAGCCCAATTTAATTGTGACGTCAACTAATACTAATATTGTTAATGAGTGGGATGATGTGGCTGAAGGATATACAGTAATTGATCCAATTAATTTAGATGAATATGGTAATCCAACTATTTATCAGTTTGAAGGATATAATCTATGGCAATTTGAGAATATTGATGGTAGTGGAGAAAAATACAAACTAGCAACTTTTGACATCGTAAATGGTGTGACTGAAATTTATGATTATGTATTTGATTTTGATTGGGGTGTGGATATCTTTGTGCCGGTGCAAGATGGAAGTGATAGTGGTATCCAAAGGAGTTTTAGTTTATCTTTCGATTACCTAAATGCATCACCTTTATTTAGTGGTCAACACTATTATTTGGGCATTTCAGCATACGCTTATAGTCCCACAGGCATACCAAATACACTTGAATCTCAACCAGAAATTTTTGATATCGTATTTCTTGAAACACTAAATTTTGACTTAGAAGAAACGGTTGATCCTGATTTTCAAATCAATCCTTCTGATAATATCGACAGTTATATTAGTTTAGAAGTTATAAATCCAATGGAAGTGACCGGTCATGAGTATCAGGTAGAATTTGGATATTTTATGTATCAGGAAGATTTAGGATTTGAGCAGGATTGTGCCGGAGACTGGTATTCACCGGAAACTGGACCTATTCACGCACTTGATTGTGCCGGTAATTGTGGTGATTTAAGTTGGATAGGTGATGGGTGGTGTGATGATCCAAATAACCCTGATTATTCTGGTCAGTACTGGAATTGTGAAGCATGGGACTGGGATGGTGGTGACTGCTTTGGAGAGGATGAAGATTCGGGTAACCATGTTGATGACCGTATTCCATACAGCCCTTCTGAATTAGTTGATCGTGATGAAGAATCTACGTTCCTGTACTGGCAAGTATACGATTTATCTATTGGAGAATATGTTACTGTGAAACAACCCGTGCAAGGAGGTATCAATCAGGTCACGGGTGAGTATGTTGGATATAACACATCTCCTATATTTGACGGAATTCAGGTTGTTGTTTATACTCCTTCTCAAGGACTGCATGGAATTTGGCAGACTGCAAATGCCGATGGTGACATATCCGGAATAGATGAGAATATAAATGAGGATATCATGTGGATCCATTTTCTCTCTGCGCCTGATTATCCCACTGAACAATCGCAGGGTGGATGGGCTTTTGTCACTCACGGTGGTGGTACTCCAAATGATCTGGATTCATTTTATAACAGAGTTTTTAGAGGTGATAACTGGTCAAGAGTGCAATCAAACGATTTTGAAATGAGATTTACAGCCGATGCCTTAATAAATGGCATGGGTTATCGACGCTTTGATGATCAAGCAATCATGGGTAATGTACCATTTGAATTATGGAATCTTGGATCGTCGCCAAATGATGAAAGTGATGACTATAGAATGCTGCCGGCGATTCTTAACGGTACCACCTGGGGGTGGTTCGATGATGTTAATGCATTTGATTTATGGGGAGATGATCCCAACTCGAGTGGAGATAATGATCCCTCTTCAGATTATGTTTACTGGGGAAACCCCGATGATATGTCACCGGGAACAGGTGGATATGATTCATTCTTCTCTCCCGGCATTGGCAATAACCCCAACGGTGGATGGACAGAAGTAATGGCACGCACCAGGATTATGAATTGGAACAGATACCTGGGAGGAGGTGGAGGAGCTCTTGATTCTGCCGCCGCTGAATTGGCGATGCCTGAGGTCGGTACTATCATCCGCTGGATCACAAACAAACCCATTTCAGCATCTGATATTGTAAATTTTACGTCTCCTTCCATCTATGCTTTCAATGAAATTTTCAAAGGTGATATCGATGACGATGGTCAGATCACAATTGGCGATCTAGATGCATCTATTGAAATTGTTCTTCATGTTCCCAGTGATTCTGTCTTCACATTTAATGAATATATAATTAATGAATTTGGTGATACTACCAATGTAATTCCTCATTTCAATTATATAACTGAAAATGACGATGAGACCCTCTTCCGCGCCGATTTGAATTTAAATAATCAAGTGGATATCGGGGATGTAGTCAGTTTGGGTAATATGTTAGTGGGCAGTATCGACATTCCTCAAAACTTAATATCATCCACTTCAAAGATTTCTCTGGATTTGAATAATTCATTAATTAAATCAAATCAAGTGGAGATACCTGTACAGCTTCCAGATGGATTGTCGCCACGGACCATCCAGTTCATAACAGATCTATCATCAGCCGAGCATATTTTAGATGTATTTCTGGAGTTTACTGAACAGGAGAATCCAATGATATTTTCAAATGACTCACCAATAATACAAAATTATGTGGTGACTAAATTATCAGATTCAGAAGTATTACCATCTGTAGCAAAATTAATAATCAATTATGAAGAAGGATATAGTCCTGCCGGTAGAATTGTTTTTGAGAATATTTTGCTTGCCGATATAAATAGCGAACAGATAATTGATATTACACCTGATGATAATTCTATTTCACTTGAAGTACTATTCCCACAGAAATATGAGCTGGCTGCCCCTTATCCCAATCCATTCAATAGTTCCATTTCAATTTCTTTTACAGTTCCTTATCCATCTCAGGTAAAAATCAATGTATATGATTTATTGGGCAGGGAGGTTCTCCAACTCGTCAACGAAACCCTCAATCAAGGTTCTTATTCTCATATTTGGGGTGGGTTAAATACTGATGGGATTTCTGTTGCAAGTGGATTATATATGATTAAAATGGAAAGTGGAAATTATATCGGTATCCAGCACATCACTTTACTGAAATGAGGCTGTTATGAGATATATCTTTTTGTTCATTATCATTTTGACCAATGCCTGTCTGTTTGCAGTCGAACCTCATCTTCATTTAAGCGGCATGTTTTCAATGAATAACAATTATGAATATGAAGTTGAAGTCTGGTTACAATCCCAGGAAGAATTGGATGGTATTGAACTATACCTTTCAATTCATGCTCCGTATATGAGTGGTGAGAATATTCAATTTCTGCCTGAGTTATCTTTGGATTATTTTAGTTCATATAATATCATCGAGAATGATCAGATCATATTAATCGGCTATAATATGGATTCACTGAATCTATTTCAAGGCATCATGTTGGGTAAAATAATCATAACTAATCTGCCTGATTTCAATAATTTTGATGGGATGGATATTCAGTATTCACTTTTCACCGTTGATGGTGAAGTTATGGATCTGGCTTCAACCGTAAATTGTCATAGTAATCGAGAAGAGGATTATTTTGGATTTTCAAGTCCAATCCTTCAACTTTCATTTTCTCAGGATATGGCGTCAAATTATTTACTTTATCGCTATCCGATGGAAATCAACGGTTTGGAATTTGTGTCTGAAATCGCTCCATCTCAGAATGACATAACTCTGGCATCCTACGGTGGTGACTTAATTGAACAGTATGATAATCATTTCGTCATTTTACCGGCTGTAGATTTTTTTACCCAGGGCGATACTCTCGCTGAGTGGCAAATTGAGATACTTGATCCCATTACTTCAATGATGTTTAATCTTGATATTTCACAGGTGATTTTCTCTGTAGAGGATGATGTAATAAATTTAGAACCTTCACACTTCAATTTATTTTACCAGAGTTATCAATTGCCTGGCGATATAAATCAGGATGGAGCGCTGGATGTTTTAGATATCGTCATGGCAGTGGCCTACATAATGGGCACAGGTGAGTTAACAATATCAGAGTCTCAGATTGCAGATATGAATGGTGATGGAGTTGTGGATGTACTGGATATTGTCATTATGATTCAATCAATTATCGGCTGAATTACCAAAATATTCATTCGATAGTCTTAAATTAAAACAGGGATCTGAAATTCAGATCCCTGTTTTAGTTTTATAAGATATTCAGGTTGTTATCAGACAACACCCTGATCAAGCATGGAATCCGCAATTTTGATGAATCCGGCAATATTTGCCCCTTTCACATAATTGATATAATCACCTTCCATACCAAATTTTACACATTGTTCATGAATATCTTTCATGATCTGATGGAGTTTCTGGTCAACTTCCTCGCGTGTCCAGCTTAGTCTCATACTATTTTGGCTCATTTCCAAACCGGAGACTGCAACACCGCCAGCATTGGCAGCTTTACCCAGTCCATAAAGAATTTTTGCATCCAGATAAACATCAACAGCTTCTGGAACGGATGGCATATTGGCTCCTTCTGACACGCACATACATCCGTTTGCAACTAGCATTTCTGCTTCTTCTTTACTTACTTCGTTCTGTGTGGCGCATGGCATCGCTACATCACAATTTGCTTTCCACGGTCTTTCGCCTTCCCAGTATTCACAGCCGAATTTATCAGCATATTCTTTTATTCTGCCGCGTTTCACATTTTTCAGATCAAAGATAAAATCAAGTTTTTCCTTGTCAATCCCTTCCGGATCATATATTGTACCAGAAGAATCTGATAATGTAACCACTTTACCACCCAAGTCATTTACTTTTTCGGTGGCATACTGGGCAACATTGCCGGATCCGGAAACTGCAATAGTTTTGCCTTTGATAGAATCATTGCGAGTTTTTAACATTTCCTCAGCAAAATAAACCGTTCCATAACCGGTTGCTTCCGGTCTGATCAAGCTACCGCCCCAATTTAGGGATTTGCCTGTCAAGACACCGGTGAACTCGTTTCTAATTCTTTTATATTGACCAAAGAGAAAACCAATTTCCCTACCGCCAACTCCAATATCCCCAGCAGGAACATCAGTATTCGGACCAATATGTCTTTGAAGTTCAGTCATAAAAGATTGACAAAAACTCATCACTTCATTATCAGATTTTCCTTTAGGATCAAAATCTGCTCCACCTTTACCACCACCCATCGGCAGTGTCGTCAAACTGTTTTTAAAAACCTGTTCAAATCCAAGAAATTTCAGTATCCCAAGATTAACTGATGGATGGAATCTCAAACCACCTTTATATGGGCCAATAGCAGAATTGAACTCAACTCTGAACCCTCTATTCACCATGACTTCACCCCTATCATTCCTCCAGGGTACTCTAAAAATGATGACTCGTTCTGGTTCAGTTATTCGTTCCAAAATATTGACATGCATGTAGTGTGGATTGTCCTGTAAATAATCCCAGAGTGATTCAGCAACTTCTTTTACAGCTTGCAGGAACTCAGGTTGTGCAGGATTTTTTGCTGCAATCATATCCATGAATTCATCAACAGACTTGTACATTAATTTTTCTCCTTAAAATATTTATTATATCAATAACTATCCTGCCTTTTGCAGGTACCAAAATTTACTAATATATTAAATCAAGACATCTATATATTTTTTTGACTATTACAAAATAATTGACTAATCCCTCGTTAAAATGAGTCACTTCTTCAAGTTATTCCGAAATTCGATCTATTATAAAATAATATTTTGTTATCTCAATTATAACAGTATATAAATTTGGTCGCGTTTTTCGGTTGATAATTGCAGAATTACAATATATTTTTAAATTGGTTTTTGAATTATGTTTTTGTCTGCGGATAGGTTATTGGCTAAAATTGCCCTCAGCCATTATGATATTAGTTTACATTATAATTTTTAGTGTTCTTGGGAGTATTGGTGCAATAATTGTTGCAGCATTTTTTCTTACCTTTCCAAACCGTATACAATTCAAACTGCTTCCTGGGTTAATTAGCTATGCTACTGGAGCATTACTTGGAGCAGCATTCATCAGGCTTATCCCCCATTCCCTTGAACTACTTGATGGAGAAATAGTGATGTCCGTGGTACTTCTCGGCATCGTAATATTTTTTATTCTCGAGAAGTTGGTTCTCTGGCGCCACTGCCACAAGGTAGATTGTGAAATTCATGACGCATCCGGTCCACTTATTCTTATCGGCGATGCTTTTCATAATTTTATTGATGGCGTCGTAATCACCGCCGCTTTTTTAGTTTCGATTCCAGTTGGGATTGCAACCTCTATATCTATCATTTCCCATGAAATCCCCCAGGAGGTTGGTGATTTTGCCATCTTGATCAATAATAATTATTCAAAATTGAAAGCCTTTGGATTGAATATTATAGCTGGATTTACATCCTTGATCGGTGCCCTGGCTGCCTATTTTTTTATGATGAAAATCCAATCGTCTATTGGATACGTCATGGCTCTATCCGCGTCTAGTTTCATCTATATTGCCATTGGGGACTTGATGCCTGGATTATCAAATAAAAACACACTGAAACAAACCATCAGTCAGATATTCCTTCTTCTTTGCGGCATTGGAACCATTATAATTTTTAACCATCACTAATAATTGATTTAATTCAATTATTCACCTCTCTATTGGCTGTAGTTTTTGCATTCATTTAATACCTCAATATGGATAATATAAAAGAAAGTCGTCTCTCCGAATTTATCGCTGACCCCAAAAAGGCCATTTGGAAATTATCCCTGCCTATGATGTTTGGTATGATGGTTCAGGCAGTTTATATGCTTGTGGATACAGCCTTCATCGGAAAATGGGTCGGCGGATCTGCCCTCGCAGCTCTTGGTTATGTATTCCCGGTATTCTTTATTATTTTTGGTCTCACATTTGGATTGGGATCCGGAGTTACCACCGTCATTGCTCAATATATTGGCCAGCAGGATAAACGACGAGCCGATAATGCCGCTGAGCACACATTACTATTAGGTCTGGTGATCAGTATTATTGTGGTGATAATTGGTTTGTTTATGGGTGAAACATTCCTTTCTATGCAGGGTGCCGATGAAGTTGTCGTTCAGGAAGGAATGAAATATTTCAAGATTATGATTGGCGGTTCCATGTTTATGATCATAAGCATATTTTTCCGCTCAATTCTTTCTGGCGAAGGTGAAGCCATTTTCCCAATGAAAGTGATGGGTGTCGGCACCGTGATGAATATCATCCTTGATCCAATATTTATTCATTATTATGGATTATCCGGTGCCGCAATCGCCACGGTTATCAGTCAGGCAATTGTTGCGATGATTTTTTTCTATATGATGTTTTTCAAGCAACATACCTATATTCGATTTGATCTGAAAAATTTCTCATTTAATCCTATGATCATAAAAAGGATATTCAAGTTAGGTGTACCTTCTTCATTATCAATGATTATCATGTCCATCGGAGTTACTGCCTTCAATTGGATTCTCAACTCAACAATTGGAGTTGCTGCTTATCAAACAGCTGGAAGACTTGAACATCTTTTCTTCCTTCCACTGATTTCTATTGCAACCTCCATGGTCACACTGGTTGGTATGTTTTTTGGGGCACAAAGAATGGACCTTGTCAAACAGGTAATCAAATATGGCTTGAGCAGAGCACTAGCATTAACGATGATCATCAGCGTATCCTTTTTTCTATTCGCAGAATCAATTATGCCGTTATTTACAGACTCCACTGAAATTGCTGATCTGGCCGTACAATATTTCAAAGTATTAATTTTTGCCTATCCATTTATTACTATTGGTCTGAGCAGCGGTCGAATCATGCAGGGATTGGGTCATGCAACCCCGATGCTTGTTGTAACCTTGCTTAGGGTTTTATTAATCAGCGCGCCTCTTGCCTGGTATTTTAGAAACATTTTGGATTTACCCATCATTTATGTGTGGATTGCCATTCTCATCTCATCCATTGTTGCATCCAGCACCAGTTTTATCTGGATGATGACCATATTAAAAAAACTACAGAAGTAGTCAATTAATTCTCATATTTCTCTTCAAGGAGTGTTAGGGAAACTATGTGGTTCTTCTGTTTTCCATTGAATATTTTTGATAATCCAGAATATCAAATTATCATATGCATTGTCTATTATTGCCATTTTCTGTAATTTTCGATATGAATAATCCCACAAAATACATCTTACTTTTTCTAGTCACTTTTTCATTCACCCAGGAAATCATCACTGAATTTGTTGTCGAAGAGGGCGATACACTTGATGTTTTTTCCTACCAAATACCAGCAGAATATACCGGTGATAATGCCGTACCATTATTGGTGGCATTTCATCAATGGGGTGGTAATGAGAACTCAAATTACTTCACTGATTTCGATGAAGAAGCCAATCTGCGTGGTTGGTTTTTCCTTTCTCCTTTTGGCGGGTCACCCAATAATTATAATCATCAGGGAGCCCAGTTTTTTGTCCAGCAAGCGATAATCTGGCTTCAGGAAAATTTTAATATAGATTCGCAAATGATTTATATGGTCGGCGGTTCAATGGGTGGTGCCGGAGGTGCTGTTTTTGCCACTAATCATCTCGATCCAAATTTCCCAATGGTGGCTGCGACTGCATCCGCCTCGGGTATTCTCGATTGTGAAAGACGTTACTGGGAGATGGATGGTAATAATTCTATGATTGAATGGTTTGGAGGTACGCCTGAGGAAGTCCCATTTGAATATCATCGTAACAGCGCTGTATTTTTTCCGGATTCTTTACAGAGCAATCACTATAATCTGCAATACACACCACTGTATATGGATTTTAGTGAATCAGAAGCGCATCGATGGCATGCTGAAGATCTTTATACTTTATTATTAGGATATAACGAAAATATGTGGATCGAACCTGACCCTGATCCCTCAGGACATGGTTACAGTATGATAGATGAAATTCATTCATGTGACTGGCTTTCTCAATTCTCGCTGGTTGATGATCCAGATAATGTGAATGTAAATTTGGATGAACCAAGCAGGGCTTACTGGTTGGAAGCATTTGATCAGATATCTGAGGTAGAATTTATCAGAATTATTGCCGATCGAGTAAATGAATCAACTTTTAATATCCATTATTTAAACAACTCTGAAGCATTATTTTTATATCCTTCAGAAATATTTGAATCTATATTCGTCACCACTTCAAACAACCGTTCTATTTCTCTTGGCCTTCCTGCTGATGATTCGTTCAGCGATATCCAATTATTTCAAAACGGATCACTGATTGCTGAACAGCAAATTACAGATGATCATATTTGGGTTGATATTCCATTTGCCGGGAATTACGAAATTCGTTTTATTTCAAGTATTCCGCCTGACCCAAATAATGACGGGAGCTGGAACGTGCTTGATCTGGTGTTAGTGGTGAATTTTATTATTGGTTCAGCAATACCGGATGAATACGAGCAGAATGCTTCAGATATTAATCAGGATGGAATGATAAACGTTCTGGATCTGGTAGTAATGGTTAATCTAATTGTTGGAAACTAAAAAGTATTATTCGCCGATAATTTTTATAAGAACCCGTTTTCTTCTTTTGCCGTCGAATTCACCATAGAATATTTGTTCCCAGGGTCCAAAATGTAATTTCCCCTCAGTCACAGCACAAGTCACCTCTCGACCCATTATCTGTCTCTTGTGATGGGCGTCCCCATTATCTTCACCTGTTCGGTTATGATCATATCTGGATAGCGGTTCATGCGGCGCGAGTTCTTCCAACCAACGTTTATAATCCCGATGCAACCCCGATTCATCATCATTAATAAATACTGATGCGGTGATATGCATGGCATTTACCAGGCATAATCCTTCTTGAATCCCACTTTCGGTGATACAGTTCTGAACCTGATAAGTGATATTGACAAATTCCATTCGTTCTGGAATATCCAGCCAAAGTTCTTTGTAATAGGATTTCATTGATCCATATCCTTTGATTTGAAGAAAAATGTAAAGGGAAGAAAAATTAACAGGATCCAGCCAAACCTCAGCCCAATTAAGAAAATGACGACGGTTATGGCAATTTTTTGTAGTTGTGTTAATCGCAATTATACAGAAAGAATAGTTTAGTTTGGGGGTTGATCTTGAGAGTATTTTTTGCTGGCATTGTAAAGCATATTTTTTTCAGATTCTGATAACTCATCCCAACCGACGGTATTCATTTTATCAAGTATTTGATCAACTCTTCGTTTATAAAGCGAATCATCAATTTTTGGTTTATTCTTAGCCAAATTACTTTTTTGCTGAGATGATTTGGGTTTCATTTTTCTTAATTGGTATTTTAAAAACCAATGCCTTATAGTTTTAAACTGAAAACCCTTACTCAGGTAAATGTAACCGATAATCATTCCAGATAGATGAGTTAAATGACTAATAACTGATTGGCCTGGTGATAGTGATGCAAAAAATGATAACCCGGCAAGCACAGCGACAAAATATTTAATTTTCACGGGAAATAAGAAATACACATATACTTTTCGCTCCGGATACATGACTCCATAAGCCAATAGCAATCCATATATGGCACCACTTGCACCGACAATAGGTATAGTGGAATATAAACTAAAGAGCATAGTGATTAAACCTGCACCGATACCGGTAATAAAATAATAAACAAAAAATTGCTTTTTACCCCAAATCTCTTCAAGCTCTCTTCCAAACATCCATAATACAAACATATTCATTAATAGATGAGTCGCCCCACCATGCAGGAATAAATAGGTAAATGGCTGCCAAATTTTGAAGTGTTGCCACACAAAGCTGGGTACAAGACCAAATTGACGAAATAGTTCTCCCCGGACACCGGATAATTCAATAGCCGCAAATACAATAATGTTGATAATGATGAGCAACTTGATTCCCTGTGGAGTATTTTTTACAGCAGTTTGGAAGGGATTTCTTGCTCCCGGACTGGTATACTGATATCTCATTTGTCCATCCCGGAAATTGAATTCATAAAATGTAAAACCTCCTGGTGAATCACATCTTTTTCTAAATCATTATCCCACATATTATGAGTCGTTTTTTTATATCCTGAATACCATATATTTTCAGAGCTAACACTATCCCGTATTATTTTTGCATTTGAAGGGGGCAATGTCACATCATTTTCAGCAAACTGAATCAAAATGGGAGATTTGATTTTATGAATGTTCTCTCGAATCAAATCAGTCATTTTTTGAACTTGATTTATTGCCCTCATTGGGTAATAATTATAACCATAAAATTTATACGTGTCTCTCACATTCTTGGGATATCTGCCGCCCTTGGTTAATTTTGAAATAAACATGCACATAAATGGATTCAAATATTTGGTTTTGAGACGATGAAGAAATTCAATCAAAGGGGCTGCGGTGATCAAACCGGCAACTGGAAACATCTGGGATAAATTTATTGCCAGGAGGCTCCCCATGCTGACTCCGCCGACAAATACGCTGTCGCACTCAGAATATAATTTTGCAAATCCTTGTTCAGTATGAGTGAGCCAATCGGTATATTTTACCCGATTGCAGTCATCCACTGTAGTGCCGTGGCCCGGTAAATTTTCAGCAACTACCCGATATCCATTTGCTGCTAGAAGGTGAGCTAAATCTCGAACTTCATAAGTTGTACTGGTGAATCCGTGAATCAGGTAACAGCCAATTTTGCTATCTGGATTTAAGTGATAATCTTTTGTATCAAATCGTTCAGTATGATCGAGTATCATAATAGCTGATCCATTATTTTCAATGATTTTACTTTTTCCATGCCCAGCATATGAATTTTAAGAAAGGATAATAAAAACTGTGTAATCCCATTTGACAATTTATCAGATAATTCTATATTGGAAAGATTATTAATATGTGTCACATTCAATTTTTTTAGAACCTGAAGTTGTGGAGAATTAAGATCATTATCGCCAATTGAGATACAATTTCGGCAACTCAGCATTCCGGTATGGATATCCAAAACACATTCAGACATGGTGCATAAACATCCACCGCAACGGTCCAGATTCGGCTTGAATCCAGATCTTATGGCCAACTGAAGCATAAAAAACCAGAATATCTCCTTGTATAATCCTGGGTTTTCCTCAAGAACATTTACGCATTTTGTCACAAGTCGATATAAAATTGGGCTGGGGTCTTGCTCAATACAGGTGTGATCGAGGATATCCAAAATTGTCAGACCCGTTGTCAGGCTATGCATATCCTCACGAATATTTTTTACGATATACAGGGAATTGGCTTCTTTTAGATTTTGCAAACCGCGGGATTCCTTCGAGAAATAATTCACGTGAATTCCATTTAGAGGCTCCAGGGTGGAAGCGAGGGGATTTTTTGGTCTTCTCGCACCTTTTGCCATGACAGATACTTTTCCGTAATCCTCGGTATATAAACGAGAGATAATGCTTGTATTACTGTATGGGAATGATTTTAAAACAATGGCTTTAGACGATAAAAGCATGACTCCCTATTGTTGGGATATCCTCTGATTCAATTCAGGATGCACAATCTTCGCTCATTTTACTAATATGCCTTGGAAAATATCACCTCATGTTTTGCAGGTTTACCAGAATAAATGCACGCAAGACCCTCTGGTTTTTCATCAAAAGGGATTACCCTGATGGTTGCTTTTGTTTCAGCTTTAACGGCTTCTTCCGTTTTCGCATCCCCATCCCATCCACAACGAATAAATCCACCTTTTTCCACAATAGATTTGAATTCGTCATAACTACTCACTGAAAAAGTATTGTCTTCACGGAATGCCAGGGCCTGATCAAAAAGATTATTTTGTATCTCATCTAGTAGGTCAATAATCTTTGAAGATGCTCCAGCAATTTCAACTCCAAATTTTTCAGAAGTATCTCTTCGCGCTAGAAACACGCTGTGCTGTTTCATATCCCTTGGTCCTACTTCCAATCGGATTGGAACACCTTTCATCTCCCATTCATTAAATTTGAAACCTGGCGACATTTTTTTTCTGTCATCAATATGGACTCTGATCCCATTCTGTTTTAGAGATTTTATAAGGGGATCAAGATAGGATTTTACCATTTCACCGTCTTCATCACTCCGTGTAATTGGTATAACAACCACCTGGATTGGGGCGATGGCTGGAGGCAGCCGCAGGCCCTTATCATCACCATGAGCCATGATAATCGCACCTATCAACCGCGTACTTACTCCCCAGCTGGTGGCATAGACATATTCTTCTTTATTATTTTCATCCTGATATTTTACATCAAAAGCTTTGGCAAAATTTTGCCCTAAATAATGAGAGGTACCAGCCTGGAGTGCTTTTTTGTCACCCATCATGGCTTCGATACAATAGGTGTCAACAGCACCGGCAAATTTTTCACTTTCGGATTTTAAACCGGTTAGAACCGGGATAGCCAATACATCCTCGGCGACTTCCCGATATACTTCCAGCATTTTTAATGTTTCTTCAATCGCTTCTTTTTTAGTGGAATGAGCTGTGTGACCTTCCTGCCAAAGAAATTCGCTGGTCCGGATAAATAACCTGGTACGCATTTCCCATCTCACCACATTGGCCCATTGGTTTATTAATAACGGCAAATCACGATAGGAGTTTATCCACTTCTTATACATTGACCAGATAATTGTCTCACTAGTCGGTCTAACGATAATTTCTTCTTCTAATTTGGATGCTGGATCGACAACAACAGCCTTACCATCTTCAGTTGCTTTCAGGCGGGTATGGGTAACTACAGCACATTCCTTGGCGAAACCTTCTACATGTTCTGCTTCTTTTGATAAAAATGACTTAGGAATGAATAATGGGAAATACGCATTTGTGTGTCCCGTTGCTTTAAACCGACTGTCAAATGCATCTCTTACATTTTCCCATATACCATAACCGTAAGGCCGTATCACCATTGTACCTTTTACTGGTCCATAGTCGGCCATTTGGGACTTTGAGATTACATCTGTATACCATTTGTTATAATCCGTGCTTTTTGGAGTGACGCCTTTTGCCATTTAATCCTCGTTAGTTTCTATAGTTTAATCAAAATACAGGGGCGGAATTTAAAGCGGTTTTAACCTTTTTTTGAGATGAAAAGGAGAATATTTGAAATTTCATTCTTACAATTAATCAGAAAATGACGAATAATCAACCTTTATAATTCCATAGGTTTTTGCCAATTATCATAATCCATAATTAATTGGGCTAAATCCTTCAAAATAAAACTGTATCACAATCATCTTGATTGTGTCAATTAAAATCAACCTGGAAGGTTGATATACAAACAATTAATAATTAATGTGCAAAAATAAGGGGGGCGTACTGCAATTTTAAATTTTAATTCCTTCAACTCGAAACTGTATCACAATCATTCTGATTGTGCAATTCAAAATCAACCTGGAAGGTTGATATACAATACCTATTCATAATTATAACCCAGAAAGGGATTATTAATATTGAATTCATAATCAATTGAACTAGCCGCCCTAACAATAAAAATCATACTAGTGAGTTGACAAATATTCTGTAATGTGAATTTGGTAAACCCTTTGGATTATCAATTATATATTTTTGAATTCTTTGTAATTGATCTGAGCTTCTCACGATATGATCAAAAGACTCATGCATCCAAAGCTGTCCTTTGCGACCAAGTAAAAGATTTAACTTATTTGCGGTATAAGATTTCCAAGAATGGGTTATTTCTGAAAGAGACCAGATTTTTAATGGCTTTACAAGAATATGAATATGATTTGGCATTATAACCCAGTTGCCAAGCCTATATCGGTCAGAATCAAAATACTCTAAGGCGTTTTGGATAATCAATGAATTACTGGGTTTATTTAAGATGCATGAGCCAAATCCATTGTCCAATAATTTATCAATTCGCTCGGAAAATAATTTATAATATTCTTTTTTGAGTTCAAAATTTATTGTCCGCAAATCTGTTTCAGATTCAATTTTATTTATAAGCCTCCATTCGATGCGTTCTTGGGTGATTTCTTCGATTGCATTGTTTGGGATTGAATCCCAAAGACGAAATGTCACAAAATAAATAACGCCATCTTGATCCCAATGAGGTAAATTCCTTCTCCTTTGTTCTGTTACACTTTCATAGTCAAAATATATACTCATTGATTTTTTAATTTTATTGCCATTTTCTGAAAATCCATTTTAATTAGTTGGTCAGGATCCAAATATGTAATACTAAAAGTATTCTTAATTATGCTTTTTAAAATCAACCTGGAGGGTTGATATACAAAACCACATCAATAATAATTGTCCAAACGAAGATTTAAAAAAAATATTCTAATTTCTTAAATGGTAATTCCTTCATAACGAGAATGTATCACAATCATCTTGATTGTGCTCTTCAGAATCAACCTGGAAGGTTGATATACAGTAAGTCTGAGGTCTATATTTTCCTTAAAGGGAAGTATTTACTTTTGATCTAGAAATCTTTAACTTCAGGGTGAAATTAGTTTTTCAATAAATGAGCCATAACGTCAAGGGTTGTGGAAATATCCTTTCGTTCAATTCCATAATGAGTCACCATTCTAAACTGATTTGGACCCAAAGCAAGAAAACGAATACCCCTGTCTTCCATTTTTTGCACTAAATCTGAGGTAGTCATTTTATTTGATGCCAAACCAAAATAAACAATATTCGTTTTCACATTCCTGGGATCAATATCCAATCCATCAATTTGAGAAATACCATCTGCAAGGATGCGGGCATTTTCATGATCTAATTTTATTTGCGGAATCATTTCACCCAAGGCCACCAATCCAGCAGCTGCCAACACACCAGCCTGCCGCATGCCACCTCCCAATGCCTTTCTGATTCTCCTTGCTTTTTGAATAAACATTGAATCTCCAATAATGACTGAACCAACTGGAGCGGACAATCCCTTTGACATACAGAACGAGACTGAATCGGCATATTTATTCAACTGCTGAACAGATTTTCCCAAGGCAACTGAGGCATTAAAAATTCTGGCACCGTCAATATGGAGTTTTAAATCATTTTCCTGAGCAATGTCAGAAACCAATTTGATATATTCGACCGATACAGGCGTCCCGTTACATTTATTGTGTGTATTCTCCAGAGCTATCAGTTTTGTATGGGGAAAATGTACATCATCAGGGCGGATGGCATGACGTATATCATCAAGGTCAATGGTCCCATCTGGCTGATTTATCAATGTATGGGGATGGACACCACCAAATGCTGCAATGCCGCCAGCTTCATAGATAAAAGTATGACATTTATTTCCAAGGATCACTTCTTCTCCTCTTTCACAATGGGCAAGTACCGAAACAAGATTTGCCATCGTTCCGCTGGGAACCAGCAAGGCAGATTCCTTCCCAAATAATGCCGCGGCGGTTTTTTCAAGATTGTTTACTGTGGGATCGTCCTGAAATACATCGTCACCCAGTTCAGCATTCATCATTGCCTTTTTCATTGCAGGTGACGGATGAGTTACCGTATCACTTCGTAAGTCTATTTTCTTCATTTTTGCTTCCTATTCGATATTGTCTTCATGTGAAATTCTATGTAAAAAAGATGAAATATCAGGCATATCAAGGTATCTGCTGAAACGCTTTACTTCATTACCGTCAGAAAAAATAATAAGCGTCGGAACGGCAAATACCATATTTTGAGATGCAATTATTGGTGAATCCATTGAATTTATCTCCATCAAACTAATATGTGGATATTCCTTCAAAATCGATTTCAGTTTTGGTTTAACTACTCTACATACCTGGCAATCGACTGTAGTAAAATAAACAGCTATTGTTTGATTGGACTTGAGTTCCTGGTGAAATTCCTGAAATTCCATACCTCAAAGTTAACAAGGGGATAGTAGAATGGTGAAAGTAGAATGTGAAAAGTTGAAAGTGCAAGGGGTATCAGGCTATCTTGTCTTATTTATACATTTGAGCCATGGATAACTCATTTTTTCATTTTGTTTCTGATAAAAAGATATAAATTTTTATATAAGAACTGTCTCCTTTTGGCAGTTTATTTATCCTGAGTTTTTCACATTATTGGAGTATTCTGATATTATCAGCACAATAAGCTAAAAATCACTACATTTTCACTTTCCTTTTCGTAATGGTTCTACCTTAATTTTGCCGCGCTGTAGAAAGATTAGAATTGAATCAAAATACATCAACCAACACAATTTCCTTTATCAACGGGAAACTGATCACCTTAAATGATCAACATCCCATTGCAGAATCGGTAACTGTTTCAAACGGTTTCATTACCGCCTTGGATGCAAATCCTGAAGGACAAGTTATTGATTTGAATGGTAAAGTCATGATCCCAGGATTTTGTGATGCCCATCTTCATCTCGCCAATCTTGGACGTTTTTTAGAAGAACTCATATTTAATAATATCTCATCATCACAAATAATTGCTGATATGGTGAGGAAAAAATCCAATGAACTACCGTCAGGTACCTGGATACTCGGTCGCGGTTGGGATCAATCTCATTGGGATAATCCAGATTTCCCTGATGCTGATGTACTCGATTTTATTTCCCCAAACCATCCTGTTGCTCTGACCCGAGTCGATGGACATGCAATTTGGCTGAATAAAGTAGCCCGAAATCTTGCTGGTTATGACCCACTGAATTCTCAGCCTGATGGAGGAAGGGTCATAAACGATTGTATCTTTGTTGATAGATCGATGGACCCCGTATCAAAAATTATCCCTTCACAACGAAAATCAGATATCAAACGGCAGGTGAAAAATGCCGTAAATCTATTGAATAGCCGTGGAATTACTATGGTCCATGATGCCTGGATGACGGCAAGGACACTTGAAGTAATAAGAGAACTTATTGAGGAACAGGATTTCCCCCTTTCATGCTACTGTATGCTCGCCAGTGGAGATGATAAACTCCTTGATTATCATTTCAAAAATGGACCTACTGTAACAGATAGTTTGATTATCCGATCGGTGAAAGCATTTATTGATGGCGCTCTTGGTAGCCGTGGTGCTGCATTGCTGGAAGAATATTCTGATGACCCTGGTAATAAAGGTTTGATACTTATAAGCACTGAAAAATTTAGTGAATTAGCTGAAAAATGTTTTCGTTATGGCTTCCAATTAAATACCCATGCAATTGGTGATCGCGGTAACCGTTTTGTGCTGGATACCTATAGCCAGGTTCTCAAGGGAAAAAATAACCATCGCTGGCGTGTTGAACATGCTCAAATGGTTGCATCTAAAGACATTGCATTATTTTGTGAAAATGATATCATACCATCAATGCAGCCATCCCATTGTACCAGCGATATGAGATGGATGGAACAGCGAATTGGTTCTCACCGAACATCCCGAATTTCCAAAATTAATACATTTTTAAATAATGGACTGAAAGTAGCCGGTGGATCTGATTGTCCAATTGAAGCTGGTAATCCTCTTCTCGAGTTTTATGCTGCAGTAACCCGACAGGATGTGAATGGATACCCGAAATCAGGATGGCATGCAGAAGAAAGAGTCTCTCCGCTGGACGCATTAAAGATGTTTACTACCTGGGCAGCCAATAGCGCTTTTGAGGAACATCGAAGGGGCAAAATTCAGCCGGGTTATATGGCTGACTTTACGGTTTTATCAAACGACATCACCACAATAAAACCAGCTGATATTTTGGATACTGAAGTTTTATATACTATTATCAAAGGAGAAATTGTTTACCAAAACAACCAGTGATTGAGAATCAAATCTTTTTCTTTGAAGGAAATGATATATCACTGGTAATTTTCACATTCATATGAACCTACAAGAATTACTTACTAAAAACAATTTAGATTTCATTTCTGCAGATTCAATAGAAGAATCCGTTAAGGAAATGCTGGCTATCCTTCAGCAGAAGGAACATGTTGCCAAAACTCCGGATGTTCTGGAATCAATTATTAAAAACGAAATTGAATTGCCATGCGCTGCCGGAAGGGGCGTCGCATACCCTCATGGAATATCAACGGGGATACGAAGTTTTAAAACAGTGATTGGTATTTCAAAATCCGGAATTAATTGTGAATCCCCAGATGGACTGCCATGTCATATTATTGTACTCACAATCAGTCCTGACACTGACGTGGATGATCATATTAAATTTATTTCCCTGTTCCAGAAAATGATCAGTGATTCTACCATTCGGGCAGAAATAATTGACTCAGATTCTATTGAGAGTATTCTCGATATTGTTTATGCCTGGAATGCCCAACTATTAGACCCGGAAGACGACGATATATGAAAAATATAAACTGCATAAAAGGCACTTTTGACATACTCCCCGAGACCAGCGAGATTTGGCGTGAAGTAGAATCTGCTGTCCATGACTTTATGTATGTCCATGGTTTTGGAGAGATAAGAACTCCTGCCTTTGAAAAAACTGAACTTTTTGTCCGTGGGATTGGTGATACTACAGATATTGTCAATAAAGAAATGTACACTTGGACAGACACGGATAAAGCTGGTACCCAGTTAACGCTAAAACCAGAACTTACTGCCCCAGTAGTTAGATCATATATACAACATAATCTCGCAGGTAAAAATCCTATCCATCGATTATATTATATAGATTCGCTATTCCGCCGGGAGCGTCCACAGAAAGGTCGTCAGAGACAATTTAATCAATTTGGTGTTGAGGCGATTGGATCGCCATTTCCTGAGCAGGATGCAGAAGTAATTTCTATGGCCTATCAGTTTTTTGTTTCTATGGGCATTGAAGATTTAACTGTAAAAATAAATACAATTGGCAGTCAAGATGCCCGACAGGAATATCTGAAACTACTAAAGGAAAAGCTTCAACCTCATGCCGAGGAATTGTGTGAGACATGTCAAGATCGGCTGCATCGAAATCCCCTCAGGCTTTTTGATTGTAAAAATCCTAATTGCCAGGCATTGCTTGATCAATATGCCCCAATGATATCTGATAATGTTTCTGATGAAGACAGTGAACATTTTGAGACAGTTTTAAACCTTTTGGACCAGTTAAGTATCCCATATATCCATGATAAAAAAATGGTGCGCGGTCTGGATTATTATACCAGGACCACTTTTGAGATAACTTCAACAAGCCTTGGCGCTCAGGATGCCCTTTGCGGAGGTGGCCGGTATGATAAACTGGTGGAAACACTTGGAGGTAAACCAACTCCTGCTGTGGGTTTCGCTGCTGGTTTTGAAAGATTACTTATCGCCTTGAGTTCTATTAAAGAATCGGAACCGGAAGGTATCAATGTCTATATTGTCCTCCTTGGAGAAAAAGCCATTCCAAAAGGGATGGTCATTGCCGATGAGTTGAGAAGAACAAAGGGTATTTCTGTACTGGTTGAAACATTGAGAAGAAGTATGAAAGCCCAAATGCGTGAGGCCAATCGATCCAAAGCTCAATATGTAATAATTATCGGTGAACAGGAAGTTGAATCCGATCTGGCCCAGGTAAAAAACATGGAATCAGGTGAGCAATTTGATGTTGCCCTGGATCAGCTTGCAGAATATTTTTCTGTAGATGAAGATCATCATCATTAGAATTATTCACCAGCGTTTATCTTAAATCTTTATTGAATATAACATTTTAGTTAATCAGAAAATTATATGTCCAAATACTGCATTCTAATTCATTATCATGAAATCTCTATCAAAGGCGGAAACCGAACCTGGTTCGAAAGACACTTTGAAGATAATGTCCGTCTCCATTTAAAGTCTCTTCCATTTGAAACGATCACAACTTCAAGTGCCCGCGTCTATGTTTTTGGAATCGATGTGGAGCGCTGGAATGAATATTCAAAAATCCTCACAGAAGTAATGGGACTATCCAACGCTACACTTATGCATCAGCAGAAAGCGGAATTGGAGACCATAAAAATCGCCGCCCAGGAAATGATTTTGAGATCAGGCAAAGAATTTGAAAATTTTCGGGTTTCGGCTCGAAGGCAGTATAAAACATTTCCTATGACATCCGGTGAGTTGAATGTAGAAGTCGGTGCATATATTCAGCCAATTGTAAATAAACCGGTCAAATTAAAAGGCGCTGGTCTTGAGATATATATTGAAATTGTTAAAGGCATGGCATACGTGGGAGTCGATCGGATCTCAGGGCATGGTGGTTTACCGGTTGGTGTGAGTGAAACTGCTGTCAGCCTGTTATCATCGGGAATTGATTCACCGGTTTCATCCTTTGAAATGATCAAACGCGGTGTCGATCTTACCTACGTCCATTTTCATAGTGCTCCGTCAACCAGTAGACAATCGATAAAAAATGTTAAAAAACTATTAAAAATATTAGCAAGATACCAATTATCCTGTCCGTTACACCTTATACCTCTTTTAGAAATACAACAGAAGATAATGTCTGAATCTCATGATAAATACTGGGTGCTGTTGTTTAGACGGGCAATGATACGGTTATCCTGTATGATAGCAGAGAAAATTGATGCACCTGTTCTAATCTCAGGCGAAAGTGTCGGCCAGGTAGCATCACAAACGCTTTCAAATATTCGAGCCACTGCCGATGTGGGAGATCGACCCATCCTTAGACCCCTGGCTGGTATGAATAAGGAAGAGATTATAACCAGAGCCAAAATAATTGGAACCTATGAAGTCTCCATTGAACCATACCAGGATTGCTGTTCATTTTTTGTACCGGCACATCCCGAAACAAAGGCTCGACTGAATATTATTCAAAATGTCGAAGAACGAATTCAGTTTGGGGATTTATTTGAAAAGGCTATCTCTGCCGGCGAATTTGAAATTATTTCTATCAACTAAGATCAATTATATATTGTAAGGAAATCATCATATATGAAACTCATATCCTGGAATGTTAACGGCATACGTGCAGCGATTAAAAAGGGATTCATGGATTTTCTTAAATCTGAAAATCCGGATATTATTTGTATCCAGGAGACCAAGGCGCGTCCTGAACAGGTGGAGAATGAATTTCCAGGATATCCATACAGATTTTGGAATTCTGCTGAGAAAAAAGGATATTCAGGAACCGCAATATTCTCCAAGATTGAGCCTATTGGTGTCACATATGGCTTGGATATTTCAAAACATGATACAGAGGGCCGGGTGATTACTGCAGAGTTTGAGAAATATTATCTGGTGACAGTATATGTGCCAAATTCGAAACGGGATCTTTCCCGATTACCTTACCGGCAAAAAGAGTGGGATGTTGATTTCCTATCCTATGTGAGGGAGTTGGAAAACAAGAAACCAGTCGTTTTCTGCGGAGATATGAATGTGGCACAAAAAGAAATCGATTTGGCAAATCCAAAATCAAACAAAAAAAATGCCGGGTTTACAGCTGAAGAAAGAATGGGATTTGATAATATCGTTAAGGCGGGATTTGTGGATACCTTCAGACATTTCAATCCTGAAGGTGGTTTTTATACATGGTGGAGTTATATGGCAAAAGCCCGGGAACGAAACATTGGATGGCGTATTGATTATTTTTGTGTTTCGCCTTTATTAATGAAATCTGTGAATCATGCCGGGATTCTTCCAGAAGTTATGGGATCTGATCACTGCCCCACCAGTCTGGAGATTCAAATCTGATCATCAGGTTAGATGCAAAATCATGCTCCAGGAATCATCTATAAATGACCTAAAACGACTTCGCTCCCTGTTTCTTAAAAAGAATAGATACGCAAATCGATTATTTATTCTGGAAGGTTACCTGCTTATTAAAGAGGCAATGATTTCTGGATATCCACTGGAAAATATTTTCTTTACACAGCAGTCAATTGATGCAAACCATGGTAAGGAATTGTTATCATTATGCAATAATCTCAATGTTGCAGTAAAATCCATTGATCCAAAGGTCCTTCATCAAATTTCAGATACAAAAAATAATCAGGGTATTTTAGCAATTTGCAAAATGAGAGATGAAGCTGAAGTATTTGATAAACGCATTTTGGTTTTATATGAGATATCTGATCCGGGCAATATGGGTACTTTGTTAAGAACGGCTGCCTGGTTTGGCATCAGGACGGTGATTATTTCAGAAAAGTCCGCTGATCCATATAATCCCAAGGTTGTGAGATCGGCAATGGGTGCCCATTTTCTTCTTGAAATAAAAACGAATGTCAACACTGAAATTTTTGATAAACTAAAACAACAGGGATATACCATTGCCGGCGCTGTTATGGATGGTCAAGGAATGAATGAACCCTCCAAATCTATTCCAGAAAAATGGGCTCTTGTTCTTGGCAGTGAAGCCCATGGCTTTCCTGATTCAGTTCACGAACAATTTGACAAAAGTATTACTATTCCAGGCTATGGAAAAATAGACAGTCTCAATGTGGCAGTGGCAGGTGGAATTCTTCTACATCATTTCACAGCCAAATCAGATATCGATTAAACTCTATATATTTAGCAAATAGTTCAGTTTCAACAGAAACACATTGTCTCCGGATTGATCAAATAAATCCTCTACATCATTACTAAAATCGAATTTTACATCTTCATCTTTTGAATGAGTATATCCATCTGACCAGACAAAAAACAAACTTGATCCTGTCTGAAATTCCCAGCGGATGACAAGATTTGTCCGAAATTCTTTATAATTGAAATCAGTCCATATTCCATCCTCAAAAGTATAATATTCTGATTGATCATTATAAATATCCAGGACATCATTACCGTTGACATCTATATCTGTTACGGCATTTTCCAGTTCACTGAATCTTTCATTAAATGATGCGGCACGAACCTGATCTGTTTCTCTGAAATTTTTGTATTCCCCGGCAGTAAATAAGGCCTGACCATAAAATTGGATGGATAAATTTGTGGTGACGGTATAATCCGCCCTCATTTCCATGGATAGTGTTTTTCGATCCAAATCTGAAAAAATGTAATGGTCATTAAAATTTGAATCTGCTCCAACGCCGCGCCACGCCCAGGTATCTGAGAATTTGCTATATTCGGTTTCAACTGATAATTGCAGGTTGTCAAATGCCCTGTAAGAAATCTCCGGTCCAAAGCTATATGATTCTACATCATCATCATTTCTGAATATGTTTCCAAACAGACCAATAGAAACGGTTTTTCTAAAATCTGAATTGATGTTAAGCCAGACATTTGTATTTGCCGGTTTATAAATTGCCGGACCGCCTCTAAGTTCTGAAACACTCAATCCGGAAGCATTGATTCCAATACCACCGCCAGTTCTCCAGTTATTAAGAAATGTCCCATGGGCGTTGACATTTCCACCTTTGCTATACACATCAAATTCTGAATTTCCATCAACCCACTGATTAAAATTTATCTGATAATCTCTGAAAATTTTGCCTTCATCCCATCCTTTAATAGAAAACCAAGTAAACTGCATAAAAGTATCGGATTTTCTACCAAATCCTAGATCATTTACTTCAAACCCGGGGCTCGTTCTAAATAATCCAACAGCACCACGAAAATGTCCGCTGCTTTTTCCACCAACAAGTTTTAATGAATTTCCTGATAAAGACGTGGCTGACTCATCGACAGTTAAATGATCAGCATCGGGTCGTTGATAATATCTGGTAGAGCTGGTCTGAGTATCATAAATGGCTTCGATTGAGCCTTCTACCCGACTAAAGGATAGTGCCGACTGAATATAATAATTTCTATCAAAAAACTCATGAGTCAGATCGACGCCGCCAGTATAGGCATTTTCATGCAGCCAATCCATCCCGGTATTTTTCAAATCCCTTCTAGTGGCTGTGAAGATACCACCAATTACTGTTTGTCCATCACGTAAATCCTGCTGTACTCTTGATAAAAAGAAATTTGTTTTTGGTTCGACAATCATTGAGTTTTTTGTTCCATCTTCAAAATATTCAATTGCTTCTTCTTCATCAGTAATTGCATTTAACAGTCCGATGGAAAGTCCGCCAGGTGTTTTACCTGTCAATTTTAGAGCAGTTACAATATCTACAAAATCTGGATTTTTAACTGAAACAATCGGATTATCACCAGAATCATCAGTATCCACTGCATCGTGAGGGGTACGGCCAATCCTCCTGGAGTAGAACAATGTGTTGTTGCTATTGTCACCATCGCCAAATCCCATACTAAATTTGAGGATATTACCACCTTCCATAAAAAATGGCCGTTTTTCGGAAAAGAAAGATTCAAACTCGGTTAAATTATATTCACCTGGGTCTGCTTCTACCTGGCCAAAATCAGGATTTACTGTGCCATTCAAAGTGAGACCGTTTTTAAAACTATATTTAAAATCCACACCCATATTTGCTGAATTGTCATAATCATCAGGATGTACTGAAGAAACCAAATCGTCATTTATATGACTTTTCCCCACGACATATGGGACCACATATAATGGTTTCCCGGCTTTAATATTTTTTAGTCCTTTCAGGGTACCGTAGTGGGAAACAAAACCGGTTTCATCTTTAGACCAATAATTCCAAACTGAGTATTCATTGTTATTCCTGGGATATGGACTTCCTACAAAAAACTGGACACTCAAAGAAGTCATGCTGCTTTTTTGTTTAGTTGATTTCTGTATTTCATGAG
>JABHXA010000006.1:0-10790 GCA_018657495.1 Fidelibacterota bacterium
CTTGATGTGTTTACTGAAAGTACAGAATCGGAAAATGGTGATACAAATTTTGGAAGTTTAGGCTTTTTAATTATAACAGTAAATGCTGTTGCTGATGAACCAAA
Source organism: Fidelibacterota bacterium (assembly GCA_018657495.1). Lineage (GTDB taxonomy): Bacteria > Fidelibacterota > Marinisomatia > SCGC-AAA003-L08 > JACNLC01 > JABHXA01. Next base: position 105 of record JABHXA010000006.1, read on the forward strand.
TCTTGAAGTATCCGATGCTCAAGGTGATGAAGACACAGCCATAGATTTAAATATCAGCTCATCCTTAGTTGATACCGATGGATCAGAGTCATTGATGATTTACTTGACAGGTATCCTACCAGGGTCAGTATTATCCTCCGGTCTTGATCTTGGTGATGGAAACTATGCACTGGACCCTGAATCACTTGCTGGTTTGACTATTACACCTCCTGAGAACAGTGATGAAGATTTTGATATTTCTGTTACGGCAGAAAGCACCGAAGCTGACAATGGCGATACAAATACCACTGATTTCAATACTATATCAGTAACCGTAAACGCTGTTGCTGATGAACCTACTCTTGAAGTAAGTGATGCATCCGGTGATGAAGATACCGCGATTGATCTAAATATATCATCCTCTCTTGTTGATACTGATAACTCAGAATCGCTAATGATATATTTATCCGGTATACCATCTGGATCTGTATTGTCTGCAGGGTCATTAATTAGAAATGACAGTTATTCGTTGTCCCCGTCATCTATAGCAGGATTGACAATCACTCCACCTGAGAATAGCAGTGATGATTTTGAAATTTCTGTTACCGCTGAAAGTACTGAGGGTGAAAATGGAGATATAAATACAACATCTGCATCCGTGATAATTGTTGATGTAATTCCTGTTGCAGACTTTCCGCAGGTTTTCATTGAGGATGAACAAATTGACGAAGATAATCCTATAAACATTATATTTACTGCCTATCCATTTGATCAGGACGGATCAGAAACTTTATCTTTGAGTGTTACAAATATCTCTCCCTTTGGAACCGAGATATTTGAGTTCGAGGTACTTGGAAACGATCTATATTCTATGACAGTAACGCCGATAACCAATAGCGATGAAGATATTACTTTCTTATTAAACTCATCTGTCATTGAAGAGGAAAATGGTGATTTTAATGAAAATTTAATTACGGTAAACGTAATTGTAAACGCAGTCGTTGATGAGCCAACAATAATCTCAGATGATATCTCAGGTTTAGAAGATACAACGATACCGGTGACAATTGAGTATGGGGTGACAGATTTAGATGGATCGGAAACAGCAACATTGCTTATTTCCGGATATCCTGATGGAACCATTATAAATGGATTACCTGAAGATAATAGAACATCGATTCTAGATTATGATTTGATTCTCCCAGAAAACTATAACGGTGAATTTGAAATGATCTATACTGTAACGGTTATTGAGGCTGAAAATCAGCAGCAGGAATCCTTTGAGCAGACCGTTCAAGTCAATATTACCCCAGAAGATGATGCCCCTCAGCTTGGAGAAATTGAAAGTCAAATTCTAGAAGGTTGTGAGGAGTTTGCCTCATTTAACTTACTTGAATTAGTCACAGACTTCGACGGAGATGATGTTACGTTTGATTTTTCTGGGAATTCTGAACTAAGTGTATTCATTGACCCTGAATTTAATGTTACATTCGAAAAACCATTTGAATATTGGTCTGGGAGTGAAACCATCACTTTCCTCGTTATAGACATTACTGAGAATGCCCTGTCTGGTGAAAGCTCAGCTGTATTCGGAATCAATCCACTCACCGAGTATTTCCCTGATGATGATGGTGATGGATTGGGTGCCGGAATGGGTTTGGTATTCTGTGTTGATGATATTCCTGAAGGATGGGTAGATAATGGAGATGATACTCAACCGAATTGCAATACAAATGACGAAGATATTTGCGGCGTCTGTGCTGGTTCGAATGTAGAAGATGAAACTGGATTTATTTCAGGTCCTGATGCTGACTGCTTTGGCGTCTGTTTTGGACCAGGCATTGCCGATGATTGTGATGTATGTGATGGTGATGGTTCATCCTGTAATACACCAACGGCCAATGATATGTCTGTTGAAATTCTGGAAGATACTCCTACAAATATAATTTTAGCAGCCACTGACCCAACAGATGATCCTCTCGAAGTAAACTTTATTCAGCTACCAGATCATGGCGAATTGATGGCTGGAAATACGTCTTTAGAATTTGTTTATACACCTACAGAGAATTATTCTGGTGATGATGTATTTATATATACTGTATCTGATGATGATTGGACATCCAATCAGGCAACGGTTTTCATTAGTGTTCTTGAAGTAGATGATCCACCTTCTGGTGCATCATATACTGTCACATTGCAGGAAGATCATAGTTTAGATATTGATCTAATTGGTTCAGATGTGGATACCCCGGATGAAGAATTAGAATTTTTCATAACTCTTGCACCTGAGAATGGTGAGTTAGTTGATTTAAGATTGATCAACAGCTTTACCTATGTATCGAATGATGACTTTTTTGGTACAGATCAGATGAAATATAAGGTATTTGATGGTAACTCATTTTCTGATGAAGAAACCATTGATTTCAATATTTTGGCTGTGAATGATTGTCCTGTAATAGAGTCATATGAATTTTCATCCGGAGGGAGTTTTGTTAATGAAAACTCAACTGTAGACATCTTAATAAACGTATTTGATACAGAAAATGATATTCTTGAATTGATAGCGATTGCTTCACCATCTCATGGAAGTCTTGAAGAACTTGAAGGCAGCACAGGATTTACCTATATCCCAGATGAAGGTTACTATGGTTTTGACTCTTTAATAATCGAGGCAGAAGAGACTGAAACACCTGAATTACTTATGTCAAACCAGGTAACAATTGATCTTGAAGTAATCAATGTGAATGATCAGCCAGTGGCATTTGATGTAGATATTGTCTTAAATGAAGATGATACTGAAGTAGAAATTGAACTTGTTGCTGATGATGATGACGACGATGATGATTTAAGTTTCGAAATTTTCTCAGGTCCAGCTCATGGAACTGCAGAAATTGATGATGATCAGTTGATTTATACACCGGATGAAAATTATAATGGGGAAGACTTAGTCATATACCGTGCTTTTGATGGCAATTCACATTCTGAAGATGCTGCTGTAAATATTACTGTACTATCAGTAAATGATGTCCCAGTAATTGAAAGTATTGAACTATTTGATGTGACAGATGGATTTATTTTCAATATTGAGCCCTTTGATGCGGATGGTGATGCAACGGAGATATATTTCATTCCAGGGTCACAAGATGGTTTTGGTTCTACCTTCTTCGGCGGTACGGTTACACCATTGAATGATTCATACCTATATAACACTGGATTTATACCCACAGATCAAGATTTTATTTTCTTTTATGCAACTGATGACAATTCTTCATCTGGGCTTGAAATTATAATATTCAATATCCCTGATGGTACTTTTAATGCTTCCAGAAACATACCCATTGCTGTAAATCAGGAAGTGGAGATGGACGAAGATATGGTAACTGGCCTTACGCTTATTGGTGCAGATATTGAACATGATTTTGATTTATCGGCAGAAGTAGCTATAACCCAGACGCCTTTACATGGTAATCTTGGTGAAATTAGTTTGAGTGAAATTGATGCAGATTATTCAACATGGATAGCCGATTATGTCCCCGATGAAAATTATTTTGGCCAGGATAGTCTGAAATATATTGTCACCAATCCAAATAATCCTGATGGACAAGAATCTGAAGAAGGAATTATTCTGCTTTCAATCAATCCTGTTAACGATATCCCGCAGTTCAGTTCACTGCCTGATTTATCTATGGATGAAGATTCAATCCAATTAATCGATCTAAATTATTTGGATCCGGATAATGAGCTGATCCTTAATTATAGCTCTACCGATCCTGAGAATTTAAATCTTGATATGGTAGGCAATCAGCTGCAGCTTACCCCTGCAGAGAACTATCATGGTGCCCAATCGGTCATAGTTTCTGTAACTGAGGCAAGTGGGCAAGAGTTGATGGTGACACGGACATTTGAGTTAGTTATTAATAATGTTAATGACGCGCCAGTAGTTGTTTCACTTTCTGATATCACCATTCTTGAAGATGAGGTGGCCATATTAACACTGAGTGCTACAGATATTGATGGTTTGGAAGAATTTCTATTTTCTGCAGATGTAACCATTAATCCTGATATTTTAAATATTCAACTAGACGGAAATATTCTTACAGTATCGGCAAATACAGATAATGCTGGGCAGGCAGAAATTACCGTCTGGGCAAGTGATAACCGTGATATTAATCAGGACTCAGATCCAATTTCATTTATGGTTACCATTACAAATGTGAATGATGTCCCCGGATTCATGAGTATATCCGATCCAGACCCTCTTGTTGAGGATGGTGGACAAATTTTGATTCCGGTTACGCCAATTGACCCTGATAATGATGATGATTTATCCATCAATGTACTGGTAAATAATGATGTGCTTTTCCCTGAAGGATCCATTGATATTGATATTATGTCTGCCCTAAGCGGTACTGAGCGGGTAATCAGTCTTTCACCAGCGCCAGATCAATTTGGTTCTTCAATTGTGATCATAACGGTTTCTGACGGTAATTCCAGTTCTAGTGAACAGGTTATTGCTACAGTTGAACCAGTGAATGATTTACCTCAAATTGAGGAAATATCAGATGTAATTATGGATGAAGACAGTGAAGTGACTATCCAGATAAATGCAACGGATGCAGAGGATGATGAATTGATGTACTCATCATTTGGAAATATCAATATCCAAACAAATATCGAAGGAAATGATTTACATATAATCCCTGATGCAAATTGGTTTGGATCAGCAATTTTAACCGTGGCAGTAAGTGATGGAAATTTATTTAATTCAGTTGAAGTCAATATACTGGTAAATCCTGTAAACGATGCCCCGACAATTATTTCTGATCCTGATTTAAGTGCAAACATATTCCAGGAATATACTTACCAGGTTGATATTTTAGATATAGACCAGGATGAAGATCCTTTCGTATATGAGTTGCAGAATGCACCTGAAGGTATGACTATAGATGAATCAGGTCTGGTATCTTGGATACCGGAAATTGGTCAGTTTAACAGCGGTAATTTGATAATTAATATTGAGGATAATGGTGGACTTGGAGACAGCCAGACATTCAACATAACTGTAACTCAGGTTGACTGTGCCGGTATTCATGATGGGACAGCAACTATCGATGATTGTGGTGAATGTGTTGGTGGTAATACCGGTTTTGAGGCAAACTGGGCGATGGATTGCGAAGGAGTTTGTTTTGGAGACGATTTCACCGCTATGGATTGTGCCGGTGTCTGTTATGGTTCATTTACAGAAGATGAATGTGGAGTCTGTGACGACAATTTGGATAATGATAATGAAACATGCATTGGTTGTTCAGATCCTACAGCTTTGAACTTTCTTGAAGGCAGTATCGTAGATGATGGCTCATGTTTGTATTGGGGTGACTTTAATTATGATCTTATGGTGAATGTGATAGATGTGATCGATATGGTCGATCATATTATAAACGAAATTGAATTAAATGAGTATCAATTAACGGTTGCTGATGTATCGCAGGATGGCAACGTCGATATTTATGACATCGTCATGGTTATTTCAATTATTTTTGAATTTGAAAGTCTAAACCTCAGACCCCAAATTGATGAAGTCCAGGTATTTGTTAGAGATGAAATTCTCGAAATACAATATTACGGTTCAGCAGCAGCTCTGGACATAACCTATGAAGGGAATCTCCAGGCAGACATTAGCAATCCAGATGCTGGACTGCTAATCTCACAGACAAATAACCGAATGATTATCATATCTTCTGACGGAACTGAAATCATGGAAAACTTAAATCTCCATTATTCAGGTCAGATCAAAATTATTGATTTCCTTGCTTATGACTGGAATGGGTCATCAGTTAATGGAGATATCAGTATAATACCTGAATCCTTCATGATCACTGATATTTACCCCAATCCGTTTAACCCGGTTACCAATATCAGGTATGTCATTCCTCAACCCATGACTATTTCCATAATTGTCTATGATGTAAATGGAAAAATCGTTGATGAATTATGGCATGGTATACAAGATACGGGTGTTCATGACCTTACATGGAATGCCGAAATACAATCATCCGGAATCTATTTTATATCCGTTGTAACACCAGAAAAACAAATTATGAAAAAGGTAACATTACTAAAATAATTTTGACATAAAGTATATTAATTTATACTCAATGAAAATACATAACAGTTTAACTCAATTAGCTATTGCAGCCCTGCTACTCGCATTGGTTTTTAACCAGGATAATGATCCACGCCAATGTCAAATTGAACCAGCTGAATTTGAATTCTCCCTGAATGTGATCTCATCTGTCACAGTAAATGGAGAATTAACAAATGGAGAAGATAATATCTTAGGCGCCTATATTAATGACGAATGCAGGGGACAGGCTTTCCCTCTGGATTTCCAGGGGACAGACCTGTACTTTATGATTGTTTACAGCAATTCAAATTCGGGTTTAGTGAATTTTAGTTTCTACGACTCACAGCTCGATACTCCCGTTCAGCTCGATGAACAATTTGATTTTCAGCCAAATCTCATTTTGGGTACAGTACTAGAACCATACAATATGAATGGTCTGTATTTATCCCTGGTGGGAGATTTGAATTCAGATGCAATGCTCGATGTTCTGGATATAATTATGCTTGTCGCCATTATTCTGAATCTAATTGAAAGTACAGAATACCAGCAAATTGCCGGTGACACCAATGGGGATAGTTCCCTTGATGTGGCAGATATTGTCATCATGGTTGGCTGGATACTTTCCGACTAAATTTTATATTTTATAATTCATCTCATGAGGATATCCCCAGGCATTATACCTACATTCAAGTATAGAGAATGGTTTAAAACTATTCTCCTTATTTCAATTGGCATCACTTCCCTGTTTTCACAGCCGGGGTGGACCTATAATCCCAATGATTTTGCCGATACCGGCAGCATCACATCTATCGTTCAGATAAATGATACACAAGTCGGTGGACCTGGTGACATACTTGGTGCCTTTTCAGAAGATGTCTGCCGTGGTATTGCAAACAGCATTAGCACCCCAAACGGATATTACTTTTTCCTCTCTGTCGGTGGTACCTTTGATGATATCATAACATTTCAGTATTATGATTCTGCTACCGATATAACTTATCCAATTGTTGAGACTGTAGTCTTTTCTCCGAATATGGAGTTAGGGATTTACGGAACCCCATATATATTCAACAGCTCATCTGAATTGATCCAGGACTGTAATGGTGTTTATGGTGGGTCCGCTTTTATCGATAACTGCGGCGTCTGTTCAGATGGTAATACTGGTCATGATCCTGATAGCGATATGGATTGTATGGATATTTGTTTCGGACCAAACTTAATGGATGACTTTGGTGAATGTTGTGATCAATTCTCCACCTGGTATGATGACTCAGATGGAGATGGCTTGGGTACCGAATTGATCTTTATCGAAAGTTGCTCAATCCAACCGGGATATGTGGGGAATTCAGATGATCTATACCCTGATTGCTTTTCCAACTTGGTAGATTGTATGGGAACTTGCGATGGTCTTTTTATCGAAGATCAGTTTGGTAGCTGTTGTGAATCTCTCTTGACGTGGTATGAAGATTTTGATGGTGATGGACTGGGAGACCCTAATCAGACCATTGAGGCATGTAGCCAGCCCCTCGGTCATATTGACAATGATGATGACCTTTATCCTGATTGCTTTTCAAACATAATCGATTGCCTCGGTGTCTGCGATGGAAACGCTGTTGAAGATATTTGTGGAGATTGTAATGGCGACAGCAGCTCCTGTGCTGACTGTCAGGGCATCCCATTTGGATCTGCTGAATTTGATGATTGTGGTGTCTGCTCTGGCGGGTTTACCGGCCATGATTTCAATTCCGATATGGATTGTAATGGGGAATGTTTTGGTGCCGGTATAATCGATCCTGATCAAGTTTGCTGCTATGAAGCTGACATGGATTGCGCCGGATATTGCGATGGAACCCATGGTGATATTCAATGGGCTGGATATCAATATTATTCACCGGATGGGGTAGATGAACCCTGGGACTTTCAGGAAGTCTCCATATTTGCCAAAAGTTTTCCAATCATAGATGTATCAGCATTTGTAAGAGTATCAACTGATGGTTGGCAGACTTTTCAGGATTATCCCATGACAGGTGAAACGGGACCGTCATGGCCTGATAGTATAAATTTTAGTGTGTCTCTTGGTATTTTTCCGGCTGGCACCGAGATAGAATATAATATACAATTTTCATCATGTAACGAATGGTTATTGGATAATGACGGTAATTATTATCTAGTAATGGTCAACGACAGTGATTTAGATGATGATGGATTGGTAAACTGGGAGGACCCATTTCCCGAATGTGCTGTCAATTTCCTGGACTGTAATGAGGTTTGCGGGGGAGAAGCAGAAGTGGATATATGTGGGTATTGCACCGGTGGCGATACCGGACTTCTGCCTGAATTTGCTGATGTGGGATGCGGCTGTGATAATCCTGAAGCACAGGATTATTGTCAGGATTTGGATGGCGATGGTTTGGGCTCGGGTCAACCACAATCATTTTGTTCTGCAGATGTCCCTGATGGATTTATTTCCGATTGCTCCGACGAAGACGACGAATGCATCAGTAATATATATGATTGTAATGGTGATTGTAGCGGTTTGGCAATTGTGGATGACTGCGGCATTTGTTCAGGTGGAAACTCAGGGCATATTGAAAATAGTGACATGGATTGTCAAGATGTCTGTTTTGGTCCGGCACAGGTGGATAATTGCGGAATGTGTTCAGGAGGAACTACAGGGCATCTGGCCGATGAGGATATTGATTGTTATGGGGATTGTTTCGGCGACGCCTTCGAAGATTTCTGTGGTGTATGCTCAGGAGGCAACAGTGGGCACGAAGCCAATAGCGACATAGATAGCTGTGGTGAATGTTTTGGCAATGACGCCAGTCAGGATTGCAGTGGCGAATGTTTTGGATCTGCCAATATCGATAATTGTGGCATTTGTGCCGGAGGTAATACAGGAATTATTCCTGATGCTGATCTGGATGACTGTAATGTATGTAATGGTAATAACCTCGACCAGGATTGTAATGGTGACTGCTTTGGAGATGCATTACTTGATACATGCGGAACCTGCACTGGAGGACTAACAGGATTAGATGTCAATTATCAGATGGATTGTGCTGAAGTTTGTTTTGGATCAGCAGGCCTTGATGATTGCAATACCTGTTCAGGAGGGACAACAGGGATTGAATTCAATGAGGACATGGATTGCAATGAAGTGTGTTTTGGCACCGCCAATTTAGATGATTGTGATATCTGTGCTGGTGGTGATACTGGGTTGATTCCTGATGCAGATATAGATGTTTGTGGTGTTTGTTTTGGTGATGGATTCTCCATCTGGTATGCCGATCCTGATGGTGATGGATATGGCGATCCAGATGATTTTGTCGAATCATGCAGTATCCCTGATGGTTATGTCGATAATAGCGATGATATCTATCCGGATTGTTTTGATAATTTTTATGATATTTTTAATATTTGCGGGGGCAATAATTCAATTCAGGGTGCTATCGACGTATTGGAGCCTGGACAAACAATTCTTGTACCTGCAGGGACTTATAATGAGCACCTGACAATTGACCGCCCACTTACATTAATTGGCGATGGATCCCCGATTTTACAATCTGGGAACGTATCAGCGCTTATTACTATTGCTTCAGATGACGTGGTAATTCAAGATATGGTATTAAATGCTGAAACAAATACAGGAATTATAATTGAAATAATATCAGGGTATCAGCGTATAGATATAAACAATAACTCTATCTCGAGTATTGATCAGCTGACTATTGAATCAGGGTATTATATTAAAGGGATCAATATTGGTGGTTCCAATACAAATCCCTCTGAGAATGCCTTTGTTATCCAGGGTAATAATTTTGAAAATATTAATCTGGGTATTACAATAAACTCCCAAACGCAAAATGCAATTATCAGTGGAAATACTATTCATGACTTAGTAGCTCCAAATCCTGCCTATTTCAATTCAGAATACCCCATTGGAATGCAAATAATTAATAGCAGTGAAATTCAGTTGAATCAGAATCAATTTTTAAATATTGGCATGGGTATTTTTATGTTTTTCAGCACTGGCACTGCAAGTTTGAATGAGTTTGAGAATGTCGAAATATTCCTTATTCATGATGAAACAAATATATTTGAATTTAATGATCTTCCTGATCATGCTCTAGTAGATATCCAATTACCAGATCTACCTGCATTAATTGGTCATTTTGCCAATTTGAACAATGCTTTTCTTTGGGCACAGGATGGCACAACTGTCTATTGGGTGGATGACATTGGTCAAACCCCATATATTCAGGATTGTTTTGATGAATGGGGTGGGTCTGCCAACATCGATCAATGTGGATATTGCACTGGTGGCAATACTGGACTTGAACCTGAGTATGCCGATCTTGGCTGTGGTTGTGATGAACCAGCACCGCAATTATACTGTATTGATAATGACGGCGATGGCTTAGGCTCAGGAGAACCACAATTAATCTGTCAAGCTGATCTTTCAGATATTTATGTCAGCGACTGCAGTGATGAAGATGATGCTTGTGCTGGTGATATTTATGACTGTGCCGGTATCTGTAATGGTCTTTCAGTGATTGATGATTGTGATGTCTGTAACCTAG
>JABHXA010000006.1:10887-175788 GCA_018657495.1 Fidelibacterota bacterium
TTGTGCTGGTGATATTTATGACTGTGCCGGTATCTGTAATGGTCTTTCAGTGATTGATGATTGTGATGTCTGTAATCTTCCTGAAGACTTTAATTCATCCATGGATGACTGCCAGGTATGTTTTGGTAATAATGAAGAAATGGACTGCAATAATGATTGTTTTGGAACCGCCATCATTGACGATTGTGGTATCTGCTCCGATGGTGAGACAGGGTTAGACCCAAATGCCGACAGAGATTGCGCTGGTGAATGTTTTGGTTCCAATGTTATCGACGACTGTGACGATTGCGTATTATCGGATAATTTTAATGATTCGATGGATTGTGCTGGTATCTGTGATGGTCTGGCCTATATCGATGAATGTAACACTTGTGATGATATCCCTGATAATGACTGTATTATGGATTGTAATGATGAATGGGGTGGGTCTGCCAACATCGATCAATGTGGTTATTGCACTGGTGGCAATACTGGACTTGAACCTGAGTATGCCGATCTTGGCTGTGGCTGCGATGAACCAGCGCCACTTGTTTATTACCTTGACTTTGACCTTGATGGATATGGGTCACAGGAAAGCGATTTATTTTGTCTTGATACAAACCCAGTAAACTGGGTATCCAATTCTAATGATTGTGAAGATTTACTTTTTGATGTAAATCCAGACGCAGTTGAAATATGTGATGATATTGATAACAATTGTGATGACCAAACAGATGAAGGTTGTCTGATTGGGGATGTAAATGACGATGGAGAATTAAACGTTTCTGATCTAGTTTACATGATTGGTTTGATACTGACTGGTGCAGATGTTTCAGATTATGAACTATGGTCTGCTGATGTATCGCAGGATGGTATTATTAATGTGATTGATGTAATCGAATTAGTCGCTTTGATACTAAGCGACAATCTTATTTTATCGCGCTGACAAGATTCCATTCATCAAAAACATATTTGATCAGTTCCCAATGATCATTTAACCAGGTTTCATAATTCCCAAAATGAACCCGTTCTTTAGACTTGCTTGGATCCTGTAAATAATTTTCGAAATGATATATGGGAGAGCCATCTCCATTCCAACTCTTCTGCACACCCTCGAACTTAAAGTTTTTAAAGTTAAATTCTAATCGAGGAATACCAGTCATATAATATGCTGTCAAATGTCCGTCGACTGTATCATTGACACAGGAAAATTCAATTTCTTTTTGACCATTTCGATACCATAATCTAAATAAGCCATTTTTACGATTCTTATGGGCATAATACTCAGATTTTTTCTCTCCATTGTCATGCCAGATAGACTGCTTCCCTTCTTCTTTTCCATCAATATAATTTTTTAACTCGGCAACAATTCCATCTTCAAACCATACCGTTTTCTCACCATTTATAAAACCATTGATCGCCTCATAGCGGTATTTTAATTGTCCACTTTCAAACCAATAGCTTTGAACACCATCTTCACGGTTGCTTAAATAATTCTTTTCAGATTCAAGTTCACCAGTTTCATAATAACTCTGTGCAGGTCCGTGGCGTCTGTTACCGTCATAAGATTCAGACTGACGCAACTGCCCATTAGACCAAAATACATCTTCTTTGATTTTTTTTTGATCAGAACTATTCTCATCAAAATAATGAATTACTTTTGGTGATCCGTCATCATGCTCCTCAACAATTTTAGAATTATCCTGTGAACAGGAGATAAAGAATACTGCGATGAGCAAATATATAATAGTAAATTTAGATTTCATTGATAAAATTAAGTTAATTATTTAGGGGAAATATAAAGTAGGAATATGAATGAATACAGGATTATTAATTACTTTTTTCGTAAAAAATTACTCAACACATATCCAACAATATTTGGATTTTCCTTTAGGCGGCGAATAGAGTATTCATACCACTCAGGGCCAAACGGCACATAGACCCTAACTTTATAGCCATTTTCCAGATGTTTTTCCAACCATCCGGACATTGGCACACCATATAACACTTGAAATTCAAATTGAGATCGATCAATTTTATCATCCCTGATAAGTGAGTATACATCTTCTAAAAGTTTTAAGTCATGAGTGGCGATTCCCACATATGCACCATTATTAAAAGCCAATTTTAGAACTTTCAAAAAGTTTTTATTTATATCATCCCGATTTTGAATAGCAATATCAGGATCTTCATGATATATTCCTTTGCAAAGCCTGAAATTAAATCCATCATTGGATAATGATTCTATATCATTCTCAGTTCTATAGAGATAGGCCTGGAACACAGTTCCCACCAGATTATATGTCTCACTACTATTTTTAAAAGCCTCTATGGTTGAGTCTGTATATGGTGAGTTCTCCATATCGATTCGAAGAAAATTATTATACTCTTTGGCTTTTTGAACGAGACTGGAAAGATTTGAATCAAATGTTTTTGGATCTAATCCGAGACCAATATGGGTAGGTTTTATGGAAACATTACAATCCAAGTTTCTATTATTGATTTCATCATACAGATCAAGATACGATTTGGAAACTCTTTTGGCTTTTTCTTTATCCTGAACATGTTCACCAAGAATATCTATAGTGGCAGAAAACCCTTTCTCATTTAGGCTTTTCACATGGCGAAGTGCCTCATCCTTTGTTTCGCCTGCAACATATTTTCCAGCAATAAGGGAAACAAAAAACTTTGGTAGAAAGGGTACAAAAAATAAAATTATCTGATTAAATAATCTGATCATATTGACGTCAAATTTAGATGAATTTTTTTATTGGTTGCAAAATGATTTCCAGCAAAAAGTAATATGATTATTCAAAATGATTTGAAAACAATGAATAGTTTAAATTATTGTAATAATATCAGTTTGAAAGAAAATAGCCTATAATACAATTGATAAAATTTTAATTCTCAATGGATGTTTTTTTTGATGTTTTGGTTATATACATAAAAATTACCTAAAACTCTTGTTTAGTGAAAATTGGTCAGGATAAATTTAGCGACTCGACAAGAGGGAGATTTTATGTATTTTAACTTTGCACCAATATTAATTTTTATCATTATAGGTTTAATCCTGGCAGGATTGCCCTTCTTACTCCAGAGTATTTTATCCCCCAAATTTAACAAAGGTGGTGAAAAACTCATGACCTATGAATGCGGTGAAGTTCCTGAGGGATCTGCATGGGTGAAATTCAACATTCGTTTTTATATCATCGCACTTGTATTCATCATTTTTGATGTGGAAGTCATCTTCCTGTTTCCCTGGGCAGTAGTATTCCAGGATTTAGGTCTTCTAGCATTTATTGAAATGATGATATTTATTTTTATACTTGTAGTTGGTTTTGCATATGTTTGGATTAAAGGTGATCTGAATTGGGTAAAGATGAATGTGAAATATGGAAAAGGTCGGTATTCTCAGTTAGCCGTTGAAGATACTGCCGATCCCAGTTAATAAGGATATACTTTGAAATTAACGTTATTAGAAAAATATGATCAAGACAATATCATTGTTGGTAAAGTCGATGAATTAATAAACTGGGCACGATCAAATTCACAATGGTATTTCCAGTTTGGTCTGGCATGCTGTGCAATTGAGATGATGGCTGCGGCGGCACCACGTCACGATTTAGAAAGATTTGGTGCAATGCCCCGAGCTTCCCCCAGACAATCAGATGTGATGATTGTTGCTGGAACAGTAACATTGAAGATGGTTGAAAGAGTTAGACGACTTTATGAACAGATGGCAGATCCTAAATACGTGATTTCTATGGGCAGTTGTTCAAATAGCGGTGGACCATATTGGCAACATGGTTACCATGTTCTTAAGGGTGTGGACCAAATTCTGCCTGTTGATATTTATATTGCCGGCTGTCCACCAAGACCAGAAGCCCTTCTGCAGGGTTTACTGGAGCTCCAGAAAAAAATCAAAGAAGAAACTCCATTGAGAAAGAAAACTGTTTAAGTGTTTTATACTCACTTGGTTGAAATGGAGAGACAAAATGAAATTTATTAGTATAGTTTATCAACAGCTGTTAACAACTTATAAATCTGTATCAATTAAAAACCCGGGTCACAACAATGGATTATAATAATATAGAAAAAATACTAGAACTCAATAACCCTGGAAGCTGCATACTAAATGCCGATGGTAATGCATTTATTTGCGATTCAAATGTTTGGGGTCAGGTTTCAGATGTATTATTGAATGACCCGGATCTTACTTTCGATTCCCTCATGTGCCTCACTGGGTTTGATCCTGATGACGGTGAACATCTTGGTGTTGCCTACAATTTCTATTCAACCAGTAAAATCCATAAAGTGGAAATACAAATTTTGGTTGACAAAGAAAAATGTGAAATTCCATCAGTTGCAAATAAATGGAAAACAGCCAATTGGCACGAAAGAGAAGCATTTGATATGTTCGGTATAAAATTTTCCGATCACCCCGATCTGAAACGCATATTAATGCCTGACGATTGGGAAGGGTATCCGCTGAGAAAAGATTTTGTAACACCGGATACCTATCAGGGCATTACCATTAAAAAAGATAAAACCTATTGGGAATAATGACAGAGCAAACTGGAGAACATGGAATTATAAAATCTGAAGAAATGTTGCTGAACATGGGACCGCAGCATCCTAGCACTCATGGTGTTCTGCGTCTAAAAATCACTACCGATGGTGAAATAGTCAGCAAAATCGAACCGGTTATAGGATACCTGCATCGTTGCTTCGAAAAACATTGCGAACATCTCACATACGAGCAAATCATTCCATATACTGACCGTTGCGATTACATAGCATCCATGCATATGGATCATGCTTATGTGCTTGCAATGGAAACCCTCATGAAAATCGAAGTACCAGAACGGGTTTCGTATATTCGGATAATTGTTGGAGAATTACAGAGGATCGCCAGTCACCTCGTAGCCCTAGGTACTTTTGGTCTTGATATCGGCGCTATTACCCCATTCACCTGGATGATCAGGGATCGGGAACGAATTTTGGATTTATTCGAATATCTTTGCGGTGCCAGGCTATTATACAATTATATATGGATTGGCGGTGTCTCCCATGATTTACCAGCCAAATTTATTGATCGCACAAAAGAATTTATTGATTACTTCAAACCACAGATGGATGAATTTGATCAACTCCTCACGTTTAATAAAATTTTTATTGAAAGAACTGCAGATGTTGGTATCATGCCTCCAGAAGTCGCCATCAATTATGGTGTTACCGGTCCAAGTTTAAGAGGATCAGGGGTAAAATGGGATTTGAGAAAAAACGAACCATATTCACTATATGATCGCATGGAATTTGATGTTCCTGTTGGAGATGGACGAATGGGATCAGTAGGGGACTGCTGGGATCGATACTGGGTGAGAATGCTGGAGATGAGAGAAAGTGTCCGGATAATTGAACAGGCCTTAAAAGAAATTCCATCAGGTGATGTTAAGGCAGCTATTCCAAAACGGATCAGACCGCCCAAAGGCAGCATCTATACCCGATTTGAAACAGCCCGCGGTGAAGCAGGCTTCTATATTATCAGCAATGGAAAGAATATCCCTACCAGGTTGAAAATGAGATCACCGGCGTTTTGTAATCTCTCAGTCATCAGTGAAATCGCTGAAGGCTGGATGTTATCAGATGTGATCGCAATTCTCGGTAGTCTTGATATCGTATTGGGAGAAATAGACCGATGAGTGGATTTTGGCAAGCAACAATGGATTTAATCACTTCTTACGGATCACTCATTTCATTGGCAGGACTGGCAATATTTGGTGTAATGGCAGTCAATGCACTGGTGGCTGTCTATTTTGAACGAAAAGTATCAGCATTTATGCAGGATAGACTCGGGCCGATGGAAGTAGGAATCTTTGGATTCAAGGGCGGTAGAAAATTCTGGGGCGGTATTGGACAGACCCTTGCCGATGCTCTAAAACTGCTGACAAAAGAGGATGTGCTACCTGATAAATCTGACAAGGCACTTATGATTTTATCACCCTTCATAATCTTTGTTGGAGCATTTGTTACTTTTGTGGGAGTGCCATTTTCTTCCTATCTATTGATCTCTCGTTTTGATATCGGTATTTTCTTCATACTTGCTATGAGCTCTGTTGGTGTCGTTGGTATTATCCTTGCAGGTTGGGGATCAAATAATAAATGGTCCTTATATGGATCGCTTCGGTCTGCCGCTCAAATTATCTCTTATGAAATTCCAGCTGGATTATCAATATTACTTGTGGTGATTACCGCCGGTACACTTTCAATTCATGGTATTGTCGAATGGCAGGCAGAACATCGATGGTTTATCTTTCATTCTCCATTTGCATTTATTGCCTTTTTCATATATTTTATTTCAGGTGTGGCAGAAACAAACCGAACTCCTTTTGACATTCCTGAAGCTGAATCAGAACTCGTCGCCGGTTGGATGACTGAATTCTCCGGATTCAGATGGGCCCTGTTTTTCCTGAGTGAATATGCCAATATGCTCATTATTAGTCTTCTCGCCTCAGTTGTATTTCTTGGTGGATGGCTGTCTCCTATGGCGATGTTTGATATATTCCCTGAATCCTGGATGATTATGGACGGCGCTCTGTGGGGAATGTTCTGGCTTCTCTTGAAAGCGATTATTCTTATATTTGTTATGATGTGGTTTAGATGGACTTTCCCACGATTACGAGTTGATCAACTCATGTATCTCTGCTGGAAGGTTCTGTTACCGTTCTCACTGGTAAATCTTGTAGCAGTCAGTATTTGGGAACTTCTGTTTTGATCAATAATCTTAAAAATGAAAAAATGCAATGAGTGAATATTTTAGTAATATTGTAAGCGGTTTGAAATCCTTTACTAAAGGACTTCAATTGACTATGCAGCATTTCAATAACCGCAAGAAACTGGTCGCCACCCTTCAGTATCCTCATGAAAAGTGGCCAATCCCTGAAAGAAATATCGGCTTTGAACTAGAAGAATACAATGTCATCAGATCAAGGCTAGAAGTAGACATAGAAGATTGTATTGGTTGTTTAAAATGCGAACGAGCCTGTCCGGTAGACTGCATTAAAATTGAAACAATTAAACCACCAAAGGGCGGTGATTTTGATTGTGGCGTCACCACCAATGGAACTCAGAAGAAAATGCTGGTTCCACGTTTTTCTATAGATATGACTGAATGCATGTTTTGCAATCTATGTGTTTTTCCTTGTCCAGAGGAATGTATTTACATGGTTGGCGGACCCAATTCCTCGAAACATGAAATAGAATACGAGTTTGCCGCTCGAGAAAGAAGTCCTTTAATTTTTGAATTTGCTGTTGCAACTGAAAAAGAGATTATAGCCGCTGGCGGAATAGATTATCTCAATAAGAAAAAAGGCATTGTGCCGGATGAAAAACCAAAAGAAGTCAAATCTACCCTAAAAAAGACAGAGCCAAAGCTCAACTTTGAAGCCGTTAATGCATTCACAGACAGGATGACAAGAGCCCTTGCAAAGAAAGCTTTTACAGCTGGTGCCAGAGCTGGATCTGATGCAGCTACTGTTGCCACTCAGGTAAAATCGGCATTGGTAGACGCAGATAAATTCCTACCTGAATATGAATCCATCATTGAGAATATCGCTTCAAGCCCACTGATGACATCAGCTGGACCTACAACAGAATTAAAAGCCAAACCAGCCTCTGGTCCGGATATAAAATTATTAAATAGTATCACCGATAAAATGGTGCGGGGGACAGCAAAGAAAGCATTTATGGCTGCCAAAAGAGCCGGTAAAGATGGCGCTGGCATTTCTGATGATATAAAAAAGGCTCTTACTGATGCTGGTAAACTCACCGATGAAGTCATAGCAATATTAAAGAGTTTTTCTGTCCCAGGAAATTCAGAAGTAAGCAATGAATCCTCCGTGGCATCTGCGCCGGATATCAAAAAATTAAATAGTATAGAAGATAAGATGGTGCGTGGTCTGGCCAAAAAATCATTCATGGCGGCAAAACGAGCAAAATCATCAGCTGCAGATACGGTTGCCCATATTCTGAAAGATTTAAAAGAAGCGGATAAACTTACAGCGGATCTGGAAGATATTGTCAAGTCCATCGTCCCTGACACTGTCGATGCGACACCAGCACCAAAAACTGAATTCAATCTGGATATCAAAAAATTAAATAGTATAGAAGATAAAATGGTACGCGGTCTGGCTAAGAAGTCATTTATGGCGGCAAAACGAGCAAAAAATTCAGCTGCAGATACGGTTACCAATATCCTGAATGACCTCAAGGAAGCGGATAAACTTACACCGGATCTGGAAATTATTGTCAAGTCCATTGCCCCTGATACTGTCGCTGCCACACAAGCACCAAAAACAGAATTCAATCTCGATATCAAAAAATTAAATTTGATTGAGGATAAAATGATCAGAGGTATGGCAAAAAAAGCGTTTATGGCTGCAAAAAGAGCCGCTAGTACACCAGAAGAAACTGTGGCCCAGATTGAGGCAGTACTAAAAGAAAATGATAAACTGATAGATGAGGTACAAACAACTGTAAAGTCACTTCTGGAGAATGAATCATGAGTATGAGTGAATTGGTATTTATCTTTATTGCTGCATTGACAATATCATCGGCGTTTTGGGTAGTATTTTCTAATAACCTTATTTATTCCGCCGTTGCATTGCTTTTTACACTTTTTGGCGTAGCTGGATTATATGTATTTCTATTTGCCGATTTTATTGCCGCTACACAGGTCATGGTATATGTGGGTGGTATTTTAGTTCTCATCATTTTTGGTGTCATGCTGACAAATCAAATAAGCGAATCCACGGTAACGCAAACAAATAGACCGCGCTTGCTGGCAGGTGTAATTGCCTTTATTATATTTTTAATGGTGGCATATATATCACTAACGACTCAGTGGCATGAGGGCACTGTTCAAACAGCTGAAAAAACGACTACCGTAATTGGTGACATGATACTCAATGAATATCTGCTGCCTTTTGAAGCGGTATCATTGGTTCTCTTGGCTGCACTTCTTGGGTCAGCCCTATTATCGAGGAAACAACATGGATAATCTTACTTCTTACCTGATTATTAGCGCCATCCTGTTTGTACTCGGGTTGTATGCTGTTATGACCCGCAGAAATGGTATTGCAATACTTATGGGTATTGAATTAATTTTGAATTCTGCAAGTTTGAATTTTGTCGCTTTCAACCGTTTTGGGGGTATGACAAAACTGGATGGTCATGTCTTTAGCATTTTTATTATTTGTCTTGCTGCCGCCGAAGCCGTTGTCGCCTTGGCAATCATTATCAATTTATTTAAAAACCTTGAGTCGGTCAATGTTGACCATGCAAGCAGCATGAAAGGATAGTTGTGAATCCCACTGTATTAATCGCACTTGCAATATTATTTTTACCACTCTTATCCTTTGTTTTTCAGATATTTATAGGACATAGGATTGGAAGACCTGCACACTGGGTATCCCTGATATTCATTGGAACGGTATTGGCATTTTCCATAAGTATTCTTACAAATGCATATCTCCTTCACGGACATCATGTTCTTAACGAATCCGTAGAATGGTTTTCAACTGGAGATTTTACTCTACGTCTCGGATTTAATATAGATAATGTCGCTGCTATCATGTTGGTTGTTGTGTCATTGATTTCATTCCTCGTACATGTGTATTCTACTGAATATCTAAAAGGTGACCCTCGATATACACGATATTTTGGCTACCTTGGTTTATTTACATTCTCAATGAATGGTATCGTCCTTGCGGATAATCTCATCATGATGTATGTATTCTGGGAACTGGTTGGTTTGAGTTCTTATCTGCTTATTGGTTTCTGGTTTGAAAAACATTCTGCTGCTGACGCCGGTATGAAAGCATTCCTCACCAATAGGGTAGGGGATATCGGTATGTTCATCGGCATCATGATTCTGTTTTTTATGTTGGGGACGGTAAATATCGAAGAACTGGCCTATGAGGTAAGCATCGGTATGGCAGATGGTGGATTGACCCTGCTGACAATAGCCGGTATTCTTGTTTTCATGGGTGCCGTTGGAAAATCTGCTCAGTTTCCTCTCCATATCTGGTTACCAGATGCAATGGAAGGACCAACCCCGGTGAGTGCCCTTATCCATGCTGCAACTATGGTTGCTGCTGGCGTTTATATGCTCATTCGTATCTTTTCATTTCTTACCCCTGATGCTCTAGCGGTTATTGCTGTAATTGGCGGGATCACTGCAATCATGGCAGCTATTATTGCTATTACGCAAAACGATATAAAAAGAGTACTTGCCTATTCAACTGTAAGCCAATTGGGATATATGGTCATGGCCATCGGTGTTGGGGCATATCAGGCTGGATTTTTTCATCTTACCACTCACGCCATGTTTAAAGCATGTCTCTTTTTGGCAAGCGGTTCAGTCATCCATGCCATGCATCATGCCTTACACAAAAATAACGATCATGATACAGATCCACAAGATATGAGAAATATGGGTGGATTGAAATCAAAGATGCCAATCACTTTTCTAACCATGCTTGTCGCTACTTTAGCATTGTCAGGTGTCCCGTTTTTCTCTGGATTCTTATCAAAAGATGCCATACTTGCTGGAACAGTTGCATATTATCATGCCCATCATGGCTGGACGATCTTTCTGCCAATCGCAGGTTTTGGTGCCGCTATAATCACCGCATTTTATATGTTCAGACTGATTTTTATGACGTTCTTTGGTGAACCTGCAGATAAAAAAATTCACGATTCCGTTCATGAGAACCCTGTTCCCATGACGACGCCCCTGATTATACTTGCCATTCTGAGTTTTGCAACTATATTCACCTTGCCTGGATGGAATCCAATTGAAAATCATGGCTGGTTTACCCATCTTGTTAGCGAAGGAGAAAATTTTGCTGGATTGGATATGCATGAAACCACAGAAGGCATCCATCATGCCCATAATACAGCCATGACTATTTCTCTTATTGTCGCAACTCTTGGAATTGCCTTTGCCTTCGTGGTTTATTATTTTAAAAAGTTTAAAGCAGATTCATTGGCCGCAGCTGCAAACAAATTAAAATTATACGATATATCGTTCAATAAATTCTACATCGATGAAATCTACAACGCCGTTTTATATAAACCATTTTTGTGGTGGTGTAATGTATTTTCAAAAATTGACTGGGATTATTATGATCAAAAATTTATCGATGGATGGGGTTGGCTTACCCTGAAAATTTCAGATGCATCAGGATATTCTGATTATAATTGGCTGGATCAGAAAATTGTCGACGGCATTGCCAAACTGACAAATTATTTCAGTCGAGAGCTAAAACAGACTCAAACCGGTGTAATACAAACATATATCATGGGCGGCGTATTTGGTCTAATGATAATAATGATTTTATTTCAATCAATTTAAATAGTTTATTAAGGGAATAGAAATAGGATATCTATGAATTCACATATACTTTCACTACTGGTTTTCATTCCAATTCTCGGTGCCTTGGTCACCCTTGCATATCAGCAATTTAAACCAAAATCTGTAAATGGAAATAATGACAATGGTAATGCCCATAAGTGGATTGCCGCCGTCACTACCGGTTTACAGCTATTACTTGCAGCATGGCTTTATATACAATATATCCCAACTGCCGGTATCCAATTTGTTGAACAGGCCTCATGGATACCCCAATTTAATATTGAGTATTACCTTGGTGTTGACGGTCTCAGTTTGCCAATGGTTCTTCTAACAGCCCTATTGTCCTTTATCGGTGTTGTCTCCAGCTGGAATATCAAAAAATCTACCCTTGGTTATTTTACCATGTTATTATTGCTGGACACCGGCATGATGGGTGTATTTGTCTCTTTGGATTTCTTCCTGTTTTATATCTTCTGGGAAGTAATGCTTCTGCCTATGTACTTCCTGATAGGAATATGGGGAGGACCACAGCGTCAATACGCTGCCATTAAATTCTTTCTATATACATTATTTGGTTCAGTATTTATGCTGCTGGCAATGCTGGGTTTATATTTCTACTCCGACCCCCACACATTTAATCTGATCACCTTGATTCAAACAGCCTCTTCAATCAATGCCACTATTTGGGGGATGGATGTAAGAATACTAATTTGGGTTGCATTATTTATCGGTTTTGCCATCAAGGTTCCGATTGTTCCATTGCATACCTGGCTGCCACTTGCCCATGTGGAAGCTCCTACTGCCGTATCGGTAATTCTTGCCGGTGTACTCCTGAAAATGGGGACATATGGATTACTCAGAATTAACTATCCCATCTTACCTGATCTTGTCCATTGGTTTGCCTGGTTCCTGGCATTACTGGGGGTTATCAATATTATCTGGGGAGCTCTAAATGCCATTGCCCAAATAGATTTGAAAAAAATGGTTGCCTATTCATCAGTAAGCCACATGGGTTATGTACTGCTGGGAATGGCAGCGGTAATTTCCGAAAATCCTGCTGGTGCACAAGCCGGTTTGAATGGTGCTCTTATGCAGATGTTTAATCACGGGACTATCACAGCAATGCTGTTTTTATTAGTTGGTGTGGTTTATGAACGGGCCCATCATCGATATATATTTTATCCTGATGATTACAAAGATAAAAAATTAGCCGGCACGAGGGCATTTGGTGGTCTTGGTGCAAAAGTCCCAATCTATTCTGCATTTGTCGCCCTGGCATTTTTTGCAGGATTGGGTTTACCGGCATTATCTGGATTTATAAGCGAAGTTATGTGTTTCATTGGTGGTTTCAGTGTTTTCCGAACCCTGACAATAATTGGGACGCTTGGTATCCTACTCAACGCGATTTATTTTCTTCGAGCCTATAACCATGTATTTATGGGTCCGTTGAATTCTGCCTACGATGATTTGACCGATATGACGAAAAGAGAAATATTTATTCTGGTGCCACTGGCAATCCTGGTAATTCTTTTTGGAGTTTATCCTGCACCTCTCCTGGATATGATCGCCCCAACAATGGGTCATCTCATTGATATAATTCAAAATGCCGGTGCATATGTGGGGATGATGTAAGGTGACGAATTTATCAAGTTTATCATTCTATTTGCCCGAATTATTCCTCATTGGTATTATTCTTCTCAGTATAATCATAGAGTTAATTCCCGGATGTAGAAAATATAATTATTTTGTTGTTCTTGCTGGACTGATAAGTGTCGCTATCATGTTATCATGGTCCAGCACCGAATCTGTATCCATCTTTATGGGAATGTCAGTTTCAGATCCGTTTGCAATATTTTTTAAATGGATATTCGTCATTGCGACTTTTTATATTGTTTTGATTTCAAGAGCTGACAATAGCTTGGATAAACGACTCTCAGGTGAGTTCAATATTCTATTGCTTATTGTCATGTTTGGTCTGTTCCTCATGGTCACAGCCAATAATCTTATAATGGTGTATCTCTCTATTGAAATGGTCAGCATTGCATCCTACATCCTGGCAGGAATGTTGAAAAATGATCTAAAGTCAAATGAAGCTTCCCTCAAATATGTCATTTTTGGGGCATTTGCCTCCGGATTAATGCTCTATGGATTCAGCTGGTTATATGGTCTTTCCGGATCAACCGACCTACATGAAATTAGTGCAGCGCTTTCAGGACACATGGATCAGCCATTTGTAATATATATGGCAATTCTGCTTGTATTGGTAGGGATTGGCTATAAAATATCCATGGTACCTTTCCACTATTGGACTCCAGATGTCTATGAAGGCGCACCAACACCCGTAACTGCCTATTTATCTGTTGCTCCAAAAGCGGCAGGAATTGCCCTGCTCATCAGGTTCTTTTCAAGTACATTTACTACTGATATTTCCACCACCGTTTCTAATATAGATTGGACAACGCTTGTCGCTGTTCTATCGGCTATAACTATGACAGTCGGCAACTTACTGGCTCTACAGCAAACCAATATAAAAAGACTGCTGGCATTCTCCAGCATTGCTCATGCCGGTTATATGCTCATGGTGATTCCGGTTATTTCGGTAGATGCCAGAGCAGCAGTTATGATTTATGCCGTCCCGTATCTATTTATGAATCTCGGTTTATTTTTTATGGCTATTGCCATACATAACCAAACTTCTTCATTTGAAATTTCCAAGTGGAAGGGTCTAGGTAGTAGAGCCCCGCTCATGGCTGGAATTATGGTGGTTTTACTTTTATCACTTACCGGTTTACCACCCACAGGCGGATTTATCGGTAAAGTGTATCTGTTTTCAGTTTTGATCAAATTTCAGCAGTTCTTCTGGTTGGCGGTGATTGGCGTTATAAACTCCGTTATATCTCTATTTTATTATTTTAGGATTGTTAAAACAATGTACTTTTCTTCTGCCGATGATGAAACTGTCTTTAAAATCCACCCCTTGTTATATTGGAGTATTATCTCCTGTGTTGTTCCGGTTTTACTGCTTGGGATATACTGGTCACCTCTGATCAATTTTGTCCAGCATTCAATTTCCATGTTTTAGACAAGCAATTCTTGATAGCTCATAGTTGTCTTGACAATATCCTGGCCTTCAGAAAGGCAAATACTTCAATAATCCCATTTCGGTTGATCCAATAAGTACATTATCAATAAGATTGTAATACTCTGTCAGTTAATGTCTTAGTGCTTTGTATTAACTATTTTAAAGATAAAACCCGGCAATATTTCTTTCGATTTGCCAATTCATGTCATTGAACATCCTAAAATAAGAGGATATTCGTAACCATATATATTGGGTTATTCATATAACTTTAGACATCATAGAAGTATTATATCAAAAAAATATTCAAATTAGATAAAATCATCCAAAATAAATAATCATTATTATTAGCATTTAATTTTAAATTTTGCACGTAATTAACTGATGGTTTTAATCTTTTTGATTCCAGTCATTTGATTCAACATTAAAATAATTTTTATTTACGCTGTTATGGTAATTCCACCATTCAGTAATCACACAGGAATACATCTCAAATGAGTAATATTCATATCAAAAAAGGTCACGATCTGAACTTTGCCGGAAAACCAAAAAAAGTTTTTGGGAAACTGGCTAATCCTGAAATTTTGACGGTTTCACCGTTGGACTTTCCTGGACTAAAACCAAAAATTTTAGTGAAAGAGGGAGACGAAGTAAAAATCGGTACTCCTTTATTTTCTGATAAATTAAATTCTGATCTGATATTCTGTTCCCCAGGTGGCGGTAAAGTAATAAAAATCCAGATTGGAGAAAGACGTCGTATTGAATATATTTTAATACAGCTGTCTTCAAATGAAGAAAGTGAACCTCTTTCAACATACAATGATAATGAAATCAAGAATCTGAAGACTGATGATATTATACAGCAATTGTTAAAAACAGGTTTATGGTATTTAATCCGTCAAAGACCTTTTTCAAAGATTGCCAATCCATCACTGAAACCAAAATCTATTTTTATTGCGGCAAATCCAACTGCACCATTTTCCCCCGACTATGAGTTCGTAATGGAAGATGATTTGTCTGGATTTCAGGAAGGATTAGACATCCTCGGTAAATTAACTGATGGTGATGTAAATCTGGTGATTTCGAAGGATACAACTTTAAAGGCACTTTCTATGGCCGGCGGTGTGAATATCCATCAATTTTCTGGACCGCATCCAGCCGGTAATGTCGGTATACATATTCACAATATCGATCCCATCAGATCTGCCGATGACATCGTTTGGTATATCAATCCACAGGATGTAAAAGCTATCGGTAAATTGTTTACTAATGGTGAATATCCGAAACATAAATATGTCACTGTAGGCGGCTCGGGTGTAAAGGATAATCATTATCTGAAGATCAGACGCGGCATGCATATCTCCGAGATTCTTGCCCATAACACAGTAGATGATGATGTAAGAATTATATCTGGAGATGTGCTGTCAGGAAAGAAAACTACCCAGTCCAATTCAATGGGATATTATGATGATGTTTTGACAATCATTCCGGAAGGAAGAAAGAGACATTTTCTTGGTTGGATGGTTCCGGGATTTAGTCAATATTCACTGGCAGGTTCGTTCCCGTCAAAACTGATTGGTCTAAAAAATTATCAAGCGGATACACTGATGAACGGCAGCAAAAGAGCAATAATACCATTTGGGCAAATTGAATCTGTCCTGCCAATGGATATATTACCGACATTTTTGATAAAAGCTATTTTAGCACGGGACTTTGAGGAAATGGATAAGCTGGGAATCTATGAATGCTCACCTGAAGATTTTGGCCTGTGTACTTATGCGGATGTTTCAAAAATGGAAATTTCTCAAATTATTCAAGATGGACTTGATTTTATGGAGGCTGAGGGATAAACATGAAATTTTTTAGAAATATCCTCGATAAAGCGGCACCCAAATTTGAAAAGGGTGGGAAACTCGAAAAATACTATCCTATCTATGAAATGGCTGACACATTTATGTTCACGCCTGCAGATGTTACAGAAAAAGGACCCCATGTGCGTGATTCTGTTGATTTGAAAAGATCAATGATTATCGTCGTACTGGCCATGTTGCCGGCTTTCTTTTTTGGATTATTCAATATTGGATACCAGGAAGATGCCAGTCGATCCATAATAGAGAATATGCTTATTGGATTATATGCAACATTACCCATCCTGCTTGTCTCATACGGCGTTGGCGGGTTATGGGAAGTCATATTTGCTGTTGTCAGGAAACATGAAATAAATGAAGGATTCCTGGTTACCGGTTTTCTTATCCCCATGATTGTTCCACCGACAACACCTTTATGGATGGTAGCCGTAGCCACCAGTTTTGGTGTGGTTATTGGGAAAGAAATTTTTGGCGGTACTGGATACAATATCTTTAATCCTGCTTTAGTTACCAGGGCTTTTCTATTTTTTGCCTATCCCAGTGCCATCTCAGGAGATAGTGTGTGGACTATTGTAGATGGTGTATCCAAAGCAACACCCCTTGCAGTGGCAGCGGCATCTGAGGATGTTGGCGGCGTCACTGCCCTTATTCAGAATAATTATTCATTCGCCGAATTATTTTATGGTTTTGTTCCCGGGTCAATTGGAGAAACATCCACTTTGGCCATACTGATAGGAGCATTTATCCTGATCATTACAAAAGTTGCTAACTGGCGGATAATGGCAGGTATAATGATTGGTATGACGGGTATTGCACTCTTAACAAATTTATTGGCAGGAGTCAGCACAAACCCAATGATGGATCTCACCCCTCAGTATCATTTTGTTCTTGGTGGGTTTGCATTTGGGATGGTATTCATGGCTACAGACCCGGTATCTGCATCTCAATGTGATGCAGGCAGATGGATTTACGGGATTTTGGTTGGTGCTTTGGTCGTTGTAATCCGATCGATGAATCCGGCATTTCCTGAAGGAATGATGCTGGCCATCCTTCTCGGTAACGCATTTTCCCCGATGATAGATTATATTATCGTTCGTAAACATATTAAAAGGAGGCAAAACCGCTATGCACAGTAATGCCTATACCTATCGGTTTATCATTATCATTACTGGTGTTGCCGCTTTACTCTTATCATTAGCAGCAACCGGTTTGAAGGATCGACAAGATTTTAATCGCGCCCTCGATACAAAGAAAAATATTTTAAAATCTGTAAATCTCTATGATAAAGAAATGGATCCTGCTGAAATAGAGGAATCCTATAAAAGTAATATTTCCGAAAAATATGTGACAGATGTAGGGGAATACTCAGATAACGCAGAAGATTTACTCCTCTATGAATATATAAATGATGGGAAAATAGAGGGATATATAATACCAATATCCGGCAAAGGATTATGGTCGACGATATATGGTTTCTTTGCCTTGAAACCGGATAAAAAAACTGTGATGGGTATCACCTTCTATGATCATGGAGAAACTCCAGGACTGGGTGGAGAGATTGAAAAAGAATGGTTTACATCTCAATTCCCTGACAAAAAAATATTTGATTCAGAGAATAATCTTCTTTCAGTCACAATTTCAAAAGGAAAATCAATCAAAGTTGATGATTATCATGTTGACGGGGTGAGTGGAGCCACCTTGACCACAAAAGGAGTAAATGAATTTTTATTCAGGGATTTAAAGAGTTATGAGAATTTTCTTAAAAAATCAATTCAAAGTTAGGAGGTAAAGAATGGCAAATAAAAACTTACCGATTTTTACTGATCCTATAAGTGAAAATAACCCTATCACTAAACAAGTTTTGGGGATATGCTCTGCCCTGGCTGTGACCGTAAAGTTGGATACAGCTATAGTTATGACTATGGCCCTTATGTTTGTTCTGGTATTTTCAAATGTTATCATTGCCGCTTTGAGGAGTTATATTCCATTTAAAGTAAGAATTATTGTGATGCTCACCATAATTGCCGCATTGGTTATCCTCGCGGATCAGGTACTGAAAGCATTTCTATTTGATATTAGTAAACAGCTATCGGTATTTGTTGGATTAATCATCACCAATTGTATTGTCATGGGACGAGCCGAAGCCTTTGCCATGCAGAATACGGTTAAAGATTCTGCTATAGATGGATTGGGGAATGGACTGGGATATGGAGTCATCCTTATACTGGTATCAACATTCAGGGAAATACTCGGTAGTGGGTCCTTCTTTGGTTTTCAGGTGATACCTCAGTTTATTTATGATCAGGGATATGCAAATAATGGTCTTATGCTTTTGGCCCCCGGTGCATTTATTGTTCTGGGACTTATTATCTGGGCCCAGCGCACCATCATCGGCTTTAAGGAGGAGAACTAATGGACGTATTATCTCATTATCTTAGTCTCGCTATTGACTCAATCTTTATCCAGAATATCCTGCTGGCATCGTTTCTGGGAATGTGTTCATTCCTTGCCATTTCAAAAAAGGTGGAAACATCATTTGGTCTGGGCCTGGCAGTCATTTTTGTCAATGGAATAACCGTTCCTATGAATTGGCTGATCCATAAATACTTGCTTGTTCCAGGTGCATTATCCTGGACTGGACTTGCTGCGGTTTCAGATGTTGATTTGAGTTTTTTGACTTTTATCACTTTTATTGCCACCATCGCCGCCATGGTACAGCTGGTTGAAATGATATTGGATAAATTTAGTCCCACCTTGTATCAGGCTCTTGGCATTTTCTTACCACTGATTGCCGTGAATTGCGCAATTTTGGGATCCTCATTGTTTATGGTCGAACGTAATTACAATTTTTCTGAATCTATTGTTTATGGTGTTAGTGCGGGATTTGGATTCTTCCTGGCCATAACAACCATGGCGACCATTAGATATAAGTTAAAATATTCAAATGTACCGGATGGACTAAAAGGCCTTGGGATTGCCATGATCCTTACAGGTTTGATATCAATGGCGTATATGTCATTCTCCGGAATCAATTTATAAGAGAATAAAATGATAGTTATTATAAGTATAATCGTGTTTGTTGTTGTTATTTTGATCCTGGTAACCGTTTTAAATATTGCCGAGAAACGACTTTTACCTCAGGGAGATGTAAGAATACTGATAAACGGTGATGAAGATAAATCACCGAAGGTTAAACCTGGTGGTACACTTCTCTCTTCAATGACAAATAATAAAATCTTTCTTCCATCTGCCTGCGGTGGTGGTGGTACTTGTGGCTTATGCACATGTCAGGTCTTTTCCGGCGGCGGAAATATCCTGCCTACTGAATTAAGTCATATATCCAGAACCGAAGCAAAAGAAAATTGGCGGCTTGCATGCCAGGTGAAAATTCGTGAAGATATGGATGTAAAAATCCCTGATGAAATTTTTAGCATCCGAAAATGGGAATGTACCGTTCGGTCTAATGAGAATGTCGCGACATTTATCAAGGAACTGGTTTTGGAATTACCTGCAGGTGAAGAATTAGTATTTAAATCTGGTGGATATATACAGATTGACATTCCAGAATATGAGGTAGGATTCAACACTTTTGAAGTTGAAACTGAATATCGTGAGGACTGGGATAAATTTCACATGTGGGATTTAAAGCATAAAAATGAAGAGCCAATATTCCGAGCTTATTCAATGGCAAACCATCCTGCAGAAGGAAATATTGTAATGCTTAATGTTAGAATTGCAACACCTCCGCCAAAACTTTGGAATGATGTACCACCAGGAATCGCCTCAACTTACATTTTTAATCTAAAACCTGGTGACAAAGTCATGGTCTCCGGTTCGTATGGTGAGTTCTTCCTTAAAGATACAGAAAAAGAAATTGTATTTGTCGGCGGTGGCGCTGGAATGGCACCGATGAGATCTCATATTTTTGATCTTTTTAAAACATTGAAAACAAAAAGAAAAGTATCATTCTGGTATGGTGCCAGATCCATGCGGGAGATGTTCTATCATGACCAATATCTTGAATTAGAAAAGGAATTCCCCAACTTTAGCTATAATGTGGCATTGTCAGAACCGATGAAAGAAGACAATTGGACAGGTCCAACTGGTTTTATCCATCAGGTATTGTATGATAATTATTTAGGAAATCATGAAGATCCTACAGAAATTGAATATTATATGTGTGGTCCCCCAATGATGATTGAGGCTGCTGATAATATGATTTACAATCTTGGCGTTGAGCCCGAGAGCATAATGTATGATAAATTTTAATCTGCAGGGGTGAAATTGTTCAAACAAAAACTGAAAGTCCGATTAATACCGGGCTTTCTTTTTTTATGCATGATATTTTTATCATGTCAGGCAAATCCAGGTGTAATTGTCATTTCCGGCAACACCATGGGTACTACTTATATGATCAAGATTAACCATGAACATGAAGAGATATTAGATGCAGTTGTAATAAAAAGTAAGATTGATTCCATTCTGGTCCAATTCAATCATGTAGTTTCAACATATGAACCAGATAGCGAAATATCACAATTCAATATCAGAAAATCTACAGAATCGTTTTTATTATCGGAAACATTAAAAATAATAGTTCAGAGATCTCTGAGAATTTATGAACTTTCAAATGGGGCATTTGATATCACTATACATCCAATGGTGAAATTATGGGGATTTGGTAGTGATGGTCCAAAATGGTCACCGCCTGATGATGATATTATTCAAACTTTATTGAGTAAAATAGGCTCTGCTGGATTGACATTAGATGATGATAGGCTGGTCAAATCTCATCCTGACCTTGAAATGGATTTAAGTGCCGTCGCTAAAGGTTATGGCGTTGATATTATCACTTCTTATTTACATTCCCTAAATTATCAAGATTTTATGATCGAGGTTGGCGGTGAAATTTATTGCTCTGGAGATATGTCTGGAAAATTATGGACGATTGGTATAGAATTACCAAATGATGGGGTTTTACCGGAAAACAAATTCGCTGGAATTATTTCTTTAGAAAATAAAGCATTGGCAACATCAGGGAATTATCGAAACTTTTTTATAAAAGATAATGTGCGCTATTCACACACTATTGATCCTGAAACTGGTTATCCTGTAACCCATAATATTTCCAGTGTAAGTGTTGTTGCTGATGAATGTATATATGCTGATGCACTCGCTACTGCAGTTATGGTAATGGGATCAGATAAGGGTATGAAGATGATCGAATCCATGGAGGGTGTTGAATGTTTGATTATAGAGGAATTAGCAACGGGAGAATTTCAAACTAAACCAAGTAGCGGGTTTAATCGATATATACGAAATGAAAGATAAAAATTTTACTTATTATGACAATTTGCTTTTGTGGCATCACTGCATGAGCAGCTGCCGCCGGTATTACCACATGAACTATTCAAGTGTCTATTACCGAAAATTGTCCCAATTGAAAGTAAACCAACTGCGAGAAGAAAGATAAAAATTGTTAATAATACTGTTGTCATAACACATAATTTATAATCCTTATGATATTCACTTTTAGTGATATAATATATTTACATCAAGAAAGAGAGAACCGTTGAATGAAATCTGTTAAAATAATTTTTATTCTAATATTTATGTATTTAATGAATGGCAATTTGATCGCTCAATCCAGTCATGATACTCATCAAACCTCTGACTCTGAAAAAACTTCAGAAACTGTTCATGGCGAAGAAGATAGCCAGCATTCAAAAGATGACGGCGAGCATCACTCCTTACATCTGGATGGTAGCACAGTAAATTTATTTTGGATTATTCCATTCATTGGAATTTTACTTTCCATCGCAGTATTACCTTTGATTGCACCTCATTTTTGGCATCAACATTATGGCAAAGTTTCTCTTTTTTGGGGATCACTATTTATTATTTTATTTGGGGCGTATTATGGAACTAGTATGGCTGCCTTTTACCTGGCGGAGGTTTACCTCGGTGAATTTATTCCGTTTATTGTTCTATTATTGACTCTGTTTACAGTTGCCGGCGGTGTCCAACTCACTGGTACGCTAAGGGGAAGTCCAATTGTGAATACTCTATTACTGCTTATCGGTACCGTTCTTGCCTCATGGATGGGTACCACTGGGGCTGCCATGCTATTGATACGTCCTATCATTCGAGCAAATGCATGGAGAAATAAGAAAGTGCATATTATTGTATTCTTTATTTTCCTTGTTGCCAATATAGGCGGGTCATTGACGCCACTTGGAGATCCGCCGTTGTTTTTAGGATTTCTAAAAGGTGTTTCATTTTTCTGGACAACCACTCACATGTTAATGCCAATGATTTTTGTATCAGTCATTCTTTTAGTTCTGTTCTTTTTTCTTGATTCCTATTTCTATAGGAAAGAGGGAACTCCTCCTGATGATGGTGTCAGGGAGCCATTGGGGATGAAAGGTAAGGCAAATCTGCTACTTCTGCCATTGGTGGTTGGCGCAGTACTGATTAGCGGTATTTGGCATCCTGATGCAACAAATCCTGATGATTGGGCGATCTATGCCTGGGGTACCTGCCTAATGACAAAAGGAGTTTTTGCACAGGTAGGTCTTTTACTAATTATTACCATTGTCTCATGGAAGATAACTCCAGCATCTGTGCGTCATGGTAACGGATTTACCTGGGAGCCAATTCTTGAAGTCGGGAAATTGTTTGCCACCATATTTATTACAATGGTACCACCAATTGCTATTTTAAGAGCGGGAAGTGATGGAGCCTTAAAATTTATAATAGACATGGTGAAAAATCCTACCACAGGGGAATATGTAAATTCAATGTTTTTTTGGGCAACCGGAATACTGTCTAGCTTCCTTGATAATGCCCCAACTTATGTAGTATTTTTTAATACTGCAGGTGGTGATGCTAATATCCTGATGAATACATTTCCAGGTACATTGCTCGCCATATCTGCTGGGGCTGTATTCATGGGTGCAAATACGTATATAGGAAATGCACCCAACTTTATGGTCAAATCTATTGCAGAAGAAAATAAAATTGATATGCCCAGTTTTTTTGGTTATATGGTATGGTCAGTTGCTATACTTGTCCCAATCTTTATAATCACAACCTTTATTTTCTTTTAAACTTTAGTTTAAGAAAGGACTCATCCATGTTTAATCATATTTTAGTAGCAACCGATCTCAGTCTTAGAGCCGAAATGGCAACACAAAAAGCGGTCCAGTTGGCCCATCAATTTAATTCTAAAATTACCATGCTGAATGTTCATGATGAATTCATGAATGATGATGAAATGCAAATGCTCAGAGTAAGTGTTGAAAAAATGAAGAATGAATTTTCTAAAACAGCATCTTCTGCAAAAGTTGAAATGAAAAAGATCATTCACGATTTGCATGCCGAAGATATCCAGGTAGATTTTTTAATCAGGGAAGGTAAAGCCAATAAAAAAATTCTGGATGAAGCAAAACGCCTCAACGTAAGTTTGATTGTCATGGGAACCAATGGCAGGAGCAATCTCCATGATTATATTTTGGGCACAACATCCGAATATGTCGTGAGTAATGCTGAATGTCCCATTCTGGTTGTACCAATATAAACATCAAAATAAATTAAAATAGAATGCAATTCAGGTATACACAATACTTGATTAATAGTAAATTTAGTACCTATTAATTGGAGACCTAATGAAATCAATATTCAAAGTATTTATTTTCCTCGGATGTTTTTCAACTATTATAGCGCAGATGAAAGACGGAGAGCATACTGAATATTATAAAAATGGACGAATAAAACATATATCCCATATCAAAAATGAAGAACTTCATGGCAGTTTCACCTGGTATTATGAAAATGGAAATATCAAATTTGAACAAAAGTATGATCACGGTGAGATTGATGGTGAAACTATATATTATTACGAAAATGGTAGGAAACTGAGAGTAGAAAATTATTTTAATGGTATTGAAGACGGACTATTCCAATATTACACTGAAAAAGGAAATCTTACCAGAGAGGAATCATATAAAGACGGTTATCTGCATGGGGATTTTAAAGAATATTATAAAAATGGTATTGTCAAAGCTGAAGGATATTACAATAATGATCTTGAGGATGGGAAATGGACCAAATATTATCAATCTGGAGAATTACATTCAGAGGAGCATTACAAGGATGCTGAAAAAGACGGATCGTGGATTATATATTTTGAATCCGGGCAGATAAAAATTAAAGAATTATATAATCAGGGATTATCTGATGGAAAATGGACTGGATTTTATTCGGATGGATCACCCAAGTTTATTCATTTTTGGCAGGACGGTTTGCCCCAGGGGAAATGGGAAGCATTTTATAATACAGGGGATAAACAATATATAAAACGGTTCCGATATGGCGTCGCTGACGGTGACTGGCTTGAATATTTTCCAGGTGGTCAACTAAAATCACAGGGAAAGTATATAAATGGTTCTAAAAGTAAAGGATGGATTGAATACAACTCCCGTGGAATGAGAATCTCAGGGTAAGTAACAAATAATAATATGAAATTACAACTCGATAAATCTTTTATTAGTGCAATGAATCTGGTGGAAAGTTCTCCAGATATGATAATAGCCGTGGATAATGACAGAAAAATAATTGAATTCAATGCAGCGGCAGAATTGATCTTTGGATATCAAAGGAAGGAGATAATTGGTGAACATATAAATAAACTGTATGCGAATCCTGAATTAGGCGTTGCTATCCATAAAAAGACATTGATTGATGGCCATCATACAAATGAAATAAAAAATATCACAAAATCAGGTAAAACATTTTATAGTTATATTTCTACGTCGGTGCTTTATGATTACAAAGGTGAAAAAGTTGGTGTCATGGGGATATCAAAAGATATTTCTGGACTCAGAAAATCAAAATCTGATATTACCGTTTCCTTAAAATATGCCAAGAGTATTATTGACTGTTCAATGGATATGATTATTGCTGTTGATAGTGATCGAAATATTATAGAATTTAATAAAGCAGCTGAAAATACTTTTGGATACCAGGCTATAGAAGTTATTGGGAAAACAGTAGATAATTTATATGCTGAACCTGAAGAGGGAAAAAATATAAATAAAAATGCAACTATGGCCGGAAGAGCATTAGGAGAAGTTCAGTCCAGAAAGAAAAATGGTGAGGTCTTTATCAGTCTTATCTCAGCCTCTGTATTATTGGATGAAGATGGAAATGAGGTCGGTATAATGGGAATCTCCAGGGATATCACTTCATTAAAAAGGGGCGAGGAAATCCTAAAAAGTTCTGAAGAGAAACATCGAATGCTTTCGATAGAACTGGCAGAGGCCAATATTATGAAAGAATTACTGTTAGATGTAATCACTCACGATATGAAAAATACCCTTGGAACTCTAAATGGGATGTCAGAACTTCTTACAAATGAATACGGAAATAACGAACATGTTGATGTTATTGTACAATGTACAAATAACTTGATGGATATCATTGACAATGCTTCTGTGCTTACTAAAGTAACTCTAGGAGAGGAAATCAGTAAAAAAAATATCAATCTGCTTCAGATGATTTCCGATATCGCCAATGATTTCATTACCGTGCTTGAATCGTACCAAATTACGCTTCAAATGGAATTATCCTCAGATTTGACAGTCAAAGCAAATCCAATAATTTCAGAAGTCTTTAAAAATTACGTAAGCAATGCCATTAAATATGGTCATGATGGAAAGCGGATCATAATCCATGGCTCAGAAACTGAGGACAGTGTTCTTATAAAGGTCATTGATTTTGGTACGACCATTGATGAGCAGGAATATGAAGCCATTTTTAAACGAAAAGTTCAGCTTGCCGGTACCAATAAAATTGGCAGGGGATTAGGTCTTGCAATCGTAAAACGTATTGCAAACTCGCATGATGCAGCAGTTGGAGTAATTCCAAACTCACCTTCAGGAAACCAATTCTATATCAAGTTCAATAAAAACTAATACTGGCAAATTGTATTTTTTAAGAAATTAGATGTCTGATCAATTTATCAAACCAATGATACTTGTTGTTGAAGATGATATTCTTAACCAAAAATTAATTACATTCTATTTACGCGAAAAATATGACATGTGTTATGGGGCATCTGTCATCGAATCAAAAAAATGTCTCGAAGCTAATAATCCTGATCTTGTTTTATTAGATCTATCGCTTCTTGGAGGAGAGAATGGGCTGGAATTATGCTATTATATAAAAAATTCAGATAAATGGAATCATATTCCAGTAATTGCCGTGACTGCACATGCCTTTTCCGAAACCAGGCAGGCATGTGAGGATGCCGGCAGTGATGCTTATATGACTAAACCAGTTAAAAAAAATGAACTGATCAATATGATAGAAAAATATCTTCCATCAACAAAGAAACAAACAACTTAAGTCGATAATTTCTCAGTCGCCTTTTTCAGCATCTGTTGAAATCCAGGCAATAATAACTTAAGATCTGACAACAAACCATCCCGTGCAGCAAATTCGATATTCTTTCCAGCTTCAGTAAATTCATCAAAACCATAACCACCGCCAGTTCCCTTGACATTGTGTCCAAATTTTTGAATCTTTGGCAGGTTGTGATTTGGCAGATGATCATCAAAAATTTCATCTAATAAGTTTTGAAGATATTCCAAGTATTCCCTGGTTAGCTTTATAAATTCCGGATCTTTAAATAGTTCACTACTCATCCCATACCCCAACTTCATTAGATTGCGTAAATAATTATCTGTGTGTCCCCTTAAAATTAAGAAATAATACAATGTCAATTTGTGGATTTCAGAGGATTTACCATCAAACATCAGACCTATCTATCAAATTGACTAATATATATTGAAATTAAATAATTAAAAAAATCACCTGGAAACCAATGAGGTTATAAATGTGATGGTGGTACAGAAAACAGCCCTGAAATCGTGGATGTGTTAATTCGATATGATTAACTATATATTGAATCATAATAAATCATTGTCTATATCATAACTGCAAGATTGAAACAAAGTCGTTTTGTTGATAAATCACATTTGAAGCCCAATAAGGCAATTTCTCATGTTTGAACAGCGCCAGTTTAATACTAAATTCTCACCTTGAATTTCTTCATTTTTCTTGATTTAAAATTTAATACTTAGGAATAATAATTGCCACTTGTACCAAAACATATATCTGTGCTGAGTCCATACAAAGCCGGTAAACCTATTGAAGAAGTAAAGAGAGAACTGGGGCTGGAAAAGATAATTAAACTGGCTTCCAATGAAAACCCATTGGGTCCTTCTCCCAAAGTACTCGAGGCTGTAATAAAGAGCTTGCCTGATACCAGTCGGTATCCTGATCCATCAGGATTTGAGCTACGGACAAAACTCGCTGACAAATTTAATTTGAAGATGGAGAATGTGATACTTGGTGCCGGCAGTGAGGGTATTATGTCAGCGATAATGCGGGCATTCCTTCTGCCAGGTGATGAGATAGTTGCAACCAGAAATTCATTCATCGGGTTCAAAGTTCTGGCAAATGCCTGCGGCAATAAAACAAACTGGATTGCCATGAAGGATTACCGCTATAATTTACCTGCCATGGCAGAATCCATCAGCGAATATACAAAAATTATTTATCTTGCCAATCCTGACAATCCAACCGGGAGTTATTTTAGCGTTAAAGAATTTGATACATTTATGGAAAAAGTCCCAGATCGAGTTCTTGTGATCCTGGATGAAGCATACTTTGAATATGCCATGTATACAGATGACTATCCTGATTCTATGCATTACCGATATGATAATGTGATTACTTTACGGACATTTTCAAAAATTTACGGCCTGGCAGGATTCAGGGTGGGATATGGTTTTGCCCACAAAACATTGATTAGTAATTTGCTAAAGGTGAAGCTGCCATTTGAACCATCCGTACCAGCACAGGCGGCTGCCATTGCCAGCCTGGAAGATAGCGAATATCTTGAAAAATCACTGGCTGTCAATATTGAAGGAATGGAATTATTATCAAATACATTTATAAGTCATCAATTACGGTTTACCCCTTCTGTGACAAATTTTTTGACGCTTGTATTTGAGGATGTCAAATTATCCAATCATATCAGTATGGAATTACTAAAACGTGGCGTTATTGTCAGAAATCTGATTAGTTTTGGATTACCTGAATGCATCAGGGTGACCATTGGCACACAAGACGAAAATTTATTTTTTATCCAGCAACTGGAAGAAATTGTCAAATTAATCTAAATAGGAGAATTAGATGGCTATAATTACTACAGATTGGACAGGTACAGAGTACTTTCCAATAACTGATCTGGCCTATGTTGAATTTTATACTGGGAACGCCAAACAAGTTGTTCACTTTTATCGTACTGCATTTGGATTTACTCCTTATGCCTATGCTGGACCAGAAACTGGTGTTTTTGATAAAGTATCGTATGTATTAAAACAGAATAAAATATATTTTGTTTTTACTACGCCACTCAAATCCGATCACTATGCATCCCAATGGTTAAAAAAACATGGTGATGGTGTTAGAGACATTGCATTTCATTCTGAGGACGCCGTCTTTGCGTATGAGTCCTGTCTAAGCAGAGATGCTGAATCAGCTTATGAACCAACGCGTTCAGGAGATGATCTTGGTAACTATATGAAGGCGGGAATAAAAACTTATGGTGACACTATCCATTCATTTGTTGAGACAAAAAACTATAAAGGGATTTGGGCTCCCGGTTTTGTAGAATTGGATATGCCAGAAGTAAATTTTGATGATCCTGGTCTGCTGCTCATTGATCACATCGTTGGAAATGTGGAAGAAGGAAAGATGAATGAATGGCGAGATTACTATGAAAGGGTTTTTGGTTTTACCAATTTTGTTGTTTTTGATGAAAATGATATCTCAACAAAATACTCTTCATTAAAAAGTCGCGTCATGCGGTCAAAAAACTGGAAGGTTAAATTTCCTATAAATGAACCTGCCTCAGGATTAAAGAAATCTCAAATCGAGGAATATTTGGATTTTAATGAAGGACCAGGTGTCCAGCATATCGCATTACTCACCGACGATATTATCAAAACCATCACTGCATTAAGGAATAATGGTGTGGAATTTCTATTTGTACCAGATTCATATTATGGAGAGTTACCCAGCAGGGTAGGGCAGATTCAGGAGGATCTAAATAAAATTCAGGATCTGGGGATCCTTGTCGATCGTGACGAAGAAGGGTATTTACTTCAATTATTTTCAAAACCTGTTGAAGATCGTCCAACTTTGTTTTTTGAGATAATTCAAAGAAAAGGTTCCAGGGGATTCGGACAGGGAAATTTTCAGGCTCTCTTTGAATCTATAGAGATTGAACAGGAAAAACGAGGCAATCTCTAAGAAAGATTTAGTAAAGGTGGCTTGATATTGAAATGTAAAAGAAAATAATATTAAAAAATATCTCAGAAATATCTGATCCACAGCAGAGTAAGTAGAACCAGGACACTTAAATAAATCAAACAGAAAGAATAACAAAGGACGCCTATGCCCTTTTATAATAAACAGGGACTTATACCCCCCAAACGACATACCGTTTTTAATAATCCCGATGGTGGAATTTATTATGAAGAACTGGTCAGCAGGGAAGGCTTTAATAGTATATGTTCTAATCTTTATCATCTCAGGATGCCAACCAGGGTAAAAAAAGTTGATGAATTTCACTTACAGGAAAAAATTAGAGCCTCCTCTGCTCATGGCAATAAACATATTCAAACATTCCTGTTGAAAACTGAAGGTGATGCTGTCAGTGGCCGCAAAGAACTGTTTTTTAACTCTGATTTATCAATCTACAAATGCCATTGTGTTGAAGATATGACCTATAACTATAGGAATGGCCATCATGATGAAGTCATCTTCATCCAAAGTGGAAATGGTCTCCTCAGATCAAATTTTGGAGACATGGAATTCGGTTCAGGTGATTACCTGATAATTCCTAGAGGAGTTATTTGGAATATGGTCTTAAGAGAAGAAGTTCATATGCTGATTACCGAATCATACGCTGCAGTTGAAACACCACCCAGGTATCGTAATCGTTATGGCCAACTTCTTGAGCATAGCCCCTTTTGTGAGCGTGATATCCGTACACCTGTATTGGGAAATCCAACAGATGCAGAAGGTGAATTTTTGGTAAAAGTGAAGCTGCAGGATGGAACTCAGGATTTAATATATGCTCATGATCCTATGGACGTTATTGGATGGGACGGATATTATTTCCCCTGGATTTTTAATATTAATGATTTTCAACCAATTGTTGGCGGTATTCATCAGCCACCTCCAGTCCATCAGACATTTCAATCTGCCGGATATGTGATTTGCTCATTTGTCAGTAGACCATTTGATTTCCACCCTGATGCAATCCCAGCACCTTATCCTCATTCAAATGTCGATTCAGATGAAATATTATTTTACTCTCATGGCGATTTTATGAGTCGAAAAGGAATCTCAAAAGAATCCATTACGCTCCACCCAATGGGTTTACCGCATGGTCCACAACCAGGGAAGTATGAGGCATCTATAGGTGTTGAAAAGACCGAGGAATGCGCTGTAATGATTGATACATTCAAACCGCTGCATCTTACAAAGACTGCAATCGAACTTCAAGATGCTGAATATCCAAAGAGTTGGATAGAGTGATTAATAATATCAAATAAACTGTGATAACTATAGTAATACCAATAAATAGGTTCGAAACATAATATGAAGTCGATTAACCCTAAAGAACAAAATCTACGAGAAAATTATCATTTGATGATTTCCGGTATTACTCCTCGTCCCATTGCCCTTGTATCATCTATAGATCGAAATGGCCAGGTTAATTTAGCTCCATATTCTTTTTTTAATGGATTTGGCGCCAATCCACCGATTGTGGGTTTTTCTCCTTCATTTAGTGGACGGACTGGACTGCCAAAAGACTCGTTATTAAATATTCGCGAAACTGAGGAATTTACTATTTCAGTAGTTGACTCAGACATGGTAGAACAAATGAGCCTAACATCCGGTGAGTATGATAAAGGAATCGATGAGTTTGTTAAAGGTGGATTCCATCGATACAATAGTCTTAAAGTGAAGTCACCTGGCGTTGCAGAATCAAAATTTATCATGGAATGTAAGCTACACAGTATTATCGATCTGGGAGGAAAACCGGGAAGCGGAAATCTTATTCTTGGTGAGATTGTTCAGTTCCATGTCAATGAACAGGTTTATGACGAAAACGGCAAAATTGATCCCTTTAGAATGGATAGTGTGGGCAGGCTTGGATATGCCTGGTATAATCGGGTATCCAGTGGAATATTCGAATTAAACAAAGCAGCTGGAGTGGGAATTGGTTTTGATCAATTACCTGATTATATTCTTAAAAGTGATGTTTTAACTGGAAATGATCTTGCCAAACTCGCCAGCGTTAATGAAATTCCAAAGAAATATAATGATAACAATAACACTAAATATAATACATCATCTAAAGTATTACATGAGTTATGTCGAGAAGCCATCCATGCCGGGGATTTACAGGAAGCCTGGCAAATAGTATTCATAATTGGGGGACAGGTTGGCTAAAATATTATGGAGCCCCAGCGATGAGCAGATTGCGAATTCGCAAATGGATCAATTCAGGCTGAATGTCTGCAAACACTTCAATGTGAAATTGGCTAATTATTCTGATCTCCACACCTGGTCAGTGAATCATATTGAGGATTTTTGGGGATTTGCCTGGAAGTATTTCGATATTATTCACTCCGGATCATTCTCTAAAATTGTCGATGATGCTAATAAGATGCCTGGGGCGAAATGGTTCGAAGGTGCAAATCTGAATTATGCCGAAAACCTGCTACGGTACCGAGATGATAGAATTGCCATACGATTTAAGGGTGAAGAAGAAATTGAAGCTACCTATACCTATAATCAACTTTATGATAAAGTAACCAGAACCGCAAAAGCGTTCAAAGATTCAGGTGTAAAAAAAGGTGATCGTGTGGCAGGTTTTATGCCTAACATTCCGGAGACCATTATTGCTATGCTGGCGACGGCAAGCCTAGGAGCAATCTGGTCGTCATGCTCCCCGGATTTTGGTATAAATGGTGTTTTGGACAGATTCAGTCAAATCGAACCGACGATCCTCATTGCGGCAGATGGCTATTATTATAAAGGAAAGGCTTTTGATTCACTAAAAAAATTGGCTGGCATCCTTCATAAACTGCCATCCATTCAAAAAACAATAATAGTCAATTATATTAACCAGGGTGACATCTCTGTTATTTCAAATGCTGTAAGATGGACAGAA
The DNA here is from genome assembly GCA_018657495.1 of Fidelibacterota bacterium. GTDB lineage: Bacteria > Fidelibacterota > Marinisomatia > SCGC-AAA003-L08 > JACNLC01 > JABHXA01. Next base: position 43,551 of record JABHXA010000006.1, read on the forward strand.
TTTACCGATACGGATGCGAAAGAACTGGAGTTTGTCCAGGTACCATTTGATCATCCACTTTATATTATGTATTCATCTGGTACAACTGGTAAACCAAAGAGTATTGTCCATTCAGTTGGCGGTACCCTTATTCAGCATTTGAAGGAATTAGTACTCCATACAAATATCACAAAAGACGATAATGTTTTCTATTTTACAACCTGTGGATGGATGATGTGGAACTGGCTTGTTTCCACCCTTGCCACCGGAGCCACAGTTGTACTATTTGATGGGAACCCATTTTATCCAAAACCAGAGAGCCTGGTAGAAATGGCTGATAAATATGAGATTAGCGTTTTTGGTACCAGTGCAAAATATATTTCATCACTTGAAGCAGAGAATGTAAATCCTTCCACAATCAGTAATTTCCCGCGATTGAAAAGTATTCTCTCCACCGGTTCTCCCCTTGCCGAAGAGAGCTTCGACTATGTCTATAATAAATGGAAAAAGAATGTGACCTTGAGCTCTATCTCAGGAGGCACCGACATTATATCCTGCTTTGCACTGGGTAACCCCGTGTTACCGGTATACAGAGGTGAACTTCAATGTGTTGGACTGGCAATGGATGTGGTGAGTTTTGATGGAATGGCTAGTGAAATTGTCGGTGAAAAAGGTGAATTGGTCTGTAGGCATGCCTTCCCGTCAATGCCGGTTTACTTTTGGAATGATCCAGATGGACTAAAATACCTGGAAGCATATTTTACCGAATATGATAATATGTGGCGTCATGGAGATTATATTGAAATCAATGACCATGGCGGTGTAAAGATTTATGGACGGTCCGATGCCACACTAAATCCTGGTGGCGTACGAATTGGCACTGCTGAGATTTACCGGGTTGCAGAATCAATACCACAGGTAGAGGATTCAGTTGCAGTCGGTCAAAAATTTGAAGAAGATGAAAGAATAATTTTGTTTGTCAAACTGAAAGAAGGGGAAGTTTTAGACGACAATCTTATCCGTGAAATTAAATCTACTATATTCGCCGGTTGCAGTCCCAGACATGTACCGGCAATCATCATACAGGTCGATGGAATTCCCTATACAATTAATGGCAAAAAAGTGGAGATTGCAATTAGTAAAATCATCCATGGTCAGGAGGTAACCAATAAAGATGCACTATCAAATCCTGAGGTTCTAGATGAATACAGGAATCATCCACAATTGGTTTAATTATAATTATATCCAGTGGATTTACTCTGACCAATAATCAAATATTAATTTATTAGTAGGCCAAAACAATAACTCACATGTTACCAATCAAAAATAGAATATCCCTTTTGCTCAAATCACTTCTGTTAGTCAATATCATACTTATAATTAACCCCGTATACTCTCAGGATCCAGAATATTTCCAGGTAAACATCAATCCAACTGGTGAATCTCACCTTGTCGTTTTCGACTCTGAAATAGTCGGTTTAAATACTTCGGATGAGCTAGGGATATTTGACCTGGCAGGATTATTAAGTGAGTTAGAATGTACGAGTATATATGGAGAATTACTCACTGGAGCGGGGGTCTGGACAAATGAGCAGTTAGATTTAACTGCTATAGGATCAATAGATAATTGCGCTTTGGATGGTGTGCAGCTTCCCGGGTATGTAAATGGGAATGATCTGGTCCTAAGGATTTGGAATACAGTGATGGAAATTGAATATCCGGTAAATTTAGTATTTTCCACTGGTGGAGATTTTGGAGCTCTATTCACCGTTATTGAAGATATTCTCTTTTATCGAGAAGCCTGGTATGGGAACGAGGCATTGAACCCGATGACAATTACCATTCTAGCTTCGCAGGTTGCAGACTATGATTTGATGTCAGGTGATGAAATAGCCGTGTATTCAAACAATATTTGCGTCGGCAGGACAAAAAAATATATTGATGGTCCAGAAATTATGATAATCACTGCCAGCGCTGATTTACCTTTCACTGAATATATTGACGGCTTCTTACCCGGTGAGGAGATGACCTTCAAAATTTGGGATAGCAGTGATGCCTTCGAAGAAACGTGGATTTCGATTCAAACTACAGGAGATCAAGTATTTACAAATAATGGCCAGGCTGAAATCTCCCTTGAAGGTCTCGACAATGATAATATTGAATTACCTATTGGTCCGGAAAGATTCTCAATTTTAAGTTCTTATCCAAATCCATTCAATGACTCTTCTATAATTAGTTATCAAGTAAATACCTATTCAGAAATTGATGTGAAAATATATAATGTGAACGGGGGACAAGTAGATGGAATTCATCTGGGGGATCATTACCCTGGTTTATATAATTTTCATTGGCAGCCGGGAAATATTCCTTCCGGTAATTATATCCTAAAATTTGAGGAGGGAGATTTTTATAAGGTAGCTTCAATGATGTATTTAAAATAGGATAAGTCTTTCTGAGATTTTAATACAGATTGTTACAAGTTTAACAAAATTATTCCCTCACCCTCTCCATTAAATTTAAAGACTAAATAGGAGTCAAAAATGAATATATCCTTAAAGATTTCAGTTATTTTATTACTGATTATTTCTTTAATTCATTCAAGCCAGATTGATACTTTCCAATATGAAAAAATTGATGATTCAAACTCAGAAATCCATTTTGAGCTTGAGGACTTACAAATTATTACAGAAAATGGTATGGATAGAATCAAATCTACGAGTCTATCTACGACTACAGAAGGAGGATTACCTGAGCTCCCTGTTTATTCATTTTTATACGAAATTGATGCTGATATGGATTATACTACAATCTATCGAATAATCAGATCTCATACGGTAGAAAATATTGATTTATATCCAATGCAAATGAAAGTGCCTGGTGAATCTGCAGCCAATTCGATATTTCAAAAAAACGTTGAATTTTATAATTCAGATATGACTTTTCCTTCTGAAAATATCGAAATTTCTGATCCGCAAATCATGCGTGACCTTTCACTTATATCAATCAGTTTTACGCCTTTCACTTATGATGTATCCACTAAAACCCTTGAAGTATTTGATGAAGTGGTTATTGAGATAAATTCAATTGAAACTGCCAGAAGCAATACAGGACCAAGGCAGATTCCAACCTCACGGGTATTTTCACAAGTATTCGAAAGATCTGTCGTGAATTACGATCGTAATCGCAGCATTAGTGACACACCGGTTATTTTATACATTTGCGGTGGTAATTCGTTATCAAACCCATATATGCAGGCATTGATTGAATGGCGTCATCAACGAGGATATCAAGTTGAGGCTGTTTCAACATCTGCAATTGGCGGTAGTACTTCGGCAATAAAGTCATATATCCAATCTGCATATGATAATTGGGCAACCCCCCCTGATTTTGTTTGCCTGGTTGGTGACTCGGGTGGAAGTTATAGTATCCCATCGTTTACAGAAACATGGTCTGGTTATGGAGGCGACGGTGACCATCCATATAGTCAGCTAAGCGGAAACGATATACTTGCAGATGTAATTTTTGGAAGATTATCAGTGAGATCGACAACTGATTTATCCGTTGTTGTCAATAAAATTATCAAATACGAACAGGGTTATGACCTCAATTCAAATTGGACAGAAAAAGCCGCTCTTATTGGCGATCCAGGTAGTTCTGGCATATCTACGGTTATCACCAATGAATCCATTGAAAATACTATGGAGCAATATGGCATGACAGATGTCCGCCACAAATACTCAGGTGGAAGCTGGTCAAGTTGGATGCAAAACCAATTAAATGAAGGTGTACTGTATTTTAACTACCGAGGCTATTATGGTGTAAGTGGATTTGGAGGGGGCAATATTGATGGAGCCAATAATGGTTACAAATTACCATTTGCAACAGTGATTACCTGTGGGACTGGATCATTTGCTAGTGAGACTACAGCTTTATCAGAAAAATTTCTTCGCGCTGGAACAGTCAGTAATCCCAAAGGTGGTATTGCAAGTATAGGGACTGCAACGCTGGGAACACATACTTTATTCAATAATATTTTTGATATGGGTGTGTATCACGGCTTGTTTGTTTTAGGGAATGAAACAGCCGGGGAAGCGCTGAATTCGGGGAAATTTGCGTTGTATGAGACATATCCTTCAAATCCCAATAATTACACCAATATATTTACCCACTGGAATAATCTCATGGGAGATCCTGCAACCCATTTATGGACAGATACACCTGTGGAAATAACTGCGGATTATCCCGAAACAGTGAATATGGGGCAGGATGTCATCCAGGTTTGGGTCATTGACGAAAATGATCAGCCGGTTGAAAATGCACGGGTGACTTTAGTAAAAGATGATGATAATTTTTTTAGTAATTCATTTACAGATGAAAGTGGATATGTCTCCATTCCCCTCTATTATTCATCAGGCGGAAACATGGATATTACTATTACAAAAAGAAATGTGGTTCCCTTGAGAGAGGAAATTTATATTCCCTCAAATGGCATAGAATTATCAATACATAACAGTGAAATATTGATTATCGATGATGGTAGTGATGGAACCTCCGGAAACAGTGATGGCGATGTCAACCCAGGTGAGACCTTTTTGATTGATTTACCCCTTTACAATTTTTCAGACGAACCGATAAGTGGTTTATCATGCAGTCTATCATCAATATCTCAAGAGTTTGAGGTTTTAGGTGAACCGGTTTTAATACCATTTTTGCCTGGTCTTGAACATCAGAGTATACAATTTTTATGCACCGTTTCACCATCAGCAGTATTCCGCCAGGAAATGGCGGTTATTTTAGTCATCGATTCAGAGTCGGAAGGGTCTTGGAATATTGAAATACCGGTAGATGTATTTGCCCCGAATCTTTATATAAGTGATATTCTGATTTCCAGCGGTGTTGAAAATTTAGAACCTGGGGGAATAGGGACTATTCAGGTCGAAATTTTTAATAATGGATCAGATGACATAAGCGATCTGACTGGAGAAATAATCGTTGGCAATAATCTCATTGAGGTGACATCCGGAGAATTAACCTGGCCTACAATCCCAGCCGGTACTTCTGAATACTCAGAGGGTGGCCTTGTAGTAAGTGTTGACTCAAATGTCATCAATGGTACTGTTTTGAATGTTGGAGTACACTTGACATCTGATAGTGGTTATGACCGCACCGAAATATTTAATGTCACTATCGGGGAATTAACAGTAAACGACCCAATGGGCCCTGATAGTTATGGTTATTATATTTATGATATGGGCGATGACAATTATGATCTTGCGCCAGATTATGACTGGATAGAGATTGATCCTGGATATGGCGGCAATGGCACCGAGCTTTCAATAAATGATGGAGGAAATAATCAGGATGATTCTCAAGTATTGTCCCTGCCTTTTTCCTTTAAATTTTATGGCGAAGATTATGATCAGATTACGGTCTGCTCAAATGGCTGGATTGCATTTGGCTCATCACCCCTAGAAAGTTTCAGGAATTATACACTTCCAGGTCCTGGTGGTCCTGCACCGATGCTGGCTGTATTTTGGGATGACCTAAAAACGACAAATGGCGGAGATGTTTTCAGTTACTATGATGCTGCAAATGGCAGATTGATTATTGAATGGTCGGATATGAGAACATATGATGAAAACTCTCTAGAATCGTTTCAGGCAATCCTCTATGATGTCATGGTTCCACCCTATGGTGATGGTGAAATAAAATTACAGTATAAAGAATTTAATAATACGACAAATGGCAATTATTATAGCGCAATCCATGGTGCCTATAGCACCATTGGTATTGAAAATCACTGGTCGGATACTGGACTTGAATACACATTTAATAATGAATACTCACCTGCCGCTGCACCACTATATGATGAATCGGCATTGTTTATAACGACCCGACTTGCAGAGATACTCCCGGTGCCTGAAGTTACATTTAATGCTGACAATTTCTATTATGAGCTCATGCAGGATGAATCATATTCGGATAACCTGATAATCTCAAATACCGGCGAACCTGAATCGATTCTATATTATGCTGTTGAACATGTGGGAATGCCATATCCTGCTGGACCACCGGATAATTTTGGCCATAATTGGACAGATACCGATGTAGATCCTGAGTTCAATTATAGTTGGATAGATATATCCGAGGTTGGCATTGCCCTAACATTCCCACATAATGACATAGCTACTGATCCAATTGATATGGGATTCAGTTTCCCGTTTTATGGTGAAACCTATAATCAATGTATTGTCAGTCCAAATGGATGGATTGGCTTTGGTGATGATAATAATGCCTGGCAGAATATTGAAATTCCTTCAGCAGAAGCGCCACGGCCAGCAATTTTTCCATTCTGGGATGATCTCAATCCAATAAACGAGGGTAATAGTTCGAATATGGATGGTGAGGTATATTATTATGCCTCTGACGAATATTTTATCGTTTGGTTTGACCACGTTGCTCATTGGAGTGGCGAGATTGATGGCAATTATAATTTTCAAGCTATCTTATATCCTAATGGGGATATTCGCTATAATTATGATGATTTGGAAGGCACTATAAATCGAGCGACAATTGGTATCCAAAATGGTGCCGGTGATGATGCTATAGAAATTGTCAATGATGATGATTATGTCCATGAAGGACAGAGCGTAATTATCAAACCATCAGCTGAATGGCTTGATATTATATCGCCGGACGGTGAGTTATCTGGCAGTATTTTTGAGGGTGAATCAGTCAATATTACATTGGACATCCAAAGTGCTGGTTTGGTATTCGGTGATTATTCCACTCTAATAAAAGTTAACACGAATATCCAGCCGGCAGTGAATCTACCCATTCTTCTTTCTGTTATCGAGGAAACGACCCAGTTGGGTGACCTTGATCATGATTACGAAGTAAATGTAATCGACATAGTTATTCTGGTGAATATTGTTCTCGGTGAAACTATCCCTAATGAATATCAACTTTGGGCAGCAGATATGAATGAAGATAATATCATTGATGTTTTGGATATTGTTCAATTAGTCAATATTATTCTTGAACAATAGATATTATATATAAAGAATTCAAAGTAAAGCAATTGACAATCCCGGGGAGTCAATTAGTACTAAATTAGTAAAGGAGTTTTCATGAGACCATACATTAAATACATATTATCGATTATTTTTCTCGCCTACAGTTTTGGGGAAAGTAAGAATCTACCCGATATGAAGTTAAAAGATTTAGAGAATAAACGGGTGATGATAAACGATTTTTACAGCGAGACGCCAATCCTAATCAATTTCTGGACTCTTGCCTGTGAACCATGTAAAAAAGAGATGAAGTTTCTTGATAAGTTTAATGATAAGTATAGTGATAATGGATTTAGGGTAATCAGTGTGAATATGGATAATCCGCGCAGCATGTCTAAAGTAAAGTCTTATATCAAATCTCAAAAATATTCGTTCAAAGTTCTCTCCGATCCAAAATCTGAATTATTTCGAAAAACGGGCGGTAAGGTAATGCCTTATATTCTGATGGTGAATATGGACGGCAGTATTTTCCAGCGGCATATTGGATTTACCATTGGTGATGAAAAGGAATTAGAAAAAGATATTATCCACCTTATCGAAAATAATAAAAGTGTTGACGATGAAAAGAATTAGTCTCACTCTACTCCTATTTGGTATAGCGCTTTCTCAATTTGATGTCAATTTTTCGCTTGAGTCAAAATATGGTGACGGAAAAAAAATAACAAATCAAGCATCTGAAACTCCATTAGTTTCTGATTACCTATATAGTGAACATATTTTAGATATCAATACTTACTTCAACAACTTCTATCTTTTTACACAAGCTGAATATAGCGATCCACCCATATATGGTGAGAATAATCAGGGATTGAGTGCTTTTTATCTTGAGTACAGCAAAAATCGATTTACATTGAAGGCTGGGGATCTTTATTCTATATTTGGTCGTGGAACTTCTTTTAGTACATACTATGATCAGAATATTGATTTGGACAATAGTATACAAGGTGCGGAAATTAGATTTGATTTAACTTCAAATATCAATCTTTACTCTCTTTTCGGCGAAGGTGAGTATAGTTATCGATCTAATCCAGTATTACTGATATCTGATAGACAGCTGGAGAGCAGTGTTTCCCTAATTGGTTCTGAAATATACTCAGACTTTTTTGGTGATTTTAATTTATTTTATTTAGAACAGGAACAGGATCTTAGCTCGGAACTATTATATAGCTATGGACCGGAAATACATGATTCTCGGATTGCTAGAGAAATTTATACACGTATTGAAACTCCAACTGATGCTACTGTTAATCTATATAGTTCTAATCTCGCATGGAATAAATCTTTTTCATTTCTTGATATCTATATTGAAAGAGCATGGAATTCCTATTCAAAAATACTTGGTAATATGACATCGGGCTCAATGACCTATGGAGCAGTAAGTACAGATATTGCGAATTTTGGTGTTACATATGAATACAAGAACTATGATATGCCTTATTTTATCCAAACTCTGTCTAGTCCGCCGACAGTAATTAGAGAAGCAACATCAATTCTGGTCCCCCGGAATAATCACTCAATTAATTTTGCCGATGAAATTGGACATCAATTAGAAGTCACTGGCAAAATCGGGGAAAATATGACACTGCTTGCCAATCTATCCATTGCAAGTAGAGATGTTGGGTTCGGTCAAAGACAATATAATACTTTCAATGTTTTAACAGAAGGTGGAAATGTAACTGCCTCTTGGGGTGAAACTGAGTCTGAATTAATCGAATTGCCCAGTCCATCCTTAACTGATATTCTTAAATTTGATGATAGCGAATCTCTGTACTCGCATTCTCCATACAGACAATGGCATATAGAGTTAAATGGCTGGATTCTCGATGACAAATTGAATTATAAATTTGCATTGAATGATTACAAAGAAGTGATTAGTTACCTCGATCAGGAAATAGTGTATTATCAATCAGATTATACTTCACCTGAACTAGAATCATTAATTTCAGATTATTATTCAGAATTATACTGGAATGAGTGGGATGGATTATTTGCCTTTTGGGGTGATTCATCCTTAACAAATTCAACTTTTGAGAGTCTGCACCAAGGATTAACAATCCAAGAGGTGATTTCTATTGACACTGAAAATTCATTTGGAACTGTTGATAGTGTCATGAATAAATCCACTCAAATATCAAAGAATTATGAAATTATTAAAGCATTTTCCATACCAACTCAAATTGCCTTCAATGCCGGTAATATTGGTGCCTTTACGATATATTGGGAACATCAATGGAAAGAAATTCTCGTTAATCGAGATGTTGAATATCAAGGGGATTCCGTGGATAGTGGCCTTTCACATACAGAAGAATATTATTATCACTATCTGTCTCTGACGTACCGACATCCTGCTGATATTTCGGTAACCTTATTCTATGATTCTGAAAATTATACCAAGGAAGCCTGGGAAACGCCTGAGGGTGACAATAACTGGACTGGTATTGATCTCTCATATGATATTAACGCAAATAACCAGTTTTCGGTTTTTTATGGAAGTCAAAAAGGGGGAAGAGTTTGTGCTAATGGAATATGCGCTGATCAGCCCGGATTTGAAGATGGAATTAAACTCACGCTTAGAAGTATATTCTAGAATGTTAATTCATATTCACCAGGTTATAACCCAGTATGCAAGTGCTGGATGAGGAGACCTGTTCTAATTTCCCAATGCAGACCTCTGAAATATTGAGAAATTTATATTGTGGGACGTCAAGTTTCTTGCTGGGGATTATCCATTATAATACTTGTTACAATATTATAAATTCTAATTTTTGTTTATAAGTTTATGTCAGGCGTAAATATTAGTAATATTCTGATGAAAATCTACATGATTCACACACATTGGAGACCAAAATGAGAAAATATATAAGTTTATTGATCTTGCTCACTTTTCTTACTGCTCAAGTTTATGATGTTGGAGACACGATGAGCGAAAATCACCAGAATCAAGCGTTTGAAGTTTGTTATGGTGAAAATGAATATGGCTCTGATACATTTCACTTTGCTGATTTAAATGGCGCTACGAATGGTGGTACATATCGAATAACATTTGTGGATATGGCGGCAACATGGTGAGGCCCTTGTTATAATGACATCGGTTCGATGGACTCACATGTACAAAATTGGGCAGACTTTCCAAGTGTATTTTATTTCGTTGGTCTTGCTGACATAGGCCAGCCATATACCTGTGAGCAGTGGGGGGACGCAGGGGTTGAAGGTATCCCAATGATAATTGAAGACCCAGGTACTGTTTTCAATTGGCTACATGATTCATTCAATGCCTACCCTACATATGCAATTTTAAATCAGTATATGGAAATTGTTGCAAAACCATGGCCATATGGAAATACAGATGGTTTGATTCAAGATTTACTCGACGCTTGTATGGAATGTAATAGCACAGATCTTGATGAAGATGGTATTAATAATGATGTTGATAATTGTCCAGAAGATTTTAACCCAGGCCAAGAAGATGAAGATTCAGATAATATTGGAGATGCCTGCGATGATTGTGCCAATATGCCTGGTGATATAAATGATGACTATTCACTAGATGTTCTGGATATTGTAAGCATTGTCAGTATTATTCTAAATTCCTTGGTGCCCACTGAGTGTCAAGTGGCAGATGCAGATTTCTCTCAAGATGGAATCGTCAATGTACTTGATGTAATTCAAATAATAAATACAATTATTTCTGCCCCAAGACTAAATCAAATGGATGGGATCGCTTCTGTAATAGTCTATTCTGAAAATGAAATGACTTATATAAACATTGAATCCAATATAGCATTTGTTGGTGTTGAATTGGATGTTTTAGATAAAAACCCAATTTCATTTGAACTAATTAGCAATGATCACATGACAACTGAATGGGGTTTCTCAAATGATGTCAATAAGATGATATCATATTCACCTGATAATAGCAGGTTTGATAATAACACCGCTCAATACATCCTTTCCGGTGATGAATTAGATCATGGTGATATTAATATTATTATTGGTGATTCTAATGGAGAGATTATTCAAATCAACAGATCCAATTTCGAAAATGGGTTTATGAATACACCTGAAAAATTTGAACTAAATGCTGTATACCCAAATCCATTTAATCCATCAACCGAAATAAGTTTTGTTTTAAATGAAAATATGAATATTGAATTATCAGTATTTAATGCCTATGGGCAAAAAGTAGATACTATTGTTCAGGGATATCAATCCGCAGGATCTTATCATTTTACATGGGATGCCTCTTTAATGCCCTCAGGTATCTACTTTGTCAAATTAGCATCAGGGAATATAATTGAAACTCAAAAAGCAATTTTAATAAAATAAAAGGAAAAATCAATGAAAATCAGATTCGCGTTAATATCTCTTTTCGTAATATCTTTCTCATTTGCATATAATGTGGGTCAGACAATGACAATATCAGATCAGCAAATGGTGTTTGACATTTGTTATGGCTCAACTGACAATGACCTTAGTTTTGCCGATTATAATGGTGACTTAAATGGTGGGGACTATTATGTTTTATGGGTTGAATTGAGTGCATCCTGGTGTGCTCCTTGTTTCGATGCTATCCCAACAATCGATAATATCACTGAGTACTGGGAAGAAGAAGATGAAAGAGTTGGTATGTTTACAGTATTAGATGATATTGGACAGCCATATTCTTGTAATCAGTGGGGTAACTATGGTATTCAGGGAATTCCTATCATTGTTGATGATGGTGCTGGAAGTACCATTTTTAACTGGTTAGGATACAATAATGCGATACCTTCAAATGCATTTATTGATCATACAATGACAGTTTATTATAAAGTCAATAATGTCGGTTCATATCTTGTCAATCTAAAAGTAAATGATATGCTCGCCATGTTAGATGATTGTGATTATTGCTACAGCACAGATAATGATGAAGATGGTGTTTTGAATGATGATGATAATTGTGAAGATGATTTTAATCCAGACCAGTTGGACTTGGATGGCGATGGGATAGGCGATATGTGTGATGATTGTTACAATATGCTTGGTGACGTGAATGATGATGGATCTCTGGATGTTTTGGATATTGTTTCAATTGTAACAGTAATTCTGAATAGTGGAGAAGGATTCTCAGACTGCGCCTTAACTGATGGTGATTATAATGGTGACGGCATTGTCAATGTTTTAGATGTGATTTCTGTGATTAACTATATAATTGGAAATGGTAGAATTGCAAATCAAATAGGTAATGGTGACGTTCAGTTTTATACAGAAAACTCGGACCTAATAATAAACATTAGTTCTAATGTCGATATCCATGGTGTTGAATTGGCATTAATATCTAATGATTTTGTCACATTCGATCTAAAGGACAATAGCCATATATCTGTTGAATCTAATCAGAATAATGGAATATCCAGAATGGTTGCCTTTTCTCAACTGAATAATCCATTTGACAGTCATAATGTGGAATTTCGGGTAATTGGCGGAGCGACTATTGTTCCTGAAGATATTCAAATTATTGCCGGTGACGGTAATGGCTTAGAGATTAATCTCACAAAATCTGTAGTTTCGTTGAACTATCAGGATAGCCCAAATGCATTCAACCTGAATAGTGTATTTCCAAATCCATTTAATCCTTCAACAGAAATTTCCTTTACTATCCCTCAGGATAGTTTTGTAAAACTATCTGTTTACAATCTACAGGGTCAGGAAGTTGATACGATTTTTGAAGGTCATCAGTACATTGGTGAACATAGCTACACATGGCATCCAGATAATCTTACATCAGGTGTATATTACATTCAGTTGGTTTCAGGGAATCATGTACAAACTGAAAAAGCTATTTATCTAAAATAATTTAGATTTAGATATAATTGTAAAAAAGGGGTGATTAATCACCCCTTTTTTATTTTCTCACAAGTTGAGATCATTTTAAATTACCCGGCTTTTTAATATACAAAAATTGGGGAATCGTTCAACGGTAGGACAGCGGACTCTGACTCCGTCAATCTAGGTTCAAATCCTAGTTCCCCAGCATATCATGGCAATAGCCATGCTCAGTTAAAGACTGATAACCAGCCATTAACAGCTCAATTGGCGCATTCGTCTAGGGGTTAGGACGCTGGCCTCTCACGCCGGTAACAGGGGTTCGATTCCCCTATGCGCTACAATAATGCACCCATGGCTCAATTGGATAGAGCACTTGACTACGGATCAGGAGGTTGCAGGTTCAAATCCTGCTGGGTGTACAAAAAAAAGCTCGATTTTATATCGAGCTTTTTTAGTTTAAAGTTTAAAGTGAAAAGTGGAAAGTTCTATCACTTCTTATTCCTAGAATTATATAAAGTTGACGCCATAGGACTTCTTACTATGGAACTGTAGGTTTCATGGTTCCCTGCCTGCCGCAGGCTGGAAATCCTGATGCCTGCCCGCCGTAGGCGGGGGTGTACAAAAAGAAGATCGATTTTATATCGAGCTTCTTTAGTTAAAAGTATTAAAGCATAAAGTTGAAGGTTTTACAAATGGATAGAATTTTAGCATGACAATGTCATTTGGTATTCAGACGCATCCCGTGTCGAGATAGCCTGTCCCTACTATCCCAATGGAGCTGAGGAGTATTCCAAAAGCGGCACACATAAAATTTTGACGATAGATGGTAAATTGATAATGTCAATCAGGCCTGAAGTACTCTCTTTAAATATGGATTGTTTTGTCCAATCGTTTTTGAAGACACACAGAGTACTCCCCTTAAGACATTGAAAACACATTGCTCAATTAAAAATGATAATAAAGTAAATCCCTCTGAATGTCAATGTACCGCTGGTGACAATTAATTTCCTATTTTCCTTTTCAATCCCTCATCCTAATTCTTGTAATTTCTTCTCATGAAAAGGAGTATTAACTTATAATCATCCAATATATACTTTATATTGTTGTATTTCCGTTAGTCTTCCAGATCTTATTGAGGACTTAACCGGATAAACACTATTTAGAGTTTTTCTGTGTGTTAGCGTTTATTTTAAATGGGGAATTAGATGGCTAAGAAGACTTATATACTTTACGGTTTTATTTTGCTGAAATTCGTGATTCATTATTTTGCCATCGGGCCAGAATATGATTTGGATCATGATGAAATGTTTCATCTTGATCTGGGAAAGCATCTTGCGTGGGGCTACACTTCAGTCCCGCCGGTAACATCATGGATATCTTACATTATCATTCATCTTGGTAATTCCGTCTTTTGGGTGAAATTCTTTCCGGCATTGTTTGGCGCTTTAACTATGGTAGTAGTTTGGAAAACAATTGAAGAATTGAAGGGAAATTTGTATGCCCTGATTTTAGGTTCGGTTTGTATCACTTTTTCGCTGATATTTGTGTCCACCAACCTTGCGTTTCATCCGAGTTCTTTAGATTTTCTTCTATGGACAGTAATGCTTTTCACCATATTTAAATTCATTAATTCAGAAAACAACATATGGCTATGGATGGCATCACTCACCTTTGCAATTGGCTTTTTGAATAAGTATAATATTGGTTTTTTAGTGCTTGGATTATTGCCGGCTGTTTTAATGACAAAGCATAGAAAAATATTTCGTAATAAACATTTTTACCTTTCCATACTGGCAGCATTTATCATCGTTTCTCCCAATCTGATTTGGCAGTATCAAAATGATTTTTTGGGTATTCATCATTTGAATGAACTTGTCAACACACAGTTAGTATATCTTAACCGCTACGATTTTTTGTTAGAGCAATTTAATTATGTTGCAATCTCCTTCATTGTAATTCCTCCGGCATTCATATCTTTTTTCAGGTATGCTCCATTCAAGAAATATATAATTTTCTTTTGGACCTATATTTTTACCATATCAATCTATCTTTATCTCAACGCAAAACCACATTATCCCCTTGGGCTTTACCCCATTTTAATAGCTTTTGGTGCGGTGTATATGGAAAAATTACTGAAGAATGGTTGGCTCAGAAATATTCGCCCTGCTGCGGTTTTGTGGCCGGTATCGGCATTTTTACTTCTACTCCCGATAACATTACCTGTTTACCCCACTGGTTGGATTAAGCAAAATGTTTGGGTAAAAACCATTACAGGGGGCGAGCTACCTCCTTATTTCACTACTAAGTTAGGTTGGAGTGAATTAGCAAATATCGTAGATGATGCTTTTGACAGCATATCTGATAAGGAAAACACTTTAATACAATGCGACTGGTATGGTCAGGCAGCAGCAATCAATTATTATTCTAAGCAAAATTATACAGAAGCTGTTGCAATGCATGCCGACTATATCAATTGGTTTCCACTCGATGAAATGGAAATTAAAAATATCATTTTAGTGAAAAATCGTGGAGATACAGATAAAAGCAGGGAGAAAGAGAAACCCCTTTTTGAGACGATTTCATACGTTGGAGAAATCAAAAATGTATATTCACAAGAATATGGAGCAAAGGTCTATTTACTTAAAGGGGCAAAGCAATCAATCAACGAAATCTTGCGGAAAGAAATCCAAGAGAGGAATAACAACCGTTAATAATGAATAAAAATAATAGCCGAAAGAGTTATATATCTATATGTTGTCGCTCGCTTCAACTTCATCATTAATTAAAATATTTGAGTTATTCAATTGACTGCTATACCTATACTAAACACTGGCCCTAATTAAAATGGACAAACAACAAATCATAGAATGGTTGCTTGAGGGTGATGTTTCACTACAGTACCAGGTTCATCGAGACTTGTTGGGTAACAACAGAAAAGACCTACAAGACAGAATTGCCGAAGAAGGTTGGGGGAAGCAATTATTATCAAAACGTAACTCAAACGGTCATTGGGGAGACAGGTTTTATCAGCCTAAATGGATTTCTACCCATTACACATTGCTTGACCTTCGAAATTTGAGTCTCAACCCTGAAAACGGTATATCAAAAGAGGCAATCGAGCTAACATTAAATTTAGGTATCGCCGAAGATGGAGGTATTCCATTGGGACCATCCACATCAAAATACAGTGATGTTTGTGTAAATGGTATGTTTTTGAATTACGCTTCATACTTTAAAACTGATGAGAAAAAATTGTGCCCCATTGTCAATTGTATTCTGAATGAGATAATGTCAGATGGAGGTTTTAATTGCCAGACAAATAGAAGTGGTGCTAGACATAGTTCTTTACATTCAACAATCTCAGCCCTTGAGGGATTAATAGCGTATCAGAAGGCAGGATACTCTTACCGATTGAATGAACTTCAAAATGCCCAGAAGAGTGCAGAAGAGTTTATTCTACTGCATCAATTATTCCTTTCTGACCATACCGGGGAAATTATTCGTAAAGATTTTTTAAATTTACCCTATCCAAGTAGATGGAAATATGATATTCTTCGAGCGTTGGACTATTTCCAATACTCAGGAAGTAAATGGGATGAGAGAATGAATCCTGCAATCCAGGTTTTACTAAAAAAACAAAATAATGATTCTACATGGAATGTTCAAGCGAAACATCCCGGGAAAGTACATTTCGAAATGGAAAAGGCTGGTAAACCAAGTAGATGGAACACACTAAGAGCAATGCGGGTATTAGAACATTTTAAGATAGAATAAACTACAGCCAACAATGTCTAAAATGAATTTGGAATATTAGTGGGTATATGGAATTTAACTAAATGTTTTAGTGACTATCATGAGGATAACCACTTGTAGGAAGTTCTCCGAAAAAAATAGAACTGGAAGAAAATTTATGTATGGAGTATAATTTTTATTGATGATTATGTTCGTCTTGGACAGGGAAACATATAATCTTCTTTTTCAACATTATTATACACAGATTCCATGCAGTCCTGCGGGTCACAGCAAGTATGACACACTCGTTTAAAAGCTCGAATAGAAATGAGATTTATTTTCGGAGCGAGAAACCCATCCTTAATGGGCTCTTCCCTGAGAAGATCTGTGCTTAGGTATTTTTTGTTGGAATCGGGAAAAATGGTGACACAAACGGCATCTCTACCCATTTCTTCCTGGGCAATGAGAGCTCCAATAAAATTGGCTCCTGATGAGATACCCACACCAATACCAAGCTCATTTGCCAGTTTTTGGGCCATGATAATGGCATCACCATCATCAACACTGATAATATTATCAAGATTATTTAATTCCAAGATTGATGGAATAAATTCATCGGATATTCCCTGTATACGATGTTTCCCCACTTTGTGGCCAGTAGACAATGTGGGGGAGTTAGAAGGCTCTAATGGGTGAATCTCGATAGAAGGGTATTTTTCCTTGAGAAATCGACCGGTCCCCATAATTGTCCCACCAGTTCCAACCCCGGCAATAAATGCATCTGGATAAAGTGAACGAAATCTTAATTGCCACCAGATCTCCGGTCCCGTTGTAAGATAATGAGCTTCGATATTATCCTCATTTGAAAACTGTCTGGGAAGAAAGGCTCCCTTCGTATTTCTTGCTAAATCTTCCGCCAACTGTATGCTACCCAGAAATCCACCTTGCTCCCTGCTGACCAAAACCACCTCAGCCCCGAGGCTGCGGATGAGGTTAATCCTTTCAGAACTCATCCAAATTGGCATAAATATAGTCACAGGGTGACCCAGGGCCCGGCCAATAGCTGCAAATGCAATACCAGTATTACCGCTAGTTGCTTCTATGATTAAATTGCCCGGTCTGAGGATCCCCCGTGAATAACCTCTCTCAAGAATATGGTATGCCATTCTATCCTTGATACTCCCAGTCATATTGAGATTTTCAGCTTTGGCATATATTGTACGTTTCTCATCCCCAAACAAAAATTCAATTGCAAGTAACGGCGTATTTCCTATTAAACTCGATAATCCGTTTATCCGATTTTGGTCACCATTATTTGTCATTCATACTCCATTTATAATTTTTTACAACAATATTATGACGTTACTATTTTGGATGCAGATGTTCAATCACCAGAAAAATCTTCCTATGGAGAAAAGCAAAATCTGCCTTCAATGAAAAACTGGAAGTGCTTTGGGATTTCAAGGGCCACATTTATATTTCAGAAAAGTAATTATTTGGTGGATAATTATTAATAAAATTTAAAGATATACAGCTCTTAATAACAATTATAGAAAATTTAAAATGATGATTCAGAAAGGCTATTTATGAATAGTATTGATAATGATATATCGGCAAAGAAAATTCGTTTGATGAGATAATTTGACTCTTTCAATATTAGATCGTAAGCAACTGACGAATGGAAAGATCTACCAATCAGTGATCAATTAAATGACACGGTTTATTATTTTTGACAAACAGGACAGAAAAAGGTAGATCGTCCTGCCATCTTTGTTTGTGTGATAATACCTTTTTTGCAGTCGCTGCAGGTATCTCCCTTTTTCCCATAAACTCTTAATTCCCGTGTAAAAAGTCCTTCCGATCCATCAGGATGTCGATAATTAATAATTGAAGATCCGCCTGCTTGAATGGCATTCAAAAGGATCACTATTATTGATTTATGAAGAATCTTGATCTCTTGTCTGGATAAGCTAAATGATGGCCTTTCAGGATGGATTTTTGATAAAAATAATGTTTCACTTGCATAGATATTTCCAACGCCGGTAACGAGAGTATTATCCATTAAAGTATTTTTTATTGGTTTTGCGCGTCCTTTACACACTTTTACCATCCAATCAATATCAAATTCATCACTAAATGGCTCTGGTGCCAGATGATGTAGTAATTGAGGGAAAGCACCTCGAGTGGATATAGGGTGCAATTCAATTTGACCAAAGCGACGACTGTCATTATATACAAGAGTCATACTATTATCCAGCCAAAAAAGTACATGATCATGTTTACGTTTTTCCCAGGGCGATTCAATTCGCAAAGAACCGGTCATTCCAAGGTGGACGAGAATTACATTTTTGTTATCCAATTCAATGAGAATATATTTAGCCCTTCTTCGAATCGCAATAATTTCTGCAAGACCCTTTTTTTGGTGTTGAATATTTATTGGATACCGTAATTTTTTACAGAATACCTCGATTCTGCAAATATTTCTATTGACCAAATCTGGTCTTATAGCACTGCAGATTGTTTCGACTTCAGGCAGTTCAGGCATTGTATATTTTACCTAATGATGGCGTAATTGAATAGATAAATATTGAAATTATTGTTCATTCAACTCAGTCAGATTGATAAGATTTGTTTGATAAAAGAATTGAGGACTGTGAATATTTCTGAGTAATGACATCGTGATAAATTTAAACAATGAGTTCTTTTCAAAAGTCATTAATTATTGTGCAGATATAACTATTACATCAATTTCAGACTGTTTGTATCCAATTATTGATTGTTTGTCATAATTTGGTGATCATCTAAAAAAATATATCTTGTTCCCACCATCGTAATAAAAATGATCAACATTCCCAGTGGCGAAATAACATCATAAAATTAATCATTCAAATCCTATTTACTTCTCCATCACTATTATTAATATTACACTATGTATAACAGACAATATTTAGAATCATTTATGAAGTCTGCCTTGGTTGAGGCGCGGCAGGCGGCACAGGAAAGCGAAATTCCAGTTGGTGCAATTGTTGTTTACAAAGATCATATAATTGGTCGGGGACATAATCAACGGGAGGCTTTGAATGATCCTACAGCTCATGCAGAGATAATTGCCATTACAGCAGCAGCAAATACAATAGGTGATTGGCGATTGCAAAACGCCTTATTATTTGTCACAAAAGAACCCTGTCCTATGTGCGCCGGCGCTATCGTAAATGCCCGTGTGGCCCATGTAGTTTACGGGGTGGAGGATGAACAAGCAGGGTGTACAGGCTCCCTGTATCAGCTTTGCCGAGAACCAAGATTTAATCACCAGGCAGTTGTCCAGGGTGGCATCCTGCGTGAAGAATGCCTTGGATTATTGACAGAATTTTTTAAAATTCGACGTATCAATGGGGGAGCAGAGGCTGAATAAAGTTTATATCATTGCCAGTATCGTTTTGGCTGTTTTCATGATTGCCGGACAGCTTGATAGCCCCAATTTGGATTATCACAAAGATTTTAATAGGGCCATCAGTGAAAACCATCTAGCTGAGATGGTTCATATAGGATCTGTCTGGTACACCAATTGTAAACGAATGGATGAACCTGATGTTGTGATTATCATCGCTTCCAGTTTTATCCAGAAAAATACACAGAACAAATACACTTATAAAATTTTGGATCGAACTCTAAAGCGTTTCAGATTAAACCCTGATAAGTACAATAAACAATTATGCGTTGGACAAGATCTTGAAGATTACAGACTCAATATCATTCATCAATTATTAAGTCTTAAACTGGATGTTTCTATTCAGCTAAAAGATCATGACAAATATATAGAATCACTACGGCAAATTCAGTCAATTGAATCCCAATTAGTCATTGGATAACAAATCACCTGGCTGATAAATTTGCCTGCTCTATATTGAGTAAAAATGGAGAGGTGTCCGAGTGGTTTAAGGTGCACGCCTGGAAAGTGTGTATGGGCGAAAGTCCATCGGGGGTTCGAATCCCCCCTTCTCCGCCACAAAAATAATGTCCTTCTTGATTATAGAGGGACATTATTGTATCTAGTTGAAACATATAGACATAAAACGATAAGATTATGAAGTATTTTTGGATATACTATCCCTATATATCCCTATTTTCCCGAAAAGTGGGCACATATTGGTCACACGATACAGCTTGGATTTATCAGCTTTCTACCCACTTTTCAATATCAGTTGTTATGTATCTCACAAGCTAAATCTATTTTATTTTGGAAGGCTTTGACATGCTGCATATCTTGCTATGAACTGGTTTGGATTTAATATGCAGGTCAAAAGTGAGTTTCTAAATTTTAAATAATCTCTTATCTGTTTTTTTACTGATTTTACCTTCAGTTGGCACATTTAAATTACTCCTCTGTGTCCAAGAAGTATTTGAGGATTATAATTAATTTATCTTTTTGGATTTGAGATTACCAATTATCAGTGACTAAATTACACCAAGCGGAACCTACCTAATCAGGAGAAATAATGCAAATATTTAATGATAAAGTGGCACTGATCACAGGTGCCTCAAGGGGCATTGGTACCTACATTGCGAAATCCTTGGCAAAACGGGGTTGCAGAATTGTTGCTATTGCAAGAGACAAGGATAAATTATCAACTCTTTGCCAAGAAATAGAAAATCAGGGAGGGAATGCAAGCTATATCCCGTTAGATTTAAGTGAAATACACTCTATTGAACCGGCAATAAATTCGTTGGTAGATGATGGTAAAAGAATTGACTTTCTGATAAATAATGCCGGTATTGAACAATATCGCCATTTACAAAATTATACCGCCGACCAGATATCAAAAATAATAAACGTCAATTTGCATGCACCAATCGAACTCACCAGAATTCTGCTTCCCTATATGTTAGAAAATGGTGGAAATATAGTGAATATTGCCTCTCTTGGGGGTAAAAAGGGAATTGCCTTTAATTCAATTTATTCGGCAACAAAATCTGGTTTAATAATGTGGACGGATGCAATGCGACAGGAGCTAAACAAGACATCGGTTAATATTTCTGTAGTCTGTCCCGGTTTTATTTCTGAAGCTGGTATGTTCAAAGATTCAAATATGGAAGCACCCAGACTGCTCGGAACATCATCACCATTGGATGTGGTTGATGCGGTTATTAAATGCATAGAGAAAAATCTAGCCGAGGTAATTGTGAATAAGGGTCCGATGAAACCTTTATTAAGTATCGGACAGCTTTCCCCTCTTCTAGCAGATCGAATTGTTGGAATGATGGGAGTTCGAGAGATGAGTTTAAGACGTGTTGAAGCAGAAAAAAGCACGCTTAAGTAATATGTGATGCATGGAGAATTAAATGAAATTTAGTGTGTATTTTTCTATCGTTTTTGGAATGAGCCTCATTTTGCTTGCTGTTGGATATGTGATCGGTTTCTATATGCACTATTGGTTAGGAATGAAATATTGGGCGTATGTGAGTATTCCAATATTGGGTATAGGCACTGGATTTGTTTTTTATGGTACTCTTTTTAAAAGAGATCTTGGACAATAATCAGATGAGAAAATAATGGTAAAATTAAACAAGGATCACAAAGCCAGAATCGAAAATATTTTAAACGATATTTCAAATATCAAAAAGATCTACGGTACCGGGATTTCAGGGAAAATGGAGAATAATCTAATTAGAGAAATAGGAGAATTCAGTGGTTCTGTAGATAATATTATAAATGAAAAACTGAATATCCCCAAAAACAAAGACAAATCGTCCTCAGACGAAAATAATTCAAATGAAAAATCCGTGGCAATGCCTTCTTTTATGAATAAATATTATCGTAGTAAATAGTATCAAAAATGATGATTTTCCGTCGTTGCCTGTAAGTTTTTAATTTTTTATATCATTCGATTTCATCCACAAATCTCATTATCTGTCCTCCTTTTACTGAATAAATATAACAATGTAGTATTCGGTATTTTATAAAGCAAGAAAACGAACATAAATTTGGCAGCTAAATAAGTGATCAATTTTGGTTATTAGTTTGCCAGATAAATCATTCACAAAATTATTCTGTGCTAGACGGGGAATTAGCGGTTTCCTGTTACCTGAAATCCGCTCATGCAGGGTTGAATTCCGTTGAGAGGGTTTTGCTGAATTTAGTTCATATGATAAGCGGTGTTGAAATTTTCAGCTTTACGCAATGAGTTGGTCTCAAACCCCGTCAGGTCCGGGAGGAAGCAGCGGTAGTGATTTTCCTCATGTGCCGTGAATTCCTGGAAACGAGTTGGCTGTGATATGAACTATTTGTCCAGAAAATTCAATTTGCGGTGCACAGATTTCTTGAATTACAAAAAATAAATAATGAGTTATCAAGTATTATCACGAAAATTTCGTCCTCAAAAATTTGAGGAGGTCATCGGACAGAATCATGTGTCCCGAACCTTGCAGAATGCGATTAAGCTGAATAGGGTTGCTCATGGTTATATATTCTCAGGTCCAAGAGGCGTGGGTAAGACCACAATGGCTCGAATTCTTGCCAAAGCACTGAATTGTAAAAATCCTGAAGATAATAATCCCTGCGGGAGCTGTACGAACTGTCTTGAAATAACTGACGGTCGGAATATGGATGTACTGGAAATAGACGGTGCCTCAAATCGCGGAATTGATGACATACGTGAATTAAGGGAGAGTGCAAAATATCCTCCCACATCTGGAAAATTTCGTGTGTATATTATAGATGAAGTACACATGCTTACTAAGGAGGCCTTTAATGCCCTTCTTAAAACACTCGAAGAACCGGCACCATATGTCATTTTCATCCTCGCCACTACCGATCAGCACAAAATACCCGCAACCATTATTTCAAGAACTCAAAGATTCGATTTTAAAAGAATCTCTGTTGCAAATATCATAAAACAGATGAAAATGATTCTTGAAAATGAAAAGATAAGTTATGATGATGACAGCCTTATACTTATCGCCCTTAAAGCAGATGGCGGCTTACGTGATGCCCTGAGCGTATTGGATCAAGTTATTGCGTTTAATGAATCGCAGATAGAGATTGACACGGTGAGGTCTGTGCTAGGAGTCGTTGAAAGTTCCGTTTTTCTGAATTTACTAAAGGAAGTTCTTGCTGGTAACAAATTATGTGTTTTAAATATTATTGATAAGACCCTATCTGACGGAACGGCTATAACTGATCTGGTAAGCGGCTTTAATGATTATGTCAGAAATTGCCTTGTTGTTACCGCAGGTCAGCAAAACCTTTATCATCTGGATGATCATTCACTTGAGTGGTTAAAAACAAATAAAAGTGATCTGGATATACATGATTTATTAAGAATCATGGAAATGTCTTTAAAATTTGAAACAACTCTTAGACATCTCAAACAACCAAGAATTGGATTAGAATCTCATTTTTTGAAATTAACAGCTATGGATTCCTCAGTAAGTATTTCAGATTTATTATCTGGAAAAATTCCGATCAAAGTTGATGAGGATCCAAAAGAGAAAAAAAAAACTAACCAGATTGATCAAACACCTGAGCTAGTTGAGAATAGTTCAAATTCTCATGTAAAAAAAATAAATGAGACAATCGTAAATGCAGTACCGGAAGTTGAAAAATTAACTCAATCTGCAGATTTAAAGTTTGATGGTGAAGTCAGCAGTGAAATTATCTGGAAAAATTGGGATAAAATTGTCGGTTCCATTCAGAAAGTAAACGCCAAGACATCTCATTTTCTCGAAATTTGCACAATTGCCGGTTATCAAAATAAAATTCTTAATATTGAAGTACCAGGGAAAAAAGACGGATTTAAAATTAAGAATCTTAATAATGACATTTCAGAAATCGAAAATATGTTCAGGACAATGTTCGGTCAATCCATGAGAATAAAATTTAAAGCAACCAATTCAGGCAGTGAGCAAAAAACTGTCAAAAAGGTTGATTCGATAAAAGACATTAAAAACCATCCATTATCAATGGAGGTTTTAGAAAAATTTGAAGGTGAAATATTAAGATAGGAGTTAAATAGATGTTTCCTAAAGGTGGAATGGGTGGAATGATGAAACAGGCCCAACAAATGCAAAAACAAATGGCTAAGGCACAGGAGGAACTGGCAGATTTACATGTCGAGGGTCAGTCCGGCGGCGGCATGGTAACCATTGTAGCAAATGGACAAAAGGATGTGATATCCGTAAAAATTGAACCAGAAGTATTTGAAGAAGATGTTGAAATGCTGGAAGATCTAATTTTAGCTGCTGTAAATCAAGCACTTCAAAATGCTGCAAAAGCATCTGAGGATAAAATGAATTCGATCACAGGCGGAATGCTTGGAAATATGAAAATTCCTGGAATGTAGAATGGGTTTGCCCCCAACATTAGAACAAATAATTGAATCATTCTCACGCTTTCCTGGAATTGGGAAAAAAACAGCGCAACGACTATCTCTTCATGTTATGAAATCAGATAAGGAATTTATTTATCAATTTGCAAAAGCGCTCATGGATGCAAAAGATAAAATCGCCTATTGCCATCAATGTCATAATTATGCCGAGGATGATCTCTGTTTGATTTGTGCAGATAACTCAAGAGATATCAGTACAATTTGTGTTGTTGAAGAGCCATCTGATATTCTATTGTTTGAAAAAACAGGTTACCATGGAATGTATCATGTATTAAATGGTGTGCTTTCTCCTTTAGATGGAATTGGTCCTGATGACTTAAATATTGACAGCTTGTTAGATCGATTGAATGATGTAGAGGAAGTGATCATTGCCACGAATACAAGTATTGAAGGGGATACTACCGCATTGTATATTTCAAAATTATTATCAGATAAAAACATCAAAATAACCAGGCTGGCAAGAGGAATCCCCGTCGGTGGCCATCTTGAGTTTGTTGATGATGCCACATTGTCCAGATCAATTAGTGAAAGGGTCTCTGTAAAATAATGTCTAGAAGATTTATCCCGAATATTCTTACTATAACCAGGATTCTAATGACCCCCTTGTTCCTTTATTATCTGTTGAATGATGGACAGCATAATAAATTATTTGCATTGGTCATATTTATTGTCGCCTCAGTAACGGACATTTTTGATGGGAAATATGCCCGGAAACATGGCCTGGTTACAAAACTTGGTATTTTCCTGGATCCACTTGCTGATAAACTGCTTGTCCTTTCTGCCTTTGTTTCGTTTTGGATGACCGGGCAGGTTATGTTATGGATGCTTATACTTATTGCATTTAGAGATGCCCTAGTTACAGTATTGAGGATGGTAATGGAATATAAAGGTATTACTATGATAACCAGTAAATTGGGAAAATGGAAAACGGCAGTCCAGATAACCGTGATCCATATCATCCTGGTCTACTTGCTGATCCAATCATATGACATGGGTCATTATATAACTTTTATGACAGAATTCAGGATAATATACTTCTTATCAGCAATTACTGCACTTATCACCGCATATACGGGAATCCACTATTTTTACTATAATTTCCGTACGTTGAAACTCCTCTTTTTAAAAAAATGACCCATCTGATTCGCTTATTTGCAACTTGGTTTTATACAGGGAATCTCCCGTTTATACCTGGCACGTGGGGTAGTGCAGCAGCTGCAATTATTTGGTGGTACTTACCAGAAAATCTTATCCTGCAAATTACACTTATATTGGTTGTCTGCGTTGCTGGGATATTTATCTCAGATAAATATTCTCGTCTGACTAATACATCGGACCCCTCTGAGGTAGTAATTGATGAAGTTGCTGGAATGTGGATATCGCTATTTATCATCCCGCATTCTCTAATTTATTATTTGATAGCTTTTTTTATATTTAGGCTCCTTGATATAACAAAACCTGGCTTCATTGATTCCATGCAAGATTATGATGGTGGCCTGGGTATCATGATGGATGATATTGCCGCTGGGATAATAACCTTTTTTGCCATAGTTGCCATAAGGCTGGTTTTTTGAAAGCCTGTATTATTACTATCGGTGATGAATTACTCCAGGGATTTACTTTGGACACCAACTCCAACTGGATATCCAAACAGCTGAGTAAACACCATGTTGATGTTGGGCTCCGTTTGACCATTCCAGATTCGGATGCCGGTATCCATTCCGCCTTAAATAATGTGCTGGATAACGATTTTGAATATGTGTTTATAACTGGAGGTTTAGGTCCTACCCATGACGATATCACCAGGAATTCCTTAAAAGAATTTTTCAACTGTGATTTGAATGTCATTGATGACCATCATGAATCCTTAATAAAATGGATCAGCCAGCGCGGTCGAAAGATTCCATCAAACTTAAAAAGCCAATCAACAATTCTATCCATCAGCACTGCCATTGCAAATTCTATTGGTTCTGCCTTGGGAATGAAACTTCGTTCAGGAAAAACAACGATATTTGTGATGCCAGGCGTCCCTGCCGAAATGAAAAAAATGATGACAGACTATATCCTGCCTGAAAATTTTACAAGACCGGATGATAGTCAATTCATTACAATTAGAACATCCGGAATGGGTGAAAGCATAATTTTCGATAAAATATCACATGTCATTGACAAATTTGGAAATAATATTAAGGTTGCATTCCTGCCATCTCATAGAGGGGTAAATATCCGATTAAAAAATCTATCATCGGATCTACAGAAAATGGTAAAACTAAAGGATGAGATTTCTAAAGTGCTGCAGTCGATAATATTTACAGAAGATGACCGTGATCTCCAGGAAGTGACAGGTCAAATGCTCTCCGATAGGAGGCTGACACTTTCAATAGCAGAATCTTGTACCGGTGGGTTAATATCAAAACTATTCACCGATCAGCCGGGAAGCTCGGCTTTTTTACTTGGCGGAGTAATTGCCTATCATAATGATCTAAAAATGGATTTGTTAAAAGTATCTGCCGAAACACTCGAAAATGTAGGTGCCGTTAGTGAAGAAACAGCAAAAGCTATGGCCTTAAATATCAGAGAGATTACTGGGTCGGATTTCGCCATCAGTACAACAGGTATTTCAGGACCAGGTGGAGGAACGGAAGATAAACCAGTAGGCCTTGTTTATATTGGTATGTCAGATGCAAATGGGGTGATTGTAAAAAAGTTCAATTTTCTGAAAACCAGAAAACTTCATCGTGAGATGACTGCTGCAACAGCTATAAACATGTTACGGCTTTTACTGTTGGAAAAGTATTCAACCACATAGTATGATTGGCTTTCAAATTTAATTAATTTATCCGGTATTTATATTTAAATGAACAATTCTTCAAAAACTCAAGATACAAAAAGATTATTTATCGGGATACCAGTGCCTCCCGGAATTAGCAGCAGAATTATGATGTTAAAAACACTTGTTCCTGCAGTTGAGGATGACATTCGCTGGGTCTTCGGTAGAAATCTTCACCTCACACTTTCATTTCTGGGGCAAATATCTTCTAATGCAATTGAAAAAGTAGATATGGTATTGGCTGAGAGTATTAAACATTCAAAATTTAATCTATCCATCGAAAACTCCGGTGTGTTTCCAAATACAGAAAAGCCAAGAATATTCTGGATGGACATTATAGAGGGTCGGGATCCGCTTATTGATCTCCAGGCAGCAATAGACAGTTCTGTGAATAATCTTAAAGAAAATCCAGATGATAAACCCTATGTACCTCATGTAACGATTGGCAGGTCCAATAAAAATTCTAGATTATGGAAAATAGATTTGGCTCATTTTTTAAATGCCGAATACGATCCAATAAAATTTGAGATTAATAAAGTGTTTTTATATCAGAGTGAGTTATTGCCGCAGGGGGCCAAGTATACAGTATTGAAGGAATATCCCCTGTTTTAATCGCTGTATTAGAATTAGGTTTTTTAATGAAAAGAATAAGAAAGGTGAAAAATGGAAAAAGGTAAACGGAAAGAAGGAAATTTAGATCTTGCCATTTCCCAGATAGAACGTAATTTTGGAAAGGGATCCATCATGAGGATGGGAGATACCCCTTCAGTAAACGTGGAGACAATATCCACAGGGTCCATATCATTGGATGCTGCCATAGGAATCGGTGGAATTCCACGGGGCCGTGTTGTTGAAGTGTATGGACCTGAATCTTCAGGAAAAACAACTCTTACACTCCACATTGTTGCCCAGGCCCAGAAGAGCGGTGGATTTGCCGCATTTATTGATGCAGAGCACGCACTGGATCCCTCATATGCAAAAAAACTCGGTGTTGACACAGAAAACCTACTCATTTCTCAACCGGATACCGGTGAACAGGCCCTTGAAATTACCGAAACTCTGGTTAGAAGTGGAGCGCTAGATGTAATCGTCGTCGATTCTGTAGCCGCACTCGTTCCCAAAGCAGAGCTTGACGGTGACATGGGTGATTCCCATATGGGACTGCAGGCTAGACTAATGTCTCAAGCCCTGAGGAAACTTACCGGTACTGTGTCCAAGTCAAAAACCACGGTAATCTTTATCAATCAATTAAGACAGAAGATCGGTGTAATGTTTGGTAATCCTGAAACCACAACAGGTGGTAATGCACTAAAGTTTTATTCGTCTTTAAGATTGGATATCCGGAAGATTGCACAGATCAAAGACAGAGATAATGTCGTGGGTAATAAAGTCCGGGTTAAAGTGGTAAAGAATAAAATGGCTCCACCTTTCAGGAAGGCAGAATTTGATATTATGTATGGTTTAGGGATATCCTATGAAGGTGACCTGATTGATCTTGCTGTGGAAGGAGATATCGTCAAAAAGATGGGTGCATGGTATTCCTACGAAGAGAAAAAAATTGGCCAGGGTCGGGAAAACTCAAAACAATTCTTGAAGGATAATCCTGAAGTCTGTAACAGCATTGAAAGCAAGGTAAAAGGATATCTTGGTATCGATGTTGAAAGTGCCTCTGAATAATTATCAATAATCAATTGAACTGCATTCTCTAATGGGGAGGCAGTTCAATTGATGTCACATCCCGCCAAATAGGGTCTTGTGAGAGCTTACTTATCCTCTCAATGCATCTGCACCAACATTCTGACATAATATAAAGTACAAACAGCTGAATTTAAGTTTGGTTGAGGTAGGATATCACAGATAAATTTTAAGCTAAAAAAGTCTATAAAACAGGATAAAACATGAACAAGAAATTATACTTGAGTTTAGTTTTCTTTTTATTTACAGGATATCTCATGGCGCAGGATATTTCTTCTCAACGAATGTCCGGTGCCCTTGGTACTGTAACCATTGATGGTAAGGTATATAATCAAATCTCATTTCGGCCTGAAATTCCAATTGGAACCAAAATGGCTGTGGGTCTTGATATTTATCTCTATATTGACGGAGATGGCGGTTTGTATAAAGACGCCTGGAATTTTAAAGATGGAAAATCTACTATCCGTACTCTTCTTGATAAAGTATACTATTTTCGTTATGGGCAGCCCTCAGATGATTTTTACCTCAGAGCCGGAGCATTGCCGAATATTACACTGGGACAGGGAATACTTGTTGACGGATATTCAAATATTATGGAATATCCAACCGTACGACGGGTCGGCGTAAATTTAAATTTTCGGAAAGATGTGATGAGTTTCGAAGCTATCGCCAGCGATCTAAAACGAACACCAGGAGTTCTTGGCCTAAGAGCCTCATTTGATTATATTCCGCGATTGGCTATAGGGGTTTCTCTTGTGACAGATATGGACCAGAATAAGGGTTTAATGGACAGGGACTCTGATGGCTATCCTGACGTATTTGATGATTATGATGATGATGACAATCTGAATTTTAATAATGATATTCAATTAGCGACCTTAATGGATGCTTATGAAGTAGAATATGGAACTATCGACGGCTTTGATGACTGGATTGAAAGTTCACCGATGTTAGAAGCATTATTACAGAATCCATATGATCCAAATGAAGTAGATGATGACCCTGTTACCGGTGCAGCGTTAGATCTTACTTTTAAACTAAATGACAAAGTCACTTTATATTCCCAATTTGCCCAATTGATGGGAGATACAGATATCGAAAAACCGCTTGGTTATACTGAAAACTCGTCACTTGGATATGGTTTTGTCCCGATTGGGATTTCATCTGCCTGGGGACCTGTAACATTCAGGGCAGAATATCGCCAAAGCAGTAGAAAATTTTTATTTAATTACTGGAACCGCAGTTATGACATTGAACGCATGACCTTTGACTCTGTTGAAGGCAAGTATATTACCCGTGAAAGTCAATTGTATAAATATGGCGAATTAAAAGGATTTTACATTCAGGCTGATGCCTCCATCATGGAATTTCTTCATTTTACCGCAGGATATCAGGATATGACTGGTGAGATGTGGGATGATGCCTCACAGGATTTCGTCGATGATGATAATAAAATGTTCAGAACCAGTGTTAGAATCAATACTGGAAAGATACCAAAAGTGAAAATGGCAGAAGCCTTTTATCAGCAAAGTGATGTGCCAAATCCATTTAAATTTGATCCTTCGGGCTCAACAATTCTTGGTTATGATATTGGCGTCGAAATTTCAGAAGGTGTGATGCTAGTCTATAAAGCAAGACGTACTTATCAAACGCTGGCGAATGGAAAACTTGAATCATCTACCTCAGTTCAGTTTGAAACTCAGATGGTCTTCTAATAAGGAAATGATAACAACTCAATGAAAACATCTAAAGAAGTTCGATCTGACTTTATAGAATTCTTTAAAGCAAGGGAACATCAATTTGTCCGCAGTTCCAGTGTGGCGCCGAATGATGACCCAACATTATTATTCACCAATGCTGGAATGAACCAATTCAAACCTATCTTTGTTGGTCAGGAAGAACCTGCATTCTTGCGTGCCGTAAATACTCAAAAGTGTATTCGGGTTAGCGGAAAGCATAATGATCTGGAAGAAGTTGGTGTAGATGATTATCACCATACCTTTTTTGAAATGCTTGGTAACTGGTCTTTTGGTGATTACTATAAAGAACGAGCGATTAAATGGGCCTGGGAATTATTAACTGAAAATTGGAAGATAGATAAAAACCGATTATGGGTCACAATTTATAAAGATGATGATGAGGCAGGAGAAATTTGGGGAAATGTCACTGATATTGATCATGATAGAATACTAAAATTTGGTAATAAAGATAACTTCTGGGAGATGGGCGACACAGGTCCCTGTGGACCATGCAGTGAAATTCATTATTATACCGGTGATCTTGAAAAGCAGGATGCATCCGGCGTAAATGTTGAGGCAGAATATCGCGAATTATGGAACCTGGTATTTATTCAGTTTAACCGGGATCAATCAGGTAAACTGCATGAATTGCCGGCAAAACATGTAGATACAGGAGCCGGATTTGAACGACTAACAGCGGTGCTGAATGGTGAGACTTCAAATTATAATACAGATATTTTTATTCCCATCATCAAGAAAATTGAAGAATTGACCGGGGCGGAATATTTTGAAAAAACCGGCATCCCGCATCGTGTAATTGCTGATCACTTGCGAATGTTATCTTTCTCAATTGCCGATGGAGCCTTACCCGGAAATGAAGGTCGCGGTTATGTTCTCAGGCGGGTACTGCGAAGAGCTGCCCGATTTGGAAGATCTCTTAAAATGCATGAGCCCTTTATCTATAAATTAGTTGCAACTCTTGTAGATGAGATGGGCGACGCATTCCCCGAACTTGTTGATAGAAAAAAACATATTGAAAAAGTAATAAAAGCGGAAGAAGTTTCATTTAGTGATACACTGGATAGAGGTATCGAGATTTTTGATAAACTTACTTCTGATTTGATATCAGGAGATGAGATATCTGGCTCTGACGCCTTCAAACTTTATGATACTTATGGATTTCCATTGGATCTTACAGAATTAATGGCGAGGGAAAAAGGCCTTTCTGTGGATGCCGACGGTTTTGAGAAATCCATGGCCAAACAGAAACAGAGAGCCAG
Source organism: Fidelibacterota bacterium (assembly GCA_018657495.1). GTDB lineage: Bacteria > Fidelibacterota > Marinisomatia > SCGC-AAA003-L08 > JACNLC01 > JABHXA01. The sequence goes on from JABHXA010000006.1 coordinate 76,071, forward strand.
GGATGCAGGTAGTTTTACTCATTCGTTTGATGACGGTGAATGGCATGAAGTATCAAAAGGACCATCAAATATCTTTGTTGGTTATGTCAAAGATGAATGCACATCAAAAATACGGAAATATCGTTTAGACGGCGAGGACATTGAACTGGTTTTGGAGAGGACTCCGTTTTATGCCGAACAGGGTGGTCAAGTCGGGGATACCGGGACAATTTCAATGGATGATTTTCTTATTGAAATAACTGATACTCGCAAAAATGGCGAAGATATATCTCATTTTGGGAAAATTAAATCCGGTGATATTCAAAATACAACTGAAGTAGTTGCCAAGATTAACAAAAATCGGCGAAACCGTATTCGATTGAACCATACTGCCACACACCTGCTACAGCAGGCTTTAAAAATGGTGATGGGTGACCATGTTCATCAGGCCGGTTCACATGTGGGACCAGATCGTCTGAGATTTGATCTTACCCATTTCGAGAGAATCGATATTAAAGAATTATCCAAGATAGAAGATATTGTTAATTCTGCTATCAGGAACAATACGTTTTTGGATATTCAGGTAATGTCTTTTGATAAAGCTCGGGAGGATGGGGCAGTAGCTCTATTTGGAGAAAAATACGGTGATGAGGTAAGGGTAGTAGATGTACCCGGTTTTTCAAAAGAGCTTTGCGGCGGTACCCATGTTGAGAGAACGGGAGATATCGGTGCATTTAAAATTGTTACAGAATCAGCTCTTGCATCCGGAGTGAGAAGAATTGAGGCTATCACCGGCAATGCAGTGATTGATTTAATCCATGAGCAAGAATCCATTATCAATAATTTAAAAGATCTGCTAAAAACATCTGTTGATCAAATACCGGAAAGAATTGACAGCATCCTCAATGAAAAAAAACTCATGGGGAAAGAACTTTCAGAATTTAAAAAAGGCTCACAAAAAAATCAGGTTGAGGATTTAGTTCGCCAAAGCCGGGTCGTGAATGGTATAAAAGTTATTGTTGAATTATTGGATGAAATCGGTGACTTAAAAGAAATGGGAGATGCTTTCAGGACTGCACTTAAAACATCAGGGGTAGTCCTTCTTGTATCGGTGATAAATGGAAAACCCATGGCTATGTGTGCTGTTACCGATGATCTTACAAAAGTGGTTAATGCCGGAAATATTGTCCGTGAAGTAGGAAAGATCTTGGGCGGCGGCGGTGGCGGTAAACCACATCTTGCTACTGCGGGAGGCAGGGATATCGCTAAAATTGATGATGCTTTAAAAGCTGGTAAAAATTTCATTATATCATTATTAGAAAAATAAGCAAAATAGAAAAATGATGCCAAAAACAAATATTATTTTTAAAGAAAGTAGACCCGGAAAAACAGGCGTCGCTCTGCCTGAATCGGATGTACCTGAAATAAGATTATCTGATTTTATACCAGCCCATTTACTGAGAGATAAAATGGCAAATCTTCCTGAAGTAACCGAACCGGAAGTTGTCAGACACTTTAATAACCTATCAGTAAAGAACCATCATGTAGATAATGATTTTTACCCATTGGGTTCATGTACAATGAAGTATAATCCAAAAATAAATGATATAATCGCTACATGTGAAGGATTATCTTCTCTACATCCATTACAATCGGAAAAATCTGTCCAGGGTGCATTGAGAATATATTGGGAGCTGGAACAGATGCTGTTGAAGATTACCGGCATGAGTAAAGCGACCTTGCAGCCCAGCGCCGGATCTCAAGGCGAATTTGTTGGTTTATTAATATTTAAAAAGTTTCACGAAGCAAATAATGAAAACCGCCAATTTATTCTCATCCCGGAAACGGCCCATGGAACCAATCCTGCCAGCGTCATCCTGGCCGGATATAAAACAAAAAAAGTCAAATCTGATTCCCGGGGTAGGGTAGATATTGAAGATCTGAAAAATAAAATGGATGATCAAGTGGCTGGAATGATGTTGACTCAACCCAATACTCTTGGATTATTCGAAGACCAGATTACTGAAATAACTGACATTGTCCATGCCGCCGGTGGTCTCATGTATATGGATGGTGCCAATTTGAATGCCCTGATTGGTATTTCCCGACCTATTGATATGGGATTTGATATTACTCATATCAATCTTCACAAAACGTTTTCTACTCCACATGGCGGCGGTGGTCCCGGTTCCGGTCCAATTGCAGTGGTCAAGACGCTAGAACAATTTCTGCCAGTACCCACAATCGAAAAAACTCAGGATGACGAATATCACCTGAATTATGATTTACCAGATTCAATCGGCCGCGTTCATTCTTTCTATGGAAACTTTTCTATTATTGTAAGAGCCTGGGCTTATATCCTTACACTTGGCGATGAAGGCCTGGTATCCATGACAAAAAATGCCATACTGAATGCCAATTATCTCAAGAGTCTTATTTCTGACAAATACGATATTCCTTATTCAGATGGCACGCTTCACGAATTTGTCGCATCTGGAATTCGACAGAAAGACCGGGGAATAAAAATACTGGATGTTGCAAAAGCCCTGCTGGATTATGGTTATCACTCACCGACAGTATACTTTCCTATAAACATACCGGAAGCAATGATGGTGGAGCCCACTGAATCTGAAACCAAGGAAACCATTGAGCAATTTGCCAAGGCATTATTAGAAATCGATAAACAGATTGATGAAGATCCAGAATTATTGAGGAATGCACCCATAAGTACGCCAGTGCGGCGATTAGATGAAACAAAAGCAAATCGAGAACCGGATTTAAGATGGAATTTTGACGAACAATAAAAAATGATTATATAGAATGCAGTATACAATTGATAGCAAAAAAATATTTATTACTCTCAATCGTGGTGATAAGATAAACGAGTGCCTGCAGAATATTGCTGTAAAGGAAAATCTTGAATCAGGTTGGATTCAGGGAATTGGCGCAATGGAAAATATTCTTGTGGGTTATTATGACTATCCGACCCGTACATATCTTGAAAAATCCTTTGATGGTGAATATGAACTAACTGGTCTTACCGGTAATATCACTATGAAGGATGGAAGTCAATTTGTTCATAGTCATGTAACCTTCAGTGACAAAAGATTTCAGGTATTTGGTGGACATCTATTTGATGCAACAATCACGGCTGCAGGGGAATTTGTTATTTTTCTTGCTGATTTAAGCATCCATCGAAAATTTGATGATAAAATTGGATTGGCACTATGGTGTCTGGGAGATGAAAATGATAAATAGAATAAAAACAGATAAAGCGCCGTCTGCTATCGGGACGTATTCTCAGGGCTCTAAGGCTGGTAATCTTGTATTTACATCAGGTCAGATAGCCATCAATCCAATATCCGGAGATATGGTAACAGATGATTTTTCCGATGAGGTCCGACAGGTACTTAATAATGTAAAAAGTGTTTTAGAAGCTGGTGGAAGTTCTCTGAATAACATTATAAAATTGACGGTATTTCTCACCGATCTCTCACAATTTAATGTATTGAATACAGTTTTTGAGGAATTTTTTCCGGAAAATCCGCCGGCACGATCTGCATTGGAAGTATCCGCCTTACCTAAAAATGTAAATGTGGAGATTGAAGCAATAGGAGTGATCGATGATTAGTAAGCGATTAATTATTTTTTGCATGCTGATTCTGCATTTTCTAATTGGTCAGGAGAGTTATATTGACTCGACAAAAATTAAAGATCCAAAACTTGCATGGAAATTGGGATTTGTGCCTGGATTAGGTCAAGTATATAATGGTAAGTATATAAAGGCCAGCGGTTTAATTGGTGCTCAGGTTTATGCAGTTTCAAAATTTAATGGTTATGCAAAAAACGATAATATCACAAAACGAAATACCTATGGCTGGTGGATTTTTGGTCTGTACGTCATGGGAATATTAGATGCATATGTGGACGCACAGCTTTCAACATTTCCACAAAAATTACCGGATGGGGATACAGATATAATTATACCTGATGTTGAGCCCTTGAAAGAAGAACTGGATGAATAAATGTGTGCAATAATTGGAATTTATAATAATTCTGAATCTTCTACACTGGCCTACATGGGATTATACGCCCAGCAGCACCGTGGGCAAGAAGGTGCAGGCATTGTAGCAGCCAATGGGATTTCTTTGAGTCGCCATATGGGGGAAGGTCTGGTTTCAGAAGTATTTTCTGATGGAGAAATATTCAAAGGATTAAAAGGCAATATGGCCATTGGGCATACCCGTTATTCTACAACTGGTAATTCGGATGCAAAGAATGTTGGGCCGCTTATGTTCAATCTTGAGGATACAGAAATATCAATTGCCCACAATGGAAATTTGGTAAATATTGATCATGTCCGAAAAAAACTCCATCGAGCAGGATCACTTTTTCAAACTGCTACTGACACAGAACTCATAATCCATTTACTTGCTCGTGAGGTGGGTGGTACAATATCTGAACGATTGAGCAAGGCGTTAAACAGCGTTCAGGGAGCGTATTCGTTGCTGGTGATAACGCCGAATGAAATGATTGTTGCCCGGGATCCACGTGGTATTAGACCCCTTTGCATGGGAAAGCTGAATGATTCGTATATCTTTGCATCAGAAACTTGTGCTTTAGATTTACTTGGAGCGACGTATATTCGTGAAGTCAATCCCGGTGAGATGATTGTTCTTAATGGTGGCAGTATTAAGTCATTCCAGTTTACCGAATCACTTACCCCAAAGCATTGTATATTTGAATATATATATTTTTCACGACCGGATTCTAAAATATTTTCTGAAAATGTTGATAAAATTCGACGAAAATTCGGGAAAAACCTGGCTGATGAAAGTCCTGCTCCCACAGCCGATATTGTATTGTCCGTTCCAGATTCAAGCAATACCTGTGCATTGGGTTATTCAAGTAGATCCAATATCAAATATGAAATTGGTCTTATCAGAAATCATTATGTGGGAAGAACGTTTATTTTTCCCGATCAGAGACTTCGTGATCTGTCAGTCCGCCTCAAATTCAATACGGTTAAAGGTGTTCTTGAAGGCAGGGAAGTAGTTGTGGTAGATGATTCAATTGTCCGGGGTACAACATTGCGAAAATTGGCAAAACTTTTAAAGGAGTCAGGTGTGGAAAAAATACATGTGCGTATTAGCTCTCCACCAGTAAAGAATCCATGTTTTTATGGGATGAACTTTCCGACCCACGGTGAGCTCGTTGCCAATAATAATGAGGTCGATGAAATTCGCAATATCATTGAGGTGGATTCCCTCAGTTATATGTCATTAGATGCATTGCTGAATTCAGTTGATCAGCCTGATCATTATTGTACAGCATGTTTTTCAGGGGATTACCCATTACCGATTCAAGGAGAAGAATGATATTACGTTTTTTAAAAAATCCAGTTCATAAAAATTTTGTCCCATTTTTGGATAATTTATTTTTGCTCAGACCAACATTGTTCTTTCCGGTTTGGGTCATGGTGACTGCTGGGATGACGGCATCAATCATGAATATCAGCAGATACCAGGTCTGGCTGTCAGATTTCGATTTTTTTACATTGGCATTGTTTATAGGCATCACGCTTATTTCAGGAAGTACATTTATCATCAATCAGATACAGGATATGGAAAGCGATGCCCTAAACCAGAAATTATTTCTTGTAGGTAAAAAAGTCCATATTGAACTTGCACAGAAAATTCAAAAGATGACGTTAATCCTCGGATTTATTTTCCTATTGATATCAGGTTATATGGCTCTGATTATGGGTGCATTGTTATTCCTGTTCTGGGGGTATCTATATAATATCAAACCGTTTCACTGGAAAAAGAAACCATTGCTTGGAATGTTTGCAAATTCAATGGCAGGATTAATTCTGTACAGCGCCGGCTGGATACATGTAGCATCATCAGAGGGTCTGTCGTTTATGAATTTCGGCTGGCTGGAGATGTTTTTGATATCCATCCCGTATCTATTATGTTACACTGCAGTCTCTCTTTTAACTACAATACCTGATATGGATGGAGATGAACCCACTGGTGCCATTACATTCCCGGTTAAATTTGGATTGAGAACCACCATAGCGCTGGCCGGAACCATGGTACTGGCTGCTTTTTGGCTTGGCTGGTCATATGATGACCCGGTGAGCACAACCTCTGCTATTATGTCTTTCCCATTTTATGTTGTTGCCTTAATTAGAAACCAGAATAAAGATGTATTGCGGGCAATCAGATATTCCATTTTCATTTTGGCGTTTTTACTGTTTACTGTTTATCCCTTATTACTACCTGCTGTGCTGGTTGTATTCTATCTCAGTAAATATTATTACTGGCATCGCTTCAATTTGCATTACCCAACATTTCTTGTTGATGAAGTTGAAGAATAATGTTTATTGATCAGGGAATGAAATTTTGATTTATATCCATCCGGATAAGTGTGATTTCTGTGGTACATGTGTAGCTGTTTGCCCAGTTGACTGTATTGATTTGAAAGAAGCATCCATTGATATAAGAAATGACATTTGCATTGATTGTGACCTTTGCGTCCAAATATGTCCGATTGATGTATTAGAAGGAAGATATGAAAAACAGATATGATGTAATTGTTGTTGGTGGTGGCCCTGCTGGATCCATGGCCGCACTAAAGGCCGCTGAAGGTGGTGCTTCGGTGTGCATCATGGAAAAGGACCGAGATATTGGATACCCCGTCCGCTGTGGTGAAGCCATCGGAGAACTGGGTTTAAAACAATTTGTTGATATTCGACCTAATTGGATAGCAGCCACAATCACAGAGTTTAGACTTATATCGCCAAATGGTACCAAAATAGACACTGAGTTTAGCGGTCAAAAAGGATTCATCCTGCATAGAAGAATTTTTGATTATGATTTATGTACAATGGCTGCAGACGCAGGAGCGGATGTTTTCACAAAGGCTTATGTGAATGGACTGATCATTGAAAATGATATAGTTTGCGGAATAAAAGTAAATCACCTCGGTGATCAGAAAAATATTTATTCAAAAATTGTCATCGCTGCTGACGGCCTAGAATCCCGTGTTGGTAGATGGGCAGGATTAAGAACACAAATCAGAATGAAGGATATGGAATCCTGTATGCAGTATACTGTGGCGAATGTGCCCCTAAAAGAAAACCGTATCGATTTTTATGTTGGACAGGAGTATGCACCAGGTGGTTATTTATGGGTATTTCCCAAAGGACCTACAACTGCAAATATTGGAATGGGAATTAGCGGTGCTTACTCAAAAGATGTAAACCCAAAAAAATTATTGGATAAATTCATGGAAAAAAATTATCCTGATGTATCCATCCTAACATCAATGTGCGGGGGAGTGCCTTGTGCTAAACCTATGAAGGATGCGGTAAGAAACGGAGTTATACTCGTCGGCGATGCTGGCCATCAGGTGAATCCAATGACTGGTGGTGGTATTGTATCCGCCATGAAGGGTGGGTCAATTGGTGGAACTGTAGCTGCTGAATCAATAAAAAAATCTGATTATTCTAAATCCTTCCTTGATAAATACAATTCAATATTAAAGAAGGATTTTGGCGATACCCATAACCGTTTTTATAAAATAAAAGAAGTCATAAGCGCTCTCACCGATGACGATCTTGATGGAATTGCCAAGAAAGTATCCAAAATTCCAGAAGGAGACAGAACACTCACTCAGATTTTCAAGGCATGCGTGATGAAAAAGCCATCACTAATCTTTGATGTTGTAAAAGTATTCGCAGGAGTCTGATTTGGATTTTAAAGAGCTCCTAAGTCATCTACATCTTACAGATTTTGTTGTTCTTGATCTTGAAACTACAGGTCTTGATCCAAGGAATGACGGAATCACCGAAATATCTGCCTATCGTTTTGAAAATGGGAAACCAAAAACCAACTATACGACGCTGGTTAATCCTGCCATGCGCATCCCTGCCAATATTGTTGAATTAACCGGTATAACCAATGGCATGGTGAAAAATGCCCCTGCCATTGACGAAGTTTTAAATGAATTGCGTGAATTTATTGGCCATAGTCCCATTATCGGACATAATATTGGTTTCGATCTGAGATTTATCAATAATCGTTTCTCTTTGGCAAACATACCGGAACTGGATAATCACGCTTATGACACGTTATTTCTTGCCAGGTCATTTCTGTTTTTCCATCATGAATTTACTCTCAGTGCGGTGAGTCAATATTTTCAGCTGGATACTGGTAATGCCCACCGGGCCACTGCAGATACACTCAATACCGGTCAAGTATTTGTCAAACTTGTGCGCGAAGTAGCTTCATATCCTTTGTCAATTATTCAAGATATTTATAACACGGTTAAACATTCGGATATCTATAATTTATACTTATTCAAGCATATCGTAGATATTTCCCTAGAGTTGAGAATGGTAAATGGCCTCATTGATTCTGTGATCCAAAAGGAAATGAAAAGTTTTATCTTTGATCATAAGACTGAAAACGGAGATCAAAATATAACAAGTTCTCCCTCAGAGTGGATGGTTGATGACGGGATCATTGCTCAAAAGTGGGACGGTTATGAAACACGGCAATCGCAAGTGGATCTTGCCGAAGATACCTACCAGTCATTTGATGAAAATTCTTTGTTACTTGCCGAAGCCGGTACAGGTCTGGGGAAATCCGTGGCCTATTTAACTGCCGGTATACTTCATCGTAAAAAGACTGATATTCCTTTATTGGTATCCACCTACACGAAACATTTACAAGACCAGTTATTTTATAAAGATATTCCGAAACTTGCAAAGATAATTGATATGGATGTTTCTGCCATCCTGGTAAAGGGTAGAAATAATTATATCTGTTTGACAAGGCTTGAACATTTACTGTCAAACAGCAGCACTTATCTCAATAAATCTGATTGTGAGAATATACTACCTATTCTTATTTGGCGACACTTCACCGAGACTGGTGATATTAGCGACTGCCATGGTTTTAAAATCCGGGCTGCATCCAAGATTTGGGGCATGATCCGGAGTGAAAAAGGCTATTGTACTACCTTCCGATGCCGACAGCATGATGGTTGTTTTGTTGGGAGAATACGAGAATATCTGCATAAGGCGGATATCATTGTTGTGAATCATTCATTACTCCTAATTGATTTTCTACAGGAAATGTCAAATTTACCCGATACATATTCTTTTGTCATTGATGAGGGACATAATCTTGAACAGGCTGCCCGGGATCAATTAATAAACAGAATTTCAGATTACTCCTTTTATGATATCCTGAAAGTATTTTCAAATAAGGAATCAAAATACAATACCTCATTAAGAAAGATTGCAATTGACAGTGAAGTGATTGGGAATATCTATGAACAATTGATCGAGGAATCCAATCGCCTTAGTATAACAATTTCTTCCTTTTTCCGTGAATATGCCTCGTCCAAAGAATCAGGGATGCAGGAGCATCCTCAATACGAGTATCGGGTAATTTATACAAATGGCGATTTGGAATTTGCCGACATCAATCCAGACCCTGCCAGAATAATAAGTAGCTTAAGTGATTTTGGGCGTTCTTTAGATTTACTTGTCAATTCATTAGAAGAAGTTGATGACAGGAGCCTATCTTTTGTATCTCAGGAATCCGTACTTATTCAGGAAAAATTATCCGCATTAATCACCATTATGCAGAGGGTTACCAATATAGATTCCCAGGATGTTGTATGGTCATCATTTATAAAACAGCGGGATAATATTCAAGCCAACCTGAATTGCGCACCAAAAGATGTGAGCCATCTCATATCTGAAGGGATTCTTGCCAGAAAAGCCGGCGGTTTAATCTGCTCAGCTACATTAACGGTGGAAGATCAGTTTGAATATCTGAAAACATGCCTTGGTATAAATCTTATCGATCATGAGAAACAGATTCAGGAAAAAATATATTACTCACCATTTTCATACGAAGACCAGGTGAAATTATTTATCGGGACAGGAAATGCCGCAGTGCAGTCCAGAGAATATCTGCATGGTGTGGCCCATCATATTGATACACTCAGCAAGGAAATTCCCGGCCGGATGCTTGTACTGTGCACATCTTATGCCCAAACACGGATGCTGCAGGAATTTTTAATTCAGCCCATCGGACGTGATGAAGATCGAAAATTATTTGTCCAGAATTCAGGGAAGGGCAGGCAGGCATTAATACAGGGTTATCTATCGAATCCCCGGGCTATCCTGATTGGAACTACCAGTTTCTGGGAAGGTGTAGATTTTCCCGGAGATAATCTAAAAATGCTTATTATTATCAAATTGCCCTTTGCCAATCCAGGCGATCCTATTGTAAAAGCAAAAATAGATGAGTTTACCAGCAGTGGCAGAAATGCATTTATGGAGTTCCAGGTGCCTGATGCTACTGTCAAATTGAAACAGGGATTCGGCCGTCTGATTCGAAGTTTGAATGATACCGGTATTTGTGTGATAACAGATCCAAGATTGCATAAATCCAGATATGGTAAAATTATGTTGGATTCTCTCCCTGTTGAGAGTCAGAAATATACTATGATTGACTCAGTTATCCGGGCCTCAAGAAAATTTTTAAAGAGTTAAATGATACTACTACATGCAATGGATCATAAGTATATATCAGTATAAAATAATATGGGAAAATGATTATGCCTATTGTTCTTAATGGAGAAAATCTGACAATTGAAAATCTGGTAAAGATAGCCAGATTCAATGAACCGGTCTCAATTCATTCTGAATCATTAAAAAAAATGATCAAATGCAGGGATATGCTTGAAAGAAAAATTGATGCCCGTGAGATTATGTATGGAGTGAATACAGGCATTGGTGAATTTTCTGAAGTGGTATTATCTGATGATCAGGTTAAGGACTTTCAAAAATATCTGATTTATAATCACGCTGCCGGTATTGGCGATCCAGCGCCTATCGAATATGTTCGTGGAGCAATGGCAGGTAGAATAAATGTGCATGCTCATGGAATGTCAGCAGTTCGCCCCATTATTACACAAACCCTGGTTGAGATGCTGAATAAAGGCGTCACACCATTTGTCTGCCAAAAGGGATCAGTTGGTGCCAGTGGCGATTTGGCTCCAATGTCCCAAGTGGCATTACTGATGATGGGTGAAGGAGAGGCATACTACAAAGGTGAATTATATAACGGTAGTGAAGCAATGGAGCGGGCCGGAATTCCAGTCCCTGATCTCCATGCCAGGGATGGTTTGGCCCTGATAAACGGATCAAATTTACTTACAGCCATGAGTGCAATTTTTCTTTACGATGCAAATCGCTGGTTGAAGCAGGCAGAAATTGCCTGTGCAATGTCTCTTGAAGCACTAAAAGCAAATATGAAACCCTATTCACCAAAACTGCATATTGCGAGGGGTTTTTCCGGGGCAATTAGAAGTGCGGCAAGTATCATGAAAATGGTTTCAGAGGGTGATCTTGCTGAAAATAGAATTGCCTGTAAAGTGCAGGATGCCTATTCCATGCGATCTACGCCACAGGTAATTGGCGCTGCTCATGATGCATTGGTTTATGCCAGATCACAAGTTGAAATTGAGTTAAATGGCGTTGGTGATAATCCGGTATTTTTCCCTGATGAAAATCTCCAGTTATCCGGGGCAAATTTTCAGGGAACCCCTGTTTCGTTGCCAATGGATAACATGGGTGTTGCCGTCACTATGGTTAGTATAATATCTGAACGAAGAATGAATAGACTGAATAATCCCGCCTTAAGTGTAGGTCTGCCAGCATTCCTCACAAAAGGGGCAGGGATGTTTTCTGGAATGATGCTAAGTCAGTACACAGCAGATACCCAGATTGTTGAACAGCGCATACTTTCCGCTCCGGCATCAATTCAATCCATCCCAGCAGCTGCCGATCAGGAAGATTTTGTATCCATGGGTATGAATACTGCTATCAAAAATTTCCAAATTCTCGACAATGCCTATGGCATATTGGGTATTGAATTTATGGCCGCTGCCCAGGCATTGGATTTTAGAGAATATAAATTTGGAAATGGAGTCACAAAAGCAAAAAAAATTATTCGAAAATATGTTGATTATCTGGATGTGGATCGCCCGCTATATAAAGATCACACCGCCATGAAAAAATTAGTAAAAAGCTGTGAAATTCTGGAAGGCGTCGAATCTGAAATTGGCAGTCTGGAATAACAAATCTCACATCCTGTTTGTCATATTACCGATCATATCTTTTTATGAACCAATTGGAAATCACGTAAATTAAACTATCTTAATTCGGAGGCAAGATGAGTGATCGAAAAACCAAAATAGAGATAAATATAATCAATGATTCCAAAAAAGAAAACCGATACTGGACTGGTGCGCTCCTTGTTCTGCTTGGGATTTACCTTCTCCTTGAAAAATCCGGATATATACCTGAACTGGAAAATTGGTGGGCATTATTTATTGTTTTACCCGGGTTGGCTACAATTGGCAGTGCTTATAAATCGCTCATGGACGAAGGCATAATTACCCGGAGAATTATTGATCGAATCGCCAGCGGTGTAACTATTATGTTTGTAGGTTGCGTTATGTTGTTTGGATGGCAGTGGTCACGGATTTGGCCGGTATTTTTGATAATCATCGGAACAGAATATTTCATAAAGGATCTGGTGACGGGTTCAAAGAAAAAAACAGATAAAGTTTAATTACCCGGTGTGAAAGAGTTAACTGCCTATCTTTATAAAGAAATACCCATCACCAAAGCCATGGGTATTACCGTGAGTTTCATTGATTCAAACACAGTCTCACTCACATCTCCTTTGAGTCCAAATATAAATCACAAAGATACTGCTTTTGGCGGTAGTTTATCTTCTTCAGCTATTCTTTCCTGTTGGACAATAATTCATCATAAACTTGATGAAATAACTAAACATTATAATCTGGTAATCCAAAAAAGTCAAATAAATTACCATGCACCTGTAAACGGGGAATTCACTTCTACATGTAAATTAGAGGATGAAAAAGATTGGATAAGATTTAAAGATTCACTCTTGAAGTTTGGCAAGGCTCGAATTACCTTGCAGTCTGAGATATGGTCGAATAAACGCTTATCCTGTACACATACTGGAGTCTATGTGGCCATTGGTGAAAAGAATAAAGTAGCGGGTAAGTAAATAACTATCATGATCACATTAATACAATTATTTTTATGGGAATATTAAAAAAATGAAAAAGGCATTTACATTTGATGATGTTCTCCTGGTTCCGGCGTATTCGGAAATTCTCCCCGGACAGGTTACATTAAAAACTCAACTTACATCGGGGATTAGTTTAAATATCCCTATCATAAGCGCTGCAATGGATACAGTAACCGAAAGCAGAATGGCAGTTGCCATGGCGCGTGAAGGAGGAATGGGGATTATCCATAAAAATATGTCTGTTGAAAAACAGGCATCAGAAGTGGACAAGGTGAAAAGATCGGAAAGCGGAATGATACTCGATCCGATTACATTACCCTCAAACAAAACTATCAGGGATGCTATGGCCATAATGAGAAGCTATAGAATATCAGGAGTCCCAGTAGTTGATAATGGAAAATTAACTGGTATTTTGACCAACCGGGATATCAGATTTGAAAATAATTTGGATCTACTAATTGCTGATCGAATGACCAGTGAGAATTTAGTCACTGTAAAAAAGGGAACTACTCTCGAAGAAGCGAAAATAGTATTACAAGAAAATAGAATTGAAAAACTGCTTGTTGTTAATGAAGTTGGAGAATTGTGCGGCTTGATTACCGTTAAAGATATCTTGAAAAAAGTAGATCATCCCAATGCAGCTGTTGATAAACATGGGCGATTACTCGTGGGGGCAGCTATCGGAGTCAATCAGGAGACTATTGAAAGAGCTGGTGCACTTGTCGACAAGGAAGTGGATGTTCTGGTAATTGATACTGCCCATGGTCACTCAAAAGGTGTATTAGACATGGTGTCAAAGGTCAAAGCTGAATTCCCTCATGTTCAACTCATTGCTGGGAATGTTGCTACATCCAAGGCGGTTGAAATTCTCATTGACCGGGGAGTAGATGCTGTAAAAGTTGGAATCGGCGCAGGTTCAATATGTACCACTCGCATAATTGCCGGTGTTGGTGTTCCACAGCTTACTGCTGTACAGGATGCGGTGAAAATTGCAGTAAAGAAAGGTATTCCAATCATCTCAGATGGTGGGATGCGTTATTCGGGTGATGCTGCCAAATCACTTGCCGCCGGTGCATCAACCGTGATGCTGGGTTCAGTATTTGCCGGAACAGATGAAAGTCCTGGTGAAAAGATTCTATATGATGGCCGCAGTTTTAAGGCCTACCGTGGCATGGGTTCGATCGGTGCAATGAAACATGGGAGTAAGGATAGATATTTTCAGACAGACGTTGAAAGTGGAAAGCTTGTTCCTGAGGGAATTGAAGGAATGGTACCATACAAGGGCTCTGTCCGGGAATCCGTTCACCAGTTATTAGGTGGAATAAGATCTTCAATGGGTTATTGCGGTGTGAAGAATATTGAAGAATTTCCCATGAAGGCAAAATTTATTCAGATTACTTCTGCCGGCATGAAAGAAAGCCATCCCCATGACGTGAACATAACAAAAGAATCACCAAATTATCAGAAACCAAGGTAATAAATAAAGACTACCTTCGGAATGATTTATTAGAAGAGAGAAATAAGAGAGTTTTTGGAAGGAAGATAAAAGGGCTGATGGAGAAATCCATCAGCCCTTTTAAAATTAAAACCGAATTTTTAGAGATTGTTTACGTGGTTTGTAATTCGGGCTTTTTGATTGGCTGCATTATTTTTATGCACTACACCCTTAGTTACAACTTTATCAATAATTGATACGGCATCCTTCAATAGGGCAGAGCCTTCTTCCTTAGAAGTAGATTTCAATACTTTGTTGATTGCAGTTCGCATTTTTGATTTATTATGCTTATTTCTCTCATTAGCTTTATCAGCCTGACGAATACGTTTTTGAACGGATGGGTTTGAACTCATGTAAAAATTTTGATCCTTAAAATGTTATTTTATGCACTTATTTAGCCTGATAATTTATGTGTAAAATATAATCGAATAATAATAATTTAATGAATTTGGTGAATATTATTATGTTTCAACTTCATTTAGTACTTGAGAACCATCATTTCAGGGTCCATTTTAACCACTATCATATAATGTCAATTATCCTAAAATATGAGAAAACCAATCAGGAATAATATGTTAGAAAAGGCTGTTAAATTCAATTGACAAATAAGATGTGTTGCCAAAAGGTCCAATTGGAAGTACGGCATAATCAATTGATATGCGATTATGGTCTCCGCCAAGGGGAAGTTTAATTCCAGCCCCAAAAGTGGTTTCATCTTCTGAATAGTTGAATCTATGACCAACGCGCAAGAATAAAGTCTCCATTAAACCATATTCAACACCAAGATTAACATGTTCTGATGCATCATTAGGATGCTCTGCATCCATAGAAATAGAAATTCTGTTTGACTGATTGACGAAGAAAGCATTCTCAGGACCGGTAAGATCAAAAGCCACACCAATACGAATCATCAATGGGAGTCTCCAAGCTTCAGTTTGCAGATTAGCATCGGATAAATAATTACCCTCAATATTATTATTAGAATCTGCTTTTACAATGAGATCCCGGCCTTCATATTTTAGATTACCGCCAAAATTTGTCAGAGCCATCCCAATCTTTAACCCATTATATCCAGTGTCTAAAATTGAGCCAATATCAATTGCAAAAGAATTTGCAGTTTCATGATAAGCGGAAAGACGGATGTATTTAGCTGTTATGCCATAACATAAACGGTCACTTAATTGATGGGAATAACTTATGCCTGCCGATATATCCATTACTTTGTAGGTAAGACCAGTGCCATTGGGATTTTCAACCGTTGTTACTTCTTTTTCATCTGTATTCATTGCTGAAAACGAAAAACCAAGAGCGCCATTATTATTAATCGGAACTGTGAGACTTAGATACTCATGAGAAATATCAAGCAGGTAATTAGTATGGCTAAATGATGAACTTATGCCATCAATTTTGACAATACCAGCAGGGTTCCAATAATGTGAGTATCCATCATCAGCCATTGCCACATAACTGCCTCCCATGGCGATTGCCCTTGCTCCTACACCAATTTTTAGAAATTGGGCAGTTGAGGTACCTACTTTATCAAATTCACCAAACAGTATAGTTACGCAGAATGAGAATGTTATAAGTAATTTTTTCATTTTATTACCAGGAACCTTCCTAATGCTTTATCGCCGTCAGTAGTGTAGGCATGATACAGATACACTCCAGGGGCAATAAATTGATCATTATATGTTCTCATATCCCAAAACTCATACCCGGTAAGTGAATCATGGTTAATGGTGGCGATTGGCTCACCATTTAGCGTGTATATCTTTATTGTACATTTATCAGGCAAATGATTGAATTGTAATTTTTTCCCAAACTCACCTGTCTCCCAGGCATTTGTGACAATATATGGATCAGGAACAACTCTCAAATTTGCAAATGGATCTTCATCCAATTCGTTAGTTGATAATACCTGAAGCGCAGTTGTATTAAAAGTGTAAGTGGTGATTCCAGGTCTAAATGGTTTAAACGTTCTAATAGTAAATTCATCACCTTGAGATGGCGCTTTTGCATCTATAAAAAGCGTATCGTTTGAATTAGTCTCTGGATTATAAAATAAAGATATATCCGGTTTGTTGTTGGTGAATAAATATAAATAATTAGGAATGGTGTCACCCGATGATGGTTCGATATCAATTTTTTCAAGTATAATTACATCGACATGTTTCTCATACCATCCAGGACTACCATGTGTATATCCTTTACCTCCAGGCTCAAGGTCCCAGCCGGGAAGACTATAATACATTTGACGATAAAAGTCAGGAGCACCGAGTGCAAACTCTCCAAGCCAGGATTGATTTGTAACATCAATGGGATTATCAGGATCGGTTATTACTTCTATTTTTAAAGGTACATGTTGTTTCTCATCCTGCAATTCACCAGAAAACATATCAAACCAGATTAGGGAATCACCTTCTAAATAATCTACAGTTATCCGCCAATCATCAAAAGTGGCAATTTCCCCTTGTATCAACTGATTTCCCGCAGATGGATCGATACTTTCATATCTCCAGTCAAATGTGCATGAGGTGGTATCTAATTCCTGTGTCCAGCCAAAAGAACGAATCCCGGTAGGAGAATTCTGTACCGTTAACCTGAAGCCATCCGTAACCGGCAGATTATCTCCGGAACCATTGGACAATGGATGATCAAAGAAAAGAGTATCCCAGTCTGTGGTATCAATAAGTGAGAAACCCATACCAAAAGTGGTGTCATTCTCTTCAATTTCATATATAACGTCATCAGTAAAAGTAATTTTATAATCGTGTCCAGTAATATTTTCAGGCTCAAGGAGATCGACATAAATAATACCGTCACATAAACCAGCATCCGGCTGAAGGTTTCCTAATGGGGTATTCGGATCTATAATATTATTTGCCTTAACCCCAGGTATCACTGATACAGTATGTGATTCAATTGTAGAAGCACCGAGAGGATATAAATATGACTGCTCAAGGCTGTCAGGATGTTGATTTCCAGTATCAAATGCTGACACACAGTACCAATACTCTAATCCATTAACCAGGTTTGTATCCCTAAAAGTGTGGGCCAGACCGCTGTTGACACCCAAATGCTGCGGAAAAACGGGATCAAGTCCGGAAATATCTTTTCCGTATAGAGAGAGATCTTCATCTAATGTATAATCATATATCGCCATTGGAACCCAGCTGACTACATCTCCATAAACATTGGTAATGGGTTCTCCCCAGGTTAGCCCTTTGTCACTGCTTCGAAAAACTTTATATCCTTCAAAATCCATCTTTCCTGTAAGAATATCAATTGATTGTTCAGAGGGGTAATCTGTCCAGAAAATTGTTGCGCTGTGATCGCTGGCAACGGCATTGACAATGGGAGGCTGCGGCGCTGCAGATCCCTGAAAATATAAATCATACATATCATTTGCCATCCTGACATTCTGCATTAGATCAGTGGTATCAGGTTGCGAAGGAATGGTTCCTGCATCCCCCATGATCATGCCAAGAGAGATAAGCACTGATGAATCGGCAGGCAGTGTAAATGGTCCAGTGGATATAAGGAAGTTTACAGCATCACCTTCCAGATCAGCACCAATTTCCTGAAAATTTGTTGGAGGATACCAGGATATCAATGAATCAGGTGAAGTACTGTCAATATTTGTATCATCTCCGTGAAAAAATAAACCTAAACTGGAATCAGCCAGAACATTTGCATCAATATTACTGGTCATCAAGGCCCAAAACTTCTCATCGTTATTGGGTGACACTTCTCTGCCAAAATGATGAAAATTGTTGATGCCTATTTGACCCGGAGTATCAAATACACGAATACCAACAATACCAAGCGGATCCGGCGTGTCAGCCCATACACCATTATTTTGATTATTTATATCATATACATAAACAAAATCTTTTTGACCGTCATTGTCTGTATCGATGAAATTCAAATAATCATGATTATCATAATCAGGTCGCAATTTGGCATAATATCCAATATATATATCTTCAAGATCGGTATCACCAGTATTTGATACATTCAATTCCCAGAAAATAAAATCTTCTGCATAAGGGCGACCATAACTATATCCGGATTGTTCAACAACGATACCATGGCTGCCAAAAGGATTATTGCTGTCATTGTAGGTAGAAAACACATCTCTATCTGAAGTAAATTCATCCTCAATCTCCACAATAGTATTTGGGAAATCTTCATGCATCACATTTACCCGGTAGAATCCCGGCCATTGTCTATCTTCAGGTGTAGATACCCAATCGTTATTGTCATCATAATACCCAAAAGGCCATGTTTCTCTGAAATCACTGGTTGCCTGGAAGGGTGTACCATCTGATCCGGTAATTTCACCTGATAAAAATTTACCTATGGCATTTGCAGGGGGGAGCCAATCTTGTACAATTGCTGAGGTTTGAGTCACAGTTTCAATAACATTACTACTATCAATTCCAATGACCAGTCCAACTCCAAAGGCATATTGACGTTCATATGGGGCAGATCTGGGCCAATGGGCTGCGTTAGTAAAAAACGCATGGAAGTCGGAAAAATCGCCAAAATTACTGGTATTATTTTGTAATTGACCTTTATCCATGACACCCACTGCTTTTGGGTGAAAACCTATATCTCTATTAATCGGCTGCAGATTTGGCTCTTGTGAATTATGGCAAATATTACAATTATCATCTCCCATAAGTGTATTCACACCCGGTACAATTATGATAATTATCAATAGAACTATATATCTGAGTTTTTGCATTAATCTAAGTCCAATCTAAATCCAATGGATATTTCTCTGCCGGGGCCGATATGCGAGGGATTATAGTCAGAATCCTTATCAATAGATCCTACACTATAACTACCAGTATCGAAGGGATCACCGGTTCGCGAATATACAAATTTAATATTTTCATAATTGGTGAGATTCTTTATCTCAAGCATGACTGTCATTTTTCCTAAATCAGTTTGAAAAGATTTTTTTGCCTTTAAATCTATCGTGAATGTCCAGGGTTTTCGTTCTGAATTTCTATCAATCTGGATTCCTGGATCCACATAAGGTGTATAAGGTAGACCACTGGCAGAATTGATTAGAATATTGGTGTTTAAATTCTCAAATGGATAAATTCCGAGAAAATCAGGGCCAAAATTTTCTGGAAACAATAGGTTTAAATTTGCCGATATTCGGTGGCGCTGATCAAAGTCAAGATAATATTCCTGATGGGGTATTTCTTCTCCTTCATAGGCAGAAAAATACCCTTGTAGGGGTGTTGCATTATTCCCCCTTGCAACTGATAAAGTATAATCGAGAGATCCGCTCAGTAAACCAGGAGAATTTGTGAAGAATGATAGGTCTATTCCTTTAACGCTGGCATAATCCTCATTGATGAATACAACATAGGGGACAGATAAATGACGAATAACTGTTGCAGATAACAGGTCGCGAATATCCTTGGTCCAGGCGGTGATTTCTAAAGCGAAATGATGACTCAATTCTTGTTTAATCCCTGTCTCAAATGAAATTGTTTTTTGCGGTTTGACTCTTGAATTTCCTATAAAGGCCCAATCATAAATTGTTTTTCTTGGATTGTTTGTCATGGCATCAAAGGAAGGAGATTGGAAAAAATGACCATAGGAAAAATGAAATACAGTCTTATCAGTTACAGGATAGGCGATTCCAAATCTGGGACTCCATTTTGATTGGGACGGAACATCCTCAATAGGTGAAAAGCTGATCTCATTTGTCTCGGGATCGATAAAACCAAATGACCGCACATCCTCCCACATTCCAATATTTGGATTGATATTGTCATATCTAATGCCGATATTCATAATTAGAAAATCATATTCAATTTTATCCTGAAAATAAAATGATGATTCAATGGGGTAAAATGTGGAATCTTCTACAAAATTAGCACCGCCCAGCCAGGGTTCCTCAATATTATAAATTGAAAGATCGTGTCGGGTATAATTTAATCCTGATTTTAAATGATGGAGATTATTTATCTGGTATGTGATATCCAGTTTATACTCTTTTGATATAGTAGAGTTATTAGAGTATGTCCCGTCATTTCCAATACGGTAAAAATAAGTATCGATTCCAGTCTGTTTCTCGATATACTGATCTGGTGTCAGATCCCTAACATTTTCATAATTAACTGTTTTGTTATTTGAAAATGATCCTGTATAAAATAGATTGTTCGCCAATGTATGAGTAATAATAAATGCATAACGATCATTGGTATTGTGTTTGTGAAGATTGTTTTCAGGGAAATATTTCCATCTGTGAGAGTAATCCTGTGACAAAGATGTTGAGCTATGGACAATGCCGGATATTTTTAATACTTCTGTTGGTAAGGCCGTCAGTTTTAGATAAACATCCTGACCAATATCAACAAAATGGGGGAGATAATTGTACATCGAACGGTATTCACTTGATAAGAAATAATTTAGATTAGTGAATGCCACTGGACCCTGCAGTAACAGCCCGGTCCGACCATCCACAGGTATATCAAGAAGTGGTATCCGCAAATTATCCAAATCAAATTTATTATTCTTTTCAATATAATCATATAATAGCGGTTTCATATCGGTATTAACCAAATCAGGGTCACTTACTTCATTGAATGCAAAAGAACTATGGAATCTAGATTTAGAAAGCACATCAGATTTATGAGAGAAGGATCCCTTAAAATTGGGGCTGCCTTCTTTGGTGATAATATTTACGATACCGGACATGGCAGTGCCGTATTCAGCATTAAAAGTACCGCTGATAACAGTAAGTTCCTGAATGGCACTTTGGTTGATCATGCCATCAAATGAGCCGGTGTTGGAATTATTGACCTCGATTCCGTCAATCATATAGAGAATTTCCTGCACACGGCCGCCGCGAAGATGAATTCCGCCATCAGAGTCTTCAGTAAACCCGGCTCTTGTAATGAGAACATCCTGGAAGTCATCTACGGGCATATTAATTATTTCGTCGGCACCAATACTGACAATTTTAGAGGTAGCATCTTTTCGAATGAGGGGTTTTTCAGATTTTATATATATTGCTTCACCCGGTATGACTGATCTTTCCAGAGAGGCATTTAGTACAGTAGTTAAATCGGAATTAATGATGACATTGGTGTTATATATGAATTTATATCCGATATAGGAGAACTTTACATCATATTTCCCTGGTGGGACATTCAAAATAAAATAGATGCCGTCTTTATCGGATTGACTGCCCATCCCCAATTCTTCAATCATGATTGTTACAAAAGGGAGGATTTCTCCTTCGGTAGTAACAGTTTTACCGGATAATTTTCCCCCCGTACCTGCAATGCACATTGCAGTGGTGAGAACTGTTAAAAATAATAATTTGGGAATTTTCACGATAAATTTTAGTGTTTTATGGTTATGGTTATGGTTTTTAATAAAAAGAAAGAGAAATAGTCGTCGTTATTATCGATTTCTATCTCTCTTTCAGTAAAAATATTATGTCAGGTTTTTTATCCAGATTTATTTTATATAAACAACTTTCTGCATTTTACTGAGATTCTGTGCAGTAACTTTTATAAAATATACTCCGCTGGACTGACCGGCTGCATTCCACATTATCTGATGTAATCCTGCAGTTTGATACTCATTTACCAATGTCTCAACAAGCTTTCCATTAATATTATAGATTTCAACTCGAACCTGATTATTATCAGTCAATGAGTAAGAAATGGATGTGGATGGATTGAAAGGATTTGGATAGGCTGCATTCAGGGTGAACTGACTGGCAGATGTCAAATTCGGATGGACTCCATTTCCAAACCAATCAGCAACAATAGCCTTATTCAAATTTATCTCGCCATCATAGTTTATTTGAACGGTTTGGGTTGCGTTAGTTCTATTCATATCAAAAATTAAAATTTTATGATCATTATTATGAATTTGCCATCCGGAAGGAAGATTGTTACCGGTTATAGTGTAATCACCTGTCACATTTAACTCAATCCCGGCAATGTCTGCATCAGCGGTTAATGTAAGTAATCCTGATCCATATTGAATTGAAGCATCATTCATGTTAAGGCTGCGAGGAGGAGCAGAGTCTAAAATGATATCTACGAGTCCAACTACATCCAATACATCAATTGCACCATCACTATTCAAGTCACCGGCAATCATTTGATAATCATCAGCAGTGGTGCCACCAAGAATAATATCAACCATGATCACAACATCAAGTACATCAACACCGCCATCATTATTTAAATCACCAAGTAGGATGTCAGATTCAGCAGAAACAATGACATTATCAAAATAACCGGGTAAACCGGTACCGCTCATCTGAAATGAGAAGATACCATATCTGCCGCTAGTTGTGTGTCCCTCGGAATCATCAATAAATGGTCCAGCCAGGTATTGTCCATCAAAGTAGGCAGTATAACTGACAGTTCCATCACCGAGAGTCTCGACGGAAAGAGCCATAGAGTGCCAGCCATCTGAGTCATACAAACCGGTGGCATCAATCGCATGATGAAACGAATACTGCCAATCTGGTCCCAGTACATTATTATAAAGTCTAAAACGATTGTCGCCATCAAAGTCTGCAACTAGTTTCACATAATAATTCACAGAAGAATCTGCATATGCAACAATACCAGTGTAAGCTGACCCCATTGCATTGTTTACATAACAGTATACATCTGCTTCAATCGTATAATTCTGGTCAGACTCAGTACCTGCTATAGCCATTGATGCACCTGTGTAAGATCCATCCATATCCTGGACTAATCCAGCATAATCGCCACCGGACCCAAGAATTTCGGGGACTGTGGTCATATCAACTGCAGTAACTCCTTCTTCATCAGCCCAGAATAAGCCCCACTCACCTGAAGGGGTGCCAGATTCAAAGTCATCTGAGAAAAGAATATCCTGTGCGGATATATTAGAAATAATTAGAACTGAAAATAGGACTTGTAACAATGTTTTCATTAAATATTCTCCTTATATGTATTGGTAATGTAGCAATTTGTTTTCAAAAATCATAAATAATTCGGACAAGTTTACCCTGAATCATATTTTATTTTGATGCTGTATTGATTAACTTATAAATAATAAAATCGAATAAGCAGTCGAAAATTAAAACAGATGGTTTCAAATATTCAATAACTATATTAGGATATTTGTATAATAATTAATAAAAATGTTGTGATATCATATACCCTGCCTGAGTGAAACCATAAAACAAATTTTCAGATTATCGACAATTACTTATTTCATATGATCACTAATATCTGAGGGAGAGAGTTACCTCCACAACTGAAATTCATAAAATAATCAGGAAAGAATAATAAAAGAATTTGTATCCAAAATAACTATAGTTTTAAATTACGACCAATGAGTCGAACGAATATTATCAATTAAATAGTATAGTGGTGTCCCAATATGGATGATGTGCAAAAATTTATTAAAAATACAATAAGCAGTGTGATATTGCTATCGATCATTTCTCTTTCTTCTGCTTCTCCATTTGCGATAAAAGGTCAAGTAATTGATGCAACTACTTTTGATCCCATCGAATCAGTAAATATTAATGTGAAAAATACTCATTTCGGTACTGCTTCTGACGAATTGGGATTATTTGTCATAGACATAGATACCATGGGCAAGTATGTTTTGGAAATCAGCCATATCGGTTATGAAAATAAAATTGTCACTGCTAAAGTCCCGGGGAATACCAATTTAACGATACCTATTAAAGAGTCATTTTTTGAAATGGATGATTTGGTTGTAACGGCTACACGAACCCCAAAAATTTTACAAAATGTGCCCGTTGCCACAGAAGTGATAACCCAGCAGGATATTCTGGGATCAGGAGCAAGGGACATGGGCGAATTGCTCTCACTCCGTTCCGGCGTATCGGTCTCAAGTTCAGTTGCAGGTGGAAGTGTTATAAACATTATGGGCGTGGATAGTAAGTATATTCTCGTTTTAGTTGATGGACAACCAACTGTGGGCAAATTTGACAGCAGGGCATCTCTTGACCAAATACCCATTAGTATGGTGAAAAAAGTAGAAATTATCAAAGGTCCTAATTCTTCTTTATATGGCAGCGAAGCGATGGGAGGAGTGATTAATATTATTACTCATACACCTCCAGCTGGATTGCGGCTCTCAGGATCTTTACGCTATAACAGTGGTGATGGATACTTCAAACCTCACGATTTAGCATTTGGCAATCGATCGGCAATGATTCAATTATCTATGAATCGTAAAAAACTTCAATTATCATTTGTCGCAGATGGTGATTTAATCAATGTCAATCAAACAAATCAGTATATTGATTTGGACGATGCGGACAAAATTTCGCTCACCAGCAAAATTAAATATCAGATATCAAATGGCCATTCGTTAAATACTGTGGTAACAAATTTTTTAAATAATGAGTATTCTCATTCTTCTACTGAATCCACTGAGACAAATATTACACGGAATGCCATAAGTCTTCTGCATTCATGGTCTGTAAATAATACATGGGAAATGAAACAAGTATTACGGATGGGTGAGTATGAGAGAACATACACTGAGTTATATCCCTGGGATGAAATTAAACAGATTAATCTAACAGGTGAAGATGAGAGTGAATATGAAATATCGGCTGTTTATGTATCCACTAAATCAACTCTAAATATTGGTGCTGAATTCACCTCATCAACATACAAAAGCGATAGAATATCATCTGGTAAACAAGATCTTTTTGCAAAATCCATTTATGGTCAATATGACTATACACCAATTAAATCTATTAATATGGTATATGGTATTCGGCTTGATGATAACTCCGAAATTGACCCAGTAGTCAGTCCTCGAGTTGCCATGATGATTCCCTTCGGCACAAGATGGAAATTTAGAGCGATGTGGGGGAAGGGTTTTAGAATGCCTTCTTTTATGGAGCGGTATATTGAGTGGAATCATTATGCAATTGGCTACAGTGTTGTGGGGAATCCTAATTTAAAACCCGAAACATCAAATGGATACTCGGCAGGAGTAGAATATTATCACTCAAAAGTGTATCGGGTAAGTTGCATGGTTTATCGAACATATTTTAAAAATATGATTGATGACTACACCTTGCCGGATTCCATTGGTTTGCTCAGTTATAGAAATATATCTAAAGTAGAATTCACAAGTGTAGAATTGCAGGGATCATGGAATATCTCCCCTCAATGGGTTGCCGGCTGGGGATTCAATTATGTCAATAATGTTGATTTAAAGTCAAATGAGCAATTACCAAATACAAATCCATTTTCAGGGAATTTAAAGATTAAACATAAACACGCCGGTCATGTATTTAACTATACATTATTAATTAAATGGATTGGTCCATATCGCCCAACTGAGTATGATCCTTTTGATGGAGAATATATCAAATCAGATAAATATAGAGGTTCACAATTCCTTGTTGATTATACCGCCAATGTGAAATTGTTCAACAATTTTAGTCTCGATGTCGGGATTAAAAATATAAATAATGTAACCAATGAGAAGTACGGCCCCTTTATTGGCAGAACGTATTTCACCCAAATCAATTACAAACTAAATGGAGAAGAAAAATGAGAAAACTCGTTGTTCCTATATTGCTGGCTTCAGTGTTGATTTATACAGGATGTGAAAATTCTGATGATAATAATTCAGTATTTAGCGGCACAGAAATCTCGACTCAAGATTTAAACACAGATCCTCAATTTTTTAATTTTGAAAATGTGGAATTTGTTGAAACCTATGATATCAAATTCTACCAACCTGGAATGTCTTACATGGTTGGACTAAATGCCTCTGCCGGCGTTCTATTTGCCCAATCGATTGATACTGATTTTGTTACAGCAGAAATGCCAATAGACTCTTATACAGGTGAAGAGATCGGTGAATCCTGGATGGACATCAGCACATATAATCCCTCTGATCACAGTATTCAGGGAAACGGCAGTATTTATTTTGTCAGATCTGCATCGGCAGAATGGGTGAAGTTGGAAGTAATACAGGCGAGCCCAACTTTTTTTGAAATTAAATTCGCAGTTCAGAATTTAGATGGAACATATCAACCAACGGAAATTCTTTCTGTGAGTTATTCATCATCTGAGCCTGTTTATTTTGATTTTTCAACAAGTTCGGCAATCGTTCCCGGCAATTGGGATGTGGCCTTTACCGTCGTTCCAGAATATGCTCCAGGAATGGGTTTCATGTACATGCCTTCAATTATACTTAATATTGAAAATGATACACAAGTATCTATATCAAATGATCAATTTGATGAAATATCTTCAGTGCCAAATGATGCTACATGGCTAAATGACACGTTGGATAACCGAATCCTTGGATACAATGGGGACAATGCTATACTTGTCTATCACCCTGAACCGCCGTACAATCATAAAGTAATTATCGAAAATCCAGAACTTGCTTATTTCATAAACTGTATCTCTGGAAGCTATAAATTGGATTTTGAAGAATACAGTTCCGGTATTTTGATATTTGTATTTGACGAACTGTTAGATTAGTGTAATTAGAATATTTTGAGTGAGGTGCTCTAGTAGTTTTATAAAGTTATCAGTATCATATCAACGTATGATTAATTGGTACAAAAATTTATAATACTTTAGTCAGGATCTTTGAATCAAAGTTCTCATGCTATTTTCATGGAATACAACGATATATTAATCTGATGATATTTTTCGGATTGATAGTAGGAAATGAAATAATTTGGGGCATCTCACTCAATATTTAATCTGAGTAGCCTGGAAAAGGGTTTATTAAATCAAGTCCAAAGAAATATAATAATGGCATATGAACTCTTTTTGACCAGGCGATTTCATTATGTTCTGCCCCTTCATCAATATAAACCATAAGGTCCACATTCTCTTCGTAGCCCATATTTTTTAGAAGTCTGATAATTTCATTCATTGATGCATCAAATTGTTTTTCCAAACCTATAGTCCCATTGTCAATATAAAATTTCACAGGTTTTTTTATACCTGAATAAGACTTCACTCTTTTCACAATTTCATTATCGTCAATCATAAAAGCGGGGGACATGCAGGCTGACATACCAAATACGTCTGGGTGTTCCCAGGCAATATGAAAAGAAATAATTCCCCCCATCGATGAGCCAGCAATTGCGGTATTTTCTGGTCCCGTCAGCGTACGATAGTTTTTATCTATAAATGGTTTTAGTTCTTCAATAAGAAATTGGGTATATGCCCGTCCCAAATGAATTGGTGAATATTCCGCTGTTCTTGAATTAGTATTGTATACACCAACAACGATAATCTTGGACATTTTATTATCTTCAATGAGCTCAGTTGCAACCTCATCAACCATCCAGTCTGCTCCAAGGAAAGATGTGGATTGATCGACTATATTTTGACCATCGTGCATGTACAAAACAGGATAATTTGATGATTCCTCATTATAATCAGGTGGTAACCAGACGATAACATCACGATTATTTTCAAGGTGTTGTGATTTTACAGATCGGTGGTATTGCACCATTCCAGTGATCACTGCACTTTTGGAATTACATTCATCTTTCCAATTATCAATTTTAATTCTGATAATATCTTTCCTGGCGGCAATGGCAGTGTGGTTGGCTGGAATAATACAATCAATTGATATTGCTTCATTATCCCAGGATCCACGAGTGAATTTATACTCAGTTTCATATCCAGCTGGAAGTAGAATAGTTGCATTCCAATTGTAGTCATCATTTCGATTTAACTCTATCCCATCTCCCTGCCAATTTCCAAGATTTTCATGATTCCCGGAAATATAAATATATTCGTCGTCTGCAACAGGGTCAGAGGTAGAAATATAAAATTTCACCTTTATCATACTGTTAGTTTTGTGATGGATACATCCAAATAGTAAAAATACTGACAGTAAATAAAAGGCGTATTTATTCATTTCCAGTATTGTTTACCATTATTTCGAGTTTGTCTATGAGAGATTCAATATAAATAACACCTTTTTGCCAAAACTCTCGTTTATTTATATCCTGTCCCATGATTCCAATAATTGTTGTAGGTTTTGCTGAACCGCCCATGGAAAGGAACTGTTTAAATTTTGGTATGAAAATGTCCTTTTCCTCGAGAAATTGTTGGTATAAAGCCATTACAATTAAATTAGCAAAATTATAAGAGTACACATAAAAAGGAACATTTATCATATGAGGGATGGCCGACCATTCCCATCTATATTCAGGTTGATACTCTACTGAATCGCCAAACATATTCTCCAGCTCATTTTGATAAATTTCGCAAAAATCTTCAGATGACAAAAGATTCTTTTCGATTCGGTTATGTGCTTCAATCTCAAACCTTGTAAACATATTCTGACGATGACTGGTTGAGAATATATCTTCTAATTTGGATGAGATCAGCGATATTTTAAACTGATTATCATCATCATATTTATTCAATAATTGATCAGTGAGAATCATCTCAGAGAATACAGAGGCAGTTTCAGCTAAGGGCAATATTGGATGATAATTAAGGATATGTTGTTTGTTTGAATACATAGCATGAATTGCATGTCCTAATTCATGAGCCATTGTCGCTACATCTCTTATTTTACCGTTAAAGTTTAGCAAGATATAAGGATTTAGATCCGGAGTTGAGCTTGAACAAAAGGCACCACCTCTTTTGTTTTTTCTGCTTGGTGCATCGATTCTATTTTGATCAAACATGAGTTTTGCATATTTGTAGAATTCCCCGTCAAATGATTCAAATGCATCAAGGACCAATTCTTTTGATTCATTCCAGGAAAATTTTTCATTTGTTTCTTGTAATGGGGCATAAATATCAGCAAGTTTCAATGTATCTAAACCCAGTAATTTCTTTTTCAATTTATAATAACGGTGAACCAGGGGATATGAAGCTGTAGTTACATCCACTACCATGGAGATTACATCATCATTTAAGTCATTCACCATATTTCGGATACTGATGGGAGTCTTGTAGCTTCTTAGTTTTTTTGATATATTATAATCCTTGAGGATTGAATTGAAAATACTGGTAAATACAATCTTGTTTTCTTCGTATTTAGCAAAGAAAGTTTTCATTGCTCTGGCGCGAATATCCTTATCGTGGTGATATCTTAATGAACGAAGCTGAGCACCTGTATATTGTTTTATTTCTCCGTTTTCAGCAAATTCAAATTCAAATGAAGAAGATAATTCACCAAACAGTCTTTTGAAAGCTGATTTGCCAGTTATATTTTTCAGGTTGAGTGTTTTTTCCTCATCTTCAGACAGCTGATACTTTTCCATATCCCTGGTGCGTGATATGCGGTATAAATGATCCTGCAAAGACGAACTAACCTGAAATAATTCAAACTTTTCATCGGATAATTTTGCAAGCTCAAGGTCAAAGAAAACCGTATTATTGCTGACTTCTGAAAATGCTTCCTCAACTCTACTTACCAATTGTTTTGCATTATTATCCGAAGTCTTCGAGCTGAGCAGAAGATTTGCGAATTGAGAAATTTGTACCATTTTAGAAAAGAAATTGATCATTTCGCGATAGGCCATCTCTAATTCTGAATCAATTAAATCAACAACCCTGTTTTTATATTTATCCTGAAATAACTTAGATACATTTTTACATTTTTCAAGATGTTGAGGGATTAGCGGGTCATCATGTGAAGAAAATAATTCAGATAAATCCCATAGTACATTTTCTGATCCATTCAATATTTTGTTCTTTTCAGCCATGATCAGCTTTCTATTTTTACAATCGTATTTCTCAAGGATCCCAGCATATCAATGGATAATTCCACAACATCTCCAGATTCGAGCCATGTTTCGTCATTATTGGGATATGAATTCAATTCGAGGAAACAGCCTGTTCCGCAAGTGCCCGAGCCAATGATATCTCCAGGGAAAAGGTCAGTACCACGTGATGCACGTTCAATGATCTGAGCAAAAGTCCAGGTCATATTCTTTAAATTATCCTCGGATACTTTTTTACCATTTACTTCACATGTCATTTTTAAATCATATCTTTCACCATTGGGCCCCGGAATCCTGTACATTTCCAATTCATCTCTCGTTGTAATAAATGGACCGAAAGAAGTAGCAAAATCCTTTCCTTTTACAGGTCCAAGATTCAGTTTCATCTCTTTCTGCTGAATAGCTCTGGCGCTCCAGTCATTCATAATCATATAACCGGCGATACATTCATCTGCTTCAGATGCTTTTACATTTCTGCATTTAGTTCCTATTACAATGGCACATTCCAGTTCAAAATCTAGTTTTTCAAGATGTTCTTCCATCACAAGAACATCACCAGGACCGGTAACAGCCCGATTATTCTGGAAATAAAAAACGGGGAAATCATCGTACTCCTTAATCATATCCAATCCACGGGCTTTCCTACCAGCCTTGACATGTTCTTTAAAGGCATATCCGTCTAACAATGATTGAGGATTTGGTATAGGGGCCAGAATTTTGACTTTGGAGGGAGTGAGAAACGCCAGATCATCATTTGCCGCAATTTTTTTGGCAAGAAGCCGATTATACTCTCCTTTTTCAATAAAAGACATCATGTCCGAAGGAAGTAAACCGTGTGATGCACTAGCAAGATCGATAATTTTGTTGTGATCTGTCAGATGGCCGATGCGAATCA
Source organism: Fidelibacterota bacterium (assembly GCA_018657495.1). Taxonomy (GTDB): domain Bacteria; phylum Fidelibacterota; class Marinisomatia; order SCGC-AAA003-L08; family JACNLC01; genus JABHXA01. Next base: position 107,348 of record JABHXA010000006.1, read on the forward strand.
TTTTTTTATATTGGAATGTAAGTAATCTCATTTATTTTTCTTTATTATTTGTTAATTTGACTAAATGATGATTGAAATAGAAAAAATCAATTGATATTAAGAATCATAATTTATAATTCGAGAAGTGAAATAAATAATTTATAATATTTTTTATTACTGTCTACTCAACAAAATCTTCGTGAAATTGTTGTTTTGATGATTGAGGTTGAAATTTCAAATCAATTATTAAATCGACTGTCTTCAAGTTGACAGTTTGTTATCAATTAAAATAGTCAAGTTTGTACTGCATTTTTCAATTCAATATAAGGGCAACCAATTTTGGATACTAAACTTTCATCAGTAAAAAACAAATATATTTGTAATGCAAAACATGTCATTCTTGCCATAGTAATTCTAACATTAATACAGTCATGCAAAGATAACCCGTATTTACTGGATCTATCACCTGAAGCATATCCTGGAGCAGGAACATGGCTGGTAAACGAATCCTACATCCAATGGGGCTGTTCGCAAAAGGATTGCATCCCCTCATTATCATCTCCTTCATTTGTCTCAGCAGATTCACCATATTTGTCCTATTTAGACGACAATGATCTGGTTATTGGAATAAAAGACGGTGATGATTACATAGCTTTTCCTCATCCCATATTAGATTGGCACGAAGTTATTAATGGATCGGGATATTCCATCAGTTATTGCCCACTGACAGGGAGCGCATTTAATATCGCAGATGATAATGGATTTGGTGTTTCAGGATTGCTTTACAATAGCAATTTAATAATGTACGACAAACGAACAGATAGTTACTGGCCACAGATGTCTTTGGTTTGCGCTGCCGGTAGCCGCCGCGGTGAAAATCTGCCAACCAGTAAAATGATGGAAACTACATGGGGGACATGGCGGCAGTTGCATCCGCAAACTCTTGCAGTATCAAGCAATACAGGTTATGACCGAAATTATTATGAATATCCTTATGGAAGTTACAAATCCAATAATGCCATATTTTTTCCAATAGAAAATTCTCTCAATACATTACCAGTAAAATCCCGTGTACTAGCTATCATCGAAGAAGAAGCTTCAAAAGCTTTTGCCATTTCCAATTTTGTAACTTTTAGTATCCACCACACGAATGTCGGGGGAACGCCCATTGTCATATTTGGATCATCTGTACATAACTTTGCAATGGCATACAAAACTGATAAACAATTTCAACTAAAATCTGGAGAGATTTCGTCTGGTGACCTTGTATTCGAAGATATCGAGACTGGAAGTGAATGGAATATTTTTGGTGAGTCAACAGGTGGTGCTCTTACCGGTCAGTCTCTTGAGAAGGCGAACAGTATGATTGCATTCTGGTTTTCTGTCGCAGCATTTTATCCTGAAATAGAGGTAATGGTTCTTCCATGAGGATAGTTATAAAAATAGGGTGGATACTCGTCTTAGCACTTGCAATTCTCCCGCTTCAGGCTCAGGTCTGTTGTTCTTTACAGGGATATGTTCCAGGATCCTATGTACCCGGGAATGAATCAGGTAGAGTAAATGTAACGTTATCAAATCCCTGGGCAACAAAGATCGATTTTATTACTTCCGGTGAAATTGTTAAAAATCCTTATATCCAACAACAATTCAGATCCCAATTTCAATTTCAGCTATATCACTTATCATCCATAAGAATTCTTCAGAAAATATCAATAAACAGTCAGGTAAGTAAAATCAGAGAACTAATTTCCCTGGATAGTTATTCTACGCGCCTTCTGACAGTAAGATTGGCCGCCTCATTATACTATATGTCGATTTCAGGAAAATCTGCGTTATGGGTTAATGTTGGTTTACCCATTCTGACAAAAGAGTCTAATGTAAACTTTCCTTTTGAACAGTTTAATGAATCTTCTATAGAACTGGGCGCGGTCTTGCCGCTGTTTCCATCTCGTATCAACCGTAATTCCTTTATTACTTTTACATACTTTAAACTATTAAGGGAAAACGGGCTATTTCAGGTGGTGGATCAATTTTATACGCGGATGACATTTGATTTATTTAAAAATAAATTATTCACTTTATATGGAGGCATTAATATGAATACCGGAAAATTGAAAGGCTTGCAATCCGGTGTTTACCAGACTTCATTCGAGCCGGTTAACTATGGATTTCTATCGTCTGTTATAAAACTTGATATTAATCCAAAAAGTAATAAATATGTAATGACAGTTAAAGCTGAATACCCATGGTTACGATGGGCGAATAATCGTTTGCCGGCTGGGTTTTCAGAATTTCCGACCTGGGAAATTGGCATTGCAGCTCCATTGAATTTATTTAAACAAAATGAAAGGAAATAATAAATGAAAAAAATAAGAACCACCTTTCTCACTTTTTTTCTGATTGTGGCTGGATCCGTAATGCTCAATGGGAAAAATCTAACCATTCTCGAAACAATAGACCCTTCAAATCATGAATTGCTGGATGTGGAAATATCTGGAAATTATATGATTATACCTGGTGGTTTAGGTGGGGCTTCGGTTTTTGATGTTTCAGACCCGGTAAATCCGATCCAGATTTCGACAATTTTTGCCGGTGGATGTCAATATTCAAGATCATATAATTGGGAGATTGATGGTGATTTCGCCTACGGTGCCGCTAGGGACTGCGGTATAGTTGTTGTCGATTTCAGTGATCCGGAAAACCCACAGCAGATTGAGCTCTTAGGAGCCAATAGCGGACTTTCGTATGAAGATGTAGAGGTTGTGGGTTATGTCCTGATAGCAGCTGTTCATGGAAATGGTATTGTGCTTTATGATGTGACAAATCCCCATGCTATACAATTAATTTCACAAATCAGCAGCGAAAACGCCTGGTCTGTTGCTTCGAATGGCACATTGGTATATGTTGCGGATGGTGAAGCAGGTTTAACTATCATCGATATATCAGACCCGGAGAATCCATTCCAGGTAAGTACAATGCTTGCAAGTGGATCATCAAAAGACGTGCGGAATGTAGGGAGTTCTGTATATCTTGCTGTGGGAAACGAAGGGGTGGATCTATTCAATGTGAGTGATCCTGCTGCCCCCGTTTTTATGTCCAATTATAATACCTCAAATTTTGCTACCAGAATAGCGATACTTCACAATAAAGTGGCTGTTTCAGATTGGGATGATGTGGAAATACTTCAATGGAATGGTACCGAATTAGAAATTGTTGGATACAAAAATACCGGTGGAAGAACGATGGCAATAGGTGCAATTGGTGAAGTTATATATTCGGCCGAATGGAGATATCTGCAAGTATTTGAATATGGTGAGATTGATGGCGCTGATTTGGATTTATCAAGGCGAGAAATAAGTTTTCCATTTGTTGAACAAGGTGATTCTTATGTTGAATCAGTTATACTGGAAAATAATGGAAATGAAGAAGCGGATTTCAGTTTTGTTTTTGTCACTCATGAGGATTTTGTTCTGGATGAATATATTGAAAGTCTTGAACCTGGCAGTCAGGTGGAATTCGAGATCACCTATACAGCCGATACAAATAATGCTGCGGGGATTTTTGGAATGTATTCTAATGACCCGGATGAACCGGAAATATCTGTGCAACTGAATGGAAATCACGTCGGAGTGAATGTGGGGGAGCCTGCACCTAATTATACTTTACCAATAGTATATAACGGCAATGAGAATTTTCAGCTGAGCGATTATCTCGGCAGTGTTGTTGTTATGGCATTTTTTGCCACGTGGTGACCAGTCTGTGCTCCGGAGTTATCGGACATAGAATCGTCAATTTGGGCAGAATATCAGGATGAAAATGTAATGGTTGTGGGGATATCAAATTTACCTGCAGAAGTAATTCAGCAATTTGGACAGGAAAATGGCATCACTTTCCCACTATTGAGAGATACCTGGTCGGTGTATAGTCAATACTATATCCCTGGAGGGATATCGCCGTATCCAAGAGATTTTATAATTGATCAAAATGGAATCATTCAATATGCCAATAATGAATATGATGGTGCCACTATGGAATTGATCGTACAACAACTATTAGGGGAAGAATGTGAACCGGGAAATGTAAATGAAGATGATAATATTGATGTTCTTGATATAGTAAATATTGTCGATTGGATTTTAGAGGATACTGATCTTTCGGTTTCACAACTTTGTTCAGGTGACGCCGATGGTAATGGGCAGGTAGATGTATTGGATATAGTCATCATTGTTGGATGGATTATGCAAAACTAATTAAAAAGATGTTATCAATTTCGGAGAATGGGAAGCTCCGATAGTAAACCCGTGTTGCTATGTTAGTGGCACGGGTTTAATGTTTTTTATACCAAAATAATCGATCTGTTTCATCTCAAAAAAAACACTTATTTATTTTATCAATAATTATAGATTGACCCATTCAAAACATCACAAAAAGAAACAATTTAACAATCTGGATAAAAAATGGCAAACAAAACCAAATTATGGTATCTTCAGAATTTTAATTTTTTTGAAACAATGAAACCAAGTGACATGATGGATTTAGAAAATAATACCAGCATGAAAGTAGAAAAGAAAAAAGAAATAATTTATTTTCCTGAAGAAGCCAGTGATACAATATATTTTCTAAAAGAAGGAAAAGTCAAAATATCCAAGATTTTGGATGATGGAAGATCCACCGTTATGCAAATTCTTGGACCTGGAGAAATATTTGGTGAGTCCTCCTTGCTTGGGGGTGAGCAGCATGAAAATATTGCTGAGGTCATTGAGGATGCAATCATTTGCACTATCGATAAGGATATATTTACTGGCATGATGATGAAAAATCCTGGCCTTACATTAAGGATAACTCGCTTTATAGGATGGAGACTCCGTCATATTGAAAGCCATGTGGAAGATCTGGTTTTTAAGGATGCTAAGCAGAGAATCGTTTCATTTCTTATAAGGTACATCGAGAATTTTGGTAAAAAAATGGTCGATGGCTGGATGGTTAGGCCTTTTATCTCGCAACAGGATATTGCTGACCTCACTGCCGTTTCAAGACAAACGGCAAGTCAGACCCTAAACGAATTAAAAAGTGTTGGATTGATCAATTTCACCAGGCGGTTTTTAAGTGCTTCAAGTCTTGATAAGCTAAGGGAGATTTCAGGAGATTAGATATCCATAAAATTCTGAAATGTTATTAATTGAATTGTCAAACGAATGACAATTTATACCCTCGGTAGACAAATAAGTTATCAGTTATGGAATTCACTAAGAAATCATATTTGCCTTTGTTTGAATTATTTGTCAGGTCAAAATGCAGCTCTAGTAAAAAGATGATCACAAAGATGAAAGAAAGTGAAAATTTTCACAATAGATTTCAATATAAAATAATTGATATTGAGAAAGATCATATGCCTACTTATTATAAAATTCCCGTTATTACACCGGCGTTTTGGGTGGATGGTGTCTTGCTTAAATACGGAAATTTTGATTTTAACGGTTGGTTGAAGACTTACCTCAAAAATTTATAATCACAAAAATCTAAAATTATTTTAGCTCATCATAATGTTGATTTTCAATAATCACAACATTAATAACAAGGACAAAGTATACAATTGAAAAAAGTAATCGTAATATTATTGGGAATTCTAATCATATTCTCATTTTTCTATTTTGATTTAAATCAATATTTAAATTTCAATACACTCAAAGAAAAAAAAGATATCCTCCAATCATTCTATGCAGATAATGTATTTGTCACCATATTATTTTATTTTATTCTATACCTAGTTGTTGCTGCCCTTGCATTACCAGGTGCTGCCATAATGACGATGGCAGGAGGGGCGATATTTGGGTTGGTTCAAGGAACTATTATTGTATCAATTGCCAGTACATCAGGTGCTGCATTAGCCTTTGTTGTTACCAGATATCTTGTAAAAGATGTCGTCCAGAAGAGGTATGGTGAAAAATTGAAGGATATCAATAATGGCCTTGAAAAAGAAGGATTATTTTATTTATTCACTTTAAGGCTAATTCCGGTGGTGCCATTCTTCCTTATTAATCTTGGATTCAGCCTGACACCAATGCGTCTATTCTCATTTTTCTGGGTGAGCCAAATCGGTATGATACCAGGGACCATTTTATATGTGAATGCCGGCACACAGTTAAGCCAGATTGAATCACCGGCAGGCATACTATCACCCAATATAATTCTCTCATTTGTAATCCTCGGCTTATTTCCCCTTGTAATGAAAAAAATAGTTTCAGTTTGGAAAAATAATAAATTATATAAGGCGTATAATAAACCGAAAAGATTTGACTATAATGTGGCTGTCATCGGTGCTGGATCGGGAGGGTTGGTCTCCTCTTATATTGCTGCCGCCGTAAAAGCAAAAACGCTATTGATAGAAAAACATAAAATGGGTGGAGATTGCCTCAATACCGGCTGTGTCCCAAGCAAAGCATTTATTAAATCCGCCAAGGTACTTCACCAGATAAAACGGGCTGAAGAATGGGGTTTTAATAGCGCTAATGTTAATTTTGATTTCAAGAATATCATGGAAAGAGTTCAGAATGTAATTAAAAAAGTTGAACCTCATGATTCTGTTGAGAGATACACAAATTTGGGAGTTGATATTAAACTGGGAAATGCTATGATAACCAGCCCCTATGAAATCCAGGTAGGAGACGAATCCGTCACGGCGAAAAATATCATTATCGCTACCGGTGCATCACCTTTAGTTCCGCCAATTCCCGGTATAGACCTTGTAAACCCATTCACCAGTGATACTATTTGGAATCTCCGGGAATTACCAAAGCGACTGGTCGTTGTTGGGGGTGGACCTATTGGAAGTGAACTCGCACAATCCTTTTCAAGATTTGGCAGCAAAGTCACCATAATTGAGGCTTATCCATGCATACTGTCCCGTGAAGATGATGATGTAAGCAATTTTATGTGTGATATATTTGAAAAAGAAGGTGTGGATATACTAAAAGGTCATCGGGTTGTTGAGTTCAAAATGACAGATGGTGTAAAAACTGTCGTTTGTAAATCCGGCGATAATATTAAGAATATTGAAGCGGATGAAATTTTGCTGGCATTGGGAAGAAAAGCCAATGTTAAAGGTTTTGGGCTCGAAAAACTTGATGTAAAGATTACCGGAAAAGGAACGATTGAAGTAGATGATTTCTTACGGACAAATTATCAAAATATTTATGCTGTTGGTGATGTTGCAGGGCCATATCAATTCACTCATTTTGCATCTCATCAAGCCTGGTATGCAAGTGTAAACTCGCTCTTCAGTCCATTTAAGAAATTCAAAGCAGATTACCGTGTCATACCAAGAACTACTTTTACCGATCCAGAAGTTGCCAGGGTTGGACTCAACGAAAAAGAAGCACTTGAAAAGAAAATTGAATATGAGGTTGTCAATTACGATATCTCTGAACTTGACCGTGCAATTGCCGAGGATGAAGACCGAGGATTTATAAAAGTGCTCGTTTCTCCAGGTAAAGATACTGTCCTTGGAGCAACAATTGTCGGCCATCATGCCGGTGAGCTCATCACTGAATTTGTCACAGCAATGAAACATAATTTTGGTTTGAATAAAATATTGGGGACAATACATGCGTACCCGACTTTCAGTGAAGCCAACAAATCCCTCGCTGGTAATTGGAAAAAAAGCCACGCACCTGAGGGTGCATTGAAGTGGTTGAAAAGATACCATGCATGGCGAAGAAATTAATTAAACATTTAGGAGATTTAGTTTTTGAATAATACAAATGATTTTGGGGCAATATTAGATAAACATCAACTTCAGTTTGATCGTAATAATCCCACCACCCTTCAGGTGAATCTTGGCAAATTATGCAACCAGGCATGTCTCCATTGTCATGTTGATGCAGGTCCAAACAGAACTGAAATTATGACGAAAGAGACGATTGACAGATTGTTACTGCTCATTGAATCATCAGATGAAATCCAAACAATCGATGTTACTGGAGGTGCCCCGGAATTAAACCCTCATTTTAAATATTTTGTCCATGAATTTAGAAAAGCAAATAAGAATATTATCGACCGCTGCAACCTTACAGTACTTTTGGAGCCGGAACAGGAAGATACTGCTTTGTTCCTGAAAGAGCATAATGTACAGATAATTTGTTCGCTTCCCTGTTACCTGGAAAATAATGTTGACCGGCAAAGAGGTAAGGGTGTGTTCTCAAAAAGTGTTGAGGCTTTAAAGCTATTAAATGATCTTGGATACGGAAAACCAAACAGCGGTCTTGTCTTGAATATCGTGTATAATCCAATAGGAGCATCACTTCCCCCAGATCAAATGACATTGGAAATGCAATATAAAAGTATCCTATTAGAAGACTATGATATTGTATTTAATAATCTATTAACCATGACAAACATACCAATTAAAAGATTTAAACGAATGTTGATAAATGATGATAATTATAATAAATATATGACTATCTTAAAGGATAACTTTAATCCAATGGCTGCCAGAAATGTTATGTGTAGGGACTTGATATCAATTGGATGGGAAGGCAGTGTTTACGATTGTGATTTTAATCAGATGCTGGAAATCCCTATTGGCAATCAGGTAACTACAATTTGGGACATAGATAATTTTGCTGAACTTATGATCAAATCCATCGCTGTAAATAATCATTGTTTTGGTTGTACAGCTGGAGCAGGAAGTTCATGTGGCGGTGCCTTGGATTCCGGATCAGAGAAAAGTGACTCGAAAATTCAACCGGTTGCGATAATAAACTAAATTATAGGAAGATAAATGGACAATCAATCGAATGTAATTGAAAATATAAAAACGTATTATGGAAAAACATTACAAAATAAAAATGACCTGAAAACCAGTGCATGCTGTACCGATCAAAAAATACCTGACCATTTGAAGGGATTAATGGGCAATATACACGATGATATAGTTTCAAAATTTTACGGCTGTGGATCTCCCATACCTCCACTGTTAACAGGTGCAACCGTACTGGACCTGGGATGCGGTACCGGTTTGGATTGTTATCTTGCCTCACAACTTGTAGGAGAAAATGGTCGGGTAATCGGTGTGGATATGACAAAAGAACAAATTTCCATTGCCCAGAATTATGAGGAATATCAAAAAGTAAAATTTGGATATAAAAAGAAAAACACTGAATTTCATCTCGGTTATATTGAAGATTTAGATTCGATCGGAGTCGCAGATGATTCTGTTGATGTCGTCATTTCAAACTGCGTCATTAATCTGACTTCTGATAAAAGGAAAGTGTTTTCTGAGATATTCAGAGTCTTAAAACCTGGTGGAGAATTATACTTTTCAGATGTATTTTGTGATCGACGTATCCCCAAAGAATTAATGGATGATCCACTCCTGCTGGGAGAATGCTTATCTGGTGCTATGTATATCGAAGATTTTAGACGAATGTTAAAAGATTTGAATATAAATGATTATCGAGTTGTAACCGAATCACCCTTTGAAGTTAATGATGCTGATATTAGAAATAAGCTGGGTATGGTAAAGTTTAATTCAATGACCCTTAGAACTTTTAAATGTGATTTTGAAGATATATGTGAAAATTATGGACATGTGGCCTATTATCAGGGTGGTATCCATGAATACCCCAACAATTTTATTCTTGATGACCATCACCAATTCGAGAAAGGATTTCCTATCCCTGTCTGCGGTAACACATCAAAAATGATTGGCGAATCCCGTTTTAGGGAGCATTTTCTTTTGGTGGGAGATTTTTCATCTCATTATGGTGAGTTTTCATGTGATTTAATATCAAATGGAAAATATGATAATCCCTCCTCAGGATCCTGCTGCTGAAAATTATCAATGGGGTGATTAAAAACATATCTCCAAAAGAATAGAATAAATGATCCGTCCGTTATCAGACCTAGCTGTAATTGTTCCAATTGGATATGGAGAATCACATTTGACAGGGTTAATATACCAACTTAAAGAACTTCCTGTTGAAAGTGTCTTAATATTGGTATTTTCCAGAAAGAATCAATCTTCACCTGAGCCGGAGGAACGGATGTTTGACGGTTTGGCAAATGAAATACTCCATCACGATATTTCACGGTTCGAATTAGATAGTGATAAAATTATCCCTGCTCTAGATATTCTGGATGATCGTCGGGTAATAATTATTGAAAGTCCACCCGGCAGAGCGGCAGCAATGAATATTGGGAGCAAATATACGGATAAATCCTTTCTTTGGTTTTTACATGCCGACAGCCGGTTTACTCCTGATACGGTTCTCCTTTTAGAACAGTCCTTGAATAATGACCCGGAAAAAATGTGGTTTTTTAGACTTACCTTTATGGATGGGCGCGGTAGCCGGTTGGTGCAGATTAATCAGCATGTAGCAAGAATCCGTTCGGAATCATGGGGGATACCATTTGGCGATCAGGGCTTTTGTCTAAAGAGGGAATTGTTTTTCAAAGCCGGTCGATTTCCTGAAAATATAAAAATGGGTGAGGATCATATTTTTTTATGGAAGGTGAAACATGCTGGAATTCCTGTAAAATGTACCGGTGCTGAGTTACTAACAAGCGCCAGGAAATATCATATACATGGTTGGTTAAATATCACATTGAAATATCAGTATATTTGGATAAAACAGGCAATACCCCAATATATATCCTTATTAAGAAAAAGATTTACATCATGAAAGGCGCCCTCGTAGTATTTGTGAAAACACCTGGTTTATCACCAGTCAAAACCAGACTTGCAAAGGGGATCGGTAGTGAGAATGCCAAAACCTTTTTTGTCAAAAGTGTCAAAGCTGTCGAAAGCATAGCCCACCGGATTCTTAAAAATAATGACGTAGATTGCCATCCGCACTGGGCTGTTGCTGAAAATGATGGATTATCACATGAACTCTGGAAAAATTTCCCACAGGTATTTACTGGATATGGTGATTTGGGCCAACGATTATATCAGGTGTATTCCTCATTGAATAAATCATTTGATTATACGATATTTCTTGGCATGGATTCTCCGCAGATTACAGAAAATTTGATCTTAAAAACAATTTCAATTTTAGAATCCTATCCTCCAAAATTTGTAATTGGCCCGGCAAAAGATGGTGGATATTATCTTTTTGGCGGTAGTCAGGAAATACCAGAATTCGTATTCAACAATGTTACCTATAGCTCTAATCGTACATTATTTGAATTTACAGAAAATCTAAAACGTCTTGGTGAAATAGAGATACTGACTGAACTCTCAGATGTAGATACGAAAGATGAACTCATGAGTGTATATTCAGAATTTAATGACCCACTTACCAAATCACAAAATATCTTAAAAGAATGGATGCATAAAATTATTTTTACTCAACAATAACAGGCTGTTGAAAAGCTTAAATATAGAAATTGAAAATAAAAAATATTTAATATTTACAAAAATAAAGGTTAGGATTTAGAAAATTATAATGGAAAATCATTGTCATACAATTATCATTGGCGGCGGAATTGGTGGATCTGCAGCTGCTTTAAGAGCTGCCCAAAATGGAATGTCGGCTTTTTGGTTTACAGGAAGCAAACACACTCGGAAACGATCACGGTCCCAATGGGTAATGAATTTGGATAATATGGTAGGTTTCCACGAAGATGTAATCAAAAATCAAGTGCTGAAGACATTAAAGAAAGGAAAAGAAGAATCTGCCGCTGATCTCATCAGTCAGACTCATTATCATATCAATAATAGATTAATTATCCAGAATACTATCGATCGAATTTCTGAATATTATCCCAATATTACTATAATCCACGAAGAGGTATTATCTCTAAAAAAAATAGAAAGAAAATTTGAAATTGAATCAGAGAATTCAAATATTTCAGCAGAGTCAATCATACTCGCTACAGGTGTAATGGATAAACAACCCGTATTTACTAAGTTAAATAAGAAAGGTATGAAAGAGACCTCACCAAAATGGATATATCCATTTGCCAACAGGGAACATGTATTATACTGTATCCGTTGCGAAGGACATTTAACTAAGGATCATCACATTGCGATTATTGGATATGATAATACTTGTGCTGAAATATCAATGATGATTCATGAGAGATATGGTAATGATGTGACTATCCTTACAAACGGGGTTGAGACTGAAATTTCCGATGAACGTTTTAAACTTCTAAAGCATTATGGTATTCGGATTAATAATAAGAAAATTATCGATACAGTCAGCGATGGTGTGAGAGAGCTAAAAGGATTCGAATTGGATGACAATACAATTGTACATGTGAGGTTTGCCCTCGTGTCATTGGGTCTACATAGAGTATATAATGATATTGCTATCATGGCAGGTGCAGAATTACTTGATGACGATCAACCGCAGCATAAGAAACATATCCGTGTCAGTAACAAAGGGGAAACCACTGTAAAAAACCTCTTTGTCGTCGGCGATGCTGCCAAACGGGTTGATGAACCCATTATGAAACAGGTTTATACAGCTCAGGAATATGCCGTTAGAGCCGTTGATACTATCGACAGCAGAAGAAGAAAAAAATCAAGACTGGAAATATTAAATAATACAAATTAGGATGCTAAGTAAACAGTTAATAATAATTACGTTTGTAATTACCGGATTATTCTGTCAAAAAGTATACAGGGATGATTTCGATAATTTGGAGCAATGGGAGCCGCTAATATTTCCCAAAATTGAAACTCACTCAAAATATGAAATTGTTAAAAATGATAATAATTCATTTCTAAAAGCCTCTTCCAATGCATCCGCCTCTGGAGTAGTTTGGCAACAGGTTTTTAATCCCTTTGAAACACCTGTATTTCAATGGCAGTGGAAAATAGAAAACGTATTCAATAAAGGGGATGCAAAAACAAAAGAAGGTGATGATTATCCCATCAGGTTATATGTCATATTTGAATATGATCCAGATAAGGCAGGCTTTTTTGAATCAGTGATGTATGAATCGGCAAAATTATTTTATGGTGAATATCCTCCTCACTCAAGCCTTAACTACATTTGGGCAAATAAGAGTCATGCCAAGAAGATAATCCCCAATGCGTATACTGATAAAGCCATGATGTTTATATTGCAGGAAGGGAATATCGAAGCTGGAAAATGGGTTACAGAAGAAATTAATATTTTAGAAGATTATAAAAAAGCATTTGGTGAAGACCCTCCTCAAAAAGCAAGTGTGGCCATTATGGCTGATTCAGATAATACCGGAGAATCAGGTAATGCATTTATAAACTATATTGAAATTCGATCAAAAAAATGATCACTGAATTAAATGGATAAATCTCCATACCCGATTATAAAAATTCCTCAACCGTGGATAACAACCGAGCAGATGATCGAGGTGGATCGTTTGATGATAGAAGAGTATGGCATTATCCTGCTTCAAATGATGGAGAATGCCGGATCAAATCTCGCAAGATTTGTCACCCATTTTATGACGAATCCATCGGAAGAAATCCTCGTTTTTGCTGGTAACGGCCATAATGGGGGTGGGGGACTTACCGCAGCCAGACATCTATTTAACCACGGGTATAATGTAAAAATTATTCTGACTGGAAATCCTGCAAAAATGAGAAAAGTCACACATCATCAATTTGATATTGTGAAAAATATGGCAATCCCAGTAGAAATTACTATCCCACTAAAAAATGAAATAGAAGAGACCGGATTAATTATTGATGCGATGATAGGATATGGTCTAACTGACGATATAAATTATAAATATATAAATATAGTTAAAGTTGTAAATGAGGTGAATAATATTCAAGTTGTTTCACTGGATGCTCCCACTGGATTGAATACCACAACAGGTTTATCAACACAGCACGCTATTAAAGCAACTCAGACACTCACCCTGGCATATCCTAAAATTGGATTAGCGACTCCCAATGCAAAAGGGTATATTGGTGAGCTTTTCGTTGCTGATATAAGTGTACCGCCGAAAATTTATCAAAAATTAGGTATAGAACCAAGGCGATTATTTAATGCATCACCAATAATTAAGATTAACTCGGAGTCATGATAGATCACAATCAGTACCCCGCAATCAAATTATTTTCAGCTTATCAATTGAAGTGATAACATAATGTGGTTGTAATTTTGGTGCCAATCCCATCAACAAAAACAAGAGGCAGTTGATAATATTATTTCTCTCCACCACGACCACAGATTTAAAAACCAGATTGTTTATCATAAGGTAATAGCAGCTCGTGACGCCAAATTGGAATCCATTCCTACCACAATAAAAAAAGACCTCAATACACTCTTAAATCATCTTGAAATATCTCAATTGTACTCGCATCAAAGAGAGGCTATCGATAAAATCTTCAATGGCGAAAATATTGTTATTACTACCGGAGTCTCCAGTGGTAAAAGCCTATGTTACCAGATTCCTATTTTGGATAATTATATTGAAAATCCACAATCAAGATCACTGTTATTATTCCCGACAAAAGCGCTCACGCAGGACCAGAACGGATCGCTACAAAAGATGGCTGAAAATCTCACCAATATTGTGGGATTAAAAAAGAAATTACAATCAAATATTTACGACGGCGATACACCTGCCGGACAACGAACGGGAATAAGGCATCTGTCACAATGTATTATGACAAATCCGGATATGTTGCATCTGGGAATTTTACCTCATCATCCAAACTGGAATGATTTTTTTAGAAATTTAAAATATGTGATCATCGATGAAATCCATATTTATCGAGGGATATTTGGCTCACATTTTGCCAATGTTATTCGACGTTTGAAAAGAATTGCTCGAAAATATGGATCGAATCCACAGTTTATTCTAACTTCGGCAACAGTCTCAAATGTAAAACAATTTGTAAACCGGCTGATTGAAGAGCCTCTATCCGTAATAGATGAGGATGGTAGTCCGTCTGGACAATGTCATTTTTATTTATATAATCCGCCGTTTATCAATGAGGAATTGGGTATACGTCAAAGTTCAATGCGGGATGTTCAGGATATTTCATTATCATTTGAAAAAAATGGTTTGCAATCATTAGTTTTTACACAGTCCCGTCGATCTGTTGAGCTTTTATTAAAAAATCTGCAGCAGATCATCACAGATAAAAATGCTGTTCAAGGGTATCGATCAGGTTATCTAGCCGGAGAACGTCGGAAAATTGAAGAAGGGCTTCGAGATGGAAAAATCAGAATTGTTATTTCAACGAATGCCTTGGAATTGGGTATCGATATAGGCGGCCTTGATTCGGTAATCATCAACGGTTATCCGGGAAGCATAGCGTCGACAAAACAAGAAGCTGGTCGAGCAGGTCGTAAAGGAAAAGATTCCATCGTCGTAATGGTAGCATCTTCAAATCTACTGGATCAGTATATCCTTAAGCATCCTGAATATATTTTTGATAACTCACCTGAAGCAGCATTAATCAACCCAGACAATCCATTCATTCTCCTGAACCACATTCAATGCGCTGTGTTTGAAGAGTCTTTTGCTAAGCATGAGTCATTTGGTTCAGTTCCGGGAGAAGAAGTATTAGAATACCTTGAGCTTCTTAAAAAACATAATAAACTACATGCCTCAAAGGAAAAATATTTTTGGATTTCAGAGGAATATCCAGCCAGTTCAATTTCATTGCGGACTGCAGGGGTCTCCCAATTTATCCTAAAAAGCGGAGATCAAGTCATCGGCATTGTGGATGAAGACAGCGCTTACTGGTTTGTTCATCCCGAAGCAGTCTATCTCCATAATGGTGAATCGTATCTGGTCCGAGAATTTGATTTAGAAGCTCAAGTTGTGAGTCTGGATAAATATGATCCAGGGTATTATACAATTCCTGAAAGAGAGTCGGAATTTGAGTTAATGGAACTCTTTAAAGAAGATGATTTAGTGAAATATTTGAGGAAGTATGGCGAGATAAAAGTCGCAAACCAGACCGTCAGTTTCAAGAAATTGAGATGGAATAAAAATGATATTGTTGGGTTTGGTGATGTCGATTTGCCAAAAACAACGATTGTTACACATGGCGCATGGATCAGTCTGCCAGAAGTCTTGATACAAGATCTTGAGAAAAAGGATCTGTGGAATAATCACTCAAATGACTATGGCAGAGATTGGAAAAACATTCGGTCACAGGTACGATCGAGAGATGGATTCCAATGTACAAATTGTCAGGTAAAGGAAGATAAACGCGCCCATGATGTTCATCACAAAATTCCCTTTAAAGCATTTAATGATATAAATAAGGCTAATGAATTATCCAATCTTGTCACCCTTTGCCCTTCATGCCATAATAAAGCCGAACGACAGGTGAAAATTCAAAGTGGATTATCCGGATTAAGTTATATCCTTGGAAATATCGCACCATTATATCTCATGTGTGATCGCTCAGATATCCGTGTATATTTTGATCCCAAAATGAATATTGGTGATATGTTGCCGACAATTATTTTTTATGATAGTGTACCCGGTGGCATTGGTCTAAGTGAAAAATTGTATGGATTGATTCCAACACTATTTATCAAATCTGTGGAGATCATCTCTTCCTGTTCGTGTCTTGATGGTTGTCCAGCCTGCACAGGTCCCGCTGCTGAAAATGGGGAAGGGGCAAAACAACTTGTTTTGGGTATTTTAAATGAAATGAAGAGTTCTGGATAACTATAAAATGTCAAGACTGGAAAATATCTTCCATCATGTTCTCCCCGATACTCTATCAAAAGAGGATAAACCGGATAAAAATACATTTCCCAAAATTGACGAATGTGTATCGGGTGAATATGCAAAGGGACTAAAAAATAAGGTCTATATCAGCCGCACAAATTATACTGTAAATGAGCTCAATGTTCACAAAGATATAAATATAACCAAAATCCATAAGATAATCGAGACCTGGGCGCAGATATCAGAATATGACTTGAAAACTACTCTCTTTCTGGATACAGAAACAACAGGTCTCACCGGTGGTGCAGGTACATTTGCCTTCATGATTGGTTTGGGTTATTATATTGAACGGTCATTTGTCATTGAACAATATTTTCTGCTGGACCCAATTTACGAGTCAGAAATGTTGACTATACTTGCTGAATTTTGTCGGACGTTTACTACGGTGGTCACTTTTAATGGTAAAAGTTATGATATGAATCTGTTAAAACGCCGATATATAATACAATCAATTGAGTCGCCTTTTGAGAATGTTGGACAAATTGATTTGCTGCATTTATCCAGAAGATTGTGGAAGAATGTATTGCCAGATTGTTCACTCCAGCAGATTGAAAAATCTGTTTTAAAGGAATTCAGAGAAGAGATGACGGATATCCCGGGGAGTCGAATACCACAGGAATATTTTGAATATTTGCGATTTGGAAACACTACAAATATGCCAAGTATTTTCTATCATAATCGAATCGATATTAGAAGTATGTTTGAACTTCTTTATATGATTTCATATCTGCTGGATCATTCGGATTTAATCGACGAAAAATACAATGGCCTTATCGATAGAATTGCCCAGGCAAAACTATTTGAAGATTGTGGTGATACCCCACAATCGATGATTATCTACCGTCATATATTGTCAGTAAACCCAAACCATAAAACTGCAATTATGAATTTATCATTTCTACATAAACAAATGGGTCAGTATTCCGACGCAAAAGTTTTGTGGAAGAAGGCTGCCAATTCAGGGGATATAATTGCCTGTATTGAGCTGGCAAAAATGGAAGAACATCGCCAAAAGAATTTTATCTCTGCCATGAAGTGGTCAAAAAAAGCCATAAACTGCCTTGATAATAAATCCATACAATTTATTAAGCAATATGATGAGATCATATATCGGATGCGAAGGTTGAAGCGGAAAATTAACGATTGAAATCGTTGGTTCCGAAGATATTTAAATGATTCTGCTACTGGAAAGCAATGGCACCTGCCCAGATAGTTTCGCATATCAGAGATCTTAAGCAACCCACAGATTTATCTGTGGGCTGAAAGATCGCAAAAAAACGAAACCGTTTTAACGGTTTATGAAAATAGAAATAGGTATAAATTGGAGGATAATATGCCGCATTCACTTTGTAAAGTCTGGATTCATGGGATTTTTGGAACAAAAGATCGAATGAATTTAATAGAGAGTAAATTCAAATCAGAATTAATTGGACATATTACTGAAAAACTTTTAGAGATGAAGTGTAAAGTGCGTGTCATCGATGGAACAGAGGATCATGTACATTGTCTTTTTCTTATGTCAAATGATGTGACAATTTCCCACGTATTTAAAGACCTAAAAGGAGAATCATCTCACTGGGTCAATCAAAATGATTTTTTAAAAGTGAAATTTGCCTGGCAGGTTGGTTATGGTGCATTTTCTGTCAGCGAGTCAAAAGTAAAAATGGTTGAAAAATATATAAGAAATCAGAGGGAGCATCACTGGAAGATATCATTTCAGGAAGAATACGATCGTTTTATAGCACTGCATGGGAGAATTTAAACCGTTAAAACGGTTATGCAGATTGCATTTCTGTTGATCCCACGATTGAAATCGTGGGTTGCAGTGGATATCTGCCTGAATCATTTTCTAAATCGCAATGGCATCAGGGCATGATGTATCGCATTGTTTTGATTTTAATTTCCCCACAGATTCATCTGTGGGGAAAAGGATAGCATAAACCAAAACCGTTTTAACGGTTTAAGAAGAAATCAAAAATGTACAGACTAATGGATAATATGACTCACCAAGTTTAATATCAGTTTGAGATCGTGGTTAACAGAATATTTTTACATGAACCTTTTACTAGCCAGCGATGGCATCTGATCAGGTAGTTTTGCGTATCAGAGATCTTAAGCAACCCACAGATTTATCTGTGGGCTGAAAGATCGCAAAAAAACGAAACCGTTTTAACGGTTTATATAAAATCAAACACACAATTTCCGTACATTTCATTACATCTTGTTACCTGTAATGATCGATATTGAAGAGCTACTTTTCTCATTATGGAATCATCAAAAAGAACAATTTATTTATATACTTCATTAACTATTTTTCTAATTTTTATTATTACTGGCAGTTACCATATTTTTAATAAATCGGTAAAACCTACTGGGAAACTAAAACCAAACTTAAAACCAGCATTTGTTGATCGTGAATTTGGACCATCAATACCAAAGGAGCCAGCTGCTTTGCCAAACGAATGGATGGGGTATCAGCGCATGTATCCTTACAACAGGATTGACGAAGCTGCATATCGAAACTCAATGATTCAGGTACAGGAATCCCGGCAAAACCGCAATGAGAGAACACCGGTTTGGGAACAAAAAGGCCCATATAATATCGGTGGCAGAATTACCGATATTGAAATCCATCCGGATTCTCCTGAGACGATTTATATCGCCACCGCTTCAGGTGGAATCTATAAGACTACTGACGATGGTGAAACCTGGCAGCATCAGTTTTTTGAATCACCGGTGATATCGATAGGGGATATGGCTATAGACCCTTCCAATGAAAATATTTTATTTGCCGGAACAGGTGAGGCTAATTCATCCAGCTTTAGTTTTCTTGGCAATGGCATTTACAAATCCGAGGATGGTGGAGATTCGTGGGCAAATTCCGGCCTGGTTGAAACGGGATATTTCGGGAGAATCATCGTTGATTATATCAACCCTCAGAGAGTATACGCTGCTGCTTTAGGGAGTTTATTTACACCTGATTCAAATCGAGGTGTATATCGAAGTGATGATAGTGGAGAATCATGGGATCAGGTACTTTTTCTCACTGATTCAACATCTGCTGTGGATTTAGTACAGGACCCAGTAAATCCAGAAGTCCTTTACGCCAGTATGTGGGAGCGGATGCGAGGTCTGGATTATCGTCGATCCGGCGGTGAAAGTTCTGGAATATATAAAACTGAAGATGGTGGTGATACCTGGTTTGAATTGACCAATGGTTTACCAACCCATGAATTTGTTGGCAGAATCGGTCTGACAATTTCCCATTCTAACCCGGAAGTGCTCTATGCTTTTTACGACAAGCAGATGGAACCGGGTGACAGCTATTCATATCTGGGGATATTCAAAACCACCAACGGTGGAACATTATGGCAACAGACAAATGACTCCAATCTTTATGATATGAACGCAAGTTTTGGTTGGTATTTTGGTCAAATACATGTAGATCCTTCAGATGAAAATATGGTGTTTGCCCTGGGGGTGGATTTAGTCCGCTCTACCAATGGTGGTGAAACATGGCAGCAGATTGCTGGATATTGGAATACCGATGAAATTCATGTAGACCATCATGCAATTGTAATTGACCCAAATACTGGCAGAATAGCTGAAGGCAATGATGGCGGTCTTTATATAAGTGATAATTATGGCAGTGATTGGGATCATATCAATAACATTCCCATGACCCAATTTTACGCTATAGAAATTGATGCTCAGAATCCATTTCGTCTTTATGGCGGTACCCAGGATAATAATACAATCAGGACATTTAATGGTGGTGCGGATGACTGGGAACGGATTTTGGGTGGCGATGGATTTTACTGCATCGTAGACCCTGAAAATGCTGATGTTATTTATGCTGAATCGCAATGGGGTAATCTTCACAAATCCACAAATGGTGGCAACAATTTTTTTAATATTTCTGATGATTTCAGCGATGACCGTAAAAACTGGAGTATGCCTATAGTCATGTCCCCATCCAACACAAACATTCTTTTTACAGGTACCTATAGGATTTGGAAAACCACCAATGGCGGCAGTAGCTGGCAGGCGGTTAGCGGTGATATTACTCAAGGTGGTAATGGGTCTGGATATCACACAGTGACGACCATTGCAGTTTCGACTATTAATTCAGGGTATATTCTTGCTGGTACTGATGATGGCCAGGTGCACATCTCCACTACTGGTGGGAATTTTTGGACAAATATTTCAGATCAATTGCCGGACCGCTGGATTACCAGGGTAGCATTTGATCCATTTGATGAAAATCGAATTTATGTGACAGTATCTGGATTTAGATGGGATGATACCGAATCTCATATATTTATCTCCGATGATGCTGGGCAGAATTGGACAAGTATCGGTGATGAATTACCGGATATTCCTGTCAATGTTATCATTGCTGATCCTGACTCTCCAGGCAGACTTTTTGTCGGGACAGATGCAGGGATATATGTCAGTCATGATTTTGGCGAAAATTGGGATACCATGTCAAACGGGATGCCGGCAGTTCCTGTCGTTGATTTGAAAATACATAACGAAACACGCTTCTTAGTTGCCGGTACTTATGGATGCTCTGCATATACAGTGCCTTTGCTTTTTTCAAATCCAGGTGATATTAATAACGATGGTGATATTAATGTGCAGGATATTGTTATCATGGTAAACATTATTGTCAATAATTATGACCCTACTCCTGATGAAATATATGCAGGGGATCTGAATGAGGATGGGGTGATTGATATTCTCGATATCGTATCGTTAGTTAACCTGATCCTGGAAAATTAATTAAATAATTATTCGCTTCTTTTCATTTCTCCAAATTGATTTTTCAAAGGTGTCAATGATGCTTGTTATCAGGTTTATTCCATAATAAATTTCGAATTCTATATAAATGATAATTCATGTCAAATAGCAGCAACTCTAGGGTACTCATCAATGTAATTGGCGTACCCTCCATTATTGCAGTTTTATTTCTTGGCGGACCATTGTTTGCCTGTTTTATAACTATTGTAATGCTTCTTGCTATCCGTGAAATCCCAAATTTAATTAATAATCCTGATATCCATCCATTTTACTATATGCTGACGGCAGCATTTATTATTCTGCCAGTTTTATACTACTATCGCCTTAATTATTATTTGGATTTCACCATAATCCTTCTCATCAGCATTACCATCATTGAAATATTTAGATCTTCAAAAATGCCATTTGCAAATATT
Organism: Fidelibacterota bacterium; assembly: GCA_018657495.1. GTDB lineage: Bacteria > Fidelibacterota > Marinisomatia > SCGC-AAA003-L08 > JACNLC01 > JABHXA01. The sequence continues at coordinate 129,247 of JABHXA010000006.1, forward strand.
TCAATAATCATGGTTGCATTTATTTGGATTGGTTTAATGCTTGGCAGCATGATATTGTTAAGAAACTATGAAGCAGGTGGATACAATATTGGTTTTGAACTCACATTCGCGATGATGATTTCAGTTTGGATTTGCGACACGGCTGCGTTCATTTTTGGGAAGAAATTCGGTAAGAAGAAAATCCTGCCTGCCGTCAGCCCTAATAAAACCGTAGTTGGTACTATTGCCGGTCTGATAGCTTCCTTTGCGGTAATGTCACTACTTTATTTTACAAATTTTTCATTTATAGGATATCCCACTGCAGACGGCTTTTTTCTCGGATGGATAGATATGCAGGATGTGATCGTAATGTCGTTAATTTTCGGCATTTTTGGTCAATTAGGTGATTTTGGCGAATCACTTTTGAAAAGAGAGGCCGGTGTAAAGGATTCCAGTTCACTTTTGAAGGGTCATGGCGGAATCCTTGATCGTTTTGACTCTCTTGCCTACACAACACCATTACTGGTGATCTACTCAAAATATTTTATTAATTAACAATTCACCAAATACAATTAGAGACGAAAGGAATTTAATGAGGATCTTACTATATGCAGGAATAATAGGACTTTTTGCCATATCATGTGGCGGTAAAGGCGGAGATGAAAGCTCAGCAAATGATTCTACAAAATGGGATGTTGACATGACCGGCTTAACTGCAGAAGAAAATATAGGCGATTGGATTGTCCTGCATGAGCTTAGCGATGCCGACAAAATTCATCCCTATGTATCTTCCGGTGCTGATGCTACTTATATAGAACAAAAGATTTTTCAATCATTGTTGGAACAGAATAATCATACTTTGGAACAGGTTCCATTTCTTGCGGCATCAATGCCCGTGATTTCTGATGACCATTTACATTACACATTTAAATTAAGAAAAGATGTGTATTTTTCCGATGGTAAACCATTTACCGCCGAAGATTTAATATTTAGCCTTAAAGCACTTCGAAATCCTTTCACAGATGATGCCCCATTGAGAAATTATTATAAAAATGTTCTAAAAGTTGAGAAGGTAAATGGCGATTTGTATGAAGTCCGATACACTTGTTCAGAACCATATTTTAAACATGAATTATTTATTGGTGGGATGCAGGTATATCCAAAGCATGTTTATGACCCAGAAGGATATTTGGACAATTACTCTTTTGAGCAAATTGAATCATTATTACAGGAAACCGTGGAAAATGAAGATTTTGATTTCTCTACTACTCCTGCCTACCTGTTTGCAGAATATTTCAATAGTAAAGATTTAGGCCGAACACCTGTTGGATCTGGTCCATATAAACTTATTGAGTGGGTTACCGATGATCGCCTTATATTGGAAAGAGATCCCAACTACTGGGGTTATAAAGCGGGACGACAAGGAGATGGTTACGCCAATAAAATGATTCATAAAACCGTAAAAGATTTTGATGCCGCTTTGATCGGTTTAAAATCCGGTGATATCGATGCTATCAGGAATTTGCCACAGGAACTTTATCAAAATCAAACCAAATCCAAAAAATTCGTAGATAATTTCAACAAAGAACTCTTTTACATTCCGTCATACGCCTATCTGGGTTGGAATACTGAAAATCCAATCTTTAGAAATAAAATGGTGAGGAGAGCTTTGACTTACCTGGCGGACAGGGAAAAAATTATTGAAGTATTGTATTATGGTGAAGCTCAAGTTGCCAAAAGCAGTGTTTATTTTAAGCGACCGGAATTCAATGATGATATAGTGCCGTATCCATATGATCCTGACAAGGCCAGGGAAATGTTAAAAGCTGAAGGTTGGGAAGACACAGATGGGGATGGAATCCTGGATAATGAGATAGATGGAGTTCGAGTGCCTTTTAAGTTTACAATCACAACCAATAATGGAAATAATACCAGAAAACAAATTGGTCTCATTATGGCGGAGAATTTAAGAAAAGTAGGTATTGAAGCAGATGTTCAGACCATGGAATGGGCTGTATTTTTAAATAATGTCAGAGACCGTGCATTTGACTCTATTATTCTTGGCTGGGTAATGCCAATCACTGATACAGATCCCTACCAGATTTTTCATTCTTCACAGGCAGTTGGCCGCGGATCAAATTATGTTGGTTTTAAAAATGATCGTGCCGATGAACTCATAGAATTAAATCGTAAAGAATTTGATCAAGCGAAAAGAATTGAATATATTCGGGAATTCCAGGAAATCCTACACGAAGAACAACCCTATACATTCTTGTATGTGCCCACTTCAAATTTCCTCAGTCATAAACGGATTAAAGGTGTAGATGTCTTCCCATTCAGACCGGGATTTGATCCTGAAGAATGGTGGATTCCCAACCAACTTCATATTTATTCCGACAGCAAAAACTGATTTAAATATATCCAATTATGAGAAATTATATTGTCAAACGGTTACTGTTGATGATTCCCACATTGTTTTTTATAACTATTATTTCGTTCTTTATTTCCAGGATGGCTCCTGGAGATCCAGCAGAACTAAAAGCAGGAGTTGGCCAAAGTGGTGAAATGAGTGCGAATTCCGGAAAAGATTTGAACGAGCAAATCATCAAGCTCATCCGCAAACAATGGAATCTGGATAAACCCATATTTTATTTTACTTTTTTTGAAGATCAGGATCCGGAAAATCCCAGGTCATCTCTCAGTCGTCTGACATTTCGTTGGAATGGGGCAAAGAGTCAGTATCATATATGGACGTCTAACATTCTCAAATTGGATTTTGGGAATTCATTCAGAGATAATCAACCGGTTATTGATAAATTGAAAGAAAGAGTTCCAGTGACACTCATGTTAAGCACCATATCCATATTTTTTGCTTATTTGATTGCCATTCCGCTGGGAATTTATTCAGCCGTTAAGTCGAATACAATCTTCGAAAGAATATCCACTTTTATTGTTTTCATGCTTTACTCCCTACCTTCATTCTGGATCGGTATAATGCTTATTATTTTTCTTGGAGGCGGTGATTTTTTTGATATATTTCCATATGCCGGACTTCATTCCAACACCTACAATTCAATGACTTCATTTGAGCAATTCAAAGATTTAATATGGCATCTAGCCCTCCCTGTATTTGTGATGACTTATGGCAGTTTTGCTTATCTATCAAGACAGATGAGAACTGGGATGCTTGAAATAATTCGTCAAGACTATATCCGAACTGCAATGGCAAAAGGATTGAGCAATAATACCGTTATTTTTAAACATGCACTGAGAAATTCTTTAATTCCCATCATCACCATTCTGGCTGGATTATTACCATATCTTATCGGTGGCAGTGTAATTATTGAGACGATATTTTCGATACCAGGTATGGGGTCACTTGGATTTGAAGCTATCACTGGAAGAGATTATCCAATTGTGATGGCGGTTTTTACCATAAGTGCTGTACTGACCCTCACCGGTATTCTCATATCCGATATTGTCTATTCTATGGTTGATCCCAGAATAACCTTTGATAAGGGGGTAAAATAATGACTCCTAATAAAAGCCGTAGTTATTTTCAAATAGTCAAACTTCAATATAAAAAGAATAAGCTGGCCATGGCAGGATTTTTCATGGTGATCTTTCTTTTTACTATTGCCATTTTTGCTGATTTTATCGCCAATGATAAACCACTTTTATGTAAATATAATGACAACTACTATTCTCCAGTCGTAAAAGAATATTTTGTTGAAATGGGAATTACAAAATGGCAAAAGGACTTTTTGAATATTGAATGGAAAGAATTGGAATATGAGATGGTTATATGGCCACCCATCCCATATCTACCTACTAATCTTGACTTCTACTCACGATTCACAGGTCCTGGGAAAAATGGTCATTATCTTGGCACTGACCAATTAGGAAGGGATGTACTTAGTGGTATGATCCATGGGACCAGGATTGCCCTGCTTGTTGGATTTGTTTCCATGAGTATAGCCATAACAATTGGTGTGATTCTTGGTTCTCTGGCAGGATTTATGGGTGGCATTACAGATATTATTATCCAGCGAATGATTGAGGTGATGATTACTATCCCGACATTTTTCTTAATTATTACTGTTGTCGCATTCTACCCTCATGGTGGAATCTGGATGATCATGGTAGTCATTGGGATGACTGGGTGGACAGCGATCGCCAGATTTACCCGAGCTGAATTTCTAAAAACGAGGAATCAGGATTATGTCACTGCTGCAGTTGCCCTGGGATATTCAAACATTAGAACCATATTCAAACATGTACTGCCCAACGCTATTGCCCCGGTAATGGTGAGTGCTGCATTTGGGATTGCCTCGGCAATATTGATTGAATCTAGTTTAAGTTTTCTAGGTTTTGGTGTGTCAGCAACAACAGTTAGCTGGGGGTCAATACTATCAGTTGCCCGTGGTGCAACATATGCCTGGTGGCTAGCGCTGTTTCCTGGTTTTGCAATATTTATTTCAGTAACAACATACAATCTTGTCGGCGAGGGTCTCCGTGATGCACTAGATCCAAGATTGAAATAAAATGGTAAACAGATTAAAATTTAAATAATATTCGGATCGCTACTTCAGAAAAATCTAACATATTTTTAAGAGTATATTTTTATTTGACCCATGCAATTTGCAAAATAATCATTCTGATTACTTCCTTTTAAATTCTCTCCATTGGGAAGTAAATTTCGGACTATTAATTAGGATAAAATTTAATGACAAAGGCTATTGATCCAAGCAAAGTTAGCGTTATTCTTGCAACTGATTGTGGGTCCACAACAACAAAAGCTATATTAATTCAAAAAATTGACGGTGTATTTAGATTGACCAATCGCGGTGAAGCACCGACTACTGTTGAAGCACCTTTTGAGGATGTCACCAAAGGCGTTCTCAATTCAATAACCGAACTTGAAGAGTTATCCGGTAGGACAATCCTTGATGGTGAAAAAATAATTTCACCTGTAAATGGCAATATCGGCGTTGATATATATATTTCTACCAGCTCGGCTGGCGGCGGTTTACAGATGATGGTTGGCGGTGTGGTAAAAAGTATGACAGGAGAAAGCGCTCAGCGAGCTGCACTCGGCGCCGGTGCCATCGTTATGGATGTCCTCGCTTCAAATGATGATCGTTTATATCATGAAAAAGTTAGAAGAATACGGCAATTAAGACCTGATATGATTCTTCTCTCAGGCGGTGTAGATGGAGGTACAGTTTCACATGTTGTTGAACTATCAGAAATTCTTGAAGCAGCCAATCCTCGTCCAAGACTTGGAATGGGTTTTCAGCTTCCGGTCATTTATGCCGGAAATATAAAGGCCAGAAAGGCCATTGCCGAGAGATTGGAAGAAAAAACTGATCTGACGATGGTTGATAATATCCGCCCTACACTTGAAACTGAAAATTTGCAGCCAAGCCGTGATAAAATTCATGATCTTTTTATGGAACATGTTATGGCTCAGGCACCTGGGTATAAAAAATTAATGAGCTGGACAGATGCGCCCATAATGCCGACGCCGGGGGCCGTTGGAGAAATTATTCAAAAAATTGCTGAAATTGAAGATATCACTATAGTGGGAGTGGATATTGGCGGGGCGACCACCGATATGTTCTCAGTATTCCAAAAACAATTTAACCGTACTGTCAGTGCCAATCTTGGGATGAGTTATTCTATTTGTAATGTACTTGCTGAGGCGGGAGTAAATAATGTGATTCGCTGGGTTCCATTTGATACTGATGAAGAAGATTTAACCAATAGAATCGCAAATAAAATGATTCGTCCTACTACCATTCCACAGTCAATGGATGATTTGAAAATGGAACAGGCAATTGCCCGTGAGGCACTCAGATTGTCTTTTAAACAGCATAAAGAATTTGCCGTAGGTCTGAAAGGTATTCAAAAGGCCAGAACCATTTCCGATGCCTTTGATCAATCTTCATCAGGAAATACACTGGTAAATTTACTTGAGCTTGATCTGATTGTCGGATCCGGTGGCGTTTTATCCCATGCCCCACGAAGACATCAGGCTGCAAGAATGATGGTGGATGCATTTCTGCCGGAAGGAATAACAAAATTGGCAGTTGATTCCATTTTTATGATGCCTCAATTAGGTGTTTTATCAACGGTTCATGCAAAAGCATCACTGGAAGTATTTGAAAAAGATTGCCTGATTCATCTTGGTTCCTGTATTGCACCGGTAGGTCAGCAAAAAGCTGGGAAATCAACTCTCGCATATGAAATAGAGATGGATGATGGCTCAATTTTAAAAGGTGATTTGATGCCAGGTGAACTAAAATTATTCCCTGCTGAATATAAACCTCACAAAGCAAGTTTTATCCCTGGAAAAAATATAGATATTGGAGCTGGGAAAAATGAGCCCTTGAATACAATTGTATACGGAGGCGTTGTTGGAATTATGCTTGATGGTCGTGGAAGACAGCCGTTTAACTTACCAAAAGATTCAGGAGAAAGAATTTCGAAATTATTAGATTGGTCTAAGCTGACAAATGAATATCCTGAAGATGGGGGGAAATAATATGTCCAGAACCTATACTCCTGGATTAAAAGTCCTCCATCACTCAGCTGTAAGAAAAACAAGACAATTACCAATGAAAGGTGAAGTTCACCTTTCCGTTGGAGACGATGTACAGCCCCATGATGTGGTAGCATCAACCCATATCCCTGGAAACGTTCATATGATCAACGCTGCAATACAGTTAAATGTTGAGCCTGAAAACGTACCGGAATGCATGGTTGTGAAAATTGATGAGCCTGTCAAAAAGGGACAGATGATTGCCGAAAGTAAGGGTATTTTTGGATTTTTTAAAAGCAAGGTGACATCCATTATCGACGGCACCCTGGGTAATGTCTCAGGTGTGACTGGACAGATTATTTTGAACGAACCGCCTATACCTATTGAAGTGGATGCGTATACATCCGGAAAGGTGGTGGAGGTTATTCCTGAAGAAGGATTGGTGGTTGAAACCGATGCAGCGATAATTCAGGGAATTTTAGGAATCAGTGGTGAAAATCGTGGTGATATTTGTATTATATCCGAAAACTCTGATGAGGAATTAACTGCAGACTTGATAAACGAATCCCACAAAGACAAAATTATTGTTGGAGGTTCATTTATTTCTCTTAATGCCTTTAAAAAAGCAATAGAAATGAAGGTGTCTGCTGTAGTTGTTGGTGGATTTAATTACACGGATATTACACATCTTCTCGGTTATAATCTCGGTGTTGCAATTACTGGTTCAGAAGACATCCATACTACCCTAGTTATCACTGAAGGGTTTGGAAAAATTGCCATGGCAAACCGAACGTTTAATTTACTTAAAGAACATGATGGTGATTTTGCAGCTATCAATGGTTCAACTCAAATTAGAGCAGGTGTTATCCGGCCTGAGGTAGTGATACCACTACCAAATTCCAGCGGAGATGCTGTAGAGTTTGATGAAACGGGTGTTTCCACAGATGTCGGATCGCTTGTGCGTGTCATCAGGGCACCATATTTTGGTCAGGTTGGAACTGTCAGTGGCCTACCAGCGCCTCTGGTAAAAATGGAATCTGAGACAATGGTCCGTGTTGCAGAAATTGAGTTTGCTGATGGTACGGTGAAAACTATCCCGAGAGCAAACCTGGAAATGATTCTCACAGACTAAGTATAATATTAATTGTATATTGCATTTTTAAATTTCCGCATTATTAATAAAACATAGAGAGTTTGTGGCCGAATCAAGTTTAAAAAAAATTGATGACAAAGAGATTTTAACAAAATTTAGTAAAAAAATTGTAGATCGTGGGATGTCTGTCCCAGCCATATTATTTCTTGAAACTGTAAAATATGTTTCGTTTATCGGCAGTCAAATGCTGGTATTTTTTGGACCTATTATTACTGCTTTTGTTCGTTCTGAACCTTATTACCGGATAACTGAACTACTTGAAGACCGGAAAAATATTGAGTTCATCATGACAGAGATTGAACGACTGGAAGCCGAACACAAACAAACGGGGAGAGTATAATAATCATGAATAAAAATGCCTTGATTATGATAGGGATCGGACTAGTCGTTATCATCCTTTATTTATTAGGGGTCGGATCCTTATTTCGAGAGGGGAATGAACCAATGTTTGTTGCCGTTATCGTTGTATCCCTCACAATACTGTATTATACCAATCGGGCCAAACGCGGTGAAGAGATTTATCTCAGACCCATTGCCGGTCTGGTAGCATTGGAAGAGGCGGTTGGTAGGGCAACTGAGATGGGTAAATCAGTTTTATTTGTCCCTGGAATTCAAGACATGGATCAAGTCGAAACCGTTTGTGGTTTGGTTATACTTGGATATGTGGCAAGCATGACTGCAAAATATGAGGCAGGATTAAATGTACCGGTAGCAAGATCGATTGTAATGGAAGCGGCGAGAGAAACCTGTAAAGAATCATATCTAAAAGCTGGCCGACCTGATCAATATTACGATGATATGGTTCACTATCTTACAGATGATCAATTTGCATATGCCGCTGGTGTCAATGGAATTATGATAAGGGAAAAACCAGCAGCATGTTTCTACCAGGGGAAATTCTATGCTGAATCCCTGATTCTCGCCGAAACTGGAAATTCAATTGGCGCTATACAAATTGCCGGTACCGGATCACCTGCTCAAATACCATTTTTTGTCACCGCCTGCGATTATACACTTATTGGCGAAGAATTTTTTACTGCAAGTGCATATCTTTCCAAAAAACCGGAACTTCTTGGCAGTATTAAAGGACAGGATATTGTGAAATTAATTGGTATGTTTCTTATGATTTTGGTTTTTGCCCTGAATGGATTTAATCAGGCAGGTTGGATCGATTTTGATATCACTGAATTTATCACATCAAGATAGGACTATAATATGTTAATGAAAAGACAAATACCATTATTGATTGTGATAGTTGTTGGACTTATCACTTTGTTCGGTCATTTTATTGCAAATGAAGGAGTACAAAATTTTGTCGATAATGATTCTACCCAGTGGTATGATATTATCGCATCATTTGCAATTTTTCTTGGGGGATTAAATCTGCTCAAACTCCAACTATTAAAAATTTACAAAAAGCAGAAAAACTGGCAGTATAGTATACTCGCCGTTGTTGGTTTCTTCTTTGCCATAACTGTAGGGTTCTTTTTTAGAGGAGCAAACACTATCTCGGTTACAGGTATAAATGCTGAAAAAGTCGAACAAGCTGCTGAGATGATTGCCGAAGAAACAGGTGAATCTACATCATCAATTCTCAGTAGTATTTCAGATCCATCAGCAGACTATGAACTTCAAAAAATATATAAAACACATGGAGGCGCAGAAGATTTCAGTCAGAAATTAGAGGCCTATGGAGAAACACAAATTGAACCGATAGAATGGGGTGCCCATCTCTCTGCTACCAGGGGAGAGACGGGTTCTTTATTTAATTGGATGTTTGTATATATCTTCACACCTCTTTCCGCAACTATGTTTGCACTGCTGGCATTTTTTGTTGCATCTGCATCATATCGAGCCTTTAGAATTCGAAATTTCGAGGCCACATTGCTTCTTGTTGCCGGCATCATTCTTATGTTGGGTAGAGTTCCAATTGGAGAATATATACCAGCGTGGCTAATAGGAGTCTTTTTTGTTATGGGCTTAGGGGCTCTTCTTGCTCCTTTTATAAAGAATCGAAAAATTACACTGGGAATCGTCGCCATCGGTTCTTTGATCTTTTTGATCATTGGATTTACCAACGGCTGGAATCCGGCTATACCGGGATTTTTCCATCTTCCGGTGATGCAGGAATGGATATTCCAGGTTCCAACAACTGCAGGAGCTCGGGCGATCATGATCGGTATCGGTCTGGGAATTGTCGGAACCTCTTTCAGAATTATCATCGGGATTGAAAGATCATTTTTGGGAGAACAATAATGAAGCAGTTTTTAAATATTATCATCAAATTAGGATCAATTGATCGCCGGTATATATTCATTTTAGTAGGCCTATCAGTATTGATTCCACTAATTAGACCTATTGACATCCCTATCCGTGCCACCAGTCAGTCTCAAGACGTTTTTAATGCGCTGGATGCTCTGACTCCCAATTCAAAAGTACTAGTATCATTCGAATATGGACCTTCAACCAAACCTGAGATTCATCCAATGTCAATGGGAATACTCAGAAAACTATTTTCTGACGGGCATAAAGTCTATGCAACTGCGTTATGGCCGGATGGGATATTTATGTCAGTTGAAGCCCTTAATCAAACCGAAGAAGAATTTTCACTTGAATATGGTGTAGATTATGTAAATCTTGGTTTCAGACCTGGCAATGAAGCAGTCGTAAAAGGAGTGGCTGCCGATATCCGCACATTGTATACTTCAGATACGAGGGGGAATCATATTGATGATATCTCCATGATGGATGGGATTAATAATATTAATGATTTCGATTTTGTATTTAGTCTATCTGCTGGATATCCGGGAACAAAGGAATGGGTACAGTATGCTTGTGACCCACACGACATTCCCATGTCCACCGGCTGCACGTCAATTCAGGTAACAGAGGTTCTACCATATGTGGAAGCAGGTCAGGTGAAAGGAATTCTTGCTGGAATGCCTGGCGCTGCCGAATTTGAAAAATTAGTTAATATTCCAGGCGAAGCTACTGGTATGATGGCTGCTCAATCTTTTGCCCACTTGGTAATTGTGGCATTTATAATATTTGGTAATATCACCTACTTTTTAAAAAGACGAAGTGATAAGAAAAATTTAGGAGAGAAATAATGTTTACTATTGAAGTTTTTGGAACATGGTTTGCTGTTTTTCTGACCCTTGCAATTTTTAGTTACCTGTATGATGATAATCCTTTTTATAAAGCAGCAGAATATATTTTTGTTGGAGTCTCAGCAGGATACTGGACCGTCACATTTTTCTGGACGCAGGTGCAGCCCAATTTGTTTGGCAGATTATGGCCAAGTCTTGAAACGGTTAATGCTGATAGCATTTTTATAAAAATATGGTATGGTATATATAATATTTTTGGAATCTTCTTGACTGGGATTTTTCCTAAAGGAGGAATTGTTGGTCATCCTGAGATACGCTTCATTTATATCATTCCATTAATTCTTGGCATATTTATGCTATTGAGACTGGTGCCGAGCGTTGGCTGGCTGGCAAGATGGGCACTGGCTTACATTGTTGGAATGGCAGCAGGATTACGTTTTTATGGATTCCTTAATTCTGATATCATGAATCAGATTAAAGCCACTGTTGTTGATTTTTCCGGCAGCTGGGTTAGCATCCTTAACGGTGTAATTATTATCATTGGAACCTTGACTGGTCTATTATACTTTTTCTTTTCAAGGGAACAGACTGGTGTCCTTGGAAAACTTAGCAAAGTTGGGATTTACTTCCTGATGATTTCTTTTGGTGCATCATTCGGATTTGCCGTTATGGGTCGTATTTCTCTGTTAATAGGTAGATTTAATGATCTGATTGAGTTTAGCAGTAGTTCACATAATTATGCCACATTTTGGTTATTGGCAATAATGATTATTGTACTGGGTGCTTGGGCATTTCAGAAAAAAAGTGAATCTGGTGAAGAGGTGACTAACTAACCAGAAAATGAATAATTAATTTGTTAATTTATGATTTCCATCCTGTTCATTGTGGCAGGATGGATTTCATTTAAACAAGATATTTTATGGATAATGTGAAATATGATTAGGGCTCCATTCACATTGTCAAAGCACAATAACTATCAACTTTTTATTGCTGTATAGTTAGATTATAAAATTTAATTGAGAGAGAGGATTCTTGGCAGATCCAATAATAGAAGTAAAAAATTTACAGACCTATTTCAAAACTGATGAAGGCACTGCAAAAGCGGTTAATGATGTATCATTCAATGTTTATCCAGGTGAGACTCTTGGAATAGTTGGAGAATCCGGTTGTGGTAAGTCGGTGACTGCATTGTCAATAATGAGATTGATCCAAACTCCCCCAGGGTTATTTGCCGGTGGTGAAATATTATTCCATGGTGAAGATATACTAAAACTTCCTGACGCAAAATTGCGGGAAATCCGCGGTAATATTATCTCAATGATATTCCAGGAACCAATGACATCTTTGAATCCTGTTTTTACCTGTGGGAATCAAATTGTTGAAGCTGTGCAACTCCATCAGGGTCTGTCAAAATCCGAGGCAAAGCAAAAAGCAATCGATATGCTTGAACTTGTTGGAATACCAGATCCGCATCTCAGGGTGGACGAATATCCCCATCAACTCTCAGGTGGCATGAGACAGCGGGTAATGATTGCCATGGCCTTATCATGTAATCCATCTGTTCTGATAGCCGATGAGCCTACAACTGCATTGGATGTGACAATCCAGGCTCAAATATTGGAATTGCTCCAGAAACTACAAAAGGAAATGAATCTCTCTGTTATCATGATTACTCACGATCTGGGTGTGATTGCTGAAATTGCCCATCGAGTAATTGTAATGTATGCCGGCGAAATCGTTGAACAGGGAGGAATCCAAGAAATTTTTAAATATCCAACCCATCCTTATACAAAGGGTTTGTTAAAATCCATACCCAACTTATCAAAGCTGGGGTCACAGGATGAAAGTTTGTATAATATTAAGGGAATGGTCCCAAGTGCCACCGATTTTCCTTCAGGATGTCATTTTCACCCGCGTTGTGAAATCATGGTCGAAAAATGTAAATCCCATAAACCGGTTTTGGAATCGTCAGAAAAATCTGATACCCATCTAATCCGCTGTTGGGAAGTAAAATAAATATTGGAGAATTAATGTCAACACTATTGCAAAGATTAGGAATAAAAGAGAATAACCATGGATCCTGTGTCGCCGGGAAATGGTGGGGGACCACTGAGGATGCCGGGAAGCTGACATCCATAAATCCTGCAACAGGAGATGAAATAGCCAAGGTTTACCAATGTTCTGAAACTGATTATGAAAAGGTGATTTCTGATTCACAGAAAACTTTCCTCACCTGGAGAATGGTACCGGCACCGGTGCGAGGTGAGCTGGTTAGGAAAATGGCTGATGAACTCCGTCGTCAGAAAGATGATTTAGGGAGCCTGGTAGCATTGGAAATGGGTAAAATCAAAGCTGAAGGCGATGGTGAGGTTCAGGAAATGATCGATATTGCTGACTTTGCAGTTGGATTATCCAGACAATTATATGGTTTAACTATGCATTCAGAAAGACCTCTACATCGAATGTATGAACAATACCATCCGTTGGGAATTGTCGGTGTTATCTCAGCATTTAACTTCCCGGTTGCAGTTTGGGCATGGAATGCTTTTCTTGCTGCTGTTTGCGGGGATATAACAATTTGGAAACCATCCTCAAAAGTTCCACTATGTGCTATTGCTGTTCAGAATATATGTAATAATATCCTTGAAAAAAATGGATACCCCGGGATATTTAATCTTATTATTGGACGCGGCTCATTAATTGGAGAACGGCTGGTGAATGATACTCGAGTACCATTGATATCGGCAACCGGTTCAACAAAAATGGGAAAGAGAATTGGTAAAAATGTCGGTGCAAGATTAGGGAAAACAATCCTTGAATTAGGTGGGAATAATGCCATCATTGTGGATGAAACTGCCGATATGAATTTAGTAGTTCCGGCAATTGCATTTGGTGCCGTTGGAACTGCCGGCCAAAGGTGTACAAGTACCAGACGAATAATTGTTCAGAAAAATATCGCCGATGATTTGGTCAATAAACTGGTGAATGCTTACAAACAGGTAAGTATTGGTGATCCACTGGATGACAAAACGCTCATGGGTCCGCTCATTGATCAGGGTGCAGTTGATGATTATAATGCGGCCCTCGTTCGTATTAAAGAGGAAGGTGGTGAAATTGTTTGTGGGGGCAAAGCTTTAAATCAAAAAGGGTTTTTTGTCGAGCCCACAATTGCCAAAGTCAAAAATGATTTTGAAATTGTTCAAGAGGAAACTTTTGCACCGATTCTTTACATTATCGAGTACGATACTGTTGAAGATGCAATTCAATTACATAATGGCGTCCCTCAGGGATTATCCTCAGCTATGTTCACAACCAATGTGTTAAACTCAGAAACATTTCTATCCCATTTAGGAAGTGACTGTGGTATTGCCAATATAAATATTGGCACATCCGGCGCTGAAATCGGCGGTGCCTTCGGCGGTGAAAAAGATACAGGAGGCGGTCGCGAATCCGGTTCAGATTCCTGGAAAATTTATATGAGAAGACAGACTAATACTTTGAACTGGGGTAAAGAACTACCCCTGGCGCAGGGCATAAAGTTCGATTTATAAATTTTAATTCTTTACTAAAATGTATTTTACTGCCCTGATGAACTGGATTCTTCAGGGCAGTTTTAATAAGATAAATTGATTATTCAGGAGCAAAGATGAAAATATCTGCAGATAAGGTCCGTGAAATTCTGGGAAAGAATATACTGGCAGATGGATTTGATCCTATTCACGACTTAAAGGCTAGCCAGGGATCATGGCTTGTTGATCAACGAACAAATACTCGGTTTTTGGATATGTTTTCAATGTTTGCCTCCGCTGCAGTAGGATATAACCATCCACGGATTCTAGCCGCCAAAAATGAGTTAGGTGAACTCGCATTAATAAAACCGACTTTATCAGATGTTTACAATACACATTATGCAGAATTTGTAAAAACATTTGATGAGCTTACCATACCTGATTATCTAAAGCATGCATTTTTTATTGAAGGGGGTTCACTTGCTGTAGAAAATGCTCTGAAGATCGCTTTTGATTGGAAAGTCAGGAAAAATAAAATCGCCGGAATAGATGGAGAAAAAGGAACACAGATAATACATTTTAATCAGGCATTCCATGGCCGCAGCGGTTATACTCTATCTTTGACAAATACCAGTGATCCCAGAAAAACCATGTATTTTCCAAAATTTGACTGGCCAAGGATAATAAATCCAAAGTTATCATTTCCCTTAACTGAGGAATCCATAAAAGAAACCATAATCGTAGAAAAAAAGGCTGTAGATCAGATCAATATGGCGATTCGGGAAAACCCGCATGATATTGCCGCTATCATCATTGAACCAATCCAGGGTGAGGGTGGAGACAATCACTTCCGTGATGAGTTCTTTATCAAATTACGAGAAATTTGCGATGACAACGAAATCCTGATGATTTTTGATGAAGTGCAAACTGGTATTGGGATTACTGGTAAAATGTGGGCCCACGAACATTTTTCCGTAAATCCTGATATTATGGCATTTGGTAAAAAAACTCAAGTGTGTGGCACTCTGGCCGGACCGAGAATTGACGAAGTGGAGAATAATGTATTTGAAGAATCCAGCCGAATCAATTCCACGTTTGGTGGTAATTTGACAGACATGTGGCGCTTCAAAGTCATGTTGGAGATTATAAGGGATGAAAATCTTATCGAGAATGCCAGAAATTTAGGTGAATACTTGAAAAAGGAACTTGAAGCGTTGGAAAATGAGTTTCCTGCCTATGTGACAAATGCTCATGGGTTGGGACTTTTTGCCGCCTTTGACCTTCCTTCATCTACTGAAAGAGATGATCTCTGGTTGGCACTAAATCGAAATAAATTGCTAATCCTCCCGTGTGGTGACCGGTCGATTCGTTTCAGACCACATTTGAATGTGACTAAGGAAGATCTTTCAGAAGCAATCTCAATAGTAAAAAAATCTATCACGGAGTGTTTAAAATAGGTGATTGGTAAACTGTTTGTAGTTGCAACCCCTATTGGGAATTTAAAAGATATCTCCCAAAGAGCGATTTCAATTCTTGAAGAAGTGGATATTATTGCCGCTGAAGATACCCGTACTTCAGGAAAATTATTGAAACATTACGAAATTAATACAAAAGTCACATCTTACCATGAGCATAATGAATCTGGAAAAGCTGAAGTATTATGCCGTTATTTGATGGATGGTAAAGACATTGCCCTGATAAGTGACGCCGGCACCCCATGCATAAGTGATCCAGGGTATACCCTTATTAATCTTGCCAGGAGCAATGGGGTTTCTATTTTTACAATTCCAGGTCCATCATCTGTCATGGCGGCGTTATCTGTATCAGGATTGCCAACCGAACAATTTTTCTATACTGGATTTCTGCCAAGGAAGAAGGGGCGTAAAACGAGGTTTGAATTTTTAGCAGAATTACCATCCAGTATTGTTATTTTTGAATCACCTTATCGTATAATTAAAACGCTGACCGATATAGAAAAATACATGGGCAATCGAGTTATTTCAGTCTGCCGGGAACTTACAAAAATATACGAAGAGGTTCGCATGGGATGGCTTTCAGATATTAAAGAGTATTTTACAGAAACCAAACCCAAAGGCGAATTCGTGATTATTGTAGCAAAAAAGGATTATAAAATTTGAACAAACTCATCACGTTTGAGGGTGTGGATGGATCAGGAAAATCCACTCAAATTGAATTTTTAAAAAATAAATTTGATCAATTGGATATTCAGTATTTATCCATCCGTGAACCAGGTAGCACTGTTATATCGGAAAATATCAGGGAAATCCTTCTGGATAATAAAAACAGTCAGCTTTGTAGCGAAGCAGAGTCCCTTTTATTTATGGCAGCACGGGCTCAAATAACCAGTGAGGCAATAATACCAACCCTTGAAGATGGAAAATTTGTAATTTGTGATCGATATATAGACAGCACCATTGCCTATCAAGGATATGGGAGAGGTTTGGATATCCCTTTTTTAAAATCAATCAATAACTATGCAACAAGAGGTAACATTCCAGGATTAACCTTCATTCTTGATATAGATTATGAATTATCTTTGCACAGGAGAAATCGGCAGGAAAATGACAGGATGGAATCGGGTGGAGGGGATTTTATGAACAAAGTTAAAGGTGGATATCATCAGATCGCCAACGAAGGCGAAAGATATAAGGTTATAAATGGGGATAAACCACCGAAAGAAGTATTTAAATCAGTATGGCAAATAATTGTCAATAGCTATGGAGATATGAATGATCAATAAACTGGCTTTTTATTTATTAACATTAGTTTTAGTGTTACACCTTGGATTTTCACAAAGATCCAAAGAGACTAATGTCGACACATCACGCGTCGAGCCACTTTCGGAGGAAGAAATACAAGAATTATTGGATGAACTGGATGAGTCTTTTTATATACTGAAAGATAATTATGTAGATGATATTAATGATTTGGAAATAATTAAATCCGGCATAAAAGGACTGTTTAAACCCCTGGATCCGTATACGGTTTTTCTGGAAGGAAGCCGCAAAGAAAGACTGGAAATGCTGACAAGAGGAAAGTATGGCGGTGTTGGTATTCAGATAAATACACGAAGAGACACGCTTATCATCACTGGCGTGATGGAAGACAGCCCGGCATATTCTGAAGGATTGGTTATTGGAGACAAGATAATCATGGTTGATTCAACATCTACCATCGGGTTCACTACAAAAGAAGTATCGGCGTTGATTAAGGGTGAAAAGGGTACAGAGGTTACTCTGGGTATTTATCGTCCATCAACTAGACGGAAATATGAGTATGTATTAACCCGTGATCAAATTGTCGTTAAGGATGTCCCATACTATGGCATAGATGAAGATGGAATTGGTTATGTTAGAATCACAAAATTTTCAAGATACACTGCCAGAGATTTTAGAGTAGCGATGAAATCATTTTCTGAAAGTGATAATTTGAATGGTATAGTCATCGACTTAAGAAATAACTCTGGTGGACTTTTAAGAAATGCATTATCTATTTTGGATAATCTTGTTGAAAAAAACACTCTCTTGTTATCAACCCGAGGGCGAAATAAAAACTCAAACTCAAAGAAATACGCCAGGCAAAATCCCATTATTGATCAGGATGTTCCGATTGCAGTATTGATAAACAAAGGATCAGCATCGGCCAGCGAAATTGTCGCTGGTACTCTCCAGGATCTTGACAGGGCGGTGATTATGGGTGAAAAATCATTTGGCAAGGGATTGGTCCAAAGCATGTTTCCCATAAATGACAGCACAAAGCTAAAATTAACAACTGCAAAATACTACACTCCCTCAGGAAGATTAATTCAAAAATATGATTACCTGGAAAATGGAGTACTTACAGATGGATTGGATAAGTCTGATAGTACATTTTACACCCTTGGCGGCAGGAAAGTAAAAGGCGGTGGCGGTATTACGCCTGATATAACTTTATCTCGCAATACGATTCCGCCTTTTGTCAGTGGTCTATGGAGGCAGGGTTTATTTTTGACATTTGCCGCGACTTACGTGCCAAGCAGAGATATACAAACTCCCGTCGTCATTACTAATGAAATTATTTTAGATTTCAAACAATTTCTTGAAGATTATGATTTTAAATATTCGGAACCCGGTGAAAAAGAATTCACAAGGATTAAAGATATTATCGCTAAAAGCGAAGACTTTGAAGATAGAAAGTCAGCAAAATTATTCTCTAAATTGTTCTTTTGGCAAAAAAGTCCTTCAGATAAATTATTTGGTGACCTTGAGAAATTTTATAAACATAAAAAGGATAATCCTTTCGATTCAAAAGAAAATTTAAAGGGCATCCGAAATGGATTATACCGTGAAATGTCAAGCGTTGTCACTGGTTTGAATAAAGACCGGATAAAAGCCGCTTTATCGTATGATAATATTTATGATGATGCCAAGATAGTTTTATTGAATGCAAATCGGTATTATGATATCCTTTCCCCTGAGCATGATGTCCTCGATACTGCCGAAGAAAATTCCATAATTATTGATTCAGAAAATGGGGAGTAGGTCAATCCAAATTTCAATTAGAATCAAAAAGGTGATGAAAAATTACTAATTCCATTTTTATTAATACAATAATTGTGGTTAATGCATTTAAATTTCCAGACTTGATTCGTGCATATTATTGCAAATTGGTCGGTTAGCTCAGTTGGTTAGAGCGCTACGTTGACATCGTAGAGGTCACTGGTTCGATTCCAGTATCGACTACAACAAATGGAGAATATTATAAATATAACACTGCCAGATGGATCGATAAAATCGGTTGAAGCTGGATCATCACCTGCCGATATAGCACTTTCTATCGGAGAAGGATTATTGCGTAGTTCCGTTGCCGCCAGGATTGATGGTGTTCTAATTGATTTAAACACGCCGATTAATTCTGATGCTTCTATTGAATTAATCACTTCACGAAGTGAAGAGGCTCATGATATCCTACTCCATAGTACTGCTCACTTAATGGCGCAGGCTGTGAAGGAATTATATCCTGATGTAAAAATTACTATCGGTCCTTCAATAAAAAATCAGTTCTATTATGATTTTGATCTTGATTATGCTTTCAATGATTCAGATCTTGAAAAAATCGAAATCAAGATGAAAGAGATCTCAAAAAGAAATCTTATTGTTAATCGACTGGAATTTTCCAGACAGGAAGCAATTGAGGAATTCACAAAATTAAATGAAGATTATAAAGTTGAGATTATCGAGGGAATTAGCGATGATGACAGAATATCTGCATACCGGCAGGGTGAGTTCATTGATCTTTGTAAAGGTCCGCATATCCCGTCAACCGGCAAAATAAAATATTTCAAACTGCTTTCTACTTCTGGTGCCTATTGGCGCGGTGATGAAAAGAACAAAATGCTCAAGCGGATTTATGGTACTTCCTTTTTTGATAAAAAAGCACTGAGGGCCTATCTCCTTATGCTGGAAGAAGCAAAAAAAAGAGATCACCGTAAGCTGGGTAAAGAACTTGAGATATTTACATTTGATGAAGAGGTAGGTCCCGGCCTTCCATTATGGCTCCCTAATGGTGCTACTATGGTGGACGAGTTGGAGAAATTAGCCAAATCTACCGAAAGAAATGCTGGATATGTCCAGGTCAGAACACCTCATCTGACAAAAGGGATTCTGTATGAGCGGTCAGGGCATCTTGAACATTACAAAAAAGATATGTTCCCAGCGATGGATATTGATGGCACTGAATACTATGTGAAACCTATGAATTGCCCACATCATCATAAAATTTATGATGCAAAAAAAAGAAGTTATCGTGACCTGCCAGTGAGATTGGCAGAATATGGTACATGTTATCGATATGAAAAATCGGGCCAGCTCTTTGGATTGATGCGGGTAAGAAGTATGCAGATGAATGATGCCCATATTTATTGTACACCCGATCAGTTTAAAGATGAATTCCTTGCTGTCTGCAAAATGTATTCTGAATATTTTGAAATCTTTGGCATTGAGAAATATCAGATGAGACTCAGTGTGCATTCTAAAGAAGGCCTTGGTGACAAATTTGTCGATGAACCGGAATTATGGGAACAGACAGAAAAATCTGTCCGTGAGGCCCTTGTTGAAGGAAAAATAGATTTCGTAGAATCCGTAGGTGATGCAGCATTTTATGGTCCAAAAATTGATGTACAGGTATGGAGTGCAATTGGCAAAGAATTTACCCTGGCAACAAATCAAGTGGATTTTGCCATTCCATCCAGGTTTGGTCTCACGTATACAGATGAACATGGAAAAGAATTGACCCCTTTGTGTATCCACCGGGCTCCGCTGAGTACTCATGAAAGATTTATCGGTTTTCTTATTGAACATTTTGCAGGTGATTTTCCCCTGTGGTTGGCACCGATTCAGGTAATTATAATACCCGTATCTGAAAAATATCATACATATGCCAATGAAGTGAAAGACCAGTTTTTTAATTCTGAGATACGCGTCGAAATGGATGACCGCAGTGAAAAAGTCGGAGCAAAAATCAGACTGGCTGAAATACGTAAAATCCCGGTCATGCTAATTGTAGGAGAGAGAGAAATGGAGGAACAGACATTATCTGTTCGAAGACGTCACGAAGGTGATATTGGGTCCTTTCCACTTAATCTGACAATTGAAGAATTAAAATCTGAAATCATAAGTAAAAGTAGGAGGTACTCCGAATAGCACTAAACGATAATAAGTCAAAAACCCGTACCCGTCTAAATGATCAAATAGATTCACAGGCGGTTCGGCTGATCAGTGAAGATGGTCAACAGCTTGGAGTTGTATCTTCAAGAGATGCACTTGTCGCCGCCAAGGAGGCGAGTCTTGATCTGGTTGAAATTTCACCAAATGCAAAACCGCCGGTTTGCAAAATAATGGATTATGGTAAGTACCGTTATGAGCAACAAAAAAAGGTTAAGCAAAATAAAAAGAAGCAACACATTGTCCATTTAAAAGAAATTCGTCTGCGTCCTCATATTGATGATCACGATTTGCTGACGAAATTAAATAAAGCTCAAAAATTCCTTACCGAGGGAAGTAAAATGAAGTTTACTGTAATGTTCCGCGGCAGGGAAATGGCGAGAATGGATATTGGAAGAGAATTATTGGATCGTGTTGTAAATACACTTTCTGATATAGCAAAAGTAGAAAAAGCGCCTGAAACGGAAGGTCGAAGAATGATCTTGATCATGGTGCCAAAATAAGAGGAAAATATGCCTAAAATGAAAACAAGAAAAAGCGCGGCTAAAAGGTTCAAAAAGACGGGCTCCGGGAAAGTTACACACTTTCATACTGGCGCCAGGCACCTTCTGACTCGCAAGTCCAAAAAACGCAAACGTCGATTGCGTAAAGGTTCGGTCATGGCGAAGTCCACTGTGAAAAGAACATTAAAAATGATTATTTCATAGGAGGAATTGAGTTATGCCAAGATCGAATAGTTCAGTACCAAGACATCGTAAACATCGAAAATTAATAAAACAGGCCAAGGGGTATTTTGGTACCCGGAAGTCTAATTATCGTACCGCAAAAGATGCTGTTCAAAGAGCACTTGCGTATGCTTACCGGGATAGACGACAGAAAAAAAGAGATTTTAGAAGATTATGGATTATCAGAATCAATGCTGCTGCCCGCATGAATGGGATGACCTATTCAAAATTAATAGCAGGACTGAAAAATAATAATATTCTTTTAAATCGGAAGTCCCTGGCGTATCTTGCTGTCAATGACCCAGATGGATTTACAGAAATTGTAAAATCTCTCTCGTAAGTATTTTCATCTATGTCCATATTTGAATCCATTCTGGATATCAGAAATAAATTTGATATCGATATTCAGAATTCAGATGATAATTCTGCTTCTATTGAATCCATCCGAAATAAATACCTTTCCAGAAAAGGAACGGTGGCCGGATTGTTTTCACAAATGGGATCAATCGATGCATCTCAAAGACCAGAGGCTGGGAAATCTTTAAATGAATTGAAATCCTATATTACTGCTAGCATTAATAAAAGATTGGAATCATTTAACGGACAAAGCGATGAAGATTCGGAATATAGTGATTTGACTCTGCCCGGGGATCCGTTCCCGGGCGGTAGTCTTCATCCAATTACTTTAGTATTGGATGAAATAAATTCCATTTTTTCAAAATTGGGATTTTCTGTTGCATATGGACCTGAAGTAGATACTGATTATTATAATTTCGAGGCCCTAAATATTCCAAAACATCATCCTGCCAGAGACATGCAGGATACATTCTATATTAGCGATGATGTTGTCCTGCGAACACATACCTCAAACAACCAAATCCATACAATGGAGAATCACGCTCCCCCTATCAAAATAATTGCCCCGGGAAGAGTGTACAGAAATGAGGATGTAAGTGTCAGGAGTTATTGCCTTTTTCATCAGGTTGAAGGTCTGTATGTCGATAAAAATGTAAGCATGGCTGATCTGAAAGGTGTGTTAAATCATTTTGCCAGAGAGTTTTTTGGCCAGAAAGTAAAAACCCGATTCAGACCAAGTTTCTTCCCATTCACCGAGCCAAGTGCCGAGATGGATGTATCCTGTTTTTTCTGTCAGCAGAAAGGATGCAATATATGTAAATACAGCGGCTGGCTTGAGATCCTTGGCTGTGGTATGGTGGATCCAGAAGTTTTTAAGTCTGTTGGTTATGATCCGGAGGTTTGGTCAGGTTATGCATTTGGAATGGGTATTGAAAGAATGGCCATGCAAAGATATGGTATAGAAGATATAAGATTATTATTTGAAGGCGACATCCGCTTCCTGAGGCAATTCTGATGGATATTTCTTTAAACTGGCTGAAGGATTATTGTGATATCTCATTAACCCCGGAAGAACTGGAATCTGGATTAACAGCGCTCGGTCTTGAATGCACTTTTGAAACACAGACTTTAAGTTTTACAAATATTGTTCTTGGACGCGTGTTAGAGTGCGAGCAGCACCCACAATCTGATCATTTATCTGTGTGCCTCGTAGATATTGGTGATAACGAGAATTATCAGATTGTTTGCGGGGCTCCAAATGTTAAAGAACACATTCTGGTTCCGGTAGCAAAAGTAGGTGCAACATTAAATTCCGGTGATTTCAAAATCAAAAAATCAAAATTACGCGGCGTCGTTTCACATGGAATGATATGTTCTGGTAAAGAACTGAATTTAAACGACGACCACGAGGGGATATTAATTCTCGAATCAGAAGAACCACTGGGAACCCCGATTGAAAGAATAATTAATTTTGCGCAGGATACCATATTCCAAATGGATATCACGCCAAATAGGGGTGACTGTTTTAGTCATCTTGGCATCGCCCGTGAGGTAGGGATTCTGGAGAATCAAAAAATTGCAAAAGAGAATGCAAAAATTTCTGAAAACCACAACTCAATTGATGACTTTATTAAAATTAATATAGATGCATCCACTGGCTGTCCAAGATATGCAGCCAGGGTGATTACAGGTGTTAAAATTGGTCCATCACCTGATTGGTTGGTGAAGCGTCTGGAATCAATTGGACAAAAGTCTATTAATAATGTCGTTGATGCCGCCAATTTTGCCTTAATGGATTTGGGACACCCGATGCATACTTTTGATCTTGATTTGCTGGCAGAAAAAGAAATCAATGTGCGGTTTGCAAAAAAGAATGAAAAAATTACGACTCTTGATGAAATTGAAAGAACACTCACAACAGACCACCTTCTGATATGTGATGGGAAAACACCGGTGGCACTTGCCGGAATCATGGGTGATCTGAAATCGGGAATAAGCGAGAAAACTACTTCTATTTTGATCGAGAGTGCATATTTTACCCCAACAATTATTCGCAAGGGTGCAAAGCTTCTCGACCTATCAACAGAAGCATCCAAAAGATTTGAACGTGATACTGACATGGACAATATTATTCCTGCCCTCAATCATCTTGCTGCTCTTATTATTGAAGTTGCCGGTGGTGAGATTGTAAACGGAATCATCGATATCTATACCGAAATGCCTGGAGCCAGGAGTGTCTCTTTCAGAATAGAAAAATGTAACAGATTACTGGGTTTGGATTTAGACCATGCTGATATTGATAAAATATTTAAGATGTTGGCATTTGATTATACCTCGGAGAATGGGCAATATCTATGTAATATCCCTTCTTATCGGAATGATGTAGATCGAGAAGTAGATATCATTGAGGAAGTAGCAAGGATATATGGATATGATAATATTCCTGAATCACATGGTTTTACTGGAAGTTTTAAGACATTTATAAAAGATTCGCATTCCCTGGATAAAAAAATTCGACAGCATCTTGCATCTTCTGGATTCAATGAGCATGTCTCAAATAGTCTAGTTACCGAAAAGCAGTTGCTGCATTTTTCACAGACACCTGGTGTATCAATAAAGAATCCAATTAGTTCAGAAATGGCATTTTTAAGAAACTCGTTAATTCCCGGAGTTATAAATGCAATAAGTCATAGCGAAAAACGTCAGCAAAAGGGATTCAAATTATTTGAAATTGGTGCTGTTCATCAGGCCAACAAGCTGATAGATAGATTGAGTGAAGAAGAATTCCATCTTTGCCTGGGGTGGCATATCAGTCCCGAACCCCATTGGAGAAAACAATCTGATCAGGATATTTTCAGAATTGTTGGAGAAGTGCAGTCTATACTAAAACATGTTAATTGTCAGAACGCAAATTTTAAGCCGACAAAAATAACGGGATTAAAAAATTCCTTTAAAATAAGTGTTGGAAAAACTGATCTCGGTGTTCTCGGTGAACTTTCTTCAGAAATAAAAAAGATCTATGATGTGCTGGGGCAAGTATTTATATTTCAATGTTCAATTGAATTGATGTACGAGATTGCATCAAGCAGCAGTAAATCTTACCTTCCACCATCATCATTCCCTGCCATAAACCGGGATATAGCCCTTTTGGTCAATAAGCAGATAAATGCCAGTGATCTTCAAAATCTCATTAAAAGAGTGGGCGGGAAACTTCTTACGGATGTAAAACTCTTTGACTATTATGATGATGAAAGTTTAGGTGGAGGCAATAAAAGTCTCGCATATGGTTTGACATTTCAATCAGTTGATAAAAACCTTAAAAATAAGACTGTTGACCAATTAATTCAGAAAATACTTTATCAATTGGAAAATCAGTTTAACGCAATTCAAAGATAGGGGGTTCTATGGGCGCAGATAATATCGTGCGAATTAATATTGGCGGACAGGAATACTCGCTGAGAACGAGTGCTGATGAGAAATATATAAAGAATGTGGCACAATACGTCAATGATCGGATAAAAGAGGTGGAAAACTCAGTTGCGGGTAATCAGTCCCAGCTTAGAACTGTAGTTCTATCAGCGATGAATATTACTGATGATTTATTCGCTGAAAAGAATAGAAATGAGAAATTCGCAAACCGGTTTGAAACAAAATTAAAGGCGATTCGCGAATATATTTCTGATAAAATAAAGTCAAATTAATCCTATGAGCCTGACGACAGAGATTCTATATGGCAAGCCTGTCAGCCTGCAGCTAAGACAAGAGTTGAAAAATGAAATTTCCAATTTGTCAAATCTTGGTATTATACCTGGTCTCGCAGTTGTATTAGTTGGAGAGGATGCCGCCTCGCAGGTATATGTAAGAAGTAAATCAAGGGCTTTTAAAAAAATGGCCTGCTTTAGCGAGACATTCAATCTTCCTGAAAATACCTCGGAAACTGAATTATGTTTGTTAATTGATGAACTTAACGCTTCATCAAAATTTCATGGAATCCTCGTCCAACTGCCGCTTCCGGCACATCTTGATAGTAAAAAAATTACCAGGCGAATTCTTTCCAGAAAAGATGTCGATGGTTTCCACCCCCTAAATGTAGGACTCCTTTTAGAAGGACAGCCTCAATTTATCTCGTGTACTCCTCACGGGATTTTGAAATTGATGGCTTATTATGGGATAAAAACCAACGGTAAACATGCTGTAATTGTTGGCCGATCAAATATTGTAGGCAAACCCATGTTTGCATTACTTGCTGAGAAAATGGAATATGGTAATTCTACTGTAACCATTTGTCATACGGGAACTGTGGATTTAAGCAGGTATACGTCAATGGCAGATATTTTGATAGTCGCCTCTGGAATGCCAGGGTTAATCACTGGAAACATGATTTCAGAAGGTGTGCATATCATCGATGTTGGAATTAATCGAATCAAGGATAATTCTGAAAAGGGATATCGGCTTGTTGGGGATGTTGATTATGAATCGATTCTTGGGATTGCCGGATCCATAACCCCAGTACCTGGCGGTGTTGGGCCACTCACCATAACAATGCTGCTTTACAATACCGTCCTAGCAGCAAAAAATATACGCCCCTAGTTAAACGGATAGAATGGAGAATTCCGATTCCTCAGATATGGGCTCGGTTCCCCTCGGGCCTACTAAAAAGTAAATCATCAATTGTTCTGATTATTAACATCGTCTCCACAATGAACAATCCATTATTTGTAATTCAAAAATACTAAATAATATTTGACGTCTTTTATTAAGGGAGTGAGTTTAGATTTGTTTAATAAATAATCATAGAAAATAAGTCTATCTTTATCTAAATTAATGTAATAAATTCGTATGAGATTTGATTTATTACTTTAGGATGAGCATATGAACCAAAAACACAACTTGGAAACATAACTAGCTACAAAATTTGAATACTCAAAATCCACGTGCTGAGTATTATGAACTCCTTGGTCTTAATAAAGAACCATTTTCTATGGCTCCTGATCCAGAGTTCTTCTGTGCAACCCAGACTCATGGTGAATGCCTGAACAGGCTTGAAATATCCTTGCGTCTAAATCGTGGTCTGCATGTTGTGATTGGCGATATTGGTACAGGTAAAACAACATTATCAAGATTGTTACTTGAACGGTTTCTGATGTACGGAAGTAATTATGAGTTTTTTCTTGTTTTAGATCCAACTTGGGAAAATAGTATAGATTTTTTACAATTTCTTAAGAAATTATTCAGGATTGAAAGTAATACCAATAGTCAAGTTGACCTGATGAATCAAATTGAACATTTCTTATTGGATTCTACATTCAATAATAATAAAAGAATTGTATTAATAATCGATGAAGGACAAAAAATACGATCAGATCAAATTGAAATTATCCGTACCTTGCTAAATTTTGAGACCAATAATGTAAAATTAATTCAGGTAGTTATTTTCGCTCAACCTGAATTTAAGGAATTGTTGCAACTACACGAGAATTTTAAAGATAGAATTGCATTTGGATTTACTGTCCAACCTCTTGGTGAAAAGAATACTATTGAATTTATCGATCACCGTTTAAAAGTGGCCGGTCTTGATGAGGATAAAAAGGTTTTTACTGAAAAAGCCAAGGCTTTGGTCTATAAACACACAAAAGGCTACCCAAGAAAAATTGTCGTATTTTGTCATCATTTAATCATTGACTACATCATAAATGGTGAGGAAATAATAAATAGCGAGATTGTGCTAACCAGAATGCAGGCCAAGGAGCATTTCAATGTCTAGCGGGTCTAAAAAAAGAGATCTTGCAACAAACCGATTATTGGATATACTGAGGTCTCAGGATGTAGATGATCTGGAAAACTCAGATGGTGCAGTAATTGCTGATAATGAATTAGACCATAAGGTTGATTCTAAAAAAGAAAATAGCCAGCCAAAAAAATCAGCACCTGTTAGTTTTGGAAAGAAGAAGGTAAAAATTCCATTCTCTGGATCGGATCCAATAAAATCTAAAGAAATACCTGTCGCAGAAGAAAATACACAAAACAAGCAACCTACCGAAGATAAAATCAAAATTAATAAAGAAAAACGACGTGAATTACCCGAAGATGATGAACAGATAATGGAATCAAAGAGTGTAAGAGCGCTTAGAAAAAAATTAGAAAATATTCGAAAAAGCAAAACTGGAGAAAAATCCGGAAAAAATAAAAAATCCAAAGTTGAGAATTTACTAAAATCAACAAAGGATTCATCTCCTCGGGATATGATGCCCAAGAAAAAAAAGAAAAAGGATTTGGAAGACGAACCAGTGTCCCGCATAAAATCTGCAACTGTTCTTCCAAAAAATGCATCGACTGACAAAGAACCTCATGATGAAGGGAAACTGACATCAATACTTCAGAAATTTGATTCAAATAATATAGATGAGGAAGTAATAAATACAGCAAAATCAAAACTAACAACCCTGGATTCAAAGACAAAAAAAATCAACCGTATATCTGGATCAAAGACTGAGTCAACCTTATTTACGAAATCGACTTTACCCCAAAAGAGCAGTTTATTAAAAAAACCAAAGGGAGGAAGTGGTTTTGTCATTAAGGGATCAGATGAATTGTCAAAAAAGTCATTCGCCTCGATGAGTTCAAAAACTGAAAAACCAATTATTAAATCTTTGGGCATTCTAAAAAATACTTCTGATCAAATCAATTCAAGTAATGATCAGGAAAGTGAAAAAAAAGTTGATAAAACAGCGACTATCCCACAACCAATAAATTCTAGAGTTGGTGGTTTATTTAAAAGACAATCTGAACGAGATGATTCTACTCATAAAGTGGTGAAAAAACCGGCCACTGAATTGACTATAGAAACTGATTTGTCAAAGAAAAAAGATCCTGCAACAAAGAAGAACACGTTAACTGAGTCATCAAAAGAAAAAGAATTCGAAACTAATCCAGCAGGTAAATCGCTACTTGTTAAAACTGAAAATGAAGAATATAATCGTCCTGCTTTACTCAATGAATTAGAAAAAATTACCGGAATCAAGGATACTGGAAAAGTAATTTCTAGAAAAAAAGCAAAAAATAATTTGCTTTCAAAGACATCAGCTGAGGATATGAAAAATGAAGAAATAGTTGATGAGTCGCCAGAAGATAAAATTCGAGATCAAAAAACTAAAAAATCATCAAAGGATAAGAAAAGCCCTGATAAAAAAGAGTCAAAACTAAAAGGAAAGAGTAATCTAATTCCTTCGGTATTTAAAAAGTCTAAGAAAAATAAAAAATTAGATATAGGTAATGAAAAACCGAGTTCGTTTGCAAAAATCAGTTCTATTTTCACAAAATCAAAGAAAAAAGTAAAGAAATCATCTAATGCCGATAGTATTGAAGATGAAAAGACCGCAATAGATCCGTCCCGTTCTGTAACCATTGATGAAATTGTACCAGAATCCTTTGATTCGTCACTGATAAATTATTTAGAAGCTGATGAAGTTAAGTCATCAGTTGAAGATTATTTTCGAGTGCTACTCCATCGATTTGATGAATCCTGGATAAAACTATCCATTGTCTCAGACGAAAAACTCCTTTGGCTGCTTCAGATTACAGTCGGTGTAAATGGTCAAAATATTGATAAATACTGTTCGTATTCTCTCCCATATCAGACAGAGGATAAAACGATTCATAATATGAATGAACTCATTGGATATGTTCTTTCAAATCATGTCGAGAAGAAAAATAGAAAGATTATCTATGGTTCATATTTCTCTTCACAATTACAATCAAAAACACAGGTTCTTGAAACACCGGAATTAACAAATAAAGAACTTAAAGACCTGGTTGAATGGAATACCAAAAAGAATCTATCCTTCCCTGCCGATCAGGCGATTTCAAACTGGGAAACATCTCATGAAAAGGAATCCAAAAAGAAAAAAGATGTCATCATTGGAGTTCTTGATAGAAAATCAATAAATAGTATTGAAAGAATTTTCTATAAAAACGATATCAAATTAAGACTTGTCAGCACGATGCCAATATTATTATGGAAATCGTTTATTGCAAACTATCCGGATCGTAAAAATAAATGTAATGTCCTTATTCATATTGGGGAAAATCACACAATTGTATTAGTGATCAACAATCACAAACTTCTATTTATTCGAGAAATTGCCATTGGTACGCATGATTTTTACAAAGCAGTGATGCAGAGAGTTGAAACGAGTGATGGCAAAATTATTGAAATTGATGAAGAACTCGCCAGACAAGTATTGCATCAATATGGAATACCAAAAAATGAGAGTGGATTCACTGTTGGATCGAACATAAATTTATATAAATTGTCAATATTCCTTAGACCGATCGTTGAAAGAATAACTGGGGAATTAGGCAGATCTTTAAATTATTTTAAAAAACAAAATCCTGATCTTATATGGGAAGAATTGGTTTTCGATGGTATAGGTGCCACATTGCCAAGTCTGGCTCAGACTCTACGGGATAATTTAAATATTGATGTGAGTTTGTTCAATCCTATTAGAGCGGTAAAGATTAAATATCACAACCTCAAACCTATTGAAGATTATAAACTTCCCAACTTTGCATTGAATTTCTCTTTAATGCAAGATAGTGTGAAGAAATTAAACTTGATGCCTAAAAAGATTCGAGCAGGACATAAAAATATTTTATTTAGTAAGGTTGCTAGTATTGTAACAACGGTAATTTTTCCAATTATAGTATTATCATCTTTTTTCTCTTCTATGGAATTAAAAAATATGAATGATGAAATTGATCTTTACAATTATAGGTTTTCGAATTCAAAAGCTCAGACAAAAGAATTTTTTGTAATGGAAGGTGAGATCGCAATTTTGGAAACTTACCAGAACTTCATTAAAAATGATCGAATCAAATCTGAAAATTTGATTAATATAATGAAAATTATTGCATCAAGAACTCCTAATCAGATTAAAATTACTGATATGGAATTTAAAAAACAAATCGGCGATGAGGGTGGAGATGTTGGGATTAATTTAAATTTTGACATTCCCCCTAAATATATGGTCGAAATTAAAGGTTTGGTAAACTCAGATGCCTCTGTAGCAAATATCCAATTGGCAAATTTTAGGGTAGATCTACAGAGGACACGTCATTTTAAGAAGATTTTTCTTACAACTGAAGATATTAGTTCTGTAACTGGTGGGAAATTGCTATTTACAATGCAAATAGAATATTAATGAGCCCTAATGAAGAATAAAGTTATATTATATATATCTATTGTTTTGACTTTCATTTCATCCGTCTACTGGATGTGGCAGGTTGCATATGTCAATGGGTTGAAAATGTCAAATAACCAAACTGATTTAATTGAACTACAGAAAAAAGTTGATATTGCCACCGAAAAACAGCGGGATGACACCTTATTAAAAAATAAATATGGGATCTTAATAAATGAATTCAGGGCATTGAAAGCAAAGATTCCAAGTTTGGAGTCGTTTGCCTCAGTTCAAGATTTTATACGGGAAGCTGCAGGTGAAAATAATGTACAAATAATGTGGCAGCAACCCTTTCTTGAAGATACCTTACCGCCTATTAAGGATGAACTCGTAAAAGAAAAATCACATATCGAGAGATATACGGTTCAAGTCCAAATCAGAGGAGATTTTTTATCAATTGGAGAATTTATTGAAGCTCTTATCAACAGCGAGCAGTTGATAAATGTTGATAAAGTTAATATTAATACTGTCTTTCAGAAACGATCAGGTCAAGATAAACTGAACTGTGATATTACATTATATACCTACATCTATTCTGAAGAAGTTAAGGATCATACATGAAAGATGTAACTAACAGTCAAAAAATAATGCTGATTGTTTTAGGGCTGGCATTTTTGTATTTATTATATGATTATGATGTCTTTTCCTTTGGTGGTGGTGATGCAACGTTATCCAATAATACACCATCCATTGTAAAAGTTTCTGATGATTTGAATTTGAAATCAATCGATTTACTTCGGATTGCTAAAATTAATAATGCTATTAAGGTTTTTAAACTGAATTATAATGGTACATGGGAATTGACAGATCCATTTTACTATCCTGATTTAGATACTTTTAAAACGACGAATCTTCCAGATAGTGAAGAAATTATTGAACCTGAAATCACCTTTGACCTTACTGGCATATCATGGGATGGGGATTATGGCTTTGCATTGATTGGGCAGGATATAATACAGGAAAATGATATAATAAATGGTTATCTTGTTGAAAAAATTGCCAGTGATTATGTACTTCTAACCAATGAAGATGGAACAATTAAACTCTCTCTAAAAGACTAATATTTATGAATAAAATAATTTTTACGTTTATAATTTTTGTTTTCTCTACTTCAATTGGTTACTGCCAGGGAATCGAATGGATACGGGAGTATACAGATGGAAATAATGGTTATGTTGAAATTTTATCAGATCAGTTGATTGAGTATGAAGAAAAAGCAACCAATTCACCACCACAGCTAACAATACTTTTTCCAACAAGTATGATTCAGGATAAAAACATTAGTATGCATATTAATGTTAAACCGCTATATAGAATAGAAGCATATGAGAGACTGTATGAGAAAAGTAGAAAAGCCGCAATGGTTATTCTATACTTTACCATTTTACCTGATTATAAAATTACAACTGTTGGTGAGAATCTTATCAGGATTTCCTGGACCCTGCCGCCAATAGTCGAAGATGATGTTGGTTTAAATAATACAGATGTAAAATTTAATCGACCAGTATCTTTGAATTTTAGAAATGCAGATATTGTTGATCTTTTAAGAGTGCTTGCAAAACAAAATAATTTAAATATAATTGCCGGAGAAGAAATCAGAGGTGAAGTAACAGTTTCCCTAACTGATGTTCAATTAGGCATGGCGTTAGATGCTATTCTAAAAGTAAATAAATATGATTGGTTTATCCAGGGGAATATCATTGTAATAAAGAGTTCCGGTGAGGCTATGGCTGGCGAATTAACAACAAGAGTATATAAACTGGATTATCTGGATGCATCTGCTGTTATCCCTGCTGTTGAAACAGTTTTAACACCAAAGGGAAGTGTTATTGGTTTTAATCCCACAACTGGTACTGAGTCCTTTTTAGGTGGTGGTGGCCTTGGTGGGGACACTGGACCGCTCGGCACCGGTGGTAGCACCGCTGGAGCGGTAACGGCGGGATCAAATTTTGGTGGAACAGCAGGTTCTGGTGTTGGCGGGGCCGGCAGTTCATCAATTGGCGGTGATTATATACTAGTAACGGAAGTATTTGCAAATTTCTCTGTTATTGAGGATTTAATAGACCAATTAGACAATCCTGTGCCACAGATAAATATATCAGTTAAATTTATCGAAACAACACTTTCTGTTGATGAACGGATGGGTATAAACTGGCAAGTAAGATCAAATATTTCTGGTCCATTCGATACGTCTGGAGGAGCAGATTTACCTGAGGGTTTAAATTTTGGAAAATGGGGTGATCTCAAATTCTCCACACTGAGTGTGCCAACATTTTATGGTCTATTAGAAATTCTTTCCACAGATGGTGAAACAAGATTAATACAGGAGCCACAGGTAACAGTAAAAAACAATATGAATGCCACCATGGAAGTTGGAACAACATATCCTATCATTGTCCCTCAAGTTTCTCAAGAGGGTGGCACAAGTGATTTATTTTCTGTAGAAGAAACGGATATCGATATATCGCTGAATGTTAAACCAAGGATTAATGCTGATAAGTTTATCTCATTAAGTATTAATGCTACTGTGCAGGCTGTGGTAGGGCTAGCAGGTCCAAATGCAGATATTCCAATAGTATCTGATCGTACTACAAATACTCAGGTAATGATCGGGGATGGCGAAACTTTACTAATTGGAGGGCTGATATATGATCAGATTATTGAAAACAAAACAACATTACCGTATATGGATAAAATCCCAGTTATAAAAAATCTTTTTACTCACACCACGCAGGATACAGAGCAACGCGAGTTACTAATATTCATTACATCGAACATTATACACACACAATGAGATAAGGATTTTATTTTAGATGGATATTTATAGTTTGTTGACCTTTATGCGAGATGTTGATGCTTCAGATTTACATATAAGTCCTAATTCTCCTCCAATATTCAGGGTTAATGGGGAACTAATAAGAACAAAGATGAAACCATTGACACCTGAAAATACTCATATGCTTGTATATGACTTAATGAATGATGAACAAAGAAAGAACTATGAAGAGGAGCTAGAAGTGGATTTCTCTTCAGAATTTAAAGGATTGGGAAGATTCCGTGTCAACATCTTTACTGGCTATTTTGGTGATACTGCAGTGTTAAGGGCGATATCAGATGAAATATTAGATTACGATAAATTAGGTTTGCCGGAGATTGTTAAAGACTTAGTTGGTCGTGATAAAGGTCTCATATTAATCACTGGACCGACTGGATCTGGCAAAACTACGACGATGACCACATTAGTAAGTTATATAAATAAAAAGTACCGCCGTCATATTATTACAATCGAAGATCCGGTGGAATTTATACATCAAAGTGAGAAATCTCTAATCAATCATAGGGAAGTTGGTACGAACACACATTCATTTAAGAAAGCATTGAGGAGCGCACTCAGAGAAGATCCGGATATTATTGTTGTTGGAGAAATGAGAGACCTCGAAACCACTGCTCTTGCAATAACTGCAGCTGAAACGGGTCATGTGGTTTTTGGAACACTGCATACGACCAGTGCCACCCAAACCATTGAACGAGTTATCGACCAGTATCCGCCTGACCAGCAGAGCCAAATAAGGCTAATGATTAGTGAATCATTGCTTCTGGTAATTTCTCAAGTCTTGTTAAAAAAGAGGGATGGTGGTCGAGTTGCTGCGTTTGAAATAATGGTAGGAATACCTGCAGTGAGTAATTTGATCAGAGAAGCCAAAACATATCAGCTTTCTTCTATTCTTCAAACAAATGCAAATATGGGTATGATCACTATGGAACAGTCTGTAACTAACCTATATAATGAGGAAGTTATTGACAAACTTGAATTTGATAAATATATTTCCAAATATAACAATTAATTGATACCATAATGTATACAATTAAAAAATTATTCAAAATAATGGTTGAGATCAAAGCCTCTGATCTATTTATCAGCGTAGGCTCATACCCAATGCTTCGTGTGGATGGAGATACTCTTCCATTAGAAGAGGAAAGGATCATGCCTCCACTCATGAATGAGCTCAAAAATCAGATTCTGAATGAAGAGCAGATCAAAAAATATGAGAGTGAGAGTGAGATTGACTTTACTTATAGTTATCCAGGGATTGGTCGTTTTAGAGTTAATTTCTTTCGTCAGCGTGGTTCAGACGCATTTGTTGCCCGGCAGATAATTAATGAGATAAAAACTGTCGCAGAATTAAATCTGCCTGAAGTTATTGAAGAGTTGTCATTGGTGAAACGTGGTTTAGTGTTGGTAGTTGGGGCCACCGGATCAGGTAAATCAACGACTTTAGCCGCAATGGTTGATTATCGAAATCGTAGCCAATCCGGACATATTTTAACTTTAGAAGATCCAATTGAATTTTTACATCAACATAATAAATCCATTGTAAATCAACGTGAAATTGGACAGGACTCTGATTCATACGATCGAGCCCTTAAGAGTGCTTTGCGAGAAGCACCTTCATTATTGCTCATTGGTGAAATCCGGGATTCAGAAACCATGCGTGCTGCACTTAGCTTTTCTGAAACAGGTCATCTGGTATTATCAACTTTACATGCTAATAATGCATCTCAGACAATTGAAAGAATTTTAAGTTTTTTTGATTCTTCTCTGCAGCCAATGATTCAGTTTCAATTGAGTCAGAATATTAAAGCGATAATTGCCCAAAGGTTGGTTCCCACTTTGGAAGGCGGAGTTGTTGGAGCTCTTGAAATGTTATTACCAACACCCAGAATAAAAAACATTATTTCTAACGGGGATTTCCACCTTTTAAGAGCTACCATGGAAGCCTCTGTCAATGAGGGTCTTCATACTTTTGATCAGTATTTATATAAACTATATCAGCATAATGTTATTAGTGATGAAACAGCAGTTCAATTTGCTGATAGACAAAATGATCAAAAGATGCTTATCAGGTCACAGGAGGAAACCCATATTACTGAAAGAATTGAATTGGATGATATAAGTTAAGGATGGTATCAAATGAGTAAAATTTTAATTATCGATGATGAAAAGTTCTTTGTAGAACCCATTAAAATGGCGTTGGAAAAAGAAGGATTTGAAGTTATTGTGTCATATGATGGCATGACTGGGTTGAAAGCTGCTAGGACCGAAAGCCCTGATATGATTATGCTTGATCTTATGTTGTCATGTATCAGTGGATACCAGGTTTGCAGGTTGCTAAAATTTGATGAAAATTATGAGCATATACCTATTATTATGGTCTCAGCAATGGATTCAGAAAGAGATTATCAACTTGGACAACAAACTGGTGCTGATTTATATATTACAAAACCCATTACACCGGAAAAACTTGTTGCTGAGATCACTTCACGACTATAACTAATTTTTAAAAGAAAAGACAATGGCGAAAGATAAAAGACAATTAGGACAAATACTTCTGGAACAAGGCAAAATTGATGCTGTGCAGCTTGAGGAAGCCCTTGAATACAAGCGTGAAAAAGATGTGTATCTAGGAAAAGCACTTGTTGCCTTAGAATTATTGTCTGAAGAGGATCTGATAAATGCTGTAAGTGATCAGATGCAACTTCCTACAATAAACCCCACAACATATAGAATTCAATCAGAGGCTCTCCGAATATTAAAGGAAGATTTGGCGAAAAAATTTAACGCATTACCTCTATTTCAATTTGATAATTCTTTAACTATTGCAGTATCTGATCCCAATGATATTGATATGATAGACGAAATTATTGAAGCGACAAATATGATGGAAATCAATCTTGTACTTGCTACAGAATCAAGTATAGTTAAGTGTATTGAATTATATTATTCCGCTGACCAATATGCAATGAATCAAATACAGGCTGGTGGTGGCGATGGAGCTGGTAAGAAATCAAAGGCTACAGTTGTCTCTCAGGAAATCACTGAAGATACAGAAATCATAGAAGCTGTTGATATGCTGATTGAAGAAGCCGTTAAAAATGGCGCTAGTGATATACATGTAGAACCACGTGAAAAAGATGTGCGTATGAGATTCAGAGTTGATGGTGTTCTTCAACAATACTACAGTGTGCCAAAATCGTCCCTACCTGCTATCGTATCTAGGATAAAAATTTTATCAGATTTGGATATAGCCGAAGCCAGAAAACCACAAGATGGCAGATTTAGACAGAATTTAAAAGTTGGGCGTCATATTGATTTAAGAACGTCAACTTTCCCTACCCCAAACGGGGAAAAGATAGTTATGAGAATACTGGATGGACAGGCAAGTAATATTCCTTTACAAGTAATGGGCTTTGATGAAAGTGTTCTTGAGAATTGGATAAAATTAATTCATGCTCAAAATGGATTGGTTCTTGTAACAGGTCCTACAGGATCAGGAAAGACAACTTCATTATATGCATCTTTGAATATGGTGAATTCTGTTGAAGTAAACATCATGACTGTTGAGGATCCCATTGAGTATCCACTTGATGGTATCACACAGGGTCAGGTTAATGAAAAAGCAGGGGTTACTTTTTCAGCTGCCCTTAGATCCATGTTAAGGCAGGATCCAGATATTATTTTGGTTGGTGAAATGAGAGATAAGGAAACAACTGAGTTGGCTGTTCGTGCAGCTCTCACTGGTCATCTCTGTTTTAGTACATTGCATACTAATGATGCGTCTTCAAGTTATACTCGTATTCTAAATATGGGTCTGGATGCCTATCTTATCAGCTCTACAATTCGTGGAATACTTGCGCAGCGCCTCGTTAGAGTCCTTTGTGATCGGTGTAAAGAACAGTATGAACCCACGGAAGATTTATTGGATTCGTTAAATATTCAAGAAGATGAAGAAGGTACATTTTTCAAACCTATCGGATGTACGCATTGTAAGAATACAGGATATAAAGGAAGAGCTGGGGTCTATGAGTTATTAATACCGAACACCGAAATTGAAGATATGGTAATTAAAATGGCTCCTTCCCATGAAATTGAGAGAGTCGCAGTTCAACAGGGCATGGTGACGTTATCAGAGGCTGCAAAAAGACATGTTCTTTCTGGAAAAACATCTTATGAAGAGGTCATGAGAGTTTCACTCGCCTAAGTTATGAAAAACCTAATTGGTATACCGGGGAAAAAATCAAAGGAGGATTATAGATTATCATCTAAACTCATTGAACTACTTGAACCGGTATCTGTAGAAATAACACAGGCCAAATCAGCAAATTCTCTTCTTTCCTATATTGCCATTGAAGATTATGATGCAATATGGATAAAGTGGTCAATGATTAAAGATTATTATATCCGTTTTCACGACAGATATAAGAAATTGAATAAATTTATCCCTATCATTATAATTCTAGACAATGATATTATCGATGGAGCATTATGTCAAAAAAATGATTATATTTTTAATATTATTATAGAGCCTCAATTAGATTCAGTATTTCCAGAAGTGTTAGATCGACTGGTTAAATTTGAAAGATTCAAAAACAGTCTGGCACCAGGAGTCTCCAGAAATATCCGACCAAATGGGTTTGGTACTTTTATTGGAAATTCCCGAGCTATGACAAAATTATATTCTCAGATTGTAAAAGTCTCAAGTACAGATTTTACGGTCCTAATCCTTGGGGAAAGCGGAAGTGGTAAGGAAATTGTTGCTAACAGTATTCATGAATTCAGCCAGAGAAAAAATTTTCCGTTTATTTCTTTGAATTGTGCCGCAATTCCTGAAAATCTTTTGGAAAGTGAATTATTCGGTTACGAGAAGGGCGCTTTTACTGGTGCAAATAAAACAAAGGCAGGAAGATTTGAGCTCGCCAATAATGGAACAATATTTCTGGATGAGATTGGAGATATGGCGCCTGATGTTCAGGCAAAATTACTACGGGTTCTTGAAGATCATACGATTGAAAGACTTGGTGGTACGGAGTCACTTAAAATTAATATTCGATTATTAGCCGCCACAAATAAGGATCTATTACAATTAACAAAAGTTGGAGAATTCCGACTGGATTTATATCATCGTCTCAATGTTATCCCACTTACACTTTTACCAATAAATAAAAGAGAAGATGATATCATATTGTTGACTCTCCATATGATCCAAAAATTGACAAAAAACAGCACTCTCAAAATCGATGGACTATCAATGTCGCTTATTAACCATCTAAAATTATTGCCTATGCATGGGAATGTGAGAGAACTTGAAAATATCCTGACAAGATTGATATTTTATTCCGATTCAACAATATTGGGGTTAGAAGGTCTACTCGAAACAACTACAGATCTTGATCCTGTAAGTCAGGAGGTAATCCCAGAAACTGAGCCTGAAGAAATTCTTCCATTAAAAATTGTTGAAATGAAAGCCATTGATGCAGCATTAAAAAAATTAAATGGTCATATAACAAATGTTGCAAGTACATTACAGATATCAAGAGGCGCTTTGTACAAAAAAATAAAAGAATATAAACTTAAATAACTCTAGATTGGTAACTATTTATAACTGCATTAACAGGAGAATATGTGATAAATTTTAGGGTGTACTATTTTTTAATTATCTCGGACAAGGATTAATAGTCAGTTGCCAAAATTTGAATGTAAAATGATAACTGAAGAAGGTATCATTACGCATAATATCGTTGATGCTCGTTCGAAATTTGATGTTTTCGATCAATTGGAGAGAAAGAATGAAGTTATTCTTTCAGTTAAAGAATTCAAAAAACCTTTTAATTTAGAAGAATGGTCAAACGGTCTCAAAAAGATTAAACCGCAGGAGCTTGAAAATTTCACAGAACAATTGGTTGTAATGCTTGGTGCTGGAGTTCCCCTACTTAGTTCCTTGGAATCTATAGTAGATCAGGCTGAATCCATGAACATGCAAAATGTCATAAAAGATATTGTAAAAAAAATTGAAAGAGGTGTATCATTTTCTGATGCATTGTCAGATTACCCCAAAGTTTTTAGCAATTTATACGTCAATATGGTAAAAGTTGGTGAAGCTACAGGTGTGTTGGAGAAAATTTTGAGCCATCTTGGGGCTTTTATCCGTCATGATATTGAAGTCCGGAGAAAAATCAAAGGTGCAATGCGGTATCCAATCATAGTAATTTGCGTGCTTATCGCTGCATTTACAGGGGCAATTGTTTTTATCATACCTAAATTCTCTTCACTATTTAGTAAGGCAGGCGTTGATTTACCGCTGCCAACTAAAATAATGATGGGCATTAGTACTTTTATGACTGATTATTGGTATTTTGCCTTTGGGTCTTTGGTTGGATCGATATGGGGTTTTAGAACTTTTGTAAATTCTGCCAGAGGTGGATTGATCTGGGACAATATAAAACTACAGTTACCTATTGTGAGTGATATAATAATTAAATCATCAATTGCCAGATTTGCTCATATACTTGAAACTTTGAATCGAAGTGGTATCCAAATTGTGAAAGCATTGGAGATCACTGAAAAAACCATAGAAAATATTGTTATTGCTCATGGTATTCGTGATGCAAGGGAAATGGTGGAAGAAGGGATCCCACTCGCTGAAGCCCTTGGGGAAATGGGACATTTTCCATCAATGACCTTAAAGATGATTTCGGTTGGGGAAAAATCAGGTGCTCTAGATAAAATGTTATTGAATATTGCTCGACAATATGATGCTCAGGTAGACGCAAAGGTAGAGGGCCTCTCTGCTGCAATTGAACCCATGATGACAATAATTATTGGTATCTTTTTATTAATTTTTGCGTTGGGTATTTTCCTCCCCATGTGGAGCATGATGGACTTGACATGAAAACATATATATTTATACGGATGGAATTGCGTGATTGGAGTTTCTCCTGAATTTGATTCAAGTAATTGAAATACTATGGAAATAGATAGAAAAAAAATTAAAATATATCCTGGATTTACGATGATCGAACTGGTTTTGGTAATGGCTATAATCTCTATATTATCAGTTATTTTTATACCCAAATATAGTGACACACTTGATGAGTTGAGATTGTTAAATTGCAGCGATAAGATTATTGATGACCTGAAATTAATTTATAATCAGGCTATCGTTCAGCATGATTCAACTTGGTTTGTTGCGGATACTTCAGCAAATACCTATGGTATATATTCTGGATCAAGTGCTTTAACGCGGACTCTTGTAATAGATCCATCAACAAATGCGGCTCAAATTGTTGATGTTGATGATTTATTTCCAGGTGTATCCATAACAAATGCGGATTTTGGAGGTAGCTTGGAATTTATGTTTGATTGGTGGGGTACCCCATCTAGTGGTGGGATAATCGTCCTAAATGACACTGATACAATTTATGTCACCGCTGAAACGGGGTATGTTCATAATGATTAAAAAATCATATCTCCTTTCAAAGGGAATGACCTTAATTGAAGTTACTCTTGGAATACTCTTTCTTGGAATTGCTTTTGTTGGAACTCTCTACGCAGTAAGAGCCATTGAGGAGGAAAGTAACGTGATGGTTGCTCTTATTGAGGGCACTGCTTTTGGTAATAGCATAATGGAGGTGGTGAGATCGCATAATTATGATGAAAATGCTTCCTCACCATGGAGCAATCCTTTAGGCCCAGAATCAGGAGAATCGGCCACAACATATGATGATGTTGATGATTATTATGGTGGGTATACCTGGACATATCCTGAGTATCCTGCTTTCACTGCAAAAACCAGAATATTTTACGTTGATCCAGATGTGAGTATATTCGACAGTGTTGGGACCGTTCAAAATTACAAACGAATTATTGTCCATATTTTTAATGATGCATTTGATGAAAAAATATCAATCAGTGCCATTATTACACCGTAAAATGAAATATTTATTTAACAAATCATATAGGGGCATGTCAATAGTCGAACTCATTACCGGCATGTCTGTTGTTGGTGTTATTGTCTCTTCTATGGCTGCCATTATCGCAACCAGTGTTACCACATTGAAAACTGTTGACATAAGAAAAGATTTGGTCATGAATGGATATTATGCCAGTTCAAAATTTGTACGTGAATTTCGTGAAATAGATCAACAGACAGATGTGCTTGTTGCAGACTCGACTACAGTAAGATTTATTGTTGCAGATACTTTAACTGTGGAATACAAATTAACAAATTCAAGATTGACCCGTTTGATTGTTGGAAATTTGAATAGTTCAGTAATGACCGCACATGTTGATGTATCTAAAAGCTATTTTAATTATTGGGATAATACACAAACTGTCTTAACAGGTGTTTTTTTGCCATCTGCTGTTTGGAGAGCTAGGATAACCTTGACTATGACTGATTACGATACGGATGTTGTATTTGCTGCAGATGTTTTCCCCGAAGATTTTAAATAATCGCTTGGTTCTGCATTATAGCATAATATTTGCATGGAAATTAATAGCGTAGTAAAAACATTAAAAATATTTAGGGGTTAAAATGAAAATAAATATACAAGATAATATTCAGGCTAAAAACGGTTTTGTATTCGCAATTACATCGTTTGCCGTTTCAATGATTGTTGGATTAGTAGTTGTTTTTATGTTTAACACCGTAACACTGGAAACAACAACTGCAAGTAAGACTACCGCCGCAAGAATAGCGTTTTGGAAAGCCTTGTCTCGTGTTAGAATGATGGAACAGCTTATAAAAGATTACGGTTTTGATACCGTACAAGAGGGTGAGCTTGTTGG
This sequence comes from Fidelibacterota bacterium, assembly GCA_018657495.1. Lineage (GTDB taxonomy): Bacteria > Fidelibacterota > Marinisomatia > SCGC-AAA003-L08 > JACNLC01 > JABHXA01. The sequence continues at coordinate 172,211 of JABHXA010000006.1, forward strand.
AGAAGTTGAATTCACAGATATTGACGTTTGCCATAAAAGGGTAGTCAGTGAAATTAATATTGGTAATTTTACAAGGCTTGTTGAGGGAATGATGGAGAATGTAAACTGTGATTATGAAGGATTCCCTGAATACTCAATGATTTTCAGAGTAAATGATGCCTGCCATCCAGGAAGAGGTTATGGAAAGGGATGGCGTTGGGGCCGTTCAGGAAGAGGAATCGATTGGTGGGCATGGACCACTGGGTCTGGAGCATGTCTTGACATTTGGGGCTGGAAATGGGGAAATAATTGTGGTGAAGATGATGACCATGGGAGTGATGACCATGGGAGTGATGACCATGGCGGTGATGACCATGGCGGTGGTGGATCAGGAGATGATCATGGTGGGGATGATGATCATGGTGGAGATGATGATCATGGTGGAGATGTAGGGTGCACCTATGGCACTTTTAATGTCCTTGGTGAATCAGGGAGTCTCGACGGAATGATTTATATAGGTGCCTCAGCATATTTAGAATATTCAGGATCAACTTCCACAGTTTCTGTAGGTTCAATTAACTCCGATACAAAAATATCGGTCGTAGATTCAGCTACAGTCACGCCTGGTACTGCCCTTACAGGAAATTCTTATACCTGGAATACCAGTGAGGTTTTAGATATAGCTGATTTTGATCACTTCGATTATGACAGCCTCCTCGCAACTGCTGCTGCAATCACCTCAACCGATGCTGATAATGGCTTATTTGATGGGAATTTGCAAAATCCCTATGGAGGAGATTTTTCAGAAACGGAAATATTTTATCTTCAGAATTACCCGAATAGAACAATTTACGTAAACGGCAATTGTAAGATTAAAAATTGTAGTATTTTAAATTCTTCTGGTACTGCGTCCACACCCGGAGTCATTGTTGCTACTGGTAACATTGAAATTGAAAGTATCACCGGGGGAAGCGTACCTGATAATATCATCTTGGTTTCAGGATCTGATGTAAAAATTAAGTATGTTAACTTTGGTTCCGATTTACCAGAGTCCAGCTGGCCGACAGTCGCAAATCAAATTTACGCCAGAGGAAAAATTGAATTAAAGGGTACGTCTGGGGTCAACCATCGGGCTTTAGCTCGTTTTTATGCTTTTAAAAATGGTAAATCATTCAAGTCTGAACATATGAATACACATGGTTTTTTATATGCTCCAAATCATAATAGTCATGTTGATTTGGACGATTTGTATTGGTTTAAAGGTGCCCTCTATGTAAATCGTGTGATAAATGATAAATTTGACAATCATTATATAAATCTACATCAATCATTTCCATCAAACTATTTTGCTGGAGGTATATTTGGGAGCGGGATGCATTTAGGTAGTGAATTATGGGTATTAATGGATGGCTCACTTAGAGAAATATAAATATTAATAGGTTGAAATTATTGCACATACACCGAAATCCGAAAATATAGAGTGAAATGAAAATAGTATTTATGATATCTGCAGCCCTCGTAACTATTGGTGGCCTTTTATTGTTATTTGCACCAAAAATGATGATAAAAATTGGCGAGGCATTTAATCGGATGGCCACAACGGATGATATTATTCTATTAAAACGTCATATAATAGGAGTATTCCTACTGGTTATTGGGATCTACTTATTATATACATCTATGAATATGGTTTAATTGATATATAAGACGCATCATTATTACATTTTATTCTATAATTCGTACAAAATGTATAAAGAATAAATTTAAATTATGTCTAGATACTGTACATTAATTGTCTAAAATATCGACAATGCATAATACTTTGACAATAAATAATATTTAACTTAAAACAAACTGCATGGTACAGGTTTTGCAAGCCTGTCCGGATAAATTAAAAAAGAAAGACTAAAAATGAAAAATAAAAAGGGATTTACCTTAATTGAAATGATCGTTGTTATAACCGTTATAGGAATTATGGCCGCTGTTGCTGTTCCAAAATTCTTTGATATTACTGCTGAGGCTCATAATGCTAATAAAGCCGCTGTAGTTGGAGTAGTCAGAACAGCTGTAAATAACTGGGCTGCACAAAAACTTGCGCAAACAGGATCCAGAACATTTCCAACGGTTGTACAAGTATCTCACATGTCTATTTTGCTGGATGAAGTACCTAACCACTGGACATTTGCATCAGGAACCCTCTCTTATGGTGGAGATGGCACAGACTGGAGTTATACAACATCTTCAAATGCCTTAAGTTATACACTCCAGGAATAATAACATACCGGCAGGGTACTCTCTCGTCTTGGCATAACTATTGCTAATACCAAACATAGATACTCAACAATAGCAACAAAAAGTAAATTAAAACAAACAGGAGATATGAAAATGAAAAATAATAGTGGTTTCACACTTATAGAGCTAATCATCGTCATCGCGGTGATTGGAATAATGGCAGCAGTAGCAGTACCAAAGTTTTTTGATATAAATTCAGAAGCACATGACGCCAATAAAAGTGCTGTAATCGGGACGATAAAAACTGCTTTAAATAACTATGCAGCGCAGCAGTTGGCTCAAAATGGAGCAAGATCATTCCCAACTTCAGGAACCTTGACGCTTGCAAGTATCCTAGATGAAGTACCTGATGGTTGGACGTATGCGACAAGTACACTTTCTTATGATGGTGATGATACTACTTACTCATATTCTACTGGTGCTAGTGAAGCAACTTATGAATTGTGGTAAATAACACAATAAGAAAGATTAGACTTCGTTCTTAATATAAGAACTGAACAGAAATCATCAAAAAAGCGAGGATATATTTTCCTCGCTTTTTTTGTATCCGTATAATTATCATTTATTACAATCCACTTGCATGCAACTAAAAAATTATTATTATATTAATATGAAGAGAAATTGATAGTTATTCGACCTCAATTAATAATCGATGTCGTATTTTTGAAACAATATTTCATTGATTGTAATCCTTACTGATTAGTGTATAATAAAAATCCAGATTATAGAAACCGCCGCTTATAATTATGTTCTTTAAATGATATAATGCTTTTGTATAATTTCCTTGATAATAATTGGCTAAGGCCAGATTATTATAAGCAGGGATAAATTCTTTGTTAGTCGCTAAGCATTTCAAGTATAAATCATTAGCCAATCCATATTTTTTCTGTGTAAGATATAAATTCCCCATATTATATAAGGCCTCATCAAAATCGGGTTTAATGTCAAGTGCTTTATTATAGTAATTCATTGCTTGATTTAATTCTCCAAAATTTTGATATATAGTTCCAATACGATTCAATACCTTGTATAACTTTGGATTCAATAACTCTACTGTTAAAAAATCAGTCAATGCTCTATCATATTCCATTATTCCATAAAGATAACTCCCTTTGATTACATATGATTTATAACAAATTGGTGATTCTTTTACAGCTGTACTGCTAAAAATGTCCGGCGAGCTATAATGATCAATTCTAAACCAAGTTGAGTGTGTGAAATATATGAACAATTGGACTTCCCTAACTTTGCAGGACAGTGAAAGAAGTCATAAATTAACCTTACAGAGGAGGATTTATGACACAGAA
>JABHXA010000007.1 GCA_018657495.1 Fidelibacterota bacterium
TACATTCCAACAACAGTGTCATGCCACGAACCATCACGATAGACATTAAATGTCGCTTCGAAAGGATATTCGCAGCATTCATCACATTCAATAGTTGCATCAGGATCAAAGTTCAATGCTTCAGGATCCATACAGCCTTCATATACACAACTGCCGTCATCAACAGTGGCTTCAGGATCAAAGTTAAAGGCATCAGGATCAGTACATCCAAGAACTTCAACTCCACCAACACAGTATTCTTCACCTGTATCCACATCAACTGCTTCACCATCGGCATCTGAGAATATGGTTTCAGATAGTGAGAAACATGCTTCGTCACCGTCAAAGGTAACATCAGCATAAACCAGGACACCTTCACCGGCTGGTATAACATCACCAGACAGTGAAAATCCAAGTACGAGGCCACCGGTATTTGTTGACATAAGCATGCCATTTTCAGCAGCTGTTCCGCCACTGACACCATTCAATGTATAACCAGCATTGTCAGAATCTAGATTAAATTGGAATCCGGCAATATTAATTTCATTAGTCATGAATATACCTAATTGCCCATCAACATAACTTTCAAATGATAAATCAACTGTTGAACGGGAATTACTAATATCTTCATCAATTGGAGCATTTTCAGGTGCTTCCCATGTCCAGTCAATATCTATCTGATCTGAACCAGCAGAGATGTCCGTAATCACAGGAGGATCAACATCCTCACCTGGTATTACGGTAAATATTCCGCAAGTTGCCGAAGCCGGTATCTGCATACCATCGGTATCAGATATTACGATTGCAGAGAGACATGCCTGGGCAATGCCTTCTGCATCACCCATGACCACAACTTCAACAATTGGACCTTCACCTGGATCGATTGGGATTCCCATAAGACTGAACCCAATAATGGTACCAGTATCAGAACCACCGCTCACGGACCATCCACTTGTTCGTACTGTTGGTAATACTTCAACCAGAGTGGCGATTTCCGGATCAAATAATAAGTCAAACTGGAATCCGCCAATTTCGAATTCGTTTGATAGAGATATTTCAATAGAGGTAGTTCCACCCAGTGATGTGTAACCGTCACCAACAGAAAGTTCACTGGCACCGGCAGGATTAACCATAATATTGCCATCATGTCCAAATGTGATAATGAGTTCACCCAATGGACCACCAAGGTAAATATCGCTAAAACTAATTTCAACATCTGTAGGTTCAAGGATACCGCCACCTGCTTCATAGGTTAGTTCAAGGATGGGACCTGAGCCAGCTTCGATTTCATCTCCAGTTAAACTAAATCCGACAATAATAACTGATCCATCACCCTGGACATTGAATTCAACTAAAAATTCTTCTGTTCGATCAGTTGTTACCAATTCGATGGCTGTCAGCAGATTCGGGTCATTGTTTACAGTGAACTGGAATCCAGCCACATTTGCTGCATTTGTCAGGGAGATATTAAATGACTCAGAACCACCAGCTTCCATTGTACCTTCTTCAAAATACAGATGTGAGATTAAACCAGGATCGACGACGGTGCCGCAAATTTCCTCAGTTGTGTTGGATACACCTTCATCATAGATGGCCACCATTCTCCAACAGTGCTCTTCACCAAATGACATTTCTGTATCGTCATATTCAGTTTCGTCCGGTCCAACGGTAGCGATTTCTTCATCGTCCCGTAAAATACGATAGCCATTCAATCTTTCGGTTCTTGTATCTTCATTGACATAAACAACAACTTCAACATTTTCAATACCAGTCATATCATACTCAACTTGATCTTTTTCACCCTGAATAGGAGGTTCAAATTGGAATTCAGAACTTGAGAGCAATTGACCACCTGTGGTGAAATCATGGCTCATGCCAGAACCAAAATCACAACCGATACCAGGTCCTCCACCGATAGTAGTGCCATTAACATCGATCTGATAATAACCATCTGCTGAGCAATAGATACCGTCACCAAATGAATCAAGAATATTAAATGTATATGAACCAGCTGCAAGATCTACTTCCCATGTATATAAGGTTAAATCTGTCAATGTGCCACCTTCAATTCCATCAACCCAGGTCCCACCGGAGTCAACTATATTCCAGGAGGTTTCATTGGCCCAGGTGTCAGTCATAATTGTTACGAGGACGTTGCCGTCACCACCGCCGCCACCATCATCACAATCTCCAGGAACATCCCAGGTCAAATGGGCTAATGGAAGGCCATCAACAATTTCCACATCAAAATTTTCAGGTGGACACATAGGACCAGCATCACCGGCACCACATACCTCATTTGACGGCAGGGCAGGACCTTCATCATAAACTGGAACAATCACGTAACAATGCTCAATGCCATTTTCAACCGGCATATCAACATAAGCACGAGCTTCAGAATCATCAATATAATCAATATTATCACCATCGCGGAAAATTTCGAATCCCAATAGTGCCCGTGATTCCGTTCTTGGTTCGGCTGGTTCAATATCGCCGCCGTTTCCAAGTTCAACATATGGAATCGCATCATCTTTTTCAGGCTGGTTGTCATGACCTTCTGAAAGAAGGAATCCTTCTGTAATAGACAAATTATATATACCTGCCTGACTACTATAACCATCAACGATTACATAATAAAAACCCTGTGTGGTAATGTTCACATTAATATCTGAACGGAATGGACTGCCATCAGGGGAATTACATGAATCATCAGAGCAGTCAACGAGATTCAGGTTTTCATCATAGATATACAATTTTGTGTCATATTCAGAATTACATATATCAACATGATATTGGCCGGGACTGGCAATCCATGTATAGACGACATCAGGTGCCAGACTACCGGAATATGGACAAACCTCATCATAGTCATCAAGGTAGTCATTTGTATCCCGAGAATCATCAAACGGGATGGAAGTGATTAGAATTCCTTCTTCAATGGTTTCACCATTTCCACCACCGCCACCGCCGCCACCAGCAGGATCAGTCCAATTTATTTCAATAAAACCATTGCCTTCTGTTTCAACCCAGGCGGTAACACTGCCCAGTTCCCACATAGCACAAAATTCATTTGATGGGTAGGATTCACCATTTGAGTACATTGCAGTAACGGTATAACAATAGTTGGTATCATGTTCAGCAGTATTGTCTGTATAATCTGTATTCCCTGTGGTATCAAGTTGAATGTCATCACGATAAATCACATAGTTCAATAGACCGGGACCACCTGCATTCCATGTGAGTTCTATATGATCTGTAATTGCAAGAGCAACAAGGTTTGTTGGTGCTATACCCGGAAGTGGTTCAGCACAAGCCTCATTTGAATCTGGAGATTGGCCTTCATCAAATACAGCAGAAACTGTATAACAGTAATCCGTAAAGTTTTCAACCGTGGTATCATCATATTCAAATAATCCAGGTTCAACTGAAACCAGGAATGAGCCATCTCTCTGAATATCATAGGACAATAATTCGCGATTCTGAGTTAGATTTGGTTGACCATCAGAGAAAGGGGATCCATTATAATCATCTAAAGTTAGTTCAATACCAATTTTTTCTGATTCATAAGCAAGATTTTCAAGTACTGATGCATTAAATTCTTCTTCACTCATGGGACTGCTATCTTGTGCGCCTTCAGATTCCCAAACAGAAATCTGGAAATTTCCTTCTTGTCCACCAAAACCATCAACAACTATATAGTATGTACCTTCACTTAATAATACATCGTTTAATGCTGATACCAATTCACCGGTTTCTGTACAGCCAGAATCGTCATTGTAATTACCAGTAGTAGTTCCAAGACATTCATCGTCTGCTGTAAATATTTCAAGTTTTGTGTCATAATCTGCACCTGACCAACATGTATTTACATTAATAAATGTATCTCCATAAATCGTCAAGCCGTATGAGTAATCGGCACCATCGCTGGCTTGAATATCCCAATCATCTGTTTCACCAATATTAGATCCTTCAGCAGTAAAAGGTAATGAGTTAATGACTTCATCGGCACATGGTGCAAAAACACCTTCCTGCCACTCAAGGTGTACAACTTCGTCTCCGGCTTCAGCTGTTAAACCGGCTGGAGGTAAAATCATCCACATAGCACATGCTTCATTAGTAGGGGCAGATTCACCGCCATCATAAAGTGCTGTTACCGTATAACAATAGTTAATATCATTTTCGGTACTACCATCATCATATGAGTTTGTATCGGATGAATCAAGGAAATCGCCATCACGATAAATAATATATTCAAATATTTCACCGCCACCTTCTGGTGGTACCATCCAATCTAAGTGGATTTGGCCCAACAATGGGGTTGCGGTTAATTCGGTTGGCGCTGGTACAAACGGTGTAGCACAGACTTCGTTGGTCGGCTGTGAAGGACCTTCTGTATAGTTGGCCACCATGGTGTAGCAATACTCAGTGTTGTTAACCAAATCATCTTCATCACGATAGGAATATTCTTCAGGTGCAAAAGTGGCAATTACATTGCCATCACGATACATAGTATAATCTAATAATTCACGAGTTACATCAGGATAATAGTCAGGATGACTTTCATATCCAACTTCATCTCCAAGTATATTTTCAGGAATAGACTCAACTACAGACAAATCTGTAAATGGATCGCTTGGAAGATCACCAAATGACATGGGCTCAAGTCCACCTTGGGCATAAACAAGGGCAGAGATCATGTAGTCACCGCCATAACCAAGGACATCACCAGTTGACCAGGCACCTGCCTGCATGGTGACCATATTATCGGGGTGATCTACACCGCCATCAACACCAAAACCTTCAAGATCGGTCCAGCCCTCTTGATGTGTTCCTACGACATGGAATGAACCACTTAACCCAGTCAAACCTGGATACACTGTTGCCCAACCATCTTCGGCAGTGGCTTCATCTTCGAATAATAGATTTCCGGGCAGACCATTATTATCGTCAAATATCAGTACACGTACCGGTCCATGGGTTGCATCCGGCCATGGCCAGTAAGCATCGCCTTCAGAAAGGATATGTAAAGACGCTGCTTCAACATTAAAAGTAGAACCAACATCGAATCTCATACCATGAGCATAACCCAGTTCGTAGGTATCATAAAAGTAGAAAGCATTGGCAAGCACGCCATCATCATACTGCATAAATACTTCATCACCGCAGGATGTTTCCTGCCAGCTGAGGTCAACAAATCTATCACCCGGTTCGGCATCAAGATTTGATGGTGGACATAATTCCCACATAGTACAAACTTCTTCTGTACCAAAAGATTCACCTGCCGGATACATTGCAGTAATTGTATAACAGTACTCAGTATCGTGAACGGTTTCGGAATCCTGATAGGCAAGATTTGTGGTTGTGGTAAGCTGTGACCCATCACGGTAAATAATGTAAAATTCAACATCACCTTCCGTTAACAAGGGTGCATCCCAGTCCATCAGTATATAATCATTCTCACCGTGGGCACTGAGATTCAATGGGCCATTTCCAGGAGTTGGAGTAGCGCATGCTTCATTGGATTCTGGAGATACGCCTTCAGTAAATACGGATGTCATTGTATAGCAATATTCAACCAGATTTGGGATGCCGGTATCGTCATATGATAAGGTTTCCGGTGGAAGGTTGACAAGGAATTCATCATCACGATAGACATTATAACTTTCAAGTTCACGTGTATTCTGATAAATGGTAATGGTTGGGTCTGCAAGTTCTTGTTCAGCGATCATTTCATCGGTAATGATCATGTCCTTTTCAAACGGAGCGGGATTGAGATATTCCCAGTTGCTGACAGAAAGTAATAAATTGTTTGTATTAAATGTTACGCTCTCAATTGAACCGCCAAAGTCATAATTTTCGGCGAAAACTACACCATCGATAGCAAGTGTATAATAACCCGGCACATATATCCCATCACCGTATGAATCATGAATTGTCCAGGTATATGTTCCCGGTGTAAGGGTTACATCCCAGGTATACGTAATATTGTCTTCCAATGCATCCTGCATATTGAAAATCATCTCACCGTTCTCAGAATACAAATCCCAGCTAGTTTCATTTGAGAAAATATCCGTGAGTATTTCTACGGTGAGCGTCACTTCAGAACCTGGTGGCATCCATTCCAGATGAACGGTATTTGGATCAATATTGGGTGGACCCGCTTCCGCAGAAAGCGCAGTTGGCGGTAGGATCATCCACATCCCACATGCTTCATTAGATTCAGGTGATTCTCCTATACTTTCATAAAATGCTGTTACAGTATAACAATATTCAACATCATGTTCTGCAGTTGCATCACTATAGGATGCTGCAGTCGTTTCAGCGAGAAATACACCCTCTCTGTAGACATAAAAACTGGATTGAGCGTTATCAGGATGGGCATTCCATTCCAATGCAACAGCTCCACCTTCACCGAATGCGGATAAACCGGATGGCTCACCCAATTGTGGGGTTTCGCAGGCTGTATTGGAAAATCCAGAAGTACCATCTGTATATACGGCAGTCACATTGTAGCAGTAGGTCTCCAAATACCATAATCCATCAGTATCAACGTAAGTATTTGCAGTTGTGTATGTCAATAATTGGTTATCACGATAGACTTCATAACCTTCAAATTCGCGAGTATTGGTTGGACTCCATAATTCTGACATACTCCATGTTTCCATGTTATAATCTGTACCGGCTTTTTCATTTTCCCAGCTTATAGAATCGTTTATATCCGCTGGACCTTCAGCCATCTGACCACTTTCTGTGACATAAATTCCAAAGTTTCCAGTACCACCTCCAAAACCATCAACAACAATATAGTATTGTCCTGGGGTGAGAGATACTGCATGTAGTGCAGATCTCAAATTACTGAATTCACAGGTATCATCATCGTCGTAATTTCCAGTGGTAGTTTCAATACAGTCACCGTCAGCGGTAAATATTTCTAATTTGGTATCAAAATCGGAAGCCGGGTGGCAGGTTGTCACATCAATAACTACTGCTTCTGATACGCTATAGAAATAGGCAAAATCAGCTCCCTGGCTTCCTTGAACCAACCAATCATCGGTTTCACCCACTGTAGAACCTTCGCCTTCAAACGGAAGACCGGTAATGGCATCATTGCCACAGGCGTTCACACTTGGAGGTGGTCCCCAGTTCAGAGTGATTTCCAAGCCATTTTCCTGAGCGGATAAGTTCGCCGGCTCTTCAAAATACTGTGCCAATGTTGTCGCACAGACTTCTTCAGAAGGTTCGGAAATGACAAAATCATTATATGCCTGGATTGTATAACAATATTCAGCTTCAGTTTCAAGATCTGTCTCGACCCAATTGGGTAATTCGGACTCACCAACATTTGCATCATCACGTGAAATATAATATCCAACAACATCCCATGGTTCTGGATGTGTCCATGAAAGGTTGATCATTTGAAATCCAGGGATAGCTGATACATCTTGTGGAGGGAAAATACCTGGATGGGGATCCCCTTCGATGGTGATCAGACCACTTTCAGATTCAAAATCAATGGCAGATCCGGATGGATCGGAAATAATACTTGTCGCTTCACCAATAGATACAGTGATTTCTGTATTGTAATTGCTTGTTGATAAATATGTAATGTTCATAATCGGACCCATTCCAGTGGATATTCCAACACCGGTTAAATCGAATCCAACAATTATTGCTGATCCGTCAGGCTGTTCATTAAATGTCAGAGAAAATGCCTGTGTTCTTTCTGTTGTATTGAGAGCGACAATATCCACGAAATTGGGGAAATCAAGTAATGTCAGCTGGAAACCTGCCACTATTTCTTCCGGATTGGTCATTGAGAGAGCCAGATCACCTTCTTCAAGGGCAACTATCGTCGCCTCTCCAAGATACAATGTGGTAACATCAACCGGCGGTACATCTGTATTGGTAAATAAAATTGTCTGAGATGCACTTTCGTTCTCATAATCCACATGCGTACCATCTGAGATAGTAACGGTGAGTTCGTGGGTACCAAAAGGCACATCTGAGATAGTAAAGTCATCAGAGTAGTACATGCCAGTCATACTGCCGTCTACATATCCATGATAATGATCACCGTCAACCATATTGTCTCCTGAAACAGAAACATCAATATCATTTCCAATAATTGTAGCACCATCAGTAGGTGAGAGAATAGTTATCTCCGGTTCAGGAAGTTGGCCACCTGTAACGGTGAACGTACCGTTTTCAAATGTACCTTCCAAAGCAATTCCATCAGGATCAGATAAAATAAGTTCATTAAATTCCATATCAGCAACACCACCTAAAGTTCCGGTATCAAATGTGAGTGTAGCAATTGGACCATCACCAGCAGCAATTGTCGCACCAGTTAGAGAAAATCCTAATACTAAACCGTCAGGATTTGTCGAAAACAGAAATCCTGCTGATCGATCGGTAGTGGCTGCACTTAATAGGGTGACCAGATCTGGATTATCTGCCAGAGTAAATTGAAATCCACCAATTTCCATAGTATTTTCAAGGAGAATATCGACAATCCCTGTATTCCCTGATTCGGCAATGCCATTGGTCATGGTGAGATGAGCCATATCTTCCTGTTGAGGAGTACCCCATTCGGCAAATCCGCCTTCCTGATCAAATTCGACAGTTAAAGCTGTTCCGGTAGCATCCGAAAAAATAAGATCTGTTAGAATCAATTGACAATATTCAGCGCTGAAATTACCGAGGGTTACATCATTGAGAATGCCTTCTCCAGCTGGAATCACTGCTCCGGATAAACTAAATCCCAATACAAGACCGGCTGTATTAGTGGACATTAGAAATCCAGCTGTTTGTGCTGATCCGCCGGATGCCGCAGTGACATCAAATGCATTGGGATCATCATTTATTGTGTACTGAAAACCCCCAACATCAACTGTGTTTACCATATACACAGATAAATTATCGTCTCCAACTTCTGTAATACTTACATAAACATCTGCAGCCATTATACTGGTAGTAAAAACTAACAATCCAACTACGTTTTTCTTAAGAAAACGCAACATACTATTTCTCCTTTGCTTTGTTATTTCGGAAATTTCCAGAGGAATTGCCAGGGATGGCATCTCTCTGCATGAATTTTTTTGAGAGTAAATTGATAAATTCTCGTCATAGTCATTCCAAAAATCTATTATAAGATTTTGAAGTATTCTAAATTTTTATCAAGATGTAATATACTGTTACATAGAGTGATTTCTGGATGGATTTCTGTTAACTTTTATGTCAAAGCATAATCCAGTAGAAATCTGCATGTTACCTTAATCTTCTTTGTTATAATGATATAATTTGTTTGAGATCGGAAGCCCTGTGATTGAATCTATTAAATCTCAACCTGCCTTCAACCTTACAATTTTGAATTGGCTGAATGTGATATTCAAACCAATGATTAATTGCCGTTAGATAAGTAAAATGCAATAACCTCCGGCATTACAATCAATTATTTTTTTTCAACAGCGAAATTATATGAATCAACGGCAGCTTCCAGTTTTACACCACCAACACCTGCAATAACCGTTTCTTCTAAAGTGATTCCAATTGTTTTTCCCGGATCCGCTTTGATATCGGCAATGAGCACAAAAATTATATTTTCAGCGAGATTATCTGAACTGGAGACAGGGATTGAAGCACCCTGCATGGAGAATCCCAGAACTTTTCCATTTTCACTGGCTTTCATCAAATAACCCAGTTCTTCACTTTTACCACCATGCATGGTTATTATATTCAGATTGGCATCTGGTTCAAAATCCATTTGGTACCCGGCAACTGGTGATGAATTCATCATATAAATGGCAATACTATAAGTACCATCCTGATTTTTGGTGATAGATTCGACGCCAAGCTCAACATCTACATCTACTGTTTCTTGTTTCTGTGGTGGAACTTTGGATTTAAATGAAGCCGATTTATCGCTTTGTGAAATGCCCATTGATACCAATAATCCAATGATTAGAAATAATGCTGTTTTTCTCATGTTTTCCTCTAGTTTATTATCAAATTGACCAAAATAACTGCGTCCAGGATATCTGTGACGGAGTCTTCATTTAAATCGGCAGCCCATAATTCATAAATGCCAGGTTCATCATTTTCAGGATAGATTATAATATTGACCAGTCGAACAATATCCAATACATCAAGTATTCCATCGCAATTTAAATCCCCGAGCATCGGATTTGGACATTCACCATTCAGACTGCTAACAAAATGACCAGTTCTTTGCGGGTTACCCTGAAAAGTATCCCAATAACCGAATGAATTTCCAGGTTCCTTAATATCCATCATGACAACACTATGGGTGCTGCCCATGATTATCTCGCTGTCACCATCCATATCTATATCGCTGATGGTTCCTGAGCTGATAAACTGATATCCGTAGTGAAAAGGAAAATGAGGATAAGTCATTCCATAAATATCAAATACCAGCAAATCCCCGATAGATGTACCGCTGATTACTTCAGGGATGCCGTCATTATTCAAATCTGTAAATACCGGCGTAGAATTGATAATTCCATTAACATCTACCGGCCAGCCTATAAGATCATTTCCCATTATATCAATTGCGAATAACTGGCCATTTTCATTGCCAAAAAATATCGCCGGACCATCAGTTAAATCTATAAAACCAAACCCTGTTGATATTGCTGCTCCAGTATCATAGGTAAAATTGAGGTTACCGGATGTATCAAGTGAATAAATCAATCCATCCTCACAGCCAGCTAAAATCATGTGCTGATCATTGACAGTAATAAATGCAGGAGCTTCTTTGAATTTGTCACCTCCTTGAAAAGGAAAACCATTGGCAATTTCACCATTATCCAGAATGAGCCAAATCTGGTTGCTTTCCGTAACTGTAAGAATATCAACTCGTGAATTCTGATCAATATCAGCAAGGGCAATACCACCACGAATTTTTCCATTTATCTGGACGGGGAATCCATCAACGGCTGATCCATCATGATTGATACCAAATACCATCCCACTGTTTGAAAATCCACCAAAAAATATTTCAAAATCGCTGTCATCATCAATATTACCCAAAGCCGGGGCACTTATAAGAAATTGATTACTATTATAATCTAATTGGAGAATGTCTTCTACAGGGTCAATGATATATAAATGTTTATCTTTTGAAGCAGCGATAATCTCGATGTTTCCATCATTATCAATATCTGCTGAGGCGAGATCACCCCAGAATGAATTGTCTGCCGAGAATGGAAAGATATCGCTATCAATCATTTCTCCAAATCGGTCCACTGAATAGATTATCCCATTATAATCAGCAAATATGAATTCAGGAAAAGCATCTCCATCTAAATCATATACAAGCGGTACACCCTGTACTTGATTCAGGGAATCGGATAATGTTCTCACCGGCCAATGCTGTTGATGCAGAGATATCTGCAGATTAAGTGTATATGACCGGTTGAAAATGGCATCATTTTCCCCAGTTGCAAATATCACAAGTGACAGTTCGTAATCAGTAAGTTCTGCATTGTCATCAATCTCAATTGTAAAAGGAGAGGCAGAATTATCAGATGATTCTCCTGAGATTAATTCCGGGAACCAAAAATAATCATCAATAAGGTTTATAGCTTCATTTGATGAAAAAAGAAATAATTCCACATCACCGGCATCAGGCCAATCAGGATGATTTTCAATCATGACAGTAAGTTCGATAAATTCTCCCGGATTGAAAACATTATCACCATCGCCATCAGATTCATTTATAGTATACCCTGACATGACAATATTGGGTTCAGAGGGTGCTACATTTAGCCAGGGTCGGTCCGTTTCATACGTAAAAGTCATTAGATTAAATTGTTCTGGGGAGGTGAAATCCCGACAGTTTTTTACTGAATAGGACATAAGATTTGATGTATCCGGATCGTATTGGTCTCCATGCCCATCAATATAATTCCCAGTATACAGACAGCTGCCGCTAACCACATCAGAAAGGACAGGATCTGCAACGGTATCACAAAGACCATCACCTAATAGTTCACAATCGGTACCATCTACAAATTCAGCATTCTCACCATCAATTATGCCGTCTCCATTGGAATCTGATGAGCCTTGATGTGTATGATATAGATTAAAATAATGACCGACTTCATGAGCAAGAGTGGAATGATTGTCTGATGTGGCAAAACAGCTATTAGCCATCACCACACCCTGAGAACCAGAATTGTACCAGGAAAATGTTGATATTCCACACAGATCATAATTGCCGTTATTGAGTACAGCTGTGGAATATATATTTAATGTATTGACTACCTGATTGATTTGACGTAAATCATTTATTTCATCATAAGAATCAATGTCTGAATAATAGTTGGAATTATTGATGAAATCAATTTCACCTAATTGGTAAAATCGAAATCCTGATTCGCCCAAAAGTGTATTCAAATCATCCAGCCCAATATCGATTCTTTCGATAGGAAGACCGCCGGATCCATTGTCATTGCGAACAATATGAAATGCAACAGGTATCCACATAATTTCGCGGGAATTAAACTGGAAGTTTTCATCAATGGCCTGCTGATATTCAATCAGGTTCCTGGTGTATTCTTCCATTGAAAAATAATGGTCTGTGCCACATTCTTTCTGATCAGCAGGTTGCAGAAATGAGAAAGAAAGAAATACAAAGAATATAATTGCAGATTTCATATCGTTAAATTTACATAATCCATTGATGAGTGATTCGTATATAATTGTAAGGAAATAAAGAGCCTCCAGTAGAACCTGAAAAATAATTGAATTGATTGATGTTTAATGTCGATCTGCCAATCATGAGCAGATATTTATTTAAAGATATACCAGTGATTATCAATTATTTTCAAACACAATATTAGTCAATAATCAATTTTAGACTTGTGATTGAAGAATATTGCAGGCTTCTATCACTCATCGCCAGAGACTTTCGATAATACTTCTTAATTAATGTTACCAGTCAATATCTACTGGTTTATTCTGCAGTATTGCCTCAAGTTTTTCTACAACATCATCAGTTAAAAGACTAACGGCCTCTGCTGCTTTTAGGTTCTCAACCAATTGTTCATTCCTAGATGCTCCTAGAATAACTGTACTCACATTTGGATTTTTCAGACACCAGGCAATTGCCATAATCGGCATTGAGATTCCAAGCTCGTTTGAGACTGTTTTTAACTTTTTGATCTTTTCAAACTTTTCTTCACTGCCTGGTCCAAGAAGTTTATCTTTTAACCATGACATATTTACATCGGCGAGACGGGTATTTTCAGGAATTCCATCGAGGTATTTTCCCGTTAGCAGTCCTGAATTCAGTGGTGACCAAATTGTTGTACCCAAGCCAATGTTCTTATACAGGTTAGCATATTCCTCTTCAAAACGTTGACGATGGAACATATGATATTCAGGCTGTTCCATTGAGGGTGGGATCAGTCCATTTTGTCGGGCGACATGGTAGGCCTCCATGATTTCCTGGGCACTCCATTCTGATGTACCCCAATATAAGATTTTGCCCTGTTGGATGAGTGTGTTCATCGCCCACACTGTTTCCTCAATAGGAGTATGCTTATCCGGACGGTGGCAAAAATATAAATCTAAATAGTCTACTTGCAGACGTTTTAAGGCTTCATGGCAGGCATCCATGACATGTTTCCGGTTCAGACCTTTACGGTTGGGACCGTCTCCGCCCCAAAATACTTTACTTGAGACTACGAATGAATGTCTCGGCCATTTTTTTCGGGCAAGTATTCTACCCATGACGGTTTCTGATTCACCCATTGCATATGCTTCGGCATTATCAAAAAAGTTTATACCGGAATCATAGGCTGTAGTTAGCAGTTCATCTGCCACTTTTTCATTTATCTGATTGCCAAATGTTACCCATGAGCCAATGGATAATTCGCTTACTTCCAGACCGTGTTTTCCCAATCTTCTATATTTCATAAATTCCTTTTATCTATTCAAAGTTTTAGGTGTCAATATTAAATGTTAACCAAAGTAAACAGAGACGTGGATGATATCCCCGTCTCTGTTTGCAATATTATTTTTTGTTTAGATATTTTAAATACGGATTATCTGTTGATAGTATTAATTGTGTTGATGCATCCAAAGTGTTTTCATAGGTTTCCAGTGTACGAATGAAATTAAAAAACTCAATGGATTGACCATAGGTTTCAGCATAAATCTTTACTGCTGTAGCATCAGCATCCCCTTTGATTTTCTGCGATTTAAGATACGCATCGGATAGAATTTCTTTCTTCTTTTGAGTCTGCAAACCCATTATTCCCTGTTTTTCACCTTGTCCCTGAGCACGATATTTCTCAGCAATTCTATTCTGTTCAGAAATCATTCTATTAAATACTTTTTCCTGAACTTGACGATTATAATTAATCCTTTTTAGCTGGACATCGACAACTTCAATACCCATATTTAGTTCTTTAAGTTTTTTAGTAACCGAGCTAATAATAGATTCGATAATGTCCAATCTCGCACCAATTTTGGTTTCTTCATATTTTTCCACGGCATCTTTACCAATGATCCCATCGGTGGATTCTGTATCATAGATTAACATAGTTCTTTCTGTTGATCTAATGATTTCATTCATTACTCTGCCTGAAACTTCATCCCGGACGGCTCCGTCAATGATATCATCAAGTCTGGATTGGGCCAGGTTTTCATTTTTTGCAGATTTATAAAATTCCAGGGGATCTGAAATTTGCCAACGGGCAAAGGCATCAATAAAAATGTATTTGTTATCTTTTGTTGGAATTTCATTCGCATCGCCATCCCATTCCAGAATACGTTTATCAAACTTTCTAACATCCTGAATAAACGGGAGTTTGAAATGAAGACCTGCGTCAGTGATATTTTCTCCAACTGGTTTTCCAAATTGAATGACAATCGCCTGTTCAGCTTCATTAATTGTATACAACGAACCAGAAAAGACTATAAGCGCAAGAAAAGCCACAACAAGTAATATTATCTTCTGCATTATTTACCACCTTTCCCGTCTAGATTGAGGAGTGGGAGAATATTCTCCAGTTTTGCATCTACAACAACCTTATTTTCAATTTTTGATAAAACCTTATTCATCGTTTCAAGATACATGCGATCCCGGGTAATTTGTGGTGCTTTCAAATA
Organism: Fidelibacterota bacterium; assembly: GCA_018657495.1. Classification (GTDB taxonomy): domain Bacteria; phylum Fidelibacterota; class Marinisomatia; order SCGC-AAA003-L08; family JACNLC01; genus JABHXA01. The sequence continues at coordinate 15,118 of JABHXA010000007.1, forward strand.
TTCTCTTAATACAGCATCAAATAATGCCACATCACCCTTGGCGTTATTTACTCTTTCAATTGCATAACCCTGAGCCTCATTTAACATTCTTTGAGCATCACCCTGAACTCGATAAATTTCTTTATTGTAGGCCTGATGTGCTTCATTCACTGCAGTTTCCTGATCCTGTTTGGCACGGTTTACTTCATTGAATGAATCTGCCACCGGTGTAGGCGGATGGACATCCTGAAGTTGGACTAATTGAATAGAAATACCGCTGTCATATTTGTCAAGTATTAATTGCATATGTACCCGCACTTTATCGGCAATACTTCTTCTTTCTGATTGTAAAGCCTCATGGAATGAACGATCACCAACAATCAAGCGGGTCGTTGCCTCAGAAACATCCCGTATTGTTTCGAGGGGATTTCTTACATTAAATAGATATGCAACTGGATCGACAATCTTATATTGGACAATCCACTTTACCTCGGCGATATTTAGATCACCTGTAAGCATCCATGATACCTCTTCAAAATTATTAGAGGAATACCTTGTGCGGACACCTGCTGATGCAGTTCTAAATCCAAATTCTTCTTTAAATTGGTATGCGACTTCAACTGGATATACTCTATCAATGCCATATGGCATTTTAAAGTGAAGACCCGGTTCTGTTGTTGTCAGGTATTTTCCAAATCTCAGTACAACGCCATTTTCATTGGCATTTACCGTATAAAATGATGATGTGAGAACCACAATTACCAAAATTGCTACGATAAAGATGATTATCCTTTTTATCGGTAAATTTGGTACCTGGAAGTCACCTGGTTTGAATTCAAATCCCTGAGCCATATAATTACTCCTTTTCTATAAAATTATTTATGGGATAATGTCCAAAATTACACCCTATTCAACTATATTTTTTTTAATGTAATTATCTTTAAGTCAATTTTATTTGCAAGAATCATATTCAGCCCTACGTCATAAATACAGCAATAATAAATTGAAAGGATATTATGAGATTTTTAAAATTAAATCAGAACAAAATCGGGCAAAATGCCGTCGTCATTCTTGCTGGAATCATCTTCTTCAGCAGCTGTAACAATAATGAAAATGGTGCACAGCCAGTTTCCAGGATCGATATTAACCAAAATGAAATAAAGACAGACCAGAAGAATGAAATAAATCAAACAACCCATATCAAGGATAAAATTAAAAATACTGTGTCAAAATCAATAGATGCTGACAATAACCACAAAACAGCAAATGAAACCATTGATACCAATGATATTGTAAGTGATCAGGAGGGTGATCTGGAAATTGTAAAACTGGTAATATCAAGTGGTGTGAAAGATCGCATACCCTTTGATGACCTTTTAGTAGTCCCATTTTCCATTGGCCGGGTATACACTTTTACAGTTGTCAGTTCCGAATATGAAACAACAATTGTTCATGTCTATAAATATGAAGGAAAAGAAGTTGCCAGGGTGCCGCTCACAGTGGGTGAATCTGCCTACTGGAGAACATGGAGTTCTAAATATATCGAAAAAAGTCGATTAGGTGAATGGACTGCTGAAATACAAACTGAAGAAGGAAAAGTACTTGCCGAGAGGCAATTCAAAGTTATAGACGATCTCAAAAATCAAAAAGAAGATGAAATAAAATCCCAACCAGATGGATTATCAACCTCACTTAATTGATAACCCTGATTTCTGGCGCATCAAAATTAATAAAACTATTATTGGATAACCCGGTGGTTGATTATCGCCGGGTTATTTAAATCTATTTTTATTCCATTTTTCTGTTAGATCTGCAACATTCACTTCAATGTCCTCATCCACACTAAAATGATTATCATAAGTATTTCCATCCTGTTCAATAATGAAACGGTATTTCTGGTTATCAACCGCAATCATGATTTCGTCGCCAGTGAGTTTCGTGTCATTGCCCTGGATCATAATGATGGAATTAGTAGTATTTACATTTTTGAAAGTGATGTAATTGTATTTCACTTTAATCAAATTTGCATGCATGCTTCCCGGTTTGGCAGTAGATTGGGGAGATAATTCCCCTCCGGCAAGGATATACACATTTTGAATTTCGGGGACAAGTATCCATTCCCCTTTAATTTTCTCTAGTTCAAATTTAGACACATCATAATTACTGGCAGAAATATCGATATCATCCATTGGGGATAAAAAAGCGGTGATTGGTGTTACTCCACGGGTTGAACCGCTGATGGTCAATTTTAGGCCGCTTGGAGTTGTTGATATCTCAATGGCCTGAGATTTTACCTGCTCGAAACCATATTTCCCCAGCAATGCAAGCAGCAAAATTCCTGCAATTTTAAGCCCGAGTTTAATCGTATTTGCATTTTTACTCAGAGATACACGGCGCGATATCTGGATGGTAAAATTTCCGTCACCGTAGAGAACATAAAACATCCATGAGATATCTGATTGACCAAACCGTTTAATAAACATACTGCGTGCTTTATATACCGCCTCTGCTGCCGGTAATCCGGATTGTAATCCAGCATAAAAGAGCTGGCTGAAATAATTGGCCTGCAATGAAGGTACATTGCCGATTGTTGTTAATAAACTTCGAACACCCTTATCCAAAAATTCCCGGATGAAACCACCTTGCCCAGTACTTTGGGTATCGCCGCAAGTATTTGCAAAAATAAATTCCGGAAGCTGAGAAAGGGATGATATTTCCTTACCCGAGAATATTCGCCCCCTATCCATTCTCCATCCACTCACACCTTTATGATTGGTTTCATAATGACCTGAAAAATGGAATATATCACTGGTTGATAAATATTGCCCAAGGCGGTAATGATTCGTGGCAGGACCAAAATATGGTCCTGAAACATCAAGAGTGGATTCCCAAGATTCCGAAATCTCATACAATTCATCCTTGATAGAATTTGCTATTTCTGAATCACCTGACGGATCACCGACGATAATCAGTTTCTTAATCTTTCTTCGTTTTTTTGGTTCATCAGCATCTGTAAAACCGTGGGTGGCGATCTGGCGGCTGATGTAAAAACCTTCCCAGAGAAATGACTTACCAGTATAAAGGATTTCAAAAGGGATGTTACTTATCACATCATCAGAAATAATAATCATCGTCATCGGTTCTATAGGATTAGCAAGTTTCCTCAGGATAGAACCCATATCACCAAACATTGCCTGAAATAGTGTCTGTCCTTCTATCTTGAGTTTTTCCAGTAAATCTACATCAGGTCCATTTTCTAAAAATAATTTTGGAATTCTGACAGTTAATTCATGGACCATTGGTTCTAATTGTGGAAAGTCTATGGTGATATATTTCTGAATGGCTTTTGTAACTTCAGATTTGTAATATAAATTTATCCGTAGCTGAGTATTATCAATCTTCTGAACCTCAAGTTGCACCATGTGCTAATATTAGAGATTGGCAGATATATGAGACAAAATGGAATTATCGGGAATTTCAATACTTGGGAAGATAAACGATTGAGTTTGTTTGACAAGTGTGAACTTACAATACTCGGCAATGTGGAATATCATAAACAAACATCAGCCCTAAAAATTAGATTGTTTTTACGCGACCAATCTGCATTTATGTTGATTCATACTTTGAGAAAAAGTTAAATTACTTTTGATAGTAATTCACTCTCAGCCCGACCCTGGATTATTCTTGAAGATTTAATTTTATGACACCGAGCTTTTCCCTATTCAGTTCAACATCGATTTCATATTCACCAGATCCCAAAGACTCCCGGCTTGTTACACCCATTTTATCAGTGACTATTTCAAAAATGTTCTTATTGCCTTCTCTGAAAGTAAATCTCCCATTCTTTACTCGCTCCGATTTATCCGTTTCAAGACTAAAGTAAATATTTGGAAGGTCGTTACTGTAATCTAATGTACACAAAATAAAATAAGGTGATTCATCTACCTTGAAAACCACCTCATTTCCAATCTTGCCTCTAAAAGCCATTTTGGGTTGAATATTTTGATAAACCAGATGATTCCCTTCGATTATTTCCCACAATCCTTTTGTCCTCTTTATCACTATTGAAGTAAAAGAATCGACTAATTTAAGTTTTTTTAGAACCTGGTTCTGTAATTTAACCGGCGGTTCTAATTGCGGGGCAGCAATGGTTAAATGTCGAAAATCCATGAGTTCCTGATACAGAGTTGGATCTTCAGATATTAGTTTTAGAAGTTGTCCCGTTTTATCATTTTCCAGTCGATCCTCACAAAATTTTAAAATATCCGTTTCTGTGATGGGTGTTTTGGATGAATCCTTTAACATTAACTCACCAATTTCATATAATTGTTTTTCGATATTCATTTTATCCTCATTTCATAACAATTTGGCATCATTTTTAATTTGCCTGCCAACTGATTTTTAATTTTTTTAGTGCTCTGTTTTTGATACTGCTGATGGTGTTCAAAGGGTATTTCATCATTTCAGCTATTTCTCTTTCCTTATAACCCTGAAAATAATAATAATGGATGATGGTTTTTTCGATATCTCTCAACCCTGAAATCATATGCATCAGCGTTATGGATTGAATAACTGATTCCGGTTGGGGGCCATTGGCAATTCCGGGATTATTTTCTATGAAACCCTCGCTATCATAATCATTCTGTCCCTGAAATTTTGAACGACGGTAATATGCAGAGCCAAAATAATCTTTTACCAGGTTGATAACCATTCTGTAGAGATAAGTACTAAATTCTGAATCACCTTTCCAGAGTTTGATTCTTCTCATATCATCCTCAAACAATTTTAAAAAAACCGTTTGAAAAAGATCTGAAATCTCCGGCTGATTCAGTCCCCGATACAGATTCAGGGCACCATATACATATTTCCCTCCAAGGTCAACAAAATGTTTTTGGGCATCCTTGTCACCATCGATAACCTTTGTGATTAAGTATTTATCTATTTTTTTAATTTTCGAGTACATGTAACATAATTAGTATTTGATTAAGACGATGAATCTTTTTAACTTCTTTCCATAAATATTTATTTAGACATGAAATTTATTAGAGTTCAGATACAAAAACATAAGGGAAAGCATTATATAAAGCTTCCAAAAACTTTAGTTAAGGATTCAAAATTATCCGATGGAGATGAAATTGAAATATCTATTCGGAATCCAAAATTAACATCTCAGACAAATCTTTGGGAAAAAGATTATGAAATCAGCCCAACGATTGAATACGCTCTTTCCTCCGAAACGATGACAATGAACATGCGCAGTAAGGTTTATGTACCGATTGAGTACAGATATATTTTCCCGCCATCATTAACCGATTTCATTCTAGAGACGAACGCAGGCAACTTCCAGACCCATATCAATCATGAAGGATATATCACAAAAGGCATGAAGTCATGGTTTATCGTCAATCAATCCCTGGAAGAAAACGATATTCTTTGTTTTGAAAAGTTAGATGGTAGTCAAAAGCGATATAAACTTCTGTTCATAAAAAGTAAGTAGCATGTCGTATGTTTTGCGAATATCTTCTCGATGTAATTCCCTTATTAATAATTCTATAATCTAGTGGAAGGAATTTATAGTTTATGGCTGCAAATAATTAAAAAATTTGAAACTTTTATGGAGATGCTATGAATGTCATTATTGAATATTGTGTAAAATGAAATTATGGACCTGACTTTGACCGTGTGTCAAAACTTATCAAAAATGCCAAATCAACTGCAAAAATAACCGGTAATCCAAAACCGCCAAGATCTGGCGCTTTTGAGATAACCATAGATGGAAAACAGATTTTCTCAAAATTTGAAAGTGGCCGATTCCCTTCTGATTCAGATGTAAATTCCTGGTTTTAAAATTATGTCATGATGGCATGACTCCTGCTTGGCAAACTATTTGTCCATAGAATCGTATTAAATGGAGATTATATGATAAAATTTAACTATGATGCATTTTCGCAAAACTTTACCCCTCACTCTCATTCTACATGGATACCGGTGGCAAAAACGGGAGTTGGTTTTATAGTGGCAGGCTTAATAATTCTTTTATTAAAGGAATTACTAGTGGCCGTTCTTTCAACAATAGCAATAGGAATTGGAATTTATATTTTACTTGTTGCCTTTAGGATATATCAATTGAACCGATAGCAATCTTGAATTTCAGCGATTACATTTAAAAGTAAAATCCATCTATTTCAGACAAAATGAAATAGATGGATTTATTTAAAGAAGCGTGGAGTAGATTTTTTAGATCTGAATTATCCCAGACAATTCAATACCTGATTTAGCCGCATCCTGACTAAATCTTTTCCCTTCTTAAGGCAAGGGCACCCATAGGGTCCCAAGGCGCTAATTCAACTGGTGTAGTATCATATAATTTTATTAATTCTTCTGATAAATACTTTTTGTCGATGACTATTTCATATAGATATTCATCAAACCAGCTGTCTGTCATGAGGAAGTAACCTTTATCCCCCAATTTATCACCCCAACTATTTTCAACCCGCCATTTTGTTGATTTATCATTTTGTACATCCACCGCTGTAAATAACATAGCATGGGTCATCATACTATCACCATATTCAAGTCTGCTACATTTATCCAATGAAAAATCTGTATTCAAAACCAGGGGATAATTATATAATTCCATATCCATCACACCCAATTTTTGATGATACATTTTGCCCACATCGCATCCAAACCAGACAGCTTCATTATTCTGAATGGATTTAATCGCATAAGATTTTAGTTTTTCTGACGGCAGGTTTATATATTTGACAATATTTCCTTCAATTACATTACCAAGAAATTTTACCGTATAGAGCGTATCGTATTTTTTATTTCTCATGGGTGCATTAATAAGGCAGATTTTATCCCTAAGATTTATTCCAACTTGTTCCTTATAGAATTTCAATGGTGTTAATCCCGTAAAACGTTGGAATTTTTTATCTTTATTCCGTATCTGCCAGTCGAATATTTTTGGTGGTGTGCCAAGAAACATGCAAAGCAAATTATAAACTGTCTGCATCATTTCAGGTTTCAGTTTCCTGAGTTCATTTAATGATTGTCCTGAAGTGTATGCTTCTCTTAACTCGAAGGCAAATTCTCTAAGTTTTCGAGTTAGTAGTCGATTCAGATCACGGGTAAAACTACTTTGTTGACTTTCCGGCATGACCGTCTGCGGGACCAAACCATATTTTTCAATAAGATTTACAAACATATCCCATTGGCCGCCATCTTGGATCGGATCTGTTAATAGGAACATTAATATTCTGCTTTCCAGATCTTCATCTATCGTATTTAAGATATTTTCAAGAAAGTAGTTTGATTTTTCGAGTTTATCCCAGAATATGAAATAATTTTGTGAAAACTCAAATTTCTCAATATTATATTTTTCGCCTAATGCCAGTCTCATGAGATTTAATCCAGCAAATCCCCAACATCTGCCACTCTGTTTCTGGTTGGTAACTTCCATTTCTTTTTTCACAGCATCTGAATAGGTGTGATCAATAGTACTAAATGCATCCCAATTCATGGCTATGTCTTCTATTTTAGCCCGTGATAAGGCATTTCTCACCATTAGATTTTGAGGCTGGGATTCAAATCGGTCTCTAAAATTTTTAATTTGGTCAAGTGTTAATGAAGGATTCATTTTTATTCCTTTTAATTGCTATTTTGATATTTTAAAATGGTTGAAATCGTTTTACAAAATTTCCTAAAATTTATGAACAACAGAATGGTTAAATAAACGAAATAGATTTTACAATTTGTGAATGAAGATAGAATTATTTCTTAAATAAAAGACGGTCAGGAAACCCCGACCGTCTTTATTAATTTATCATTTGTTGCAGTATTATTTGGATCAAATCTCCCTGATAGAACCACTAACAAGAGTCCAGGATTCAGTTAATCCTTCCAGTCCTACTAATCCTCCATTAAAATATTTTGAAGGAAATTTATGATTTATAACAATCGTATCATTATTAAATGTATTATTCATTATTTGATTGATATACATTGCACCTTTAAATATAGTATCGTTTCCATATTCAACATAGCTTTCATGATTTGGAGCATACATTATACCATAAATATTTGCAGATGAGAAGCTAATACTTTTATGGTTATCACCACCACCAAATGCATATAGTTGAGCAAAAATATCTCTGTTTGCTATGTCACCCTGAATATCTATTTGGCCCCTTGCATATACTTCATTTACTACTGTCGACCATAAGGATTCATCCATAACTGTTCCAAAGTTTGTGTGCCTCAGATCTACATTACCACCGCTCACAAGTATTATATTATCCGGGATTGAATTACCTGCAGGTCCATCAATATTTATATTTCCGGTAGCGACGATAATACCAGGATTCGAAGCGCTGCCATTGACATTCAATACGGTGGCATTATTGATCCTTACATCACCATTTACATATAGTGTTCTTTGCGGATAATTATGTAAATAAAATATCGTCGTCTCGTCAAATTCACCATCGTAGTTCCAATCGATATCCCCAATATATTTCCCTTGACTGGGATTATGAACCACATTTGCAGCAACATTAAGCAAACTGTCATATGCAGTGTGGTCAAAATCAGGTAAATCCATTCGTTCAACGGTTTCCCAGGTGTATTGGTTACCAGAAAAAGGGTTCTCAGGCACCACTGCAGCGTTATCGGGGACCATTATATGGGTTGTATAATCGGGATTTTTTCCGATTTCTGGTTTCGACTCAAAGTTAACAACATCAAATTCAATATTAGATCCTATATAAATATTCCCGTCAAATCTGCCTTCCCATCCGGTAAAAAGAAAATTACCATAATCAATTGAGAGGCTGTCATCAGCTCCTGGTCCGCCATCTGGGTCAACTACATTCCAATGCCAGCCCCAAATATCCTGATTTGTCCCCTGTCCATGATGCCATTGCCAGGTTCCATCACTTATGTGACGCCAACCCCGAGAGTTACCTCTTTCATATTGCCAATTTTGACTGACACGATAAATCATTGAGTAATTGGGAAATGTCTCCACATCACAGTTATTATTGTGAAGTACACCCTCAACTGTTCGTGTCAATTCTGAAATATTAATAACGCTGACAATTCGCTTGTTACAGTCATCAATCTCTTCAAATGTAAGATCTTCCAAAAGTCCCCCCTCGGATACATCGTCATAGCCATAATCGTTGATGAGCTGATCCAGCATACTGATGCGGGAAAGAGCCTTCCAGTATGCAATCCTTGCAGCCATAGTTCTTCCGGCAATTGTCGCGCCAGTATTTACTGTATTAAATATAAAAACAACAATTAAACCAACAATTAATGATGATCCCAGTACGGTAATTGCAAATGCAAAACCATTCTCTTTTTGTTTATTTTTTGGATTTTTAACCTTTGGCGAGTTCATGATTAGATTCCTTTTTGAGATAAGATAACAAGTTACCGGTTACATATTAATTGACTCACTTAACGTACACCATTGGACATTTCCAGAGAAGAGTTGAACTACCATCTCACCTGATATCCTGTCAATTACGTTATGTATGTTATTCTTATTATCTAATTAATAACAATAGGGGCATCCCTGATTCTAAGGCTCGAAATACCTGATAACCTATATGGAAAGAAGCAAATAAGGATATATTAAATTAATAAAACAACCTAGTTTGTTTAATCCTCGATAAAAATCAATCCCTCTTTTATAGCAAACCTGGTGAGATCCGCAACTGTAAAGAGACCCAATTTCTCCATGAGATGTTTGCGATGCGATTCAATAGTTTTGATGCTCACAAATAATAAAGCGGCAATTTCCTTGGTGGATTTCCCTTCGGAAATTAGTTGTAACACTTCTTTTTCGCGGACACTGAGAAGATCAAGATCTGATTCGTTTTCACTGATTTTTTTTATATACTCATTGACAACCATATCGGTTATTTTTGAGCTGAGATATATCTCACCTTTCAAAACAGATCGGATAGCCTTAACCAATTCTAAAAACGCCGAATCTTTTAGGAGATAGCCATTTGCACCGGCTCGCAAAACTCGTAGAATTACATGTTTTTCAGAATGCATGGAAAGGGCGATTATCTTCATCTTCGGAAATTCTTTATGTATTACTTCAGTGGCCTCGATCCCATTTAATTCGGGCATTGAGATATCAGTAATAACCACATCAGGTTTGAACTTTCGGGCAAATTTGATAATTGAAAATCCTTCAGCAGCATCAGCAAGCACTTTCATATCATCCTGTTGATTCAGGAGACTGATTAAGCCTTCACGAACAATTTTGTGGTCATCAGCAAGTATAATTTTTATACTCATTTATAGTATTGCCTATTTCTAAACTTGACTAAAAATTTTATATGATCGAATAATAACATTTAATTGAATCCAAATATGAATGATAAATTACCAACAAATATGATGCAAAGCGAACGCGATCAACCTAATTACACATTTTAATACATCTTTGTAATCCCAGCTGTAATTCGTTCAAGATGCAATAAATGAATTGAATTAAAATTTTCCAAATTTTAAAAATAGCTGAGCTGATAATCCACTTAAATTAGAGTCAGATAAGTTCTCATATTCAACTCCGCTAATATGCCGGTAGGTAATTCCACCCCCTAATCTGAATTTTTTATGGATATTTAAAATCAGGTTGATGCCAGGTTCCACAACAAAAAAGCGATCATTTGAATATTCAAAATCATCGTGATTGGTCTTATAATCTTTTACTGCAAAACGCACACCGCCAGCACCAATCATACTTTGAACACTGAAATGAAGCAATTTATTTGATGATATGATGTATTCCAAAAATAAACCGCCACAACCAAAGTCCAATATTAAATTTTGGAAATCACTGATGTCAACTTCATTTACCAATCCGTATGCCCTACCGCCAATGACAAAGCGATGATTTATAATCCATCCCCCCTGCCCGCCAACAAAAATGCCTGTTTCATTATTTATTTGACCAATTTGAGATAGTAGACTCACATATCGCCCACTCTCTATATCACCCGTGAAAAGTGTTTCATCCTGAGCAGCTAACTGATTAAATAATAAAACGAAAAATAGTATAATCATTTTGTATCTCATACCATGCCTCTCATCTGTTAAATTGAAATAAAATTAGAATCTCCATCACCATGAATTTAATAAGTTTAAAGAGACTACAAAAGCCCATATCGCAAGTAGTAATACTATAAAATTATCTTTACACATTATAATGAACTGGTTTTTATATATTTTCTAATAATCAAATTTGAATATTTTTATTGGAATATGATTTTAGTAATTCATTGAGTTATTTTTGTAATTTTTGGATATTTAAAAGCCTGACATCAGCATATTTATTTTTAAAATTTGAAATCGGAAGGAAAAGCATGAACCTACGAATTAACATCCCAAATTCACTAAAATTATTGGTACTTGCATTATTAATGATCCTCAACAGTTGTGATAAAGGCTCAACCTCATCTTCATTGATTAGCGGCTGTACCGATCAGGAGGCCTGTAACTATAATAGTGACGCCAATGAAGATGATGGAAGTTGTCTATCTAACGATTGCTTTGGTAATTGTGGCGGAGATGCAGTTGTAGATTGTACGGGCATCTGCGGAGGGTCATTTGAAATTGACGATTGTGGAGATTGTTATCATCCGGTGAATGACAGCAATCACTGGAATGCTTCATGCACTGGCTGTTTGGATCCTTTAGCAGTCAATTATAATCCAGATGCGACAATTGAAGGTAATTGCGTTTATGGTGAAAAAAGCGCTAAAAGGGGTATTGCTTTTGATCTCAGTAACGGGGCTGATTTTGAGGCAATTTCTGGTGGAATTTCCTGGTGGTATAATTGGTATTACGAAACTGATATACCGGAAAATTATTATTCCGATTACGCTATGGATTTTATGCCAATGTTATGGGGTGGCAATACTGTTAATAGTGATATCAGCGGTGTTAAAACATATATTCTAAATCATCCTGAAATTGAATATATGCTAGTCATGAATGAACCGAATCTAACCGATCAGGCTAACCGCACACCTTCGCAGGCAGCAGGTGATTGGCTTGTCTATGAACAAGTCATCGAGGATCTTGCCGACCTGGGTCGGACTATTTGCCTTGTTGGTCCGGCAATGAACTGGGGAACAATGAGCGGGTATTCAGACCCGGTTGATTGGTTGGATGACTTCTACCAGGCCTATCAAAATGCCAATAACGGAAACGATCCACAAATCGACTACCTCGCTTTTCACTGGTATGATTATGGTCTCAGCACACAGCTCGATCGTCTTGCTCAATACGGAAAACAAATTTGGATAACTGAAATGGCTAATTGGAATATAAATATTACTTCCTATGATGACCAGATTGAACAGATGGAAGAAATGGTAGCCATTTGTGAAAATCGTGATGATGTCTTCCGTTATGCCTGGTTTTATGGGCGAGGTGGTCCGGCAGAACATTTTACAGATATCTTAGGACCGAATCCTGGGCAATTGACCGAACTCGGAGAGGTCTATCTCAGCTTACCATATACGGATTAATATTGTTGATTTGGTGAAAACAAAAAACATCCAGATACCATATCTTCATTAATTTTGACTGCGTATTTTCTCGACTAGGGATATGTAAAAGTATACCTTTAGACGACAATTATATTTAAGTAACAATATAGAAGGATTTTTACAGAAATCCCTTCATGTGCTATATGCAAAGAATACTACTCCTGCTCCTTTTTGCTGATTTTTGAGAATTTCTGAAATGACACTATTATTAAGCCTTAATTAAGTAAACCTTGCGATTTCAACTACATTAAATATCTTTTGATATGTTTATCAAACTATCAAATTATATATGTATTGTTATATATATTAATATTTATCTATCTTGCCTCTGTTCTTAATACGGTAATTAAATATTTTATTAAGTAAACTAGAACAAAAACACACCACAAAACATTGGCAAAAAGGAAAGAGATATTATGAATCGTATATTAGTCTTTATTTATGGAATGATCTCATATTTATTTGGACTTGGGGCCCTTATTTACTTTTTTGGATTTATGGGAAATCTTTCATTTCTTCCAAAAACCATCGACTCTGGCCCGGCAGGTCTATTTACTACATCCCTGGTCATAAACATCTCCTTAATTGCCCTGTTTGGAATACAGCATACCATTATGGCCCGCATGAATTTTAAAAAGGCTCTTGTAAGGTTTATTCCAGCAGCATCAGAACGCAGCACATTTGTCTTTATGACAGGTGTAGTTTTATCGCTAATTATGTGGCAATGGCGCCCAATGCCATCCATCCTGTGGAATGTAGAGAATAGCACAGCACAGCTGGCGATCACTGTAATTTTCTGGGGCGGCTGGGCTCTTGTGGTACTTTCATCATTTTTGATCAATCATTTTGAATTATTTGGATTACAGCAAATCTGGTTCAACCTGCGTAAAAAATCAATCCCTTCAATTAGCTTTAAAGAGCCATTTCTTTATACTATTGTCCGTCATCCAATTATGCTTGGTATCTTGATTGGAATTTGGTTTACACCATTGATGTCTACCGGCCATCTCGTTTTTTCCCTGGCAATGACATGCTATATTTTGTTCGGCGTTAGAATGGAAGAACGCGACTTGATACTAAATCTTGGAGAACAATATATTAATTACAAAGCAAAAGTGCCTGGTCTGATTCCCTTTATTGGAGGCAACAAAAAGTCATAGTCCAATCTGATGACCCTGTAATTTGATTTTGATAGATTCTTGTTCAGTACCATCTTTGCATCACAGGCAGGATGGTATTCAGATAATTTCAAAAAGCGAATCGAACATCACACAATAATTGTTGCCACCGAACTTTCTGGTGTCAACCGCATCAATACAGCCTCAATAAGTTTACACATTTGATCGGTTATACTGGAAATTCGTCCCGTAGTGCCAGTTTGAGATGAAGTTTGGATTACAAAAACAATAGAGGAAATCACTAATTGTATATTACTATTTTGAAAGGAGTTTTGGAGTAGTCCCTGCAGATTAAAACACAAAAATATTCAATCATATCAAACATAATTAAACCATAAAATCCCCTTCAATAAACTGTATTCAAGAACGGGAATTTATAGTTGTACGCCCGGCAGGACTCGAACCTGCAATCGCTAGAGCCGAAATCTAGTGCCCTATCCATTTGAGCCACGGGCGCATTAAGATACATAAAATAATGCCTACATAACTCGTCTTAATAGATTCTGATCCGAAGTCAGATGCTCTATTCAGTTGAGCTACGAAGGCAAGAAGTGGGTGACTGATGGGATTCGAACCCACGACATCCTGAGCCACAGTCAGGTGCTCTAACCAGCTGAACTACAGCCACCATTGTGCTAATATTGACCAAACTTTCGCATTAATTGTTTCAATATACTTAAAGACATTGAAAAAACAATCAAATGTCATTATTATGTTCAATAATAGCTCGATAATTTATTGCAACACATATCATATTGTGAATATAATTTTTGCCACAATTGGATTTGAAATTGTTAATTTGTCACACATATCTATTCAATCTATATCTCACTATCAGAAATTATTGCATCCAATAATTTATTCATCATAATACAAAACAAGGAAGTAAAATGGATAGATGTTATAATTCAACTGTTATCAGCGGTTCATTATTAATTGTGTTTTAACGTCGGGAAAAAGGGTGTCAGGACGAGCACCCACATGTATTGAGGTAGTTCCGACGCTTCGGTCGGAACGGCCACCTGTCGAGGTAGCAGGATTCGAACCTGCGACCCCCTGCTCCCAAAGCAGGTGCGCTAACCGGACTGCGCTATACCTCGATTATAAAAAACTTCTAACAAATAGCTAACAATATAAAGGAACAATCACGGATTATCATTACGATCTTGCGACCCTCCCGACTGTAAACGTCGGGATGCGCTAACCGGACTGCGCTATACCTCGATTGATTTGTTGTTAATGTATAGAATAACGATTCTAAAAAAGCTTATAAAATTACGAAAAGTAGGAATTCGAATACAAGCAATTGTAATAAAATATTAAATATCAGTATTCGTAAATTGAGAGCTATGAAAATTGTCTCAAGATACATATTTAAAGAACATCTGCTTCCATTTGTCTACGCCCTGGCCGTGCTTATGTTTGTACTGCTGGCAAACTTTCTTCTAAAAACTATTGATAAATTCCTTGGAAAAGGTCTGGATATTGGAGTGCTTTTCGAATTCATGTTCCTGAACCTTGCCTGGGTTCTTGCCCTTGCCGTTCCCATGGCTGTCCTCGTTGCAACCCTTATGGCATTTGGTAGATTTTCTGCCGACAATGAAATCAATGCCATGCGATCTTCCGGTGTTAGTTACGGCTCTCTCCTTTTCCCTTCTTTACTTTTTGGTATTATCATTACGTCCCTGATGATATTTTTCAATAATTGGATTCTCCCTGATATGAATCATAAAGCCAGGAAACTTTCCGCAGATATCAGCCGGAAAAGACCTGATATGCAGTTTGAACCCGGTTATTTTGTGGATGCTCTACCTGGAAATACCATTTTAATTGGCGGTAAGAAAAATGATGTTTTTACCAATATTACCATATTTAATGACGGCAATAATGTTAGTCAACGCACAATCCTCGCAGATAATGGCACAGTAGAAACCATCAGCGACGGTGTGATTCTTAATCTAAATGATGGCGTAATTCATGAACTTTCCGACAATCCCGAAGAATATCGTGAAATTTATTTCGAGAAATATAAAGTCGTTATCCCAGTTGATAACCTCATTCTTACCCGAAAGGATAGTCAGATACGCGGTGATCGTGAAATGACTTATGAGATGATTCGTGAGAAAATAGCCGGTTACGAAAACAAAATTATAAATGTTTGGGAACGGATTGATAAACGTCTAAATACCGAATTGAAACTCAATATCCTTCGACAACATTCGCCTGAAGTCATACAATACCAATTAGAATCCTATGAATTAAGCATGGCAGATTCATTAAATAATATGGAGGATAAGGCCGCCGCAGCCAAATTTAACCGGCGGTTAAAAAATCTCAAAAGGGGAATTAACAGCGATTTGAAACTTATCGGCTCCTATGGGAAATCTATCAATAAATATTCAGTTGAACTTCATAAGAAATTTTCAATCCCTGTCGCCAGTATCGTTTTTATTTTGATTGGCGCACCACTCGGCATCATGGCCCAAAAAGGCGGCTTTGCTGTAAGTATGGCATTTAGTCTTGGATTTTTTATTATATACTGGGCCTTCCTTATTGCTGGGGAAGAATTTGCCGACCGCTCCCTGTTGTCTCCATTTCTGTCCATGTGGCTTCCAAATTTTATCCTCGGGGCTGTTGGATTATTTTTCTGTTACAGAACCTCACGTGAACAACGATTTTTCAATTTGGAATGGATGTCATTTTTTAAATTCGCAAAAAAGGAAAAAGATGATCCTGTCCTTCAAGGATAAAAATCCCGTTATACCTGATTCATGTTATATCTCTGAAAGTGTAGATATTATCGGTGATGTGGAACTGGGTGATGATGTAAATATCTGGTTTGGAACCGTGATACGCGGTGATATGAATTTTATTCGCATCGGTGAGAAAACCAATATTCAAGATAATTCAACTATTCATGTCACCACTGCTGTCTCCCCTACTGTTATCGGTGCCGAAGTAGTCTGCGGACATAATGTGTTGCTCCATGGATGCACTATTGAAGATAGATGTCTCATCGGAATGGGCGCCATTGTAATGGATGATGTGGTTGTTGGCTCAGGCAGTATTATTGGCGCTGGTGCCCTCATTACACCAAGAACAATTATACCACCCCGATCATTATTTCTCGGCTCACCGGGCAGAAGTGTACGTGATGTGACTGATGAAGAATACCAGGATATTATCGAAAGTAGTCGCCACTACATGGATTATGCAAAGATTTACAAAATTCAGCAATTGCAAAATCCAAAATGCAAACCTCAAACTGTGGGTAAAATAGTATGAAATCATCAGTTGAGATAATCCGCGATAAACAACATAATCGGCAACATTCCTTTGAAGAAATAAAGTATATTGTTGATGGTTTTACCAATGGTGATATTCCAGACTATCAAATGACCGCCTGGCTCATGGCTGTATATTTTAACGGAATGGACATAAGCGAAGCTCGTCATTATACAAAAGCCATGATTGAGAGCGGCAAGAAACTCGATTTTTCCTATCTCCCTGATTTCGTTGTAGACAAACATAGTACAGGTGGTGTTGGCGACAAGGTCTCCCTCATATTGGGTCCACTCCTGGCTTCATGTGGTTTATATGTGCCTATGTTATCCGGACGGGGTTTGGGTCATACTGGTGGCACACTTGACAAATTTGAATCGATTCCCGGTTACAATGCCGATTTATCTGTTTCTGAATTTTCCAGGATAGTTGAAAAAGTTGGCGTTTCCATTATGGGTCAAACTGCCGATATTTGTCCTGCTGATAAGAAAATTTATGCACTTCGTGATGTGACATCTACAGTGGCATCCCTGCATCTCATTTGCGGAAGTATCATGAGCAAGAAAATTGCTGAAGGTATTCGTGGACTCGTAATGGATATAAAATGTGGAAACGGCGCATTTATGAATGAGAAATCCAAAGCAGAAGAACTTGGCGTATTGCTTAAAACAGTTGGCAATGATTATGGACTAAAGGTGGATTATCTGATCACTGATATGAATCAGCCCCTTGGTAATTCTGTAGGAATTTGGACTGAAGTTATGGAAAGTATTGATATATTAAAGGGCGGTGGTCCTGATGACCTAAAATATATTACTATAAAATTATGTGAAAAAGCCCTCATCCAGGCAGGACGAACAGGCAATCATATCAGTTATCTGGAAAATAAATTGAACAATGGTGACGCTCTCAAAATATTTGAACAAATGATTGATGAACATGGCGGAGATCTGTCATTATTGTACAATCCACAAACCTATTCACCAAATAACAAACAAATTATTGTAGCTGATGAATCCGGTTACCTCCAAAATATGGACACATTCAAAATAGGAATTTCCATCATTGAGATGGGTGGCGGCAGATTAACAAAAGCGGATAGTCTGGATAATTCCGCCGGTATTGTATTCTCCAAAAAAACAGGTGATCCTGTTGAAAATGGTGAGATTATTTGTGAGGCATTTTGTGCGGATGAAGCCCGATTAAAAAAAGCAGTTCAGACCATTAAGTCTTCAATCACAATAAGCGAAGAAAAAGCTCCTGAACGGCAATTGATACTTTAATAGTTCCTGCAATTCAAAAAATCTTTATTATTTATCTCTAAATCTCTGGAAAGGATTTGAGTGGATACTGCATTCCTTCCTGGGCATATGAACTCTTAAAAATATTTCGTTTATTCGACTTTCCTGTGGACACCATTGGGTGGCCAATTCATATGAATCTGTGCATATTAACAATGGGGTAACACCGTCGGGCATTTCCCAATCCGCTTCCGGATAATCCTTCAAATCGTATATTTCTTTGATCGAATTTGCAAAAGTTGGCAGCGCCGCTTGTGAACCAAACTGTTTTTCTCCCAGCGATATCCCCGGGTCGTCCATACCAACCCATACACTGATGGCAATTTGCGGAGTATATCCAACAAACCAGGCATCTGCCTTAGAGTTAGTGGTACCAGTCTTACCGGCAAGCGGTCGATAAAATTTATACTTCCAGCGAATTGAACCACCTGTTCCCTCATCAATAACCGATCTCATCATATCCCGCAAAATATAAATGAGGTTTTCATCCTTGACTTCACGGGATTCAGTAGTATATTCTTTTATCACCCTTCCATAGCGATCTTCAATCCTGGTGATTGCAAAGGGTTTAGATAATATTCCGTTATTTGCAATAGCCGCATAGGCCGTGGTTATTTCCATGGGAATAACATCTGCAACACCAAGTGCAATTGCATCAACTTCCGGGATGTATGTTGATAATCCAAACAACTGGGCATTTTTCTTAACTGCAGCTGGTCCCACTAATTCCTGCACTACTCTTACGGAGATTAAATTTAGTGATCTTTTGATACCTTCCCGGAGGGTAGTGAGTAATCCTGTTGAGCCATCATGATTCTGTGGATTCCAACGATCAATACAGCCTTCATCCAGGCAAATCTCAATGGGTTGATTCAATAATTGCGTTGTCGGTTTGTATCCTTTTTCCAATGCTGTCATATATACAAAGGGTTTGAAGACCGATCCCGGCTGACGTTTTGCCTGTGTCGAGCGATTATAATGATCGGCATATTCCTCTTCTTGCCGGCCGCCGATCATACCGAGGATTTTCCCCGTTTTTGGCTCAATGGCAACAACTGCCCCCTGGACAAGAAATTGTGATCTCAGTTCAGGTGGTATTGTGAGATCTTCATCTAAGATTTTTTTTATGGAGTCTGCTGAAATTTCTGTACGTGCCTGCGATATGGCAAATGCCAGTTTCTTCTCATTTTTTAGGAATTCTTTATTCAGGACCGTCTGATTTAAATTGATACTTTTATTAAAGTTTTCCTCAAGGATATTTTGAATATCTGAATCCAGGGTGGTATGAATGACTAATCCGTCTTTATATAAATCTATATTGAGTTCATCATCAATTTTTTCCAGTTCACGGCGGACATATTCTGCAAAATAATGGGCCCATCCGGTATCGCCGGTTGATTCTTTTTGCGAGAGCGGAATTCGGCTATATTCTAATTTTGATTCTTCTGTGATATATCCTCTTCTATGCATCACTTTTAAGACAAGATCTCTTCTAATGAGAGCTCGGTCAGGATGAGTGCGTGGAGAATATCGCGCCGGGGCTGGCAGTAACCCAATAAGTACTGCACACTCATCCAATGTTAGATCAGATACATCCTTACTATAATAAATGTCTGTGGCAGCTTTAATTCCATAACTGCCATGGCCAAAGTGAACTGAATTGAGATACAGTTCCATTATCTCTGCTTTCGTATATGTTTTTTCTATCTGGATAGCGGTTAGAAACTCTTTCAGCTTCCGGGTAATGGTCTTTTCGAAACCGATAGAATTATACATATTGCGCGCCAACTGCTGGGTTATCGTGCTGGCACCCTGCTTACTACTCATGGTAATGACATCAACAATTACGGCCCTGACAATCCCCCTGATACTTATGCCCGAATGCTCATAAAAGCGGTGATCCTCCATGGAGATAAGGGCATTAATAAGATCTTTTGGCACCTCGCCTATTCTGATAATATCCCGCTTGCGAATGTACAATTCTTTGATTAGCTTTCCATCGGCAGCAACGACTTTTGAGATGGTGTCAGGACTGAATTGCTGGAGTTCATCCAACGAGGGAAGATCCCTGGCAAGGAATATTAAATAGATGATGACTGACAGTCCTCCTGCCAGTAAAAGAAGAAAGGTGTTTAAGAACACCTTTCCCCAAGATTTAGATTTTCTTTTTTTCTTTTTTGTCAAAGATTTTATTTATTTGGATTTGTCATTGATAATGGGTCCAATAACTCATTCAGCTGTGCTTCATCCAGCACCTTTTTCTCCAGGGCAATCTGCCGAACAGTTTTCCCACTTTCGTAGGCATCATGTGCTATAGCAGCGGCGTTATCATATCCGATAACAGGTGCAAGGGATGTACACATTGCCAGACTGCCTTCAATATAATCTGCACATTTTTGCGTATCGACTTCAAGTCCGGTCAATAATTTCTCATTAAACATTTTTGCACCGTTACTCATAATTTCAATTGACTGAAGTAGATTATGCGCAATAAGCGGCAGCATCAGATTTAATTCAAATACACCGCCAAGACCGCCAAGGGTAATTGCCGCATCATTGCCAACAACTTGAGCGCTAATCTGAATAAGGGATTCACAAATGACCGGATTCACCTTCCCGGGCATTATTGATGAGCCTGGTTGAACAGGAGGCAAAATTAATTCGCCGAGTCCTGCTCTTGGTCCTGATCCCAGCCAGCGAATATCATTGGCTATTTTAAAGAATGATACTGCGACTGTTTTTAGCACACCAGAAACAAGGACAGCTGCATCCTGTGTTGCCTGTGCTTCATAGTGATTAACCGCTTCGCTAAATACAACACCAGTGTAAGACGATACCTCTTTTGCAATTCTTGCACCAAATTCTACATGGGTATTAATTCCTGTTCCAACTGCGGTACCGCCCTGGGCAAGACCTTCCAATTGATCTTTTGCCAACTCCAGACGTTTTATTCCACTTCTTATCATAGCAGCATATCCTGAGAATTCCTGTCCCAGTCTGATCGGGGTGGCATCCTGAAGATGGGTTCTGCCTATTTTGACGATATGATCCCATGCTTTCGCTTTTTCATCTAGACCACGATGGAGCATTTCGAGGGCAGGAATCAGTTCGTTCTCAATTTCAATTTTGGCAGCAATATGAATCGCCGTTGGAATTACATCGTTGCTGGATTGTCCCATGTTGACGTGATCGTTAGGGTGAACAGGCTCGCGGCTGCCAATAGTCCCGCCCATTAGTTCACTTGCCCGGTTGGCAATAATTTCATTGGTATTCATATTGCTAGAAGTACCGGAACCAGTTTGGAAGATGTCTATGAGAAACTGATTGTCAAAATTGCCGTCAATTACTTCTTCGGCTGCTTTTATAATAACAGATTTACGTTCATCATCCAATTGTTTGAGGTCAGCATTTACCACTGCAGCCGATCGCTTAATTATGCCTAATGCACGAATCACTGCCGGCGGCATATAAATACCGCTGATTGGAAAATTCTCTACTGCTCTCTGAGTCTGAGCGCCATAATAAGCATCATCAGGAACAACCATTGAACCCATTGAATCTTTTTCAGTACGCATCGGATTTCTCCTATATTAATATATGAATTATTCTAACCACCCTCAACTGAATGTTGACGGCGTAGTGGTTTGGGAGGAAGATTTATAATTTCATCAAAGAAAAACTCACCTAAATGGTTGATTACATCCTGCATGCTGACGACTGCAACAGTCTTCTTTGCTTTATTGACGATGGGGATATGTCGGTATCCGCCATCTGTCATCTTGTTTAATGCAAATGCGATAGAATCTTCCAATAGTAGTTTAGTTGGTTTTGGCGTCATAAAATCGGAGACGACTTCTTTTTCAAGATCCAATTTGTATCCGACAACTTTGTTAAGAACATCTCTTTCAGTAAAAATTCCAGTCAAAACATTTTTCTTTTCTACGACAACACAGGCAAGATGTTTGTCCTGGAGAATTTTTATGATTTTAGCCAGGGACGTTTTTTCACTCACCATGGCAAAATCTTCTCCGCTTAAAACACTTATCGGATCATCCAATGACACGGCATTGCTGATTTTGGATTTTGATTTCTTTGAAATTTCATCCATTTGTTGATATTCATCTGATAATACATCAAACATATTAATCTCCTATTCTACTGTCCAGGTATTAGACGATTTAAATAATTGCTCAAGGCTTCCTCTGCCTTTATTGCTAACCGCTTCTTGGATTTGACTATGTACCATATCTTCATACGTAGGTTCATCCTTCACATAAAAAATTCCAACCGGAGTTGGCAGGTGATCCACATAGGTGAGTTCACTTAAAATCATCGCCAGGTTTTTATCATTTTCGTTATGGACAAAGACATCGTCAATATTAAAAGCACCATTTAACTCAATTACCTCAAACTGTGAACCCACAAGCCTTAAACCTTTGGAATTTTTGACACCAAATACCATGGGTTTGCCATGTTCCAGTTTTAGGACAGATTCGTCCTTTGTAGTTTTATCTGTTAGATCAGAAAAAGTGCCATCATTGAAAATGAGACAATTTTGATAGTATTCGATAAAAGAGGTTCCTTTATGTCCATGAGCTCTTTTGATCATTTCCATAGAATGTTTTTGGTCACGGTCGATGGCACGGGCGATAAATGTTCCGCCAGCTCCAAGTGCCAATGCAGGAGGGTTGAACGGATAATCTAATGAACCCATTGGCGATGATTTTGTTACTTTTCCTAATTCTGATGTTGGAGAATACTGTCCTTTAGTGAGCCCGTAAATCCGATTATTGAACATCAGAATATTCATATCAATGTTTCGACGTAATGTATGAATAAGATGATTTCCACCAATACTCATTGCATCACCATCACCGGTAACTACCCATACCGATAGCTCAGGATTGGCAATTTTTGCACCTGATGCTAATGCTGGGGCTCGTCCGTGAATGCTATGGAATCCATAGGTATCCATATAATACGGGAAACGACTTGAACAGCCGATACCAGACACAATTAAGAAATTCTCTTTAGCCACTCCCAACTCCGGCATCACTTTCTGCACTTGAGCCAGTATGGCGTAATCACCACAACCGGGACACCATCGAACTTCCTGATCAGATACAAAATCTTTTCTGGTCATTTTTATTGGTTGTGTTATTGTTTCAGTCATCTAATCATTCTCCCAAAATTTCGTTTATTTTGTTTAGCACGTCAGAAGTTTTTAATGGTTTTCCGTGGTTAATATTCATTTGAATAGTCGGTACCAGGTACTTCGCTCTTAACATAGTTGCAAGCTGTCCCAAATTCAATTCAGGGACTAATACCTTATCAAACCTTTTGATAATATCTCCTAAATTTTTTGGGAATGGATTCAGATGTCTCAAATGGACATGGGAAACTTTTTTGTTCTCCAGATGAATATGTTCTACCGCAGAACGGACCGAACCCATCGTACCACCCCAACTGATTATCAAAAGGTTGCCTGAAGCCTCTCCATATGGAACTTCATCGGGAATTTCTTCTGCTATAATATCAACTTTTTTCTGTCTTAGTCTTAACATGTGGTCATGATTCTCAGGGTCATAACTTACGTGACCGGCACCATCCCATTTTTCCAATCCACCAATCCGATGTTCAAGCCCTGGTGTTCCAGGTGTTGCCCATGGCCTTGCAAGAAATTCAGAACTATGATCAAAAGGTTCATACCCGTCAGGATCAGATGTTTTATGATTTTCAAATTCTGGGAGCGAATCTACATCAGGTATTCTCCATGGTTCAGAACCATTTGCGATATAACCATCACTCAGCAAAATAACTGGTATCATGAATTTAAGGGCAATCCTTGCTGCTTCGATTGCAGTATAAAAACAATCAGCCGGTGTAGATGCGCTAATCACAACACATGGTGCTTCACCATTTCTTCCCCATACCGCTTGATACAGATCAGACTGTTCTGTTTTGGTTGGCAGTCCAGTTGATGGCCCACCTCGTTGCACGTTGATAATCACAAGAGGTAACTCTGCCATTACAGCCAAACCAATCGCTTCAGATTTCAGGGCCACACCCGGTCCGCTGGTTGCAGTGATAGCCAGGTCACCGGCATAAGCGGCGCCTATGGCACTTACTACCCCGGCAATTTCATCTTCAGCCTGAAAGGTTTTTACACCCATATTTTTATAACCGGATAGGTAATGAAGAACATCAGATGCTGGTGTTATGGGATATCCACCATAAAATAATTCCAACCCAGATTTTTCGGCAGCAGTCATAAACCCATACGCCAAAGCCTGGTTTCCCATCATATTCCTATAACAACCCGGTTCAAATTTTGCCTTTGGTATATGATAAGTAGTTTTTACCAATTCAAGCGTATTTCCATAATTATATCCAGCTTTAAGTGCTCTGAGATTTGCTTCAACTATTTCAGGTTTTTTAGCAAATTTCTTCTGAATGAAATCTACAGTGTTATCAATTTTCCTTCCGTATAACCAATACACCAACCCCAATGCAAACATATTGGCACTTCTGGCGATTAGCTTAGGGGCCAATTTCAGATCTTCAGTGGCAGTACCGACTAGTTTTGTCATATCAACTTTAACGGTCTGGAAGTTTTTTAACAAGTCTGTTTCCAACGGATTACAATCATAACCAGCCAGATTCAGATTTTTCTTTGTGAAATTAGCTTCATTAATGATTACGGTGCCATTGTCCTTTACATCTCCAAGATGTACTTTCAAGGCGGCAGGATTCATAGCGACAAGCACATTCAGATCATCACCCGGAGTATGGATGTCCAATTTACTGAATTGGATCTGGAATGAACTTACTCCCGCAAGAGAGCCGGCCGGAGCGCGAATTTCTGAAGGATAATCTGGAAATGTTGCCAAATCATTACCGAATATTGCAGTATTATCAGAAAACTGGGTACCAGTCAGCTGCATCCCATCACCGGAATCTCCTGCAAATCTGATAGTTACCTCGGTCAGTTCCGTAACATTTGTCTTTGAATTTGTCATTTGTGTTGTTTGACCTTATTAATAATTAAAATAATTAAATATCTCATTTATAAAATAAAAATCTATCATATTTTCAATGATAAATATTATTTAGATACCAGAGTCCAAAATTTACCGTCAGCCTTATTTAGACACCAATATATTTAATGCTAAAAAGATAACTTTCTATGCGGTAATCAATATAGAAAAGTAAACTGGTTAATGACCAGTCCTCGAGATAAGGTTCATAGCATTTTGTGGATTTTTTTGAATCATTTTATTATTAGGCTAACCAGATTATTATTTCGGACCTTTATACTCCATTATTAAAATTTCTGATGTCGCAATCTTTTCAGATTTGTAAATCTGAATTAATTATTTACCATACATCATTTGTCAATAAAGAGACAGTTATAATAAATACGAATTAATAACTTTCCAAGCTTCATGTACCGCCCTTAATTTTCTGCATCTATATGACGTCTAAAAAATACAAATTAACCAGCATGTCATCTGGTGCGGGCTGAGCGTGCAAATTAGGTGCATCTGACCTTGCTCAAGTTTTGAGTAATCTCAACCCTGTTAATCTTGATAATTCCCAAATCGGATATGAATCATTAGATGATGCTGCATTATACCCGTTACCTGACGGAAGAATAATTGTTCAAAGTGTGGATTTCTTTACACCTATTGTCGATGACCCATTTACCTTTGGTCAAATTGCCGCAACGAATTCATTGTCAGATATCTACGCTATGGGTGCAAAACCGTTATTTGCCCTTAATATTGTTGGATTTCCAAAAGAGGATTTACCCCTTTCTGTCTTGACAGATATATTGAATGGCGGACTGTCAGTCACCGAAAAAGTCGGAATCCCAATACTCGGCGGTCATACCGTTAAAGACAAAGAACCAAAATATGGATTAGTCGTGACCGGGGAAGCCTATCAAAATACAATCACCAGAAATAATACGGCAAAACCCGGAGATGTCCTTATTCTGACAAAACCGCTTGGCACCGGCATAATAACGACTGCAATCAAAAGAGAAATTGCCGATTTTCAGATTATAAGAGCTGTTACTGACACAATGAAATCTTTAAATAATACTGCTGCAGATGCAATGACTGAAATTGGTGTTAGCGCCTGCACTGATGTAACGGGATTTGGGCTTTTAGGCCATTTACTGGAAATGTGTGAAGGAAGCAATGTATCTGCCGTTATTGAATTTGATCAGGTAGATTTTTTAGAAGGGGTATTTGAGCTGGCTCAAAAAGGAGTAGTGCCTGGTGGATCAAAAACAAATTTAAAACATGTGGAACCTCATACCAGTTTTTCAGGAAATTTCCCCTTATTTAAAAAACTCATGCTCGCCGATGCTCAGACATCCGGTGGATTACTTATATCTGTTCCCGAATCAAAATCTGCAGATCTAATAGCTACCCTGAAGAGTAAAAAAACATTATCCAGCATGGTTATCGGGAAGATCTATAATCCGGCAGATTTCAAAATTTATGTGAATTAATAATCCCTCGCAGTATTCAAATTATCTTCAGATATTGAACCAATAGTCTATCTTCATCATTATGGAGTGATTTTTTTCATATTCAATCCATTTCCCATGTCCATCATTGTTCCAGAAATCAAATATTGATGATGTAGGCATTCCGTTTATATCCTTAAAATTTGTGTAAACCAGATAAAATGTTGACCCTGGCCTAAATTCCCACCGGAATACAAAGTTAAAGTTTAGACTGGTATATTTTGGATATAATCCAACATATAGATTTGGATGAAGTAATTCCTCACCATCTTCCATAGGTTCATTACTATAGGGATCATAATCTGTAATTTCAGGATATTGACCAGGTTCAAGTAATTCATACAAAGTATTCTCTGTAAATGAATTGCGCTTGACATAATATTCAGAATAAGCGTCAATACTCATATTTGTTGAGAGACCAAAAGATGCACGTAATGTGACAATATCCAGTCTATTCATTGAATTTGTAAACATAAAATGCTGGTATGTCTGAAGGTTACCGTTACTTATCACATCTTCATTAGTAATTTCCAACCAATGAAATTTCTCAAATGATCTATTCCTGTTAAAATTTAATGATAATTCCAGTCGATCGAATAATCTTGAGAGGATATTGACTGAATAATGTCTGCCCCAATCTCCAAGTTTATTGCTCCCGTAAACCAGAGATGTTGAGAATACAAGGGGGTTAGTATAATCGGATTGCAGTGTAAAATATGCCCCATCTGTTTCAGGTAATTTTACATCAGGACCTAATTCTTTTAATTCAGAGTCATATGTGAGTTTATCATCGTAATATTCAAATGATCGACTAAAACCAAAAGAGGTGCTCCAATAATTCACATTGGTAAATTCTATATTTATATTCACAGTTCGATTTAGAATGAGGTCATCCAGGTTGGCAGCATAATCAAAGCTAATGCCTGCGGAACCATAACGTACAAATCCAACGGGATCCTGCTGCAAATAGGAAAACCCAGTACTAATATATTCCACATTGTTTCGACTGTTGAACCCGAGATCATCAACATAAAATTTCTTACTAAAATGCTCAAAATTTATATATGAAGTAAAATTATTCTGATTATGGTATTCTATATCTCCAGAGTAAGCCCAGCCGCCAATACCGTTTGTATCACTCACGGCAAATTGCTGATCAAGATTTATTCTATTATTTGCCAAGTATAGAAATTGGTCGGCGGACAAACTGGTGGCAGAATAATTATTAAATATCTTAGATGTGACCATCCCTCCCATATAAGAATTTCCATCTAGGACATCCTGGATTATTCTTCCTGCAAAAAAACTGGTGATATGATTTTGGTTAAAATCATCCATCCAATTTGATGAATTTCGGTTTGATGTCACAGCACTGAGCAATCCAAAACCTAATCCATTGGCGGTTTTGCCAGTATATTTTCCTGCCGCAAGAATGCGATTTTCATCTGATCCAATACGTCTGGAATAAAACATTTCAATGGGAGTATCAAAAATAGTAGAATTTTCAATAAAAAAAGGTCTCTTTTCCAGAAAGTATGTTTCAAAATATGTGAGATTGATATCGGCTGGATCTGCTTCGATTTGACCATAATCGGGATTGATGGTTAAATCGATGGTGGCATTTGATCCCAGACCATATTTTAGATCCAGACCCATATTAGAGATTCTTTTTTGTTTTTCAAGTGAATTGTGTGCGAATGGGTCCCAGTCCGGT
The DNA here is from genome assembly GCA_018657495.1 of Fidelibacterota bacterium. Lineage (GTDB taxonomy): Bacteria > Fidelibacterota > Marinisomatia > SCGC-AAA003-L08 > JACNLC01 > JABHXA01. The sequence goes on from JABHXA010000007.1 coordinate 43,692, forward strand.
TCAGTTAATTCCTGACCACTCCTGTTGAGATTTCCTGATATTATATAGGGCGTAATTTCTAATTGTCGGGGTTGCGGTATATCTTTCAATCCAGTGAGAATTCCATATCTGGATACAATTCCCTGTACTCCTCTCGGTTCAGGAATCCATGTAATATGTTCGTTTTTTCTTTGGATATACCGACCCATATTTATACCCCAGGTCATGGTTCCAATATCGTCAAATCGTAAAATAGAAAAAGGAATTGCTAACTCGATAATCCATCCTTTATCATTCACACTTACCTCAGCCTGCCATACAGCATTCCACTCCATATCATAATCAGCATCATCATAGGCAACTGCATCAACTTTGACCCCAGCTGCATTCACACCAAAAATGAAAGCCGTTTGGTGATCGAATCTACTATCTAAATCTATCGTAAACCAGTCAGATGATCCTTCAAACCCCCGCATCCAGTCATCCCGTCGCGCTATCCTTTTTTTTATTCCTCCCGGTTTGTTGTCAAACATCTGGACAAGCACATAGAGGCAATTATCATCATATAATATCCTGACCTCAGTTGATTCTGTCGGAGCTACAAGATTTTCTGGAGATTCTTGAATAAAATCCCTCGTAGGGATTGCCAAGCTCCACATATCATCAGTTATACTTCCGTCAATTAAGGGTGGGTGGGGCGTTCGCGTTGCCAACATTTGTTTTGATTGTCCGGTTTCAAATGAGATTACCGGTTCTAAATTAAGGGAATTTGTTTCTCCAGGGTATTCATTGGGAAAAACCAAACAGGTCAGAATAAAATAATATTGCGGTAATCTGAACAACTTTAACATAATAATAAGAATAATTTACAGGAATATAAATATCTGAATTTGTAAATATTGGTAACATAATTCGTCCTTTAATAATTTGGAATCGATACGTTTAATTGGATATATATCGGATGTGTTTTGTGTTGATATTTATCAATATGGGGATTATCAACTCTTAATATTGATATTTATTATCGTAATTTCCACAAAAGAATTTCCAGTTATTTAATAATGTATCAACTGGCATCAGGATAATATTTATTTTTTGAGGTAACCATGAAGATTTGTGTATTAATTAAACAAGTTCCAGACACCGATTCAGTCATAAAAATTTCTAACGATCAAAAAAGTATTGAGATGGAAGGAATTACCCTGGCAACCAACGAAAGTGACTCATATGCGCTTGAAGAGGCTCTTTTATTGAAGGAAGATCAGGGGGGGGAAGTGACAGTTTTATCATTAGGCGGTGAATCCTGTCAACAGGTTTTAAAGGATGCCCTTGCAAAAGGAGCCGATAAAGCCATTCATCTTGACGATGATGATTATAAAGATTTGGATATTCTCTCGGCAGCCAAAGTGATGGTCAATGTTTTAAAAGATAAAGAATTTGATATAATTTTCTCCGGATTGCAATCGGATGATATTGGGAATGCTCAGCTTGGTTTGATCATGGCAGAACTTCTGGATACATCTCATGCCTCTCTGGTTATGGGTACTGAGATTCTTGATGAAAAAACGATAAAAGTCAAGCAAGAATTGGAAGGCGGTTGGTTTCAATGGTCTGAACTTGACCTACCAGCCTCAATCACCATTCAATCCGGCTTAAATAAACCCCGATATGCTTCGTTGCGAGGGATTATGATGATGAAAAGAAAACCTCTTGAATCTATAAAAGTATCTGAACTAAATCTTGAAAATACTTCTAGTAAATCTTTTGTTCATAAGTTGTACATCCCGCAGAAAACTAAGGAAACCGTTTTTATTCAAGGATCGGCTGATCAGGTTGTTGATGGGCTCATAGAAAAACTCACCAACGAAATTAAGGTATTATAGGGGCTACAATGAAAATCTATACTTTTTTGCAACAAAATGACGGGAAGCCAAACAGAAATTCTCTTGAAGCACTGGCAGCTGCCCAACAACTGGCGGAACAAACAGGCGGCAGTGTATCCGCAATTGTATTCGGATCTAATATTGAGACAATTACAGATTACGATTTGGCTGAGATCATTCAACTACAAAATGTCGAATTGGAAAATTTCAATCCTCTTGCATATGTCTCTGCATTCGAAAATTTAATTAATGCTGAAAATCCTGATATGGTCGTATTTGGTCATACTTATGAAACAAGAGATTGGGTACCTCGGTTAAGCGCCAGACTGGATATTCCATTTTTGACAGACTGTATCGGTTTTAAGAACGAAGATGAATTTGTCTTTACAAGGCAAATAAATCAGGGTAAAATTAATTCAGATGTAAAGACCACAGGATTAACAATAATATCTATCCAATCTGGAGCATTTCGTCTTGATTCACTAAAAAGTGGGTCTGCCTCCACCAGGGAATTCACAGTTGATCTATCGGGTATTTCTCAGAGTATTCGAAAGGGAGAGAAATTCCAGGAAGCAAAAGGGTCAGTGGATCTGAGTCGGGCTGAGGTCATTATTGCAGTGGGTCGCGGCATTGGTAAAGAAGAGAATATGGATGTTATAAAGGAATTAGCCAAAGCATTAAACGCTGAAATTGGCTCATCCCGCCCTGTAGTAGATTATGGCTGGCTCCCGCATGAGCATCAAGTTGGGTCTTCGGGTCAAACCGTTTCCCCTAAATTATATTTTGCTATTGGTATTTCCGGGGCAATCCAGCATCAGGTTGGTATGAAGAGCTCAGACAATATTATCGCTTTGAATAAAGATGAAAATGCGCCCATTTTTGAAATCGCCGATTTTGGCGTGGTTGCAGATTTATTCGAAATCATTCCCAAATTGACGGAGAAGATTAATTCCCTTTCTTAAAAAGAAAAATTATATTGTTTTATATAATTGCTTGAAATGAAATTCTTTTAAGCAAGCACTCCCTATTTTTGTCACGTTCTTAAAATCGTATTTTTATTTTCTAAAATCAGGAGATTTCTTTAATGATTGAGACCCATCATATTTCTATATCATTTTATATCATCGCCCTCTTTGCCATGGCTTACATGGTCTACAATTCTCGCCGGATATTTGTTATCTTTAAAGGCAAATCTGAAATAAAAAAACCGAGACATATCTTTGAGCAAATTGGTAATTTCCTGACATTCGGTATTGCCCAGCGAGGGATATATTCCAGACGATTTTCTTATGCAACCATAATGCATTTTTTTCTTGGCTGGGGATTTTTTGAACTGCTGTTTGCCACAACGGTGGATTTTGCCACTGCCAGGGGATTCTTTTTAGAATACTTACCTGGGATGGATGAGCCCTGGTTTGCATTTTTGAATGATACAGGTGGCTTATTATTATTTATCGGTTTGGTCATGGCCTTATACCGTAGAATGATGGATCGACCGGAATTACTTCCTCATTCAAATCTGACTCAACGTGGAAATTTATTTGGTGATACCGGGATTTTATGTTTTCTGCTTTTATTAGTATTTGGTGGATATCTTTCAGAAGCAGCGAGGATTGCCGTTGATCAACCTGTTGATGCCGGCTATTCGTGGATAGGTTATCCCCTGTCAAATATGTTGTCGTTGTCGACCTGGATCACTTTGAAACCGACATTATGGTGGTTTCATGCAATTACGTCATTGTTATTTATCGCCCTCCTCCCCACTACCAAAATGATGCATTCTATTGCAGTCATTCTGAATATTGTCTTTACCAATCGATCTCGGCGAGGTGAAGTTCGTACTATGCATGTGTCAAAAATCTTGGAAGATCCTGATCTTGATATTGAGAATATTTCCCTTGGCGTAAGTAAAGTTGAAGAATTTACCTGGAAACAATTACTCGACAGTGTTTCATGCACTGAATGTGCCAGATGCACGACTGTCTGCCCTGCTGCCCTGACTGGTAAACCGCTATCTCCTATGAAAATTATCACAGATATTAGACAAAGTCTGTATGATACACATGTGCATAATATTGAATCTGAAAAACTAATTGGTGGATTAATCTCAGAAAATGAACTTTGGTCATGTACAACTTGCGGGGCCTGTATGGATATTTGCCCAGTATTGATTGATCATGTTCCGACAATTGTTGACATGAGAAGACACCTTGTCCTCTCAGAAGGTTTACCTCCTGAGCAGGCAGCAGAAAGCCTGGAAAAAATTATGCAGAATGGCAATCCCTGGGGATTCCCAAAAAAAGATCGACTAAAATGGGCCTCTGATGCAGGACTGGATGTACCGGTTTTTTCTCAAAAGAAGTCTGCTGAATACCTTTATTGGGTGGGATGCGCCGGAGCCTATGACCCCAGGAATCAGGAAGTGAGCCGTGCTGTTATCAATATTATGAATACTGCCGGACTTGATTTTGCAGTGTTAGGCACTGAAGAAAGTTGTACAGGAGATTCTGCCAGACGGTTGGGAGAAGAATACACATTTGAAACAATGGCGTTGCAAAATATTGAAATCTTAGAGAAATACAAATTTAGTAAAATAATTACCCAATGCCCACATTGCTTTCACACTCTCAAGAATGAATATGTTGATTTTGGCGGTAATTTTGATGTTATTCATCACTCTGAACTGATAAATGATCTAATGGAATCAAAAAGTATTTCTGTAACGAAATCTGACTTGAAAACTATTACCTATCATGACCCATGTTATTTGGGAAGATACAATGACATCTATGATACACCCCGGAATATATTGCAGAATTCCACCGATGCACACAAGATTGTTGAGATGGAAAACAATCGAAATAACAGTTTCTGTTGCGGAGCTGGAGGCGGCAATATGTGGCACGAAATTAATGAAGGTGAGAGAGTAAACGTTGTCCGATTTAGAGAAGCAGTTTCCTCAGGTGCAGAGACCATTGTTACCGCCTGTTCCTTTTGCCTCATTATGATGGATGATGCAATGCGTGTGGATGGCAAGGAAGAAGAAATCAAAATTCTTGACATTGCTGAGGTCGTAAACAGCAAGATCAATTGACAAAATAATCTCTTGAAAATATACGCAAAAAGACGTAGGTTGTGGCGATAACACACTATCAAAAGAATTTAATTCAATCAATAAAATAAATTAAAATCAATAACTACAAAACAAGGAGAGTTGTAATGAGATTAAAAATGCACTCGTTTATTGTGATCTTAACATTGCTGTGTACTGTCGGTTTGATGGCACAGGATATTGCCGGTGATTATAAAATGAATGGCCTATATGTCGTCTATCATGATATAATCAGATCCGAAACAAATTTGGTTGTGACTGATACATATGGTATGGGCATTACTATCCCTATTTCTACTATGCCTGAGGGTTATGTTTTTTATCATACATATAATGGACCCCATAGTGAAGCAGCATTGACTGCAACAGGTATAAACTTGAATGTCTCATTTGGTGCTGACGGCATTGGTTCTATTACTGAAGGTAGTTTTTATCCGGATGTAAATGCCGTTGACTGTATATCTCAAGTGCAAGTATTGCCAATTACTGATGATATGGAGTATTCCTCAAATCTCGATGCCGATTTGACTATCCCTGCAATTGATATGATTGGGTATCCATCTCCCAGTATTTATGCTGGCAATAATTCCGGTAGTTTGTCTCTCTCAACTGGATTTGTACTGGATTATTTCCCTGCAACTCCAACTAATGTAACCCTTCCATCAGCTTATTTCATTGATTTTGAACCTGATGGCAATATTGACGTCTATGTTCCCGCTGGAACAAATGTTCCTGGGACGACCTGCGGATATGTAAAAAAAGATGCTGGTATGGTTTCAATGTCAGACATCAACCAATCTATGGGGGTTTATCCTGATATGTATGTCGAATGGCATGCTTTGGATGGTCCTATATCTGAGTCTGGTCTTGGTGATATTGTTGGTGAGGATGAAGATGGCTTGACTGGTGATTATGATCGTATTTTTGGTTTACCTTATGTTACGGTTACCTATATGAGCGCAGCTTGCGGATTTAATTACCCGATTGCCGGCGATGTTTCTGCCGTGTTTGAAGATCTTGGACTTGGTGCCTGTGTTGAAGAAGTTTCTGTTGGTAACGATATGTATCTCATGGATGCCCAGTTTGCCACATGGGGTAATTTCCTTACCATGAATGGAGTTGTATTTAGTGGAACACTTGAAGCGTTGATGTTACAGGGCTTCAGCTATGAAGATGCTTTAAATTATATTATCACTAATCAACCAGGATTATTAGCTGACGATAGTGACCACGATTTCAATGGCGTCGATGGTCGACTGGTGATGAATTTCGCTCCTACTTGTCTGCCTGAATATGAGTCCCGTCTTGTTATGCTTGAGTTCCGTGATATCAACGCCGGATGCGCTCATGATGGTGATGTCGATGGTGATGGTGCCCTAACTGTAACCGATATTGTTGCTTCTGTAGGATATATTCTTGGAAACAATGATCTTGATCAGGATCAATTCTGTAATGCTGATATGAATGGTGATCAGAATGTTACCGTTCTTGATATAGTTCAAATGGTTTCTTATATTCTAACACCAAGAATATCCGATCAAGCCTCTGCCCTTAATATAACAAACGATAATAATTCAGTATCATTTGAGTCAAATGGTATGGTCGGTGGTATTGAAATGGTTTTATCACATAGTGAAAATTTCTCTTTAGATTTAACATCTAATGCATTGGTGTCCGATTATCGCACCGATGGAAATTCGACTCACTTAATGATTATTGCACCAAATTCGAATGAATTATTTACCGCTCAAGGTGATTTTGTAATCGAAAGTATTCTTGCTGCCTCTGGAAGTGATTATATCGATGTTACGATTCAGACCCCTACAGAGTTCTCAATCAGTCCAGCATATCCAAATCCATTCAACCCGGTGACTCAAATGACACTTTCATTGGATGTTGGAAGTGATGTTTCAATGGTAGTTTTTAATATCAAGGGACAGATCGTTTCAACGCTGGTAAATGAATATAGAGATGCTGGTAACTATGATATCACTTGGAATGCCTCCACACAGCCAAGCGGTATGTACTTTGTAAAAACCATGCTTAATTCTCAATCTTACACTCAAAAACTTATTCTATTGAAATAGTTAGTTTTCACAAATTGACTTTTAAAAAGGGGGCAATATTGCCCCCTTTTTTATTTATATCTATTTATAACATATTTAATTTCATATAAACAGGTATATTTATTTTGATTGTAAATACCGTCGGATACTTTTAGATTTAATATCTATTTTTATAAGAGTTTCACATCAAAAGCAGCGATTAAACAACAGGATTTTTCCATGGCAATAACAAAGATAATCATCATTATTACGTTTTTTACGATATTATTTGCCAGGAATGGAAGTGTTCACGGAAAAATTACTGATAAATCTGACGATTCCCCGCTAATAGGTGCCAATGTTATTGTGGAAGATACATTCATGGGCGGAGCGGCTGATATTGAAGGTCAATATACAATCTCTAATGTTCCTCCTGGCATTTATACACTCACCGCTAAATATATTGGGTATGAACAACTATCACTAACCTTAGAAGTACTCGATGGAAAATCTATCACCCTTGATTTCGCTCTCATACCTGCAGCAATTCGCGTCAAAGGGGCCCAGGTTACTGGTATAAAACGGCAGGATAAAGTTACAAAAGCTCCCGCCTCTGTAGAAATTATAAGCAATAGGGACATCCGAAGACAAAATACCACAAATATTGGGTCCTATCTAAAGGGATTAAAAGGGGTTGACTTTACCGCCAGCGGTATAAACAATTATAGTATATCTATCCGCGGTTTTAATAGTAGTTTCAGCTCTCGGCTTCTCACTTTGACAGATGGCAGAATTGCCAATATACCTGCTTTGAGAGTAATTAATTATTCTACTATTCCGCAATCAACAGAAGATGTGGAAAAAATTGAAGTTGTATTGGGTCCGGCAACTGCGTTATATGGTGCTAATGCCCATAGTGGAGTCATAAATATTTCGTCTAAATCTCCTGCTGATTCTGAAGGATTAACTATGAATTTCTCAGGTAGTAGTGATGAAAGAGAATTAAAAAAAATATCCGGGAGATGGGCAAAGAAATTTAATGACTTCAGTATGAAAGTATCTGCCTCCTACCTCCATGCCCAGGAATGGGAATATGTCTCAGAACGGGAATACAAAGCACATAGCTATCCATGGGTGGGATTCCCCGATCGCGCTAATGATGGTAAAGATAATAATCCCTGGGGATCAGGAATTCCTTCTACTGGTGGTACACGGGCAAATGCCAATTGGGGAGTAAATATCAATGGTGATACTCTCTTGATTGGAGACGGTGAGGCAAACCATGGTGATCTTGATGGTGATGGACTGGCTGGAGAGGATTGGTTTAACGGTATAGATGATGACGGAGACGGACTTGTTGATGAAGACTACTTTTTTGCGGATAACATCGATAATTCTGAACCATTTACAGATTCAAATGGAGATGGTGAGCATACATTGGGTGAACCCTTTGAAGACTGGAACAGCAATGGTATCTGGGATGGAATGAATGATGATATCGACGAGAGAATAGATCTGACAAATGATATTTGGTACGACGGCTTTGATAATGACGGGACTGGCGGTGCCGATGATTCAAACGAAAGGGTGAGTAATACTGATCTTGCCCTACCTGAGTGGGCTCATAATATTGAAGAACAAAATATAATTTTATTCCAAGGCAGAAGTTCTGAAACAATCCACGGAGATCCCAATCCATGGTATGATGCAAATGGAAACAATATACATCTAAGAGGCGATTTTGTCTATTCTGAAGATGATACCGAAATGTTATTTGATAATTATATTTTTGATTATGGATTAGATGGACTACCCGGGGATCCATTTGATGATTCCAAAGGAGATAGTGAATTTCAAAAAGGTGAAAATGCCTTTAGCATAGGTACTTCATGGATATTCTTTGATAATGGTCTTGATGGCATCGCAAATACTGGTGATTTCGGTGAGTCTGATGGGATTTGGCAGCCTGGTGATGGCTGGCTAGACTCAAATGGAAATGATCAGGTAGATATTGATGGTGTTGATGGATATAACCCTACCTTTACAGAAGATAATTATTTAGATGTCTGGCCTCCCCCAAACGGTATTTGGGATGAAGGAGAACAAATTTATGATTATGGAATAGATGGTTTACCCAATACAGGTGATGCTGGTGAAAGCGATGGGTTAATTCCCTTCGACATTGATGAAGGCGATCTGGTTTATGATACTGGCGATGGCTGTTTTGGCTGTGAAGATGATTATCGAGAAAACTTCCAGGTAGTTCAAGATACTGACGGTGATGGTCTAGTGGATTATCCTGATTTTGAGGTTGACAATAGAAAAGTAGACGTTCGAATGGACTATCGCTACAACAGCGATCTATCATTTACATTCCAGGGTGGGTACTCATTCACAAAAACTCAACAAGTTACTGGTATTGGCAGATATATCGCCGATGGCTGGGAATCAACATTTTATCAGGGGAGGGCTCTATACAAAAAGTGGTTTTTCCAGGCATATGTTAATAAAAGTCATTCAGGTGATACAAGGGGATATAATCTTGGCGATCGAATTACCGATCAATCATCAAATTTTGCATTGCAATTACAACATAATGACAAATATCGTATTGACAAAACTTATACATCTGAATTAATATGGGGAGTCGATTATTTTAGGACTATGCCCAAAACATTTGGAACCATTTTAAATGACGGACCCAATGGTTATGACAATGATGGTGATAATATTTTTCTCATTAGTGATGGTATAGATAACGATAATGACGGCGAGATAGACGAAATAAACGAAGGAATTGACGAACCAGATGAATTTGGTAATGTAGATGCCAATGAATTCGGCGTTTATTATCAAAGTTCTACTTTACTTACCCGGGATAAAAGATGGAAATTGATCACCGCCGCCAGGTTAGATCACCATGATCAACTTTCTGAAGAAGGTTTGCTCTTTGGTCCAAAAATCGGAGTCATATACGAGCCGAATGAGAGAAAATCATGGCGTATGACCTATGGAAAAGCTTACAATACTCCTACCACTACTGCCCTGTTTACCGATATTTATTTAGGGAAAAATTTCCTCTTTGATGTTTACTCCAAAGGGAATCTTAATGGAACACCCTATGCCCGGGTTGGCGCTGACAATCCTGTGCACTCACCAGGTTATAGTGGATGTTATAATCCAGGTACGGGGGTTATTTGTCCAGGTGATTCCGGTTATGATGATGAATTGGGATTTGTTGAAATTGGTCTGTTTGATGAAGGATATTTTGATGATTATTCTGAGAGGGTAGATGGTGCACCATTTTTCTTTAATATCGCTGATCCCATTGCTCCCACTGACTGGATAGCCCTGGATACCTCACGATATCTTATTTTTGTTCCTGAAGTCAATGGTGATGGGGTTTTATATACACCGGAAGAGACTCATAATATTCCTGATGTAGATCCACTAAGATCTGAAAGTCTTCAGACTTTTGAACTGGGATACAAGGGATTTATTAACAATAAGACTTTCCTAACTTTTGATTATTATGTCAATTATTATGAAAATTTCTTTAGCCCTGCCACCATTATAACTCCTACAGTTGTTCTGCGCTATAATTATGACCTATTGGGCAATTATCTGGGTGAAGCTACCATAGATGATCATCAAATAGTTGGACTTCTCCCTGCTGATGCTTCAGGCTCTAACCCGCCTTATGGTACTGCCTGGAATGGCATTGATGATGATGATGATTGGGAGACCTGGTCCGATGATTTTGGATGGGGTGATATTGCCGATCCGGGAGAATGGGGGTTTGTGGCCTGGGAAGTGGATTCAAATAATGACACAACGGGTTATGTTCTATACGAACCTTGGGAAGTATTTCAAATAGGAAATCAGTTTAAACCCGAATATGACACTCCTTCTCAATTTTGGGAAGCTGTTGGTGTAGATGAGTATCACAAACTCACTGGTTTAAATGAAGCGGAAATGGTGCCTAGTGCAGTTATCGGAGCTGATGGTACTCGTGCTTTAACACCAGGGACGGCCTATTCAGCGCCGCATATTGTCTTAAGCTCATTAAATTATGGTAAGGTCTGGATTCAGGGTTTAGATTTAAGTTTTACCCACTTCCTCAGTTCTTCGGTCTCAATTAATGGGAATTTTTCCTGGTATAATTCAACAAATTTCTATAATGAACTCACAAAAAAACATGATCCGATCAATGCTCCAAAATACAAATGGACCATCGGAGCCAAATGGGAAACAAGTTTTGGGTCTGTTTCCGGCAGTCTGAGACATGTAGATTCATTTGAATGGTCAGACGGTTTATGGATCGGTACAATCGGTCCTTATAACATCCTGAATATTCATACTTCATATAAAATCAATCATCATTTGACATTTAATGTCTCAGGCTTGAACCTGCTGGATGATTTTCATAGAGAACTTATCGGCGGTGCCAAACTGGGTCGTCAATTCGTCATGCGCTTGTCTGCAAAATTATAAACACCAGCATCTTATGTCAGTTCAAATCATTTTTTTAGGATTATTGGAATCAAAATGAAGCACATATTTAAATACGTTTGAAAATTTCAATTCTCAAATAAAGATCTTTTGATAATATCTCATGTATAATTTTTTATTGGATCTAGATTACACCATCTTTTTTTTTATAAACGGAAATCTGTCCAATCCATTTTTTGATTGGTTTATGCCCGTGCTGGATAAACCAGGTCCATATCTACTACCATTTATTCTCCTTTGGATATATCTAATTTTTAAAACCAAAACCAGAAAGTTATTTATTCTTCTGTTAGTACCGTTAACAATACTTTGTGTGGATCAAACTGGTTTAGCGGTTAAAAAACTTGAGCTGAGAGCTCGTCCATGGGTAGGTCAGGAGACTGGTACGGTAAACCATTTGGGTGGATCCGGAGGTAAACACAAATCATTCCCGTCAAATCACGCTGCAAATGCTGCTGCCCTTGCAGTTATTTTTTCATATCTTGTCAGAAAACCGAGATGCATTTTCTGGATTTTCGCAGCAATTGTGATGTTCTCCAGAATTTATATTGGTGTCCACTACCCGGCAGATATTATTGCAGGGGGTTTGCTTGGACTTGTAATCTCAAAATTAATTATTTTTGCATTTGAGAAAATAAAGCTTCTAAATAAAAAAGGGGGATAATATATCCCCCTTTTTTATTTCTGTCATATTGTTCAATTCTTAATTTGGTAGTGTGTCACCTGGGATTTTAAAATTAAACTGTTTCTGTCCATCAGTTTTGACCATTTTTATCTCACCAAACTTACCTTCATATTTCTTGATGTTATCTTGTAAGATAAGCATAAGTGTTTTCGTTTGTGGCGGGGTCATTAATATCCTTGATTTAACCTTCGCTTTTGGCATCCCTGGCAGCATTCTGGCAAAATCAATTACAAACTCCGCCGGTGAATGAGTTACAATGGAAAAATTTACATATTCCCCTTGTGATGTCTTTTCATCCAACTCAATTTGAATTTGTTTTTGTTTTGTTTTATTATCAGATTCCATTAATTCTCCATAATATAGATAGAACAGGTTTAATAATTATTTTTTACTGTTTTTCTTGTCGTCTTCTTCTCGGTGTTTTCTATTAAAATCTCTCCAGTCATCATCCACATGTGCCCAATCCTCTGCAACATCAATGTCTTCAGTTTGAATGATTAGGCCCATTTCATCTTCATATTTTTCGAATCTTTCTTTCTTATTCTCAAACTCATCAGGATCAGTCTCATCCTTCAATTCTTCAGAGGTTTCTTCTTTCCTTTTTATTTCATCACCATATAGTTTTTTATCAAAGAAATCCAAATTGCGCACTATGCCCTGCATCATCAAAAATTCCAGAAATGCTAGGTATTTTTTATGTTTCAAATTTTTCTTACATGTGGGACATTCCAATTTTTTTGCCAAATGTTCTTCGGCAATCGGTGTGGAACAAGCGGGACAAATTAGTCCCTCAAACGATGTTTCTTGCATATTTTTCTCCGTTATTCAGGGGCAGAAATATACTTTCCATTATAAAACGATTCAAACGATTTATTTTGGGTTTAGCAATTTTTTTCTAAAAGATAATGGTAGGTAATTAATTGTATATCAGATTTTGTCAGTGAATGACCTCGCCGTGATTTTACAACTCTGCATGTTTCAAGTAATTTTTTTAGATCAGTAACATCATTTTCACCCCAGGAAAATGATGGAATATATTTTGGTTGGAAATCTCCACCAAAGATATTCGCACCTATACCAACATACGTCCCAGTGTTAAACATAGTTGAAATACCTGCTTTGCTATAGTCACCGATAAATAAACCGAGAAATTTATGCCCGGTTTCAATAATTTCGCCTTCAATATTTATCCTGATAGATCCATAATTATTTTTAAGATCACTGGTATTAGTATTCGCACCAAGGTTTACCCACATCCCCACATAACTGTGACCAAGGAATCCATCATGCTGCTTGTTGCTGTACCCGTGAATAACACTGTCCTCTACTTCCCCTCCAATTTTACAGAAAGGACCAATTGAAACATTCTCACGGATCTTTGTCCCTGGATTTATTGTCGAACCTTTTCCAATATAAACGGGACCCTTAATCATGGATCCAATATCAACCTTTACATTATTTTCTATTATTATCGGTCCGCCTGAGGCATCCATTATTACGCCAGCCAATATTTCACAGCCTTCACCAATATAAATTTCTTTATGTTTTACACAGATTACAGAAGGATGAATATGTCCTCCAATATCCAAATCCGTCTTAAATCCTTTACCAGAATTGTCAATAGATGATAGGTTGAGGGATGAAATATCATCCTGTTTGATATATTTTCCAGCCAGGTGAACGGCATCCCAAATAAAATCAAGTCCCTCTACCTGCATTGTCTCTTGATAGTAGTTTTCAAGATTCGGAAATTTTCCACTCTTTTCAGCATTACCAGATACAAATGCTGCCAGAAACCCGCCAGCTGTATGGTATTGAGTGCTTTTTTCTAGTTTGTCCACATAGTCAAATGACCAGAAATAGCTGCCATTTAACCAAATTCCTGGTGGTATTCTTTCTGGATTAACAGCATAACTCGGATATCGTTCTCTCACCACTTCAGTTAATTCATCTCTAACAAGGAGAGTTAGAGTATCGTCCTCACCCATGAAATTGACGACTCGCTGAATATTTGAAAATATTCCCGTACGGATTTCATATATTGCATGGGTAAGCGAAAATGGTTTGAAATTCTTATGTCTATTATCTTCAAATAGTATATAATTCATAATGTGGGAATAATATTGTACATTTGTTTATAGCCCCTTTCAAGAAATCCCGATGGAGGAACATCCAACTGTATATTGTAAAATCTGTCACTATAGTCCGATTTGAATCCAATTGTATATTTTGCATCCAGATGGCTAATAAACTTTGATAGTTCAAAATCAAATTTTGGATTTAGATCGACGACCATGTCGAATGAAATATCTCTTGGTGTCACTTTTAATTCACTTTGCTTATAATATATAAATTCATTACTTGTTTTTGCTACCTGCTCCTTATACATGCTGGGAATCATAAATGAAATCTTTAGGCGATCATTTTTTCTGTTAATTAAATTCCTAAAACTATAATTCGCAACCTGGAAGGACTTTTCATCAATAGGGAAAAATATCAAAATACTCTTCATGGACGTTGGAGTCAATGGAAATTCCATAGAAGATGCCATGGCGCCAATTTTTCCTGTAAGAGAATAATATAATATTCTTGTCTTTGTCCCAACTAAATTCAGATTCATTGTCATGATAAGGTAATAATTTATGACCGGGGATAATCATATTATTGTACCCGTTCACAGAGTATAAATTAAAAGGATATAGGATTAATTGTTTAAAACTTTGTTGATAATATTACTTATTTCCATAAACTCATCCTTTTCACAGGATTATATATGGCCTACGGATGCAAGCCAAACGGTAACTGCAGTCTTTGGTGAAATGCGCCCCCGTCGATTTCATGCCGGGCTTGATATTCGAACCTGGGGATTAACCGGATATGAGATTTATGCAATTGGTGATGGATATATTAGCAGGATCAGGACTGGATCAAAAGGTTATGGCAAAGCTATTTACCTGACTATTAGTGATGGGAATACGGCAGTTTATGCCCATTTAGAATCTTTTACTGAAACGATAGACAGGGTTATTAATAAATTACAGATAAACCAAAATTCATACAATTTAGATCAATATTTTCCGCCTGATAAATATCCGGTTAAAAAGGGAGATATCATCGGTTATTCCGGCGATACAGGATCAATATCTGGTCCACATCTGCACTTTGAAATAAGAGACTCCAATGAACGCCCAATGAATCCCTTGAATACCGGATTGACTTTTCCCGATACAAAATCTCCTGTTGCATATAATGTTGCATTTATTCCTCTTTCGATAAAATCCACCGTGAATTCAAGTAATTATCCACTTGTTCTGGATGTGACAAAAAAAGCAAAAGATTTGTATGTGATAAATGATACAATAGCAATTTCCGGTTTGAATGGGTTGGCTGTCAATATAAAAGATAAAATTGATGACCAACCCTATAATTTTGGATTGTATGAAATTACCTTAGAAATAAATGAATCAATCTGGTATCGAGTTCTCTATGATGTTTATCCATTTTCAGATGAAAGAAATGCACTTTTTCATCGGGATTTCAAACTATATTCTAATTATGGTGAGAAATTCTATCGACTTTTTCGTCATGAAGATCAAATTAGAGATAATTTTATTAAACAATACTCAAGCGACGCTTTACCTTCTGAACCCGGTTACTATAATTTTCGCATAACAGCCAGGGATTTCAATAATAACCAGAGTCAAATTAATGGCACTTTTCAAATAACTCTGGAAACCAATACAATTAATCAGAGAACGTTTAAGCATATCCCCGACAAATATTTAGAGAATCTCGCAAATGATGAAATTTCAATTATGCAATTTGAGCATGGAATGACTTATGTATACCGTCTTGATAAAATTGATAATAAATTGGAGACTATTAAGAAAGTGACTGTTGGAAATATTCTATTACCATTGGCTCAAATAAAAGATGGTTATTTTATATCGGAAATTATGTCGCATAATTTTTCTCCTTCATTCAACGAAATGATTATGTTGGATGATGAATCCGAACGACAGTTTGCGCTTTCCGGAGTTACAGTCTACCCCGAAGAATCTTTTAAATTAGAATCATCTGATAATTTATTTTCAATTTCTGGAAAAGAAGATTCTTTCATGGATACTTGTCTTGTTTGGATTAAAAAGAAGGGGGAATTTAAAACGCCTGAAACCGGAGCCATAGTATCATCGGTTTACGAAATTGGTCCAAATCATTTCCATTATAAAAACCCTATAAAAATTACATTCAGAATCGACGGATTTTCTCCTGAGAATTGCAGTATCTATTACTTTGATAAAAAGGAAAATAGTTGGCAGTTTATGGATTCGGAAACGGGGGGAAATGATATATTTACGATGATATTGTCAGGAGAGTTATTTACCGTAATTAAAGAAACCGACGCTCCGGAAATCAGTCAAATATATCCAGCACCTGACGGGATTTATGATGGGAAAAGTATTAAGAAGATATCCTGTAAAGTAACGGATGAATTATCAGGCATTATTGATGAAGAGAATATAGAAATGCGCCTTGATCGAGCTGCAATTGTATTCGAGTATAATTCATATCGCAATACGGTTGAATATACATTGTATGATCCACTGACCATTGGTAAGCACAAAATTAGTGTTTCGGTAGTTGATAATGTTGGAAACAGAAAATATATTGAAAGCAAATTTAAAA
This sequence comes from Fidelibacterota bacterium, assembly GCA_018657495.1. Classification (GTDB taxonomy): domain Bacteria; phylum Fidelibacterota; class Marinisomatia; order SCGC-AAA003-L08; family JACNLC01; genus JABHXA01. The sequence continues at coordinate 60,594 of JABHXA010000007.1, forward strand.
TAACACACTGAAAATGTTTATCCCTCTAAAAGACGAAAATCCAAGAATTCTAATACCATATGTTACATGGTCAATACTTGCTGTGAATATTTTGGTATTTGTTTTACAAAAAGTTTTTGCAGGGTCAGATCCGTACTTTTTTATGAAATATGGAGCGACTCCTTTTTTGATTACCGGCGGTGATCTTCCAGTCGGCCTGCCCTATTCACCAATTATACCGTTTCTCAGTCTTTTTACTTCAATTTTTATTCACGGAGGATATTATCATCTTGCCTCAAATATGTTATTCCTATATGTTTTTGCTGATAATGTGGAAAGCATATTAGGACATAAAAAATTCCTGATTTATTATTTACTTTGCGGTGTAGCAGCAACTTTTGCTCAAGCATTAATTGATGTTGAATCAACTATACCATTAATTGGTGCATCTGGTGCCATCTCGGGCATGATGGCGGGATACCTGGTAAAATATCATAAAGCGAAAATCCTTACTTTAGTTTTTATATTTCCCATAATGCTTCCGGCTTTTGCAGTAGTAGGCTTTTGGTTTGGCACCCAGGTATTGAATGGAATGGCAAATCTAAATCAAACTGGAGGCGGGGTTGCATGGTTTGCACATATTGGAGGATTTGTTGCAGGACTTGTATTAATGTTTTTAATTTCAAGAGGTAAATTCAACTGGAGAACATGAATATCCCCATCGATTTAATTAATGAGGCCATCAAGGCCAGAGAAAAAGCTATTGCGCCATATAGTAAATACCGTGTCGGCGCTGCATTACTTACGGAAGATAATTCTATTATTCATGGGTGCAATGTAGAATCAAAAGCGTATCCAACAACATTATGTGCCGAGCGGGTTGGGATTTTCTCTGCCATCGCCCAAGGTCATAAGGACTTCAAGGCAATTGCACTTGTAACTGATGATGGAGCAATGCCCTGTGGTGCATGTCGGCAGATTATGGCAGAATATATAGGCGATATCCCAATATACATCTCTGATCTAAATCTTAATTATAAATTACTTTCAATGCAGGAACTCCTGCCATACGCATTTACATCACTATGAAAAAGTCAATTTTGATCGGCATTGCCGGCGGTACAGGCTCCGGAAAAACAACCGTTGCAAAAGCATTATCAGCTCAATTCGGAAAATCTGAAGTGGCATTGCTTGAACAGGACTCCTATTACAAAGACCTCGTACATCTTCCATTTAGTGATCGTGAAAAAGTCAATTTTGATCATCCTGATGCAGTTGATTTTGAAGAAATGAAAATACAATTGAAGAGTTTGCTAAATGGGAGTCCAATAGATGTTCCCATTTACGATTATTCTACACATACACGTAGTGGTGAATCGCGAAAAATAGGTCGTCACCATATAATAATACTTGATGGAATATTAGTATTGCTCGATCCTGAACTCAGGGACATGATGGATATAAAGCTCTATGTTGAAACTGCTGATGATATTCGTATTATCCGCAGAATTAAAAGGGATATGAAAAAACGGGGCAGAACATTCGAGTCCATTATTCATCAATATTATACGACAGTACGACCATCTCACAGACAATTTGTCGAACCGACAAAAATGTATGCTGATATTATCATCCCTGAAGGCGGCCGCAATACCGTAGCAATTGATTTAATCAGGACAAAAATATTATCTGTACTGCTCGGATATAAAATTGGAGACAAAACATGACTTTAACACCAAGGAGCAGTGGATGGATTGAGCTCATATGCGGGCCAATGTTCAGCGGGAAAACCGAGGAATTGATTCGCAGGTTAATCCGTGCTCAAATTGCAAAACAGAATGTTGCAATATTTAAACCATCTATTGATAACCGGTATTCTGAAGACTACATTGTTTCTCACAATAATCGAAAAATTAAATCTGTCCTTATAATAAAACCATCAGATATTTTAGACCATGTTGCTGAATCAGATGTTATCGGGATTGATGAAGCCCAATTCTTTGATCATTCTATCATTGAGATTTGCCGGGAGATTGCCAATTCCGGTAAAAGAGTCGTTGTCGCTGGATTGGAAAAAGATTATCTCGCCAATCCATTTGGTCCTATGCCTGGTCTTCTTGTCGAAGCAGAATATATCACTAAAGTACTTGCTATCTGTGTGCAATGTGGTGATCCAGCTAATTTCAGTCAAAGAATAAGTGAAGAGAATGGTTTAGTACTTGTCGGTGAAGCTGACAAATATCAGGCGAGATGCCGGAATTGTTATACAAAAAATTAAATAAACATCACATAGGGGAGAATGTATGAATTTAGTCAGTATCGGAGGCCTATTTACCCTCCTGGGCATTGCTTGGCTCTTATCGTATCATAAAAGTAGTATAAAGTTGAAACCCATTTTCTGGGGATTGGGACTTCAGTTCCTATTTGCACTGATAATTCTTCGGCAAGATAAATTTAGCTTCCTTGGCATGATCATTCTCGGATTATTATTAGTCACATATATAATGCAAAAGGATGATAAATTTCTCGGTGGCGGTGTGAAGTCAATGATCATTATGAGTATTGGCAGTATTCTGACAGGTGTTGTCTTATATTATATTCCGGTAGCTACCTATTGGGTCATGATCGCTGCACTTATATATATTGCTGTCAACTCTATTTTCCAACTCCACCAACCTTCACAGAGATTTGCAGGAGCTATTTTTGTCATCAGCGGGATTGCATATCTTATGACCAATGATTTATATGGGAGAGTTATATTCAAATCATTTAGTGATAGTGTTGCCAGCTTTCTCAGTCTATCAGACTATGGTGCACAATTTTTATTTGGTAATCTGGCAAATGGTGCTCATTTCTTTCCCGGACCAGATGCCATGTGGCCAGGTTTTGGATTCCAGTTTGCCTTCAAAGTTCTGCCAACGATTGTATTCTTTGGTGGATTTATGAGCGTTCTCTATTATCTTGGAATAATGCAGAAAGTCATTCAGGCAATGAGCAAATTTATGAAATGGACTATTGGAACCAGCGGAGCGGAAACTTTGTCATGTTCGGCAAATATATTTGTCGGTCAAACTGAGGCCCCCCTGTTAATCAAACCTTTTCTAAATAAAATGACTCATTCCGAACTTCTCACCATAATGGTTGGCGGTTTTGCCACGATTGCCGGTGGTGTACTCGCTGGATATATTTCAATGGGCGTCCCGGCTGGTCATCTGGTTGCTGCCAGTGTCATGTCCGCCCCTGCCGCCCTTGTTATTGGTAAAATTATTTATCCCGAATTGGAGCATTCTGAAACGGCAGGAGATGTTGAACTTCCCAAAATTTCTGTTGGAGAAAATGTTATTGAAGCGGCTGCTAATGGCATTACCGATGGATTAAAATTAGCAGTAAATGTTGGTGCTATGCTCATCGGTTTTATTGCCCTGATTGCAGTTATTGATGTGATCCTTAACTGGATGGACAGCATCATTGACGGGAGCCTGTTAAATGGTGTTTATGCATCTTATGCCTCCAGTGGTATGTCTCCAGTCAGTGGTGAATTTGCCGGTTTCTTCCCTGGCTCACTCCAAAAACTATTCGGGACAATTTTACAGCCTCTAGCATTTATGATGGGTGTTCCATGGCAGGATGCCTCAAATGTTGGTAATCTCCTTGGAATAAAATTGTCTTTAAATGAATTTGTAGCATATGGTACGCTGGGTACTTATATAAACGAGGGCGTTCTCTCAGACAGGGCTGCTATCATTGCTACATATGCTCTTTGTGGATTTGCAAATTTTTCATCCATTGGAATACAAATAGGCGGTATCAGTGCCATTGCACCGGAACGACGCAGTGCGTTGGCTAAAGTTGGGTTAAAAGCCATGTTTGGTGGCGCTATAGCTTCTTTTCTAACTGCAACTATCGCTGGAATTTTATTGTATAATTAATAATTACATTATCATAATTCAGGTAAACATATGAATATTATTTTAATTGGTCCCCCTGGTGTTGGTAAAGGAACTCAGGCAAAAAATATCATCAAAAGATATCAAGTACCCCATATTTCCACAGGAGAAATTCTTAGGGAAAATATTAAAAAACAAACAAAACTTGGAATACATGCAAAAACATTCATGGATATGGGAAAATTGGTTCCTGACTATGATGTTCTAGGCATGGTAAGTCGTCGGTTGGCAGATGATGACTGCTTTCATGGATTTGTATTCGATGGTTTTCCAAGGACAATCCCTCAAGCTGACGGATTATCAAAACTATTGTCTAATACCGATAAAAGACTTGACCGGGTCATTGTGTTAAAGGCATCCGATGAAATTATCATCAAAAGATTATCTTCAAGAAGATCTTGTAATAATTGCGGCAGGATTTATAATCTCCTGTTTAATTCTCCAAAAAATGATAACAAATGTGATGTTTGCGGAGAAGAATTAACTCAGCGGGAAGATGACAAACCAGAAACAATTAAAAAACGGCTTGACATCTATCGACTGCAAACAGAACCGCTTGTTAATTATTATGAAAAGCTGGATCTGACAGTATTTATCAATGGAGAGTCGGGTATAAATAGTATCTCAGAGGAAATCTTTCAAATATTGGATGAGATTGATTAAACTTGGACTGACTGGAGGTTTGGGTTCAGGAAAAACCACTGCGGCAAAATTTTTTTTAGAGAAAAATGCCTTTGTTTTTGATGCTGATGAGAAATCCAAATCACATCTCTTTCAATCCAATGAACTGCAAAATAAATTGATCGCCTGTTTTGGGTCTGATGTACAGTCAGCTGATGGTAGACTCGATTTTAGAAAATTAGGAGAATCAGCCTTCACGGATTCAATTAATCAACAGAAGTTGAATTCAATTATCTGGCCGGAAGTTAACACTCTTATTCAATCTTCTTTTAAAGAGGCTCTTAAATCTGGATTTAAACTTTTTGTTGTCGATGCTGCACTGCTGATTGAAGCAGATTTTATGCATTTTTTTGATCAAATATTACTCATTACGGCACCCCTTAAAATCAGAATCGAAAGAGCCAAAAAAAGAGCAAATATATCTATTGAACAAATCTCCACTAGAATCAAATTGCAGTATACTGATGAAGAGAAACAAAAATATTCCCACCAAATTATAAATAATGATGGATCAATTGAGAGTTTTATTGAAAGATTGGAATTATTTTATAAAGGATTGAATATAAAGTAAGGATCAGATTGAAATAAAGCAATTTTGATTTGCCAGGTTATAGTTAACCTCCATTTATCAGGAGAAGTCCCCTTTTTATAGTTGTTGATATGGCCTCTTCATTACCGGCTTTATCTTCTAATTTTTTTCGAATATTCCTTACCCATTCCAAATTATTTTTATGAACTATTTCCAGGATCACCATATTTAATAACCAGTCATCCGGATGGTGTCTTTCAAGAATATCTGAAATTTCTTTTAACTCAGAAAGATTGTAGTTTTTACCAAAACGTGCATGCTCTACTCGTTCGTATAATCGAATTAATTCATTGTCATTTTTTGATACTTCTGTTATTCCATGAGGCGGCTCATTTTTTGGTTTGAATTCCTCCAAATAAGCAACATACTCCTTTATATCTGATGGTCCAGCAAATACAGATGTTATCCGGGATCCACAGGCCATGTCAAAAACCCCCCACTCAGGTTTGAACAGGTATCTATCTCCCTCTTTTACGGAGCAATTTGAAAATGACAATAAAAGTATCTTTCCATCAACTTCATAAAAGGAAGACAAGATTCCTTTGAGGTTTATACCACCCTGCAAATCAAGTTGGACTTGAGAGTTAAGAGTAATACCAAAACTTTCAAGTTGATCACGGGTCAGATTAGATGTGGAAGTATTAGTTCCGAGAAAATCACCAATTGGTGATCCAAATCCTTCATGATGATAATCACCGCCATGACCTGAAAGCTGACGTCCTTTGTATGCTAACTGCACATGGCCTGAAAACTGCATATAACTGGGATTGCCAGAATCACTCAATAGTAGTTGAGAAAGAACACCGGACACCTGAAGACCGTTTTCATATTCACATGTATTTACCGTTTCAGCCTGTAAGGCTTTATCTAATCCGTCTTTTCCACCAACCTGATAGGCCATTGTCTTTGAATATTCATTGAGAACATTTATTAAATTTTTAAAATCGGGTGTGATGAAAAGTTGGGGCTGCGGCTCGGTAATATCATATGGATAATTGATACAATCGACAGAAAATGGAATTTTCGTTACTTCATCATTTAGACAATTATAACTCTCCCCTACTGAGGATAATAGTCCAGCTCCATAAATCCTGGGTTTATCCATTTCTCCAATTAATCCATATTCAACCGTCCACCAGTTCATTCTGGTCATATAAGCTGCCTCGCTGATATAACTAACCCTTCTATTTGCCTCAACAAGCTGAAATTCTGCTGATTTTATTTCAATTTCGGTGGCATCTGGGAATTCCTTTAAATCAGAAAGATCTCGAATCGCATTATATACGTTCGTATCCTCCTTTGAGGCGATTGCTTTTTTGGCAACTAATCCATATTGTTTTAGGTATTCGGCATAATCTGGATCGGTAATTATTGGGGCATGCCCGGCGGCCTCGTGGACAATGTCAGGTGCAGGCGTATAGATCAAATGGGCAATACTCCGCATATCAGCGGCAATAGCCAGAATTTGTAAGGATTGGAGTTCCATGAAAGCTGCAGGCGGAATAAATCCTCTAACACAAACTGCCCCCCAGCCAAATTGGGCAAGTTTCTGATCCATCTCTTCTATTTTTGGTATTTTGTCTGATGAAATTCCAAATTTGTTCAGGCCTTCGAGAAAACTGTCATGGGCATAATTCTTAAAGAAGTCTTTGGATATCTGTAGTATATATCTCCAGCATGTTTGATCTATTGCAGTATATCTGGAGTAGTCCTGATCGACAATATATTTCTCAAGATGGGGTGGAATATACTTATATGTCATTAACTTTGGTCTGGTTTTCTCAAGGAAATGGGTTTACCAATAATTTCCTGCCAGATGATTGCCTGTTTTAATACATTCATCTTTTTTATTGAGCGAAGCACAGGTAACTGTTCGACTGATTTTCTGGAAGACTCAACAACTGCCGCAGCAGAATATTTATCATAAAATTCTTTCTCCTTTTGGAAGAAATCATCATTTATAATTTCATCTGCAGTTATACCATTATTTATTGTTGGTAAAATTGTTTCTGATACTGTCGGCTCTGATGCAATTGTAAAGCCGCCACCTATCGATTTTTCTTCTGAAGGAAGCTCATGCTGTTTAATAATATTATCTATATTTTCGAATTTATCCGTTAATTCATTTTGTAGATTCTCAAAAAGACTGGATACTTTCCCCCGCATTGGGGAAGAGGTATTACTCTCCCCCTTTTTTTGCAGTTTTGCTTGTTTCTTTTTATTATTAAATAGAGCAGTGATTATCAGGTATAAAACAATACCGATAATTCCAGGCTCAAATCCAGCCAGATGACTCATTGTATTCTATTATTTATGAGGATCATCATTTTTTGTGTCATCTGTTTTGGATATAGAATCTCTCATTTGAGTATCAGATTGAATATTCTGCATTCTATAATAATCCATGATACCAAGATTTCCTTCCCTAAAAGCTTCTGCCATCGCCTTGGGAACTTCTGCCTGCGCTTCAACAACCTTTGCTTGCATTTCCTGAGTTCTTGCTGTCATTTCCTGCTCAGAGGCTACAGCCATTGCCCGGCGACTTTCAGCCTTTGCCTGAGCCACTTTTTTGTCAGTTTCTGCCTGGTCTGCAGATAGATGAGCTCCAACATTTTTACCAACGTCTACATCTGCAATATCGATAGATAAAATAGCATATGCCGTACCAGAGTCTAAGCTTTTTGCAAGAACCGTTTTTGAAATATTATCTGGATTCTCAAGTACAGCCTTATATGTTAAAGAGGAACCTATGGCGCTGACGATGCCTTCCCCAACCCTGGCAATGACGGTTTCATCAGTGGCACCACCGACAAGCTGTTCAATATTTGTTCTCACAGTTACCCTTGCTTTGGCAAACAGCTGGATACCGTCTTTTGCAACTGCAGACACCTTGCCTTCTCTGGGACAGTCAATCACTTTTGGATATACACTATTCTGGACTGCCTCCTTCACATCTCTTCCTGCCAGATCAATTGCAGTGGCTGTTTTAAAATCAAGTTCAATATTAGCTTTGTCTGCGGCGATTAATGCGTCAACAACCTGGCTAATTCTGCCCCCGGCTAGAAAGTGGGTTTCCAATTCTTCACTGAGTACAAAGTCTAAACCGGCCCGATGCAAATTTATAATACCATCCACAACAAGTTTTGGCGGTATTTTTCTCATTCTCATTACAACTAATTTCACCATACCAACTTTGGACCACCCTATAGAAACTCCAGCTTGAAACCATAGTCCCACTGGTACAAAATATAGAAAAACCATCATGACAGCGATGGCAATAGGAGCAATTACGATAATTGAGTTCATATTAAATTCCTTACAATTAATTTATGTTAATGATTTTACAAGGACCTGGTTTTCATCCACACCATCGACAATGACTTCAGTATTTTTTATGATATATTCACCATGAGTCATCACTTGATATTCTTTACCTAAGATGAGCGCTTTTCCAGTTGGACGTAAGTCGGTAATTGCTTTGCCTGACAAACCAATTAATTTTTCATATCCTTTTGAAATGGAGTAACCCTCTGATTTCTTTTGACCTTCCACAGGAACAATTTTTTTATAAAAATTACTTTTTGTCAATGCTCTAAAAAGCACAAAACAAGAAATAAACATGACAATGATGCCGATATTTAAGCCATAAATTGCATCCCAGGCCTCACCAGGTCCAGGATGGGGAGAAAGAAGCATTTTATACATACTATACAACACCAAAATAATTCCAGAGATTCCCGTCACTCCAAATCCTGGAATAACAAATACCTCTAAAAAAATGAGAGTTAAACCGCTAAATAGCAAAATCAATTCGAAAACATCTGCAAGCCCCACCAGCAAATGCGAGCCGAAAAATAAGGCTAAACATAACAGGCCGAACAAACCCGGGAAACCAAATCCGGGAGATTTTATTTCAAAAAATAATCCTACCATTCCAAGTGTCATTAAAAGAGGGGCAACTGTAGGGCTGGTAAGAAATCGTACCATTTTTTCGGACCATGATTCATCCACTGTGACTAATATGTATTCACCAGGGTAGAGATGATGGAGTAAGTCAGATCGACTATCATATTCCCCATCGGCGATGCCAAGCCTTAAGGCCTGTAAAGTTGAAAGGGTGACTAGTTTACCGGATTTAAATCCACTAATTTCAATTGCAAAAAGTGTATCCTTCTTAGTATCGATGGCAAAAGGGATTTCGATATCTTCATCCACCATGGCGGCTGCAACATCCCGATTACGATTATTGGCCTCGGCAGTGGATGCCATTTCCTCACGCATATATGAGATCACCTTTTCAGATGCCTTTTTCCCTGATTGATCAACAGCAGTAGCAGCTCCAATAGTACCTCCGCTGGCGATAAAAATTGAATCACAGGAAAGTGAAATTAATGCCCCTGCCGATATTGCCCGTCTATTGATAAAAGCAACTGTTGGAATTTTTGTATCCAGAATGGCATCTTTTATTCTTGTGGCTGCATCCAGTCTACCGCCAAAGGTATCAATTTCGAATAATATGAAATCAGCACCCTCCTTCTCGGCCTGATCAATCCCTCTTTCAATATAAAATGGAAGGCCCATATCTATATCGCCTTGAATTGGAATTGAAAATATTTTGCCTTCTTGGGGAATAATTATAGAAAATAGTATAATGAAAAATAATCGCTGGTATTTCATAGGTTAAAATTACAAAATATGTGGATTGGAAACCATAATTATCGCAGGCAGATTAAAGGACAGAATCCATATAAATAATGGTGATATTATTCTATTTAATCAGTATATATTGTATTGTGTGTAAAGTAAATTTCGCAGGATTATAAGTCATCTTTTTAGCAGATAAGTATAATAGATAAACTAACATATTATTTCCTCTGGGAATTAAGTTGGATTGTGGGACATATACCCCGCAAGATCAATCTCCGACTGGGAGCCTTTCTCGGTACAGTTCTGTATATGTTTTTCTCATATAGAAAAGAAGTTGTTAAAAGAAATTTAAGGATTGCATATCCATCAATCAGTGATCAAAAACTGATCGAAATTCTTAAATCACTTTATAAACACTTCTGCATGGTTATTTTTGATTTCCTGCGTTTTCCATTTCTTAATTTAAGAAAATTGAATAAAATTCTTAGTTTCTCTGACCAGGCAAATGATATTCTGGCGAACAATTCATCCGGAATCCTTCTGTCGGCACATTTAGGTAATTGGGAAATCATTCCACATGCCCTGGGTAAATATGGGCATACCGTTTCTGCGATAGCCCGAAAGCAAAAAAATATAGGTGTGAATAGATACCTGATGTGGGGCAGGAAACTTTCCGGATGCAAGATTATATATAAAAAGGGATCCACTCGGCAAATGATGTCATCATTAAAGCATGGATTCTTACTAATGGCAAGTGACCAATACAGTAGCCGGAATGGGATACCCATAAGTTTTTTTGGTAAAGAAACCAGATCTCCCAGAGGCGCGTCAATATTTCATCTAAAAACTCGGGCACCAATATTTTTTTGTATTGTATATCTCAACCCTGACTTTTCATACACATTACATTTGGAAGAGCTTAAATTAGAACTTGATGAAAATTTGACTAATGATGAAAAAATCCAGAAATTAAATCAACAATATCATCATAAACTTGAAGAATGGATCATCAAATATCCACAACAATATTTATGGTTTCATAGGAAATGGCGCTAATATATTAAGTGATTCTCAAATAAATAATTTTAGTTTTAATCAAAACATGTTAATATGATTTATCCTGCCTCAAAAAGTTATTATCAATTTGCCTCTGATTTAATCAAAGGAGGTGATATGATCGTTTATCCTACCGATACATTATACGGTCTTGGAGTCGATGCTACAAATACGCATGCAATTCGAAAATTAAATCGTCTCAAAGGAAGAAGTGTACCTCTGACAATTGTTGTATCTGATTTTGAAATGCTAGAGAAATATGCTAATTTTGATTCTTCACTGCTGACCGAGCTCAATAAACTCTTGCCAGGGCCATATACCATATTGCTTGATAAGAAAGAAACAGATCTTTCACCCAGTGTCACTCTGGATTCCACAAGGATAGGGATCAGGATTCCCGGGCACACATTCCCCATTGAAGTGGTAAAACTCAACAATGTACCGATAATCACCACCAGTATTAACCGCCATGGCACGGAACCAATTATTCTCATTAGCGAAATGGAGAAGGAATTCCCCCACGTTACTATCTTTGAAGATCAGGACGCTCAGGAATCTTTGGGATCAACTATTATCGACTATTCGGTAGATCCTCCTCAAATTGTCAGGCAGGGTGATGGAATATTTCCTTTATGAGTTCTTTTAGAAGAATACTCCAGTTTATAAAGCCATATAAATACCTGGTGATAATTTCACTGGTGGCATCTCTTGTATTTGCCGTGATGAATGGTACATCAGTGTGGATGGTAGGCACTTTGATGGATAAAATTATTTCAAGTAATTCAGGCGAATTTTCAGATATTGTCAAGGATGTCCCAGATGAAAATTTTAATCAAATACTTAAAAACTGGACTGAGAAGTTAATCGGAAATGAGTCTCCTATTGGACAATTGAAAAACCTCTGCATCTGGTTATTATTAATATTCTTTATTAAGAACATCTTCTTCTATATAAATAATGTCGTTTTAGCATTTATACAAAACAAGATAATAACCGATATCCGCAATAAACTATTTATTCACTTAAATAACCTGCCTATTTCTTATTTCGATAAAAACAAATCAGCTGAAATACAAACCATTATGATCCGTGATGTCCAAGCGATGCGAACAGCCTTCAGCCAGAGTATTCAGAGGCTGATTGTTGAGCCCATCAGTATAATAATGTTTATTATTTTGCTTTTTATTATCAGCATTAAAATGACTTTTATTGCCCTGATCATAATTCCTATATCTGGTATTGTCATTGCAAAATTAGGGAAAAGCATTCGACGCAAAGCAAAAAGATCCAGCATACAAATTGCTGGAGTTTCCGATATCTTACAGGAAACAATTTCCGGGATCAGAATAGTAAAAGCTTTTGCAATGGAAAAATTTGAAATTCAAAGATTTACAAAAGAAAATTTAAAATTCTTCCATTTGGTGTTCCGACAGGCTAAACTTACGTTTTTAAGTACACCGATAAACGAAATGGTGGCAGTCATAATTGGCATGGTCTTATTATGGATTGGAGGTGTGGCAGTGCTTGAAGGCCGAGGCATTAATCATGATGATTTCATGAGATTTATCCTACTTTTATTTGCTTTGATGCAGCCTGCGAAAAAATTAGGAAATGTAAATGCCCAGATTCAGGTAGGGCTTGCTTCTGCGGATCGGGTTTTTCAAATATTGGATGTTGAAATCTCCATTGAGGATAAAGCAGATGCCAAGACAATTATCAAATTTCAAGATGAAATTAAATTTAACGATGTTACCTTTAAATATGAAACAGGTACCTCACCTTCACTAAAAAATATCAATTGCAATATTAGAAAAGGCGAAGTCGTTGCACTTGTTGGCAGGAGTGGAGCCGGAAAATCAACATTTGTAGATCTCATCCCGCGATTTTATGATATGACTAATGGTTTTATTTCGATTGATGGTCAGGATATCAAAGACATATCATTAAAATCACTGCGATCATTAATGGGCATTGTCACACAGGAAACCATTTTATTCAATGATACAATTGCCAATAATATTTCCTATGGTAAACCATCAGCTAGTGCAGACGAAATTATTTCAGCTTCTAAAACCGCTAATGCTTTTGATTTTATCAGCGATCTTCCCAGTGGATTTGACACAATGGTTGGTGAAAAAGGTTCCAGATTATCCGGTGGCCAACGGCAGAGAATATCCATTGCACGAGCCATTTTAAAAAATCCAGCAATTCTAATATTTGATGAAGCCACATCTGCTCTTGACACTGAATCAGAGCAAAAAGTACAGAATGCCATTGACAATCTTGTTTTAAATAAAACAGTTATAATGGTTGCTCATCGACTTTCCACCATAAGAAAGGCAGATAAAATAATTGTATTTGATAATGGACACATCATGGAATCTGGCACCCATGAATCTCTCATGGCCACAGGTGAGATATACAAACAATTTTATATTATGCAATTTGCGGACACTGCATCGTGAAAAGAATTGATTTTATTTGGACGACCTTCAAGGATTTCGCCTGTGTAAAACCTATATATGATTACTTTCTTACTTTAGGTTGGGAATGTGACCTGGTTAAAATTCATAAACACAAATTTCGCAATTTGAAGAAAATAAAGAACTTGGCACCATTTGTCGTTGCTGCTTATGATATTCCCATACGGCGTTTAGAAAAACTAAACTGGTCTGGAAAAATTATTTATGTAGATCATGGTGTTGGTCCAATTAAATATTATGCGTATAGATACAAATATTTTCATGATTGCGCATTATTATTTTATCAGGGTGAAGTCTTCAAACGAAAAATGGAGGCTGTGAACCCCGGTTTTAAAAATGGTTTACTGGGTGGATTTGTCAAAATGGATGAATTGATAAATTTAAAGGTTGATCGATTAACATTTTGTCAAAAGTACGATCTTAATCCTGTAAAGCCAATCATTCTATTTGCCCCAACATGGGGAGGTAAAGACAGTAAACACTGGGGGATTAGAAATGCCAAATATATGAAGGGAGTTCAAAATCTAATTATTGCACCCCATTCAAGTGATTATAAGTATGCCAAAAAGTTTAACGCAATTGTACCAGAAATTAAAAGTAATATAAATGAAATCATAAAAGTATCTGACCTAATCGTCAGTGATGTTTCATCAATTATTGGGGAAGCGGCAGCGATAAATAAACCAGTCGTTCAACTAGTTCTCTCGTCCTATCCAGGATGTTTTCCAAATTATGATAAAAGAAAAGAAGGTAGTTGGGTACATTCTGATATTATTGATTATGAAGAAAAAAATACTGATCGCTCAACCAGGCCATTTAAAATTGCCTACCTTGATGAGGATTGGGTTGTGGGCCATACTACCAAACCAGAAAATTTACTGACTACAATCTCGGATGCGATTCAGCATCCAGATAAATATAAAAAAGAACGAAAGTACTGGGGTGAGCAATGCTGCTGGAAGGCTGATGGAAAAACAATACCCAGAATAGCAGAAATGATTAAAATATTTATCGATACTGGTAAACGAGTACAGATTTGATAGATAAATCAATGATTATCATATTGATATAACCCCATAGAATAATTATTTAGAGGCATAAATGAATAGTGCAATAATACTCGCCGCCGGACAGGGAAGCAGATTTAAAAGCAATATACCAAAACAATTCATGACCATTGACGGCCGACAGATGCTGTCTTTTTCTGTAAAGACCTTTTCTGAACATCCACTCATAAACGAAGTCATCATCACAACTTCTAAAGATAATTTTGATCAGGTTAAAAATGATTATCCAGAATGCAGAGTTATACTCGGTGGGGATAGCAGGCAGGCTTCTGCAACTGCAGGACTCAATGCTGCTCAAAAAGGAACAAAAAATATTTTAGTCCATGATGCTGCAAGACCATTTGTAACCGATAGAATTATTAACGAATGCATTGAAAACCTTACTGAATATGATGGTGCCGCTCCAATCCTTGCACCAAATGACTCATTAATAATTATTAATGACGGAATACCAGGGCATATTAACCGTGATCGGATTAAAGCAGTACAGACACCACAGGCTTTTAGAATTGATGCCCTCAGGGATGCCCAGCAATCAGGTTTAGTCACAACCGACGAAATCGGTCTTGTTTATATGCATAATCCGGATTCCAGGGTTCATTTCTTTCACGGTGATAGTTTTAATTTCAAAATTACCAAACGAATGGATTTCTACCTTGCTGAACAGCTGATGAGGTCAAATTTATATCTTAATCCTGTCACATTTGATGCAAAAGGGAAACATGCCTTAATTTTAGGGGGAACGTCAGGAATTGGTAAAGCCATTGCAAGTAGACTTAGTAGTTTTGGTGCCAAAGTCGTTGTTGCCGGTTCTGAGATAAAAGTACAGAATCCTGAGTCATTAACCATTTTTGAGAATCAAGACTGGGATATCATTGTTCACAGCATGGGCGCAATGAAGGTAGGCAATAAATCAATAATTGAATTGGTGGATAATCTCTCTTATAATGAATGGGATGAGGGATTGAAAATCAATCTGACATCAGCATTTTTGGTGGCGAAACTAGCCCTTAAAACAATGCAAAAAGGTGGACATTTACTATTTATCGGATCTTCGTCTGCCAAAAAAGGACGTAGCAAATTTGGTTTATATTCTTCTGCAAAAGCAGGCTTGGTTAATTTTGTTCAGAGTATTTCTGAGGAGTTTGAGAATATGCAAATCATGGTAAATTGTATCAACCCATCAAGGACCATGACGAAAATGAGATCCGTTTTCACCGGTGAGGATCCTACTAAAATGCTGTCACCTGACCGCGTCGCGGAATTATCTACCTCATATTGCCATGGACATCTCACTGGACAAATACTCGATCTCAGAGTTGGAGAATAATATTAGTTCAAAAAAAATATGTCTTATTGCCAATGGAGAATCTATCCTCAATTATAAATTGGGTGAAATTATTGATCAATTTCCTAATGTTGGCAGAATAAATAATTACTCATTGGATGGATTTAAAAAAAATATCGGCTCAAAAACTGATATTTGGTTTAATGGGGCAAATCAGAATCTCAAAAAACGAAATAAGACCCCAGCACATATAGTTGTTCTCATCCCTGCATCTATATTAAAAGAAAAAGGCCACAATATTCATATTAGAGTTGAGCGAAGATTAGGAATATCAAAGAGTGATTATGAGATGCCGTCATATTCAGATATGGAGAGATATGAAAAATTATGTGGTGTTATTCGTCCCACAACAGGAACATCTTCAATTATTTGGGCACTCGAAAATTTTCAAGAAATATTTATCCATGGATTCGATTTTTTTATTTCTTCAAAAGCACACTATAATGACACAGCAATCGTTAGTTGGCTTATTCAGAAAGGCATCATGAAAAAGGGACATAAACATGATATGGGGGCAGAAAAAAATTATATCGAATCCCTTATCCAATCTGGTAACATCAGACAATTAACGGAGTTGCTATGAGTAAAATAGTATGTATTATTCCAGCGAGAGGAGGAAGTAAGGGATTACCGGGTAAAAACATCAATTCATTTGCTGGTAAACCTCTTATTGCACATTCTATTGATTTTGCGGTTTCAGAAATTCTTGTTGATAAAGTCTATGTTTCAACTGATGATAATAATATTGCCCAAGTGTCGCAAGAATATGGAGCTGAAATCATTGAACGTCCTGACAATATTTCCGGAGATAATGCTACCACTGAAGAAACAATTGATCATTTTTTAAATGTTTTAAAACAGCGCCATGATTCACCAGATATTATTATTCTTTTACAGGCAACGAGTCCTTACAGACCAAAATATTCTCTTCATGAGGCATTGTCTCACTTTATGAAATCAAATTTTGATTCTTTGTTAACAATTTCACCTACCCATAGATTCTTTTGGAAAACCGACGGTGGCAAAGCCATAGCAGAGTATGATTTTATAAACCGTCCCATGAGACAGAATATGAAACCCGGAGATATTCGATATGTAGAAAATGGCTCATTTTATATATTTACGCGTCAGCACTTTGAGCAAACCCAGAATCGACTCGGGGGAAAGATTGGATATCATATCCTTCCTGAAAAATATAGCATGGAAATTGACTCAGAACTGGATTTGACCATCTTGGAACAATTATTCCTCGAAAATTCCATTTAATTTGCTTAAATCGTTGCTCAGATTTATCAATCGAAAAGACTATTCCCTCGCCCCTTTCTATGCTTTGTCTGCTTCTTTTTTAATCATCATACTAATTAATGTATTCTGGCGGATCGCTTTTGTTTTTACCCATGGATCAATTACTAATTTCACCGACCTAATCTTATATTCCAAGGCATTGCTTTTGGGTATCCGTTTAGATATGGTTATTGCTGGATATATTGTCATCCCACTGTTCTTTAGTATCTTTCTTCCGGTTATCGGTTGGAAATCAAAAATATATCAAATAGTATATCAGATATATATGATGTTTGCCATTGTGCTAATATCATTCCTTCATCTATTTGATTTACAATTTTATAAGGAATTCGGCGGGCATATCAATTTTATGATATTACATAATATGAGAAATCAGGAAGAAATATGGAAATTTTTCTGGAATGAGTACCCGCTAATTCGATACTCTATTTTACTCATAATTATATTGTTTATATCTTCAATACTTTTACTGTACTTGAGACGCGTGTTTCCTTATAAACTCAAATCTTCTCTTATCAAAAAGACTGCGTTGATCTTACTTTCATTCACAGGTATTGTACTTGCATGTCGTGGGGGTTGGCAGGAAAGACCCATTAACTGGGGTTATGCCATATTTAGCGAGAATATGGATGTAAATCAATCTGCACTAAATGGTATTTTCTTTTTTGGGAGATCAATTGTTGAATTATCTTCTGAAAAGAATCTTTCTGAAACGCTATCATATTACACGTTGGAGGAGTCAGAAAGAGTCACAAACCACATTCTGAATAATGTAGATAATAGTAATAATTTCGATACTCTCACCTTTGATAATCCCAATATTGTGATTATTATTCTTGAATCTCATACAGGTGCATTATGCGGATACTTGGATTCTGATTATGAGAACGTCACACCCCGTCTGGATGACATGGCTAAAAATGGTATTTCTTTCACCAGATGTTACAGTTCAGGCCATCGGTCTGCCCATGGTATTGGCAGTATTTTAACAGGCTTACCTACTTTGCCGGGATTACCGCTAATTTATCAAGTAGAAGCATTGAATGGATTGCCGACAATCGGCAGCATTTTTCAGGAGGAGGGATATACAACATCCTTTTTTTATGGAGGTGATGCAAATTATGATAATATGAAAGGATTTGCAAAAATAAATGGTTTCCAGAATGTTCTAGATCAAAATGACTTTCCCGATAATTCAGCCGGTACATCTTGGGGCAAGTATGATCATATACTTTTTGAAACAGTTTCAAATTTTCATAGAAACATGACAGAACCTTTCCTCTCAGTAATCTTTACAACTACGAATCACCAGCCATGGAGAGTCCCAAAGGAATTCGACATTAACATTAAAGAATTTAAAGACTCTAAATACAACCGATCAAAGACAATGAGTACAATGAATTATGTAGATAAAGTGATCGGTGATTTTATCGAGCAATCCAAGGATGAGGATTGGTTTGATAATACAATATTTGTTTTTACAGCTGACCATGGTCTGAGAAATAACTATCGGGACCGGGATGACCTTGTAAATGCAATAATCCCATTAGTCGTTTATAGCCCTGGTCTTATTAAAAATCCAACTACTGTTAATAAGGTTTGTAGTCAGGCAGATATCCTGCCGCTTATTCTTGGGATGACAGATATAGATCTATCCAGAATTAAATTAAAAGGGTCAAATCCGTTATTAAAAAAATCGGGATTTGCCTGCAGAATTGTAAACGATCAGGTCTATTGGATTGAGGATAATTATGTTTATAAGGAAATCCTAAACCAGCAACAATACTTGTATAAATTTAGTGTTGAAAATGGTCAGACTTTGATAGATGATTCAATTATGTTAGAAGAAATTCAAAAACGCTGCCGAAGTTATTTACAGAATTCATACTTCAGTTTTAAAAACTTGAATACTGTTCAATTTTAATAAAATAACTGAAGATAGTATTGATTGTAAATTTCAACATTAGAAAGAGGAAAAAAGGAACTAAATGAGTGTTATAAAACTGGGGAATAGACTTATCGGCGAAAGTAATCCTACCCTTATCATCGCTGAAATCGGTATCAACCATCAGGGTGATATTAATATCGCTAAACAGTTGATTGACAAAGCACACGATTGTGGTGCAGATGCAGTGAAATTTCAAAAAAGATCAATTAGCCGTATTTTAACTAAAAAAGGGTTAGACCAGCCGTATTTGAATAGAAACAGTTTTGGCGCTACCTATGGTGAACATAAAAAAGCTTTAGAATTGTCTGAAAAAGATTATCATCTATTGATGAACTATTCAGAAAAAAGAGATCTAATATTCTGCGCCTCCGGCTGGGATGAGGAGAGTATCGATTTTCTAGATTCAATTGGAATGATATTTTTTAAAATGGCTTCAGCAGACTTGACAAATTTCCCCCTGCTGGAACATACTGCTGCAAAAGGGAAACCAATGATTTTGTCAACTGGTATGGCAAGTATTGACATGGTAAAAAAGGCCTATTCTTTGGTTTCAGGTATCAATGATCAGGTTGCATTACTGCAATGTACGTCTACATATCCATCCAGTTTTGATGAAATTCACCTAAATGTATTATCCACATATTTAAAAAAATTCCCTGATGCCGTTGTAGGATATTCAGGTCATGAACTTGGAATTGTAATACCACCAGTTGCAGTTGCATTAGGTGCCCGAATTATTGAAAGACATTTTACACTAGACAGAACCATGAAAGGTGGGGATCATGCTGCATCCCTTGAGCCACAAGGTTTTTCAAAAATGATTAGAGATATCAGGCATATCGAACGAGCTTTGGGGAGTGATATTAAAGAAGTACAAAAATCTGAATTACCTATTTTTAAAAAGCTTTCCAAAAGTATTGTATTATTATCAGCAGTTAAAAAGGGGAAAGAAATAACCAGGGATATACTAACAACAAAGGGACCTGGGGATGGAATTTCACCAATGAGAATTTCAGAGGTGATTGGCTCGATTGCATCCAGGGATATTGATGAAGATGAAATTCTAAGAGATGGTGATATGCTGTAATGTGTTTTCAGATTATTTCTATAAATAGAAAAACAAGATGAACGAAGAAATATTTAAAAGACAATCCAAAATCATTAAATTGGTTGGTACAGATATAGACGGCGTCTGGACGAATGCAAGAATGTATTATTCTGCAGATGGTGATTTCCTAAAAGGGTTTTCGACTTACGATGGAATGGCAGTGCAATTACTTAGAGAGAACAACATCCCTACTGCAATCCTAACCAGCGAAAACTCTGATATAGTTAAAAGAAGAGCTGATAAGTTGAAAATTCCATACGTTTATATTGGTGAAAAGGACAAATTGTCCAGATTAACCTATTTATGTAAGCGGTTGGATATTTCATTAGAAAACGTTGCATACATTGGTGATGATCTCAATGATTTAGAGGTCTTGAGAAAAGTTGGTATATCAGCAATGCCTTCCAGCAGTCCAATTCTAAGTCAATTTACTCCCCACCTTATCACTTCAAGAGCAGGAGGGCATGGCGCTTTTCGGGAATTTGTCGATACAATCCTATCATTTAAATAATATTTCTGTAGATGGTCATCTATCTTGTTTACTTTCTACTGTCTCCAGTTCTCTGGGTATTACTACATACATTTGGTTTGATATTTCCTAAAATAAGAACTCATATATTTTCTCAATTTCCTTCCTACAAAAAACTAAAAAATAATCTTAGATCTAATGCAAAACCAGTTGTGATTTTTCACGCTGCCTCCGCAGGTGAATTTGAACAGCTAAGACCAATTCTTGGAAAAATGGATCGTGAGAAATATTTTATTATTCAGACTTTTTTTTCACCTACTATTTATTTGAAAGAAAAAGACTCAGAATTATTTGATGACTGTTGTTATCACCCATTTGATTTCCCCTGGTCGGCTTTATATTTTTTTATGATTACCCGTCCCGAATACTATATAATTACTCGTCACGATATCTGGCCTAATCATTTGGTCATCTCAAATATTTTAAATATTAATTCAATATTAATTAATGCAAATCTATATAAAGAATCAATTCGATTAAGTCCATATTTAATCTCGGCGAATAGATGGATATATTCAAAATTTAACCTGGTATTTACCGGATCCAAACGACTTGAAAATAATTTAGTGAAACTGGTGGAGTCGTCAAAAATTATTGTTAGCGGTGATACACGCTTTGATCAGGTACTCGAGCGGAAGAATAATTATTCTGGAACACTTCTTTCTGAAAGTTATACTGAATCTGTCAATCTCATATTTGGCAGTATAATTCGATCTGATTTCAAAATTATTTTCAATTCTTTGGGTGAGGAATTTCCGAATGGACACGACTCATTGCATTTAAAAAATCAACGCTTAATTTTTGTCCCTCACGAAACTGGAAATGACGCAATTCAAGAGATCGAAAAAGAATTATTAAAACTTAATCTTGAGAGTAAAAGATATTCACAAGTATTAGCGGAGGAGACACCTGATGTCTTAATTGTGGATATGGTGGGAATACTTGCAGATTTATATTTTCACAGTTTCTTTGCTTATGTGGGTGCTGGATTTGGAGCTGGTGTTCATTCTGTTATTGAACCTGCAGTTCATGGATGTATCGTCTCATTTGGACCCAATATTCAAATCCTTGATGAAGCAATTGATCTGTTTGAAAGTAAAATCGGATTTATGGTGCAAACAAAATCAGATTTCGTACGTTTGTTAAATTCAATTCAAAATGAGAATACCAGAATTCAATATCAGAAAAAAACACTACAATATGTTACTGATCATCCATTAAGTTCACTATCTATTATTAATAGGATTTTTAAAGAAAGAAATGAATCGAATCATTAAAATAATTCCTGTTCTTTTGGGGTTTAT
The DNA here is from genome assembly GCA_018657495.1 of Fidelibacterota bacterium. Taxonomy (GTDB): domain Bacteria; phylum Fidelibacterota; class Marinisomatia; order SCGC-AAA003-L08; family JACNLC01; genus JABHXA01. The sequence goes on from JABHXA010000007.1 coordinate 82,585, forward strand.
TTTTTCCCAGATGCCTTTTCAGGAAGGCGAAAAACTAGTTTATTCAGCCGGGTTTAGGCTGTTTGCCGCCGGAACTGCTACAATGGAAATTGTCTCAGATTCGCTCGGCGGATCATCTGTATATAGAATTATTTCCAGAACACGAACTGGTGGTTTATTGGATAGATTTTATCGGGTGAGGGATGAAATTGATGTCTGGCTGGATAAGGGTGATTTTAATCTATTAAGAATGAATAAAAAGATAAGAGAGGGTTCACATAAAAAAAACTTCCATGCAATTATAGACACATCAAATAATACTGCAACGATGGGAGACAAAACTCTTGAATTACCCGACCATGTACTCGATCCAATGTCGGCAATATATTTTCTTAGAATGCAAGATCTCAGCCTAGGCAAGAATTATTCTTTTAATTCTTTTGATAATGGAAAATTGAAAAATGTATTGGTCTCGGTAAAAAAGGAAGAAACTATATCAGTGCCGGCCGGCATATTCAAATGTATTCTGGTCACCCCGTCATCTGGAGACGGTAGCGCATTGCTAAAAAATAATGGTCAGATGAAAATATGGTTTTCTGCGGATAATCAAAAAATTCCAGTGAAAATTGAACAAAATACAAATATCGGAACAATGATATTAGAATTGAAAAAAGTTGTTATTCCACTAATTGAAGAGGCGGCTGATGTCATTGAACATGACGACAACAAATAATAACAACATCAAAACCACACCAATCTGCTGAAAACCCAACTTGATCTTCACCGGGAGTTTTCTCCTTATAATTCCCTCAGTTAAAGAAATAATTATATGCCCGCCATCCAATGCTGGGATTGGAAGGATATTTAAAAACGCCAGATTAATGCTGATAATTGCCATCAGATTAAAAAAGGATAATAATCCTGACTTGACAGATTCACCAGTTAATTGTGCGATCATTATGGGACCGCCAACATCCTTTAAAGAGGCTTCTCCGGTAATTAGCATTTTTATTGAATCAACAATAACCAGGAACCAAAAAATCGTCCTCCTGAATCCTTCCTGAACTGATTCTATTATCGTTGCTTCACGTAAATTTATCTTCTTCGAAATGCCTATCATCCCAACTTTTACTACTTTACCACTGACAATATTTTCTGACACTTTTGTAATTACAGAATCTTTTAAAATGATACCATCATGCAGCCATTCGATGATAACTTGTTCTTCTATAATCGGCTGTATGATTGAAGTCATTTCATCCCAGTTATTTATATTTACACCATTCACTGAAATTATTTCATCATCTTCCACCAGACCAGTGTCATAGGCGGGATAATCCGGTAATACTTGTCCAATAACAGGACTATTATCGACTTCACCAATCCCCATTTTTAAAGTAATAATTGTAAAAATTATAATTGCCAGGAGAAAATTCATAATTACACCTGCAGATGCAAACCAGATTTGCTGCCAGGATTTTTTTGATTGATACTCATAAGGGGCACCCGTTGCAGAGTCATCAAAACTTTCATCCAATATCCCAGATACTTTTACATATCCTCCAAGTGGAAATAGACCAATTCCATATTCTGTGTCACCCCATTTTTTATGTAAACCCAGACCAAATAGGTTAAAACCTAAATAGAATTTTTCGACTCTCATGCCCACAGATCTTGCTGCCAGAAAATGTCCAAGTTCATGGACGAATATCAGAACGCCAAGAAGAAATATAAATGAAATTATTGTCGTCAAATTTTTACCTCAATATTTTTTTCTTAATAAATTGCTCAGTCCAGTGGGTGATCCCTTCAATACTATAAAGATCAGGACAATCAATGAATTTATGATTGGTTAATGCCTCTTCTAAATATTCTGGAATATTATTAAATGTTATATCCCTATTGAGAAAAGCAAGAACCAGGTGATCATTTGCAACATTTAATACTACCGGATAGGATCCCCCCGATTCAATACATTGATATGCTAATTTGATACAGGGGAATTTCTCAAGATCAGGTTTTTCGAATGTAAGCGAGTCAATCGATGTAAAATCAAAATTCTCGTAATTTGATGATAGATGATCGGGATATGTCAAAGCATATTGAATGGGAATTCGCATATCAGGCTTCCCCATTTGTGCTTTGATTGATCCATCTGAAAACTCGACCATGGAATGAATAATTGATTGTGGATGGATCACAATATCTATTTGATCGGATTCCACATTAAATAACCATTTTGCTTCAATAACTTCAAGACCTTTATTCATCATCGTAGCAGAGTCAATAGTTATTTTTGCTCCCATATTCCAATTCGGATGTTTCAATGCTTCTTCAATTTTTATAGAAGAAAAAGTTTGGATAGGGCGATTCCGGAAAGGACCACCGGACCCTGTCAGAATTAACCTTTTAACCTGATTGATTTTTTCCCCTGTTAGACATTGCCAAATTGCACTATGCTCGCTGTCTACAGGTAAAATCTTTACATCGTTATCTTTGGCTAATTGATCAATCAGGCTGCCGGCCATTACCATACTTTCCTTGTTGGACAACGCAATATTTACACCTGATTTAATTGCCGTTATCGTAGGCTCCATGCCAAAATATCCAACTAGGGCATTCAGCATAATGTCTATATCGCTTCTTGAAGCAAGATTAATCAGATCATCCCGCCCATAATATATTTTTATATCCTGCCTCTTTAACTCTAATGATTGATCGCTGTTGAACTCACCCTTTACAAGACAAACACTGTCAGGTTTAAATTCTATTGCTTGAGAGAATAGTAAATCATTATTAATATTAGCAGTCAATAGAACAACTCGAAAAGCGTTTCTATGATTTCTAATTACTTCAAGTGTTTGCACACCGATTGAACCGGTGGATCCAAAAACTGATATTCGCTTCATAATACTGTTGATAATGTGAGAGCAGGCAGAACTTTGATGTTATTTCCATCTTTGTATATTCTCACACCTCCATTTATAGAAAAGTTGTTTGTAATATTATGGAAGATGGACGTGGAAAATTGGTAGTGATCCCAATTATCGTTAAATAAATGGGTCCAGGAAAAGTGAACTTGAAATTCTGAAATCGAATAGGAACTTGATATACCGGTAAAATACCATCTATAATTATTCTCTTCATGCCATTTCAATTGATGTACCCCGAACTCAAGATTCAATGGGTCCAAATTAAAAACTGTAAATTTTGGAGTGAAACCAATTCCCGTATGCATTAATAGATTAGATCCTAAGTCACCAGCTTCAGGAGAAATGCCACCTTTTAGGAATAAATTGGATGTGATCCATATTTGTGAATTAATTTTTCCACGAACATCACCATCTGCCCCAAAAACTGATGAAGATATAATTATATTTGAGTAGTTTAAATTTTGATGAGGAATGGATGAGAGAGTTTTTGCAAGATTTTTTTCAGTATCGCTGCAGAATAGGCAGATTGGTAATACAAATAATACTACTAATGTACTTCTTGAAAGGAAACTATATGATACCACGGTTACTATTTTCTATAAAATTAAGGATCTTGGTGATTTCTGGAATAATTTTCAAGTTCTTATTAATATAGTCAATAGATTGGGAAATGTTATACTCTGACCGAAAAATTATTTTATAAGCTTTTTTAATGGCCGCTCTGGTCTCAGGAGAGAAGTTCCTTCTTTTAAGACCGAGAAAATTGAGCCCTGCAAATCTCATAGGTTCTCCTGTTGCTGTAATATAAGGAGGAATATCTTTTACCACCCTATATGCCCCACCAACAAATGCATGTTCCCCAATTTTACAGAATTGATGCACTGGTGTATGCCCACCGATAATGGCATGATAGCCAACTTCAACATGACCACCCAATGAGATTCCATTTGCCAAAATCGCATTATCTTCTATAATACAATCATGACCAATATGCACATAGGCCATAAGCAATACATCGCTGCCAATAGAAGTTTTACCTAATGCTTCGGTACCTCGATTCAATGTACAGTATTCCCGGACGCGAGTCCGATCCCCAATTATTAATTTAGATTTCTCACCTCCGAATTTTAAATCTTGGGGAATCCCACCAATTACAGCACCTTGAAATATCTCACATTCTTTGCCAATCGTAGAGTATGTTTTGATGATTACGTGTTCATGGATTTTTGTTCCATTTCCGATTACACAATTTTCTTCAACTATAGAAAATGGACCAATTTCAACTTCTGAGCCAATTACTGAATCAGGATGGATAATTGCGGTTGGATGAATCTTAGTAGAAATATTATGCTCTTTTATCTACAACTGATGCCATCATCTCTGCCTCAGCAACCACAACTTTATCAACAGTTGCAACGCCTTTTATTTTGCAGGTACCCATTCTAAATTTTAATAAGGATACTTCAAATTTGACTTGATCTCCAGGAACTACTGTTTTCCGAAAACGAGTTTTATCTATTGCAGTAAAATACATCAGTTTGGTAGAGGGATTAGGAATTGAGTTTAATATTAAAAAACCTCCAGCTTGCGCCATAGCCTCGAGTATCAGTACTCCAGGCATAACGGGCTCTCCAGGGAAATGTCCTTGAAAAAACGGCTCATTCATAGTTACATTTTTTAAGGCATGGACAACTTTACCTGGTTCAACATCGAGAATTCTGTCGACTAATAAAAATGGATAGCGATGAGGTAATATCTGAAGAATTGCCTGTATATCAAATTTTAACTTAGTGTCTTTCTGTCTGCTTCGTTTTTCCTGGATTTTTTTACTGTATACTTTTTTAATCTCTTTTACCAATTCAACATTCGCAGCATGACCGCTTCGGGCAGCAATCACGTGACCTTTAATAGGAATTCCAAGTAGAGCTAAATCTCCAATTAAATCGAGAACTTTGTGTCTGACGGGTTCATTTGAGAATCTTAATTCAACACCATTCATTATACCATTTTCACCGCTGAATACTTCGGTTTTAATGTTGAACATTTTCCGAATAGTATCTATTTCATTTTTTTCCACTTTCCTGTCCAGGAATACTAAGGCATTGTCAATTCCACCGCCCTTGATCAGTCCAAGCTCCTTCAATTCCTTAATTTCTGAGAAAAAGCAAAATGTTCTTGCCGGGGCTATTCTTTTTATAAAATCGTCTTCCAGTGAATACATAGCCGTATATTGAGTACCAAGCGATGGAAATTGATAATCTGTCATAAAGGTAATTCGAAATCTATCCGATGGCAGGACATGTATGTCCACTCCCCTATTAGAATCATTATAAGTAATAGTTCGATCAATTATCAATTCATCACGGTGAGCGCTTTGTTCCTGAATTCCAGCATTAATAAGTATTTCAACAAACGGATTGGCACTTCCGTCCATTACCGGGGGCTCTTTATTGGTCAGCTCAATGAGGATGTTATCAATCTGTAGTCCGACAATTGCGGCAAGTACATGCTCTACAGTATGTATCCTAACACCATTCTGGCTAATTGTTGTACCCCTTGAGATATCAATTACATGATCAATATCTGCTAATATTTCAGGGCAATCCTTTAAATCGATACGTTTAAACCGAATTCCAGAATTTGGCGGAGCAGGTTTGAATATTGCTGTAGAGTCTACACCGGTATGCAGTCCTACTCCACTAATTTTTACTTCCTTATTAATAGATTTTTGATATTTAGAATGTTGATAATTAATATCTTTCAATCTCTCTCCTTTAACCAGTCCTCAAATTTTCTCTCAAATAATCTTAATCGTTTGGCAATATCGGGTAGGTTTCTGATAACAACATCTTGTCTTTTTCTTTCATTGTGCGGTCTTGCAGGAATACCTGAATAAAAAGATCCTGGATTTACAGATTGCATAACAGCAGATTTTGAAGCAATTACCGAATTATCTCCAATAGTTATATGATCAACCACCCCTACTTGCCCCGCAAGAGTTACATAATTACCGATTTTGGTAGTTCCTGCGATTCCAACTTGAGCTGCAAATAAACAGCCATCACCAATAACTACATTGTGTGCAATGTGAATATGGCCATCAAATTTACAATTATTACCAATAATTGTGTCCATAAATGTACCACGATCGATATTACAATTTGAACCGATCCATACATTTTCCTTAATTATTACTTTCCCGATTTGTGGAATTTTATAATGTTTCTTGTTCTCGGTAATCCAACCAAATCCATCTGCACCGATAACGGTACCGGAATCAATTGTCACATTGTCGCCAATACTGCAATTATGATACACTGTAACATTGGGATGGATTGTGACATTCACCCCTATAAGTGTATTAGCCCCTATAAAACTGCCGGCACAAATGTTAGTCCCTTTGCCAATAGTGACTCCGTCTTCAATAACAGCATTTGGACCAATAAAACATTGAGCGTCAATATTTGCATTTGTTGATATAGTTGCAGTTTTATGAAATAACGGGACAATTACAGGTTTTGTATCAAACATTTCCAAAACCTTTGCAAAAGCAAGAACAGGATTTTTAACACGTATAATTGTTTTACTTCCTGTTTCCATTGTAAATGATTCATTTACAATTACCGCAGTAGCTTCACTATTGACAAAATATTGGTGGTATTGCGGTGCACGGATAAAGGAAATAAACCCCTTCTTTCCCTGCTTTAATTCACATACACCGTATATAACCGAATCTGGGTCTCCGAAAAGGTGACCGTCAACAGCCTCTGCAATTTTACGAACCGTTATCAAATTAAATTAATCGTTTTGTTGTGTTCCCTTTTGAAGCTGTTCCAAAACTTCGTCGGTGAGATCATGAGAATCAAGGGCATAAACTATTGCGCCTGAGACAGCATCAAATACGTAATCATATCCTCTTTCTGCCCCGACAACCTGTATTGCATCATCAATTTTTTTTAGAATTGGTGCAAGTAGTTGACTTTGCTTCTGATAAATTTCACCATTGGGTCCAAATTTTTCCAACTGAAAATTTTGAATATTTGACTCTAATGAAACAATTTGTTGTTGAGCTTCATCTCTTCTCGATTCACTCATAAGTAAACTTTGTTTATCAAAGTCTTTTTTCAAACTGTCAAGCTGACCAAGCATACTGTTGAAATCAGTTTCTAATCTTCGTTGTTCTTTTTCCAATTCGACCTGTACCGCTGACACATCGCTGAATTCTGTCATTATTCTATTGGAATCGATATATCCTATCTTGACCTCAGCTGGCGCTAATTTCGGCAACAACAAAATTAATCCAACAATAAAAATCTTTATATTATTTCTCACTTTTTCTCCTATTTGTATTAAAACGGCATTCCGAATAAGATATGATAATCCCACCCTTGCGGTTTATTATCACTATCAAAAATTGTATCATCAAATCCATACCCCATATCAAAACCTATCATACCCAGCATTGGCATAAACATTCTAACTCCAATACCAGCTGATCTTTTAAATTGGAATGGGTCAACATTATCAAAATCATCCCACACATTTCCTACTTCAGCAAATGCGAGAGCGTACACTGTTGGATTTTCAGATAGAGGCAATCTCATTTCCAGAGAATATTTGATAATAATATCACCACCAAGAGGACTGTAAATTCCCATTGGTCCAATTGAATTATCATCATAGCCCCGCAACATTTCTCCATTTGGGAGACCGCTTCCTCCCATAAAGAATTTTGAATTTGGCGGAATAACAGATCTTTCATCTGCATTTGACGGTAGTCTTTTTAAAAACCCCATATTAAATTTTTGACGTAACACCAATTTTTTATAAATTGGTGAATAAAAATCAAAATCAAATTCATGTTTATGAAAATCTTCATCTCCACCAAGAATTCCACCTGAGTAAGTTGACGACCAGGTAAATCTTGACCCTAAAGAGGGAAATTCAGGATGATTTCGACTATCTCTGGAAATTACTTGAGAAATAGAAATACCAGAGGTATTAAATGTAAAAGAGTCTTCCTCATCATTAATCAAATGATCTATGCTGGATGAAAAATAATTAGTTAAATCCTCTCGAGTACCTGAAAAATATTTATTGTTTGAAGTTTTTCCAATCCATGTTCCTCTGAAAAACCTATCAGGCCAGTCAAATCGTCTTCCCCACCTAATAGAACCGCCGATTGATTTAATATCAAATGGTAAATAATTACCAGATCCCTGACCTCGTTCCTGATAATAAAAGGAAAGACCAACTAAATTTGGAGTATCAAATACCCACGGATTCATAAAACTTAATGAAAATGATTGATAACTTGCGGTGCTTCCGGACGTCGAGGAGAATCCAGAATTATACTGGCTAGATGATGTATTTGAACCGATTCCTCGTTGGTAATTAATAGATAATGTTTGTCCTCTTCCTCTGAAATTTCGGAATTCAACTCCCCCACCACCTGTCAATCCATATGTACCATTATAACCCATTGAGAAATTGGCTCGATCTGCACTTTTTTCAACCAGTTTTAACTCAATATCTATTTGATCTTCGCCAACAGGTTTTACATCAGGTATAACATTCTCGAAATATTCCAGAATAATAATATCACGATAACTGTCTATCAATTTTTTCCTGTTAAAAATATCACCAGGATACATTCGTAATTCTCTTCTGATAACATTCTCATGTGTTTTATCATTCCCAGAAATATTGATTTTTCTAATTTTGACAATCTCATTTTCAACTATATTAAAATGAACGTCTATTGAATCTTCTCCAACAGGAGTTATTATTGGATCTATCATAAAATGGAAATATCCTTCATCCATATACAGAGGACTTACAGATTCTGATATAGATTGAATAAACTTCTCTTCATTGTAGGTATCACCTTTTTTAAATCCCAATCTGTTTTGAAGCTCTTCTGTTTCATGTACAATATTTCCGTCCCAGCTGAAGTTTCTAAAATAATATTTAGGTCCTTCATAAATCTTCAGGTGAATCTTAAGTCCTTTTTGATTATCAGTCAATTCGACGGTTTCATTGATTACGTAAAAGTCCCGATATCCTTTTCGAGTATAATATGCACGTAAGCTATTTAAATCCTCCTCAAATTCAACTTTATCAAACCCACCTCTCCAAGGTAAATACCATTTTTTGGCTTTTGTATTTTTTAACTGTTTTAAAACCGTTCTGGTGCTGATTAATTGATTCCCATCAATAATCATTTCTCTAATCTTAGTTTTTTTATTTTCCTTAATTGCAATTATCATATTTTGAGTGAATTCCTGCTCACCTTCATCAAGAGTAATTTCTATACTTACATTATGATAATGACTTTCTTTATACTTGCTATCAATTGCTTTTTTTGTCTCAAAAATATCATATTCAGAAATCAATTGACCAATATGCAAATCAAGTTCATCTGTTATTGATGATTTTGATAATTTCTTATTACCCTTAATGATATAATCCCCAAGAATAGGTAATTCAACCACCAATATCTTTAAATCGACTCCATCGGAAGATTCATTTTCCACAAAAACTTGAATATCCTGAAATTGATTTAAATTCCATAAAGTTTTTATTCCTTTTTGGATATCTTCCATATTTATCAGTCTTCCTTCATAGAGACGAGATGCGCGTATCACATCCTCCTCAGATAATCGATTTGCACCATCAACTGTAACTGATAATATCGATATTTTTTGCACCTGACATATCAAAATGACAGGTGTTATTAAAATTGAAAGAATAAATATTAATTTAATTTTTTTCATTAATTAATTGCTCGCTTAATTGGCCAAATCTTCTCTCTCTAGATTGAAATTGCAATATACAATCTAATAAATCTCTTTTTTGAAACTCGGGCCAGTATTTCGAAGTAATAATAAGTTCTGAATAAGCTATCTGCCAAAGCATGAAATTACTAATTCTATGATCTCCACCAGTTCTGATCAATAAATCTGGATCTGGCAATCCATGAGTGTACAGATAATTATTAATGAGCGCTTCATCGATATTTGTCACCTTAAGTTCCCCTGTTAAAATATCGGTACCAATATTTTTAACTGCTTCAACTATTTCCTGTCTGCTGCCATAATTAAATGCAAGATTCAATATCAATCCAGAATTATCCTTAGTTTTTTCAATACCATCCTTTAAACTATCTAAAATATCATTAGATAAATTATGCGTACAACCCATTACCCTGAACTGGACATTATTTGCTTTTAGTTTATTAATCTCTTTATTTAACGATTTAATAAATAAACTCATCAGGGCTTTTACTTCAGAAGTTGGTCTATTCCAGTTCTCACTAGAAAAAGTATACAGTGTAAGAACAGAGATACCGATTTCCCCGCAGATTTCAGTAATCCGTCGAACGGCTCTTACACCTTCTTTGTGCCCTGATATTCTTTTAAGACCTTTATTACTTGCCCATCGTCCATTCCCATCCATTATAATTGCAATGTGGGTTGGAAGCTTTTTTAAATCAATATTATATTTTAACTCGCTTATCATGAATAATTAGTTGATAATTAGCAGGGTAAGTTAGTTTTATTCTATAGAGAATTCAATGGAATAGAAAAATAGAAAATGATAATCAGCAATTAGGATAAATCAACAATTTTTTTGGAGATTTCAGTGTATTCCTTCGCAATAGTAGAATCAGGATTTTCGAATACAAATGGTTTTCCATTATCAGATGAAATTGCCAATTGTGGAGATATTGGTATTCTTCCCAAAAGCGGGACATCTATTCTGGAACTTTCAATATCACCGCTGGAGCCAGGAAATATTTCTGAAATTTCATTGCAATGAGGACATTCAAAATGAGTCATATTCTCAATTATTCCTAGGACAGGAGTATTTACCTTTTTAAACATATCTGAACCCTTTTGAACATCAAGCAAAGCAAGTTGTTGAGGAGTCGTAACTATAATAGCCCCAGTGAGTGCAATTTTTTGCACCAATGTTAACTGGATGTCCCCAGTCCCCGGGGGGAGATCTAAAATCAAGTAATCCAAGTCACCCCATAAAACATCATCAAAAAACTGCTGCGTCATTCTTGCAACCATTGGTCCTCTCCAAATTGCTGGAGTATTATTACCACTTATAAAGCCAAATGACATCAATTTCATGCCGAACTTTTCAATTGGAATAATTTTCTTTTCTTGGGTTAATCTGGGAGATTCTGATATCCCCGTTAAAGTTGGAAGACTCGGACCATAAATATCAAGATCAAGGATTCCAACGCGATAATTTTCAGATAATTTTGATGCCAAGTTAACAGAGATAGTCGATTTCCCAACTCCACCCTTTCCACTGGCGATTGCAATTATTTTCTTTATTCCGGATATATTCTGACTTTTGCCTTCGGTTGGAGCAGAAGTATTATTCTCAATTTCTGGTTGAATAATGAAAATGCCGACGTTTTTAAAATTTGTGTTTTTTAATATCTCAGTTTCAATCATTTTGCGAAGTTGATTCTTGATATATTTGTCATTTGAGCTGATTGAAAGGGTGATATTTACAATGTCACTTTCAACTTCGATATTTTTTATCATCCCAAACGAAACAATATCCCTTGTATACCCTGGATATTTTATGGACTTTAATATATTTAAAATAGATTCCTGATTCATCATTTACTTAATTAGTTTTATTTATATTGGGCAAAATAGATGATAACATAATAAACGGCCACTTTAAAAAGTAGCCGTTTAATTAACTTAATAATATCTATTACTTATAATGTTATCCGTCGTATTCCACATCAAAATGTTCATAGTTCTTTTTTATCCAATGATGCCATTCTTCTGGTACAGCATCTTCTTCAAAAATTGCTTCAACTGGACATTCGGGCTCGCATGCGCCGCAATCAATACAATCTTCAGGATGAATATACAAAGTATGACCTTTGGGATCCATTCCTGATTCCCAATCAGGGTCGTCTGGAAATATACAGTCCACAGGACAAACTTCAACACAGGCAGTATCACAAGTATCAAGACAAGGTTCAGCTATTATATAAGCCATTTTTCACTCCTCAATAAATAGAACATAAATTAATTAGAAATATAACCGCTAAAATTACGATAATGCGTCAAATACCTCATAAATATTTATATTCCATCTTTGATATAAATGTAATTGTTCATTTACAACAGGCATAAATTCGAAAATATCTCCACTGGAGAGCTAACAAAATATATAGGTGTAATAAAGTGAGAATATTGAATGTAAATGAAATAATTCAGATGAACTTGGTCTTCCAATATATTAACTTGGCGAGGTTTTACTTTTAATTGCTCATTCTTGGTAATTATTAATGATTATAGACTCAAAAATGAACACACCTATAATAACAATAAAGCATATCATATTTTGATTAGATTTGGATTTAATTCTATTTTTTTGTTCAATGATAGGAGAATATTTCATTATCTGACCATTCTGAACTTTTGGAAAATATAGAATCACTGCAATAAGATTGTACATGTAGGTATATATTTCATAGATTGCTTGCTGGATTTTCATAATAATTATGCTTTTTGAATTCGATTTTTAATAAATGATTCCAATTTTTACAGAATTTCTGGGGATTTTGCTTTTTTACAATTTTTTATTCTATACTATTATAATTTTTTATTCTATACTATTATAATCTTGATTGATACATGATTTATCATTATAAATTGAAGTTACTGAATTATTTAATTTACCCCAATACAATATATCCTCGAAGTCAAAATAGCCTTTCCTGATTATCCATCAGACTAAATATCTAAACATAAACCCAACGGAATAATATGGTAGTTGTGGAAAAAGAAATATTTATTAATATCTCCGCTGGCAGTACTCGTATTGCAATTACAGAAGGGGAAGAGTTAGTAGAATTATACATTGAGTTATCGGACCAGCAACGAATGGTTGGTAACATATATAAAGGCAAGGTTCAAAATGTCATACCTGGTATGCAGGCGGCATTTATTGACATAGGTAATGATGTGAATGCATTTTTACCATTTTCAGAAATAGGAAATCCAGAGAATCTCGGTAATATTTCCATTTCTGATGATGATGATCATGAGGACCAACCGCCTTCAAAAAATAATTCTACTAAAAATGAATTTGATCCTGCTAAAGATCTCAAAATAGGTGATGAAATTTTAATCCAGGTAATTAAGGAACCTTATGGTGGAAAAGGTCCCAGAGTTACGACTGATATATCAATTCCAGGCAGCTTATTAGTTCTTGTACCAAATTCAAATATCATTGGCACATCCAGGAAAATATCTGATAAATATGAAAAACGTCGATTAAGAAGAATTGTTAAGGGATTTAAAGCCCAAGGTTTTGGTTTAATTGTTCGCACAATTGCGGAGGGAAAAGATCAAAATCTAATTGAATCAGATTTCCAAAGATCTTTAGAAACCTGGAAACAAATGGACGAACATGTGAGGGTTGATAAGGCACCGGCTATTGTATATCAGGATTTTTCCACAGCCGACCAAGTGATTCGTGATTTATTTACTCCTGAAGTATCGAAGATTGTGGTCGATTCTAAATCAGCCTATAAAAGATTATCAAGGTACATAAAGGAAGTTTCCCCTGATCAACTTCATAAATTGCAAACTCATAGAAAAAAGGGATCAATTTTTGATCAGTATAATGTTGAGGAGCAAATTCAAAAATCTCTGAGGCGGAAAGTATGGCTAAAAAGCGGAGCCCATCTTGTAATTGAACAAACTGAAGCCATGTTAGTAATCGACGTGAATAGTGGACGATTCATTGGGAAGAAAGGACATGAGCAGAATTCTTTAAAAATAAATATCGAAGCTGCCAAAGAGGTTGCAAGACAGTTAAGATTAAGGGATATCGGAGGATTAATAGTAATAGATTTTATTGATTTGCACGAATCAGCAAATAAAAAAAGGGTGTTTGATGAATTAAAAAATGCCTTGAAAAAAGATCGTGCAAAAGTTTCCCTAACTGAATTTTCGAGTTTTGGACTATTAGAAATGACTCGTCAGAGGGTTAGACTTTCACTTCTTAGTACTGTTAATGAAAACTGTCCCACCTGTAATGGATTAGGAATGATTCCTTCAAAGGATACGATATTAACCAATATTGAAAACTGGTTAAAAAGATTTAAAGCAAAAAATCGTGATAGAAGACTCACGATAACAATGCATCCTGATCTAGCAAATTATATTCAAGAAAGTAGAAATAAACTTCTAAAGGGATTTATGTGGGACAATTGGATGTTGATTGATATGAATGAAGACCCCTCTCTGTCTCCAGATGAATTCAAAATATATTCAAAGAAAAGAAAAAGAGACGTAACCAGCGAAGTTTAGCTTGTAGGCGTTTATTGAAAACATATAAATTACTGGGCTAATTTTTAGGAAATATTATGTACGCATTAGTTGAATTTTTAGGGAAACAATTTAAAGTCACTCCCGGAAGCAATATCAAAGTTCCATTTATAAATGGAGAAATAGGTAAAAAAGTTACTTTGGATAATGTTTTATACTATGATAGTGGGAGTGAAAAGGTTCTTGGTAAACCCTATATTGAAAATATGTCGGTTAGTTCTGAAATTGTTAAACAAGGACGAGACAGAAAAATTATTGTATTTAAGTTTAAAAGAAGAAAAGGTTACCAAAGAAAACAAGGACACCGCCAGGCTTATACTCTGATTAAGGTGAATAATCTCAACGCAACAAAAAGCAAGAATTAACAGGGGATCATAATGGCACATAAAAAAGGTGTTGGAAGTTCCAAGAATGGTAGAGACAGTAATCCAAAGATGTTGGGCGTAAAGAGCGCCGACGGACAGACTGTACACGCAGGCAGTATTATTGTTAGACAAAGAGGAACCAAAATTCACCCTGGATTAAATGTAGGAAAAGGAAGTGACGATACACTTTTTGCAAAGATATCAGGGAAAGTTAAATTTGAACGTAGAGGCAGAGATAAAAAACAAGTAAGCGTCTATACTGTTAATTAAAATTTAATCTTATTCCCCAATTTAAAAGCCCTGCATCGCCAGGGCTTTTTATTTTTAATCCAAAATATTTCTAACTCTAATATAATTAATATCAATATACTTGTGTTTTAATTATTTATATTTACCATTGGAATTTTATTATAAAGGATTCTAAATATAAATTTTGACAACCACATCAATCACCTTTTGTCAATCTCGAGAATTTTTAATTATGGAAGCTTACATTGTTGAATATATTAGGAAGGCCCAGGAAGGAGACCAGGAGGCGTTCCACTCTTTAGTCCGAATCTATGATGACCGGATATCCGGTTTAATATATTCAATTGTTCTAAATAAGCAAGATGCAGAAGATCTATATCAGGAGATATTTTTAAAAGTGTGGAAGAAGATTCATACATTCCAGTTCAGAAGTAATTTTTATTCATGGTTGTATAGAGTTACTGTAAATACTTGTTATAACTACACTAAAAAAAGAAGTCGACATTATTGGAAAGATGAAATACAAATTACAGCATCAACTGAATTTTCAAGTGAAGGAATAAATCTGCACAATTCTGAACCACATGATGCTTTGTATAATGCCATAAACAAATTATCTCCAAGGTTAAGAACAATCACAATAATGCATTATTTTGAAGGAAATACAATTAGTAACATATCTATGATTTTAAAAATAGGCGAAGGGACAATAAAAAAATATCTTTTCAGGGTGAGAGAAATTCTTAGGAAGGAATTGAAGCAATATGCAAAATGATCATTTAGATGAACATATTAAAATCTTATCACAAAAAAAACCAAATATTGATAATGACTGGTTACAACAACAGAGAAATCGACTGGTTGGCGTCATTGATCAATATGAGCACAAACCAAAAGCCTCATTTCCTATATTATACAAATATTTTCAATTTAGTTCATTTTCAAAGATCTACCAAATCGCTGCGAGTATATTAATCTTACTGACTGGAATCGCAATTGGTACAAAATTAGACTACAATAATAATATGGAAAACATTGATTCGGCAAGTTCCATTAGTAATTTATTAAATAACCATAGAATTTCGTCAGTTCAATTAAATATTGATGATGAAGATTCTAACCCCTTTAAGTTCAATTTAGTTGCAAACAAGCCAATTGAATATTCAGGCAACGAACATGATGAAAATGTTGTGCTACTTTTGAATCATATGCTTAATAACACAAATAATCCAGGTGAAAGGTTAAAGCTTGCAAAAAAATTGTCAGATACAGAGTTGAAGGGAGAACTGTTTGCAAAGGTGATAACCAAGGCCATTTTTAATGAGGATAATTCTGCTATTCAGAAAATACTTATAGAAAGTATTAAACATAATCAATCATCAACTGTCAGAGATGCATTATTAAGAATTGTAATGGGCCAGTATGATCCTCATATTAGATTATCGGCAATTAAATTATTAGCGCATTTTTCAAATGATGCATATGTAATCAAAATGCTGAAGATCATATCAATTTCAGATGATAACCCTTCAATTAGATTTACTGCAAGCAAAATAATCTCTCATAAAGAAAATAATTCTCTTAACACAGATGAAATTGAAAAATGATTAAATACCTTAACATAATATTTATTATTAATTTGTGTTTTGCAACTTCAAATTTTACCTTTGAATATTCCTCTAATACCTTAAATGACAGCCTATTTATAATGTCAGCAATAAATGGTGAAATATCAATATCGGGAAGTGATGATCAATATATAACTCTGTCCCAACAGCTTGATCCTTCGGATAACTCTGTAAATATTGAAAGGGGAAATCTTAAATCTGAAAATGGTACACTTAGTTTCCTACCCCAACCTGGGTTATCCTTATCTGACAATAACATATATGATATCAGTGTCCCAAAAGAAATTAATATCAAATTGGACTTATATGGCGGGAATTTAAATATCTCAAATATCAATGGCGATATTTATGTTACAAAACTTAGTGGTAACATCCGTATGACTGATATTATTGGGACATCTAATATCTCAACTGGAGAAGGATTTCTCGAATTGATAAATATCTCTGGTGACTGCGTTGGAAAAGTATTGGAGGGGAATATTGAAGTACAAAAGAGTAATGGTGATTTTACATTAAACACTGGTAGTGGAAATATAAGTATCAAGAATTCCGAAGGCAATGTAGATTTAAAAACCTATGTAGGCAACTGTACCCTACAGAATTTAGATGGTAAAATAATTAATACATCCACTAAAGGTGGAAATATTTATATTAAATCTATTACTGCAGACTCTTCATATTTCAAAACATTGGCAGGAGATATCCATGCTGAGAATATTGATGGAATTATTATATCTGAGACATACGGAGGTATAATCGAGGCAAAGAATATAACTGGGGATATAATTTTTGAAAACTATACTGGAAATATAACTGCTGAAAATATTCACGGCAGACTAAATATTAATGCCTATTCTGGAGATGTCTTTATAAATAGGTTTATTCCCGATAAAAATATTGGGAGAGAATCCACAGTGAAAATTATCTCTGGTGATTTAGCACTCACTTTTGTCGATGAAAACACAGCATTAGAATTAAACACTCAGGGAGGTAAAATTTCTAGTAATATCGCTGTTATATCAAAGAAATTCCCTTATTCTGGAAAGTACACTCCAAAAAATGAATCACACAAAATAGTTGTATCAATATTTAAAGGTGATATTGTTATTAATAGAGGAGAGTTTAATGAATAGACAGTATCTTTTTTTATTAAAATTATTTTTAATTGTGTTGTTACTTTTTAGTATGATCTTCGGCAATAAACACAAAAGCCCTGAATGTCTTTCAATTGTTGATACAGAAGAAATTATTAAAAGAAAAGGTGTCTTAAAAATATTTAACGATTTTGACATTTCAGAGGATATGGTTGTTAATGGCAATTTGAAAATTATTGGGGGCAATCTGGCAATTTCAGGTACAGTGAATGGTGAAATTCATGTACTTGGGGGTAATATTAACATCAACAATACAGCTGTTATTAATGGGACAATTATTGCCTTAGGCGGGACAATCTACAAAAATCCAAGTGCGATTATTAAAGGTGAAGTCCTGGAGGTTAATCAAAATAAAGTTTCATTTTCAAGAAAAAAAATCAAAAGAGGATCAGGTTGGAAAAATATCTGGCCTGATGATTCGCAATTAAGGATCATGAGTGAAAGAGACACAAGATCTGATGCATATCTTGATGATGTTTGGGTTAGGTATAATCGTTCAGAAGGATTATTTGTGCAATTGAACATGCACGTTATAAACGAATATATTTCTGGAAATATTTTGTATGGTGGAATCGGACGATCCTTTAGCAGAAATAAATATTCAGGGATAATCGGCATTGAACAGCGATTATTCCATAATAACTTCCAATTTTATTTAGAAAGATATGATAAATCCCATACAGATGATATATGGAGAATGAGCGATAAACTAAACTCACTTGCTGCATTTCTAATTCATGAAGATTTTCTCGATTGGTATCATACAGATGGATTCCAGGGAGGAATTAATATCAATTTACCTCTTAGTATTAATGCTAATCTGAACTATACGGACGAAACTCAGGCAAGAATGAATACTGTCGCTTCCTGGTCATTGTTTGGTAGCAATAAAGACTTTAGGGGATTATTTCCAATACAAGAAGGAGATGAGGTTAATTACAAATGGGAAATAAGTACCGGACAGCCTTATCAATGGAATTACAATTCCTCATTTACCTCATATTTAAAATATTCTCAAACAGAATCAACTGATTTGTCAGATTTTAACTATGATAAAAAAGAATTTGCCATAAACACATTTTTACCTTTTGCGCGAAACGTAGGTATTCATTTTTTATTGAATGCTGGTTCTTTATCTGGAAACAATTACGGCTTGCAACATATGTTCCATATCGGGGGCATTGGATCGCTTAGAGGATATGATTGGAAGCAATTTTCCGATAATCAGTATTCTTCAGGTACCATAGAGCTTGTATTTGACGAATTGTCAATTTTCTATGACCGGGCTGCTACCTGGGAGTCAAGCCAAAGCTCCATATCAGCAGATCACTGGAATAAATTAATTAAATCGCACTCAGGAGCCTCTTTCGGCATGAGTGTTGGAAATAAAAAAGCCCGGCTGGATATTATTAAACCTCTCAGGACTGAAGACAATGAAATTATTATCAATTTTATCCTCAATGATATAAACTTTTAGGAAATTGCCTCATGAGACTAATTTTTATTATTTGTATTATTTCTCTGGGAATCCCTAATTCACATGAAAATATCATTACACTAAATGAACCATTAAATGACACTCAATCATTAAAGGTAAATATCAGTTATAGTCTTGGTGACTTCGTTTTGGAACATGGACAGGAAAATATGGCGGTTACAGGATATTTGAAATATAATTCAAAAAATTTTGAAGGGAAACTTGAATATGATCAATTTGGTTCTCACGGCATTTTAAATCTTGAAACTAATATGGATATTGATTTTGACTGGGAGTTTAATGACACTAAAAAAAATCCAATTTACAATGAAGCAGAATTATACATTTCACCTATAGTTCCAATCTCATTAAATATTGGGGTAGGCATGGGTAATTCCTTAATATCATTAGATAAGATAAAAATTGAAGAATTTGTTCTTGATTGTGGATTGTGTGAAACACAGATCGATATTGGAGCAAATAGAAACCCAATTGATTGTAGCAATTTAGATGTTGATGCTGGACTAGGCACAGTAAAAATCAATAATTTACTAAATTTAAATACAACTGATATGGATTTCGATTGTGGATTAGGTACTATGGAATTAGATTTTACTGGTGAGTTATGGCAGGACGTAAATGTTGATATATCGGTTGGTCTTGGTTCAGTTGACATGATATTCCAACCTGGAACAAATGTCATTTTTAAATATGAGAGTTCTTTTCTATCTAATGTTGATTTAAGTGATTTTAGATATAGTGGTGATAAATATTATAGTATTCCATTTATTGAAGACAACCCATCAATTATCATCACATGTTCCATTGGCGCAGGTACTTTAGATATTCAGTGGGTAGAAAATTAATTATTAAAACAATATAATCCATATCAATTAATTACCCATTATATCATAATGATATTATCAGCAAAAAGCTTCAAACTCATCTATTTGAATTAACACACTATTATTATACTACATACAAAGATAAAGTGTTATCTGGCACTCCGTTTGTTAAGTATTGATCGAACATAATCACAATTAACAAATGGAGAATAAAATGTACAAACTAGTAAAAAGAATATTAATCGCTGGAATATTATATTCCTTATCAATTTCAACTGCTGCTGGAATTGATTTTCAGGATGAATCTGATTTAGAAAAAGCCGATAATAACATCGATAAATTAGAAAAGAATCTTGAAATGTGGGAAGAAGATATGGAAAAATGGGGAGAAGATTTAGAGAGATCTATTGAACATGGAAACCCGATTCCTTCAATTCCACCTATTCCAGGATATTATGATTCAGATGAAAATTCAATTAGGCTTGGAATCTATCTAAGTGATTTGGATTTTGAAGAAGCTTATGAAATGCATTATGATGAATGCTATGGTGTGCTTGTGACAGGCGTTGTAAAAGGTGGTAACTCACATAAAGCTGGACTGACAAAAGGCGATATTATCATGGAATTTGATGGTCAAAAAGTTCGTTATGAAGATCACCTAATTAGTTTGAGGGACACTAAACGTATTGGTGATACAGTAACCATCACATATTTTAGAAACGAAAATGTTCTTACTACAGATGTTACATTTGAAAAATATACTGAAGCAGAGGAAGATGAAAACGAAAGTTGGACTGGTACATCTTCAAAAAAGAATAAAAAAATGTCTGTTGGATTTGGTGGCGGCGGACCATATGCCACTTTTGTTGACTATGATTTAAAAAGACTCAATAATTATATTGAATCACGTGGATTTGATCCAATTAAAGATGATGCCTTAGTTTTTGTTGGTGGCGGTGGAATGGGTAATGTTGGTAACGGATTATTTATCGGTGGTATGGGTGCCGGTTTTAAATATGAGTCAAATACCACAACTGCTGCTGGAAATGAACGAAAATTAAATATTGAATCTGGTTTTGGTGGTGTCCAGGTTGTCAAAAAAGTTGCTTTATTTTCTCCAAAAGTAATATTTGATTTTGGCACTGTTATTGGCGGTGGCCGCACTACTATAGAAGTTGGACAAACAGACGGGAATTATTCCTGGGATAACACATCAGTAGATAATACAAATAATTGGTATGAGAAGTATGAAAAAGACTACTTTGTACTTTATCCCAGCGTAGGTGTAATGGTAAGAGTGAAAAGCTGGTTTGGAATACATGCTTCGGCAGGATACCTGAAGACATATTCACCAAAAGATGCCTGGAAGTCATTTCCTTTTGAAGATGATGTGGCTGGTCCAGCTCCTGAGCCAATCAATGGACAAACTCTAGCAATTGGGGTATGGTTCGGACACTAAACCTCCACCAATCAATTAAAATTTATCAGTGCAGTTGGGAATCATTTCCAACTGCACTTTTTTTTATTTAAATTTGACTTATTATTATTAGATATATAATCGCAATACAAGGACTAGATCATTAACTTTTTAACTGATAAAATTATTACCGGCATAATTACATTGGGTTCGCTATTCTATTCAACCATTAATGGGGTTAATGCAGAATTCGATTCTATAGAATTCTTTCCCAAGAGCAGTTCGCTTACTGTCAGTACAAAATTAATAAATTGTTTTACACCCGAGTTTGAACAGATTATACTTGCCGGTCAGCCAGTAAGATTTTATTATTCTTTTCAAATAGTTAATCCTGAAAGTAAGAAAGTGGCGTACGAAAAGAATATTTATCACCAAATACAATATTTCCACCTGGACAAACAGTTCACCGTTTACACTTCAGAAAATCAAGTTGTTTATAAGACCGAATCTTTCGAACGGGCAAAGGAACATTTGACCTCCCTGGAACAAATTGACGCCTGTACCCTGGATGATATCAAAAAACATGTTGAATACAAATTAAAAGTTTCTGCCCATCTTGAAAAAATATTTATTCAAAGCATTAATAAAGAAATAAATCTAATGTTTTATTGGAATAGTATTAAACCCGAAATTGAATCAAGTACCTTTACTCATAAGATTATTACCAGATGAAAATTAAACTGCCTTCAATTCGAATTCAGTTCTTAATACTGGTTCAATTCCTTCTTATATTTTCTGTTTTATTTTATCGATTTTACTTTATTCAAAACTTTGATCGTTATGAGGAAACAATTAACTCTTTGGATTTTGAAGGTACTTTGAATAATGTATATCAAAATAATAAAGAATTTATACCAGAAATTCAATTTACTGATTTTAAACAGGATTTTGAAAATCTTCATAGAAATATAAAAGAACGTCAATTTGCAGCTGATTCCTTCCGAAATGAAATGGAGTTATACTCTATTTATATCCTGACTTTTATTATAATATTTGTATTTTTGTTTACAATATTCACATTTAAACTAATTACCGGACCCTTAGAACGATTGCAATCGGCAACACAAAAACTGTCAAAAGGTAATTTATCCATTCAAATCCCAGAAAGTAGATACTCACCCTTAAATGAATTGATTTTATCCTTTAACTCAATGGTGAATGAACTTGATCAGACCAGATCAAAATTAATCGCAACAGAAAAGGATGCTGTCTGGCGTGAAATGGCAAGGGCTATGGCCCACGAAATTAAAAATCCCTTAACTCCATTGCAGTTAACGTCTGAACGATTGGAAATGAAATACCTTGAGTCACATGATGAAGCATTAAAAATTCTTCCAAGATCATTAGAAATAATTAAAGAAGAGATTTCTAATTTGAAACGGCTGACAGTTGAATTTACAAAGTTTGCACGGCTACCAAAAGCCGAACCGGAAGAATTTAAATTGAGCGAGTGTATCTTAGATATTATCAAGTCTTATGAAAATGATGCTAATATTCAATTTAAAACAGACTATCCGCAAGAAACAATTTATGCTGATAAATTTCAGCTAAGGCAGGTTTTAGTAAATATTATTCAGAATGGTATACAGGCATGTGATGAGAATCCTGAAATTACTATTTACGTTGAAGAAAAAAACAAAGGCTATATATCCATCAATGTTACAGACAACGGTAAGGGAATTCCTGAAAAAGAAATTCCCATGATATTTGAACCCTATTATTCAAAACGAAAAAAAGGTACTGGACTCGGACTAGCAATTGTTAAAAAGATTATTGAACAACATGGAGGTGATATGTCAGTTGATAGCACAGTAAATGTTGGTTCAACATTTTGTATTAACCTTCCAATTTATAAAAGTAATGATTGAGTAATAATGAATATACTTGTCGTAGATGATGAAAAAAATATAAGATATACATTAACTGATATTTTAACAGATGAAGGATATCATGTCAAAAGTGTGGATACAGGGGAAAAGTGTATCAAAATATTGAAAAAACAACGGTTTGATATGCTTATTCTGGATGTGCGATTACCCGGTATGGATGGTATCCAAGTATATGAAAAAATCATTCAATCTGAAATTGATATTGATGTCTTGGTTATTTCGGGTCATAGCGGTATCCAAACTGCAGTAAAAGCTGTAAAACTCGGCGCCTATGATTTTATTGAGAAACCACTATCCTTGTCAAAATTACTTACAGCCGTCCGGAATATTGCTGAAAAAAGATCTCTTCAAATATCGGTAAATCAAAACCAATCTGAAAAGAAACAAAAATACAATATGATTGGGGAATCTCCTCAAATTAAAAGTATTAGAGATACTATCAATAAGGTAGCCCCCACGGAAGCAAAAGTTCTAATCCGCGGTGAAAGTGGAACTGGTAAAGAATTAGTTGCATGGGCTATACATGAGGAAAGTAACCGGAATGAAAAACCGTTTATTGCTTTCAATTCAGCAGCATTACCATCTGAATTGGTTGAAAGCGAGTTATTTGGATATGATAAAGGGGCTTTTACTGGTGCGGAAAAAAGAAAAATCGGTAAACTTGAACTTGCTCACAATGGTACTTTATTTTTAGACGAAATCGGCGACATGAGTATGACAACACAGGCTAAAGTACTCAGAGTCATCCAAGAAGGAACGTTTGAACGTGTGGGAGGAGAAAATACTATAACAATTGACGTTAGAATATTAGCCGCCACTCATAAGAATTTAGAAGATATGATTGAGGAAGGGTATTTCAGACAAGACTTGTTCTATAGGCTAAATGTACTGCCTATCACAATCCCACCTCTGAGAGATAGAACCGGGGATAGACTATACCTTGCCAATCACTTTCTTAAACATTTCTGTTTTGAAATGAAAACCAATGTTAAAAAGCTCACTCCAAACGCAGGAATTTTGCTTGATACATATAATTTTCCCGGGAATGTTAGGGAATTAAAAAATTTGATAGAGAGATTATGCATATTAGTAAGTACTGATAAAATTGCCAAAAAAGATATCCTACCTCATATCAGTGGATTAAACGCAGCTAAAGAAGAATATAGTTTCATGTCCTCAAATAATTTTGCCGATGCAAAAAGAGATTTTGAAATTCAATACTTAACTGAAAAATTAAAAAATTGTAATTGGAATATCAGCCTTACTGCAGAAAATCTCGGGATGAAACAGCCCAACCTCTCCAGAAAAATGAAAGATCTAAATATCTCAAGGTATAATCAATAATACCTGATATTACTCATCTGTTTTCGACTACTCTATTTTAAAAATAACAAAATATTATATTAGAAATAAACATAATATTTATAATTGTCTCGGATCATTGAAACCATATACTAATATATTGCTTGGTCTCATCCTGCTCATGAATTTGAGTTTATGTACGGGATTATCCGGATTTATCCGTAATGATAATGATGGAGAACCAATTGCCTATGCATCAATTATTATCAAAAAAAGCCTGATAGGTACAACCTCGGATATATATGGTTATTTTGTTATTCCTAATATCCCTGCAGGTGAGCACAAAGTTGATATATCTATGATAGGATATAAAACTGTCACCAGAAATATTATAATTGATGATACTGATGTTACTTTGAGAATATCGATGAGTCCAGAGATATTGACCGGGCATAACATTATAGTTACGGGAGAGAATACCCGGTTTACGCAAAAAACGGATGTAAGCACAATCACTTTGAACCCCCGTGATCTAAAATCTCCCCCATCGTTTTTGGAGGATGATGCATTTAGAACATTTCAACTTCTCCCGGGTGTTATCTCCCAAAACGATTTTTCTGCAGCAATGATCGTTCGGGGAGGCAGTCCAGATGAAAGCCTTGTACTGTTGGATAATACTCAAATATACAATCCATATCATGTAGGTGGAATTTTTTCCTCGTTTAATACAAACGCTCTGTCAAGTGCAGAATTCAACTCAGGTGGATTCCCTTCTGAGTACGGTGGAAATTTGTCGTCTGTTCTCAATTTGACAACCAAGGAAGGGAATTCCCTCAGTGGGCGTATCCCTGAAAATAATTGGTTATCGAAATATTGGAATTTTTCTGGAATCCACGGAGAAATGTCGTTGCTGAGTTCAAATATTTTATTAGATGGTCCATCTTATAGGGGTTCCTGGTTTTTTTCTGCAAGAAGGACTTATTTCGATAAATTAGCAGACGTCTACTATAATTATTCCGACACAAAAAAGAATTGGAATTATTATTTCTGGGATACCCATTTTAAAATAATCTCAACAATATCCCCGAAGCACCGAATTACCATTTCTAATTATTCTGGTATTGATGATTTATTTATAAACGCAGGTGGTAATGATCTTCCTGAAGTAGATTTTTTATGGGTCTGGGGAAACCGAACTTATGACATCAATTGGAAATATTTTCATTCTCCAAGGTTTTTATTGGAATCTGGATTTTCATTTGCACATTATTATTTTGATGTAGATTTTCAGTTTTTTATTTCCAGGGAAAGTACTTTCACAGATTCATCTGAATCATCTGGGTTAGATCTGTTATTGCAGAATATGGTAAAGGATAAAACTTTTTACCAAAAACTAAGCTGGTATCTCACAACTGATCACACCTTAAAAATCGGCTATTATTTTAAAAACATAAAGTTAAAGTATGAAGAATTATTTGCCGGTTCGACAATTAGGAATTGGAATCAAGAACCTGATATTGTTGAAGTATATTTTAATGATCACTGGAAATACAATTCTATCTTTATTCTTGATACCGGTGTACGGATTTCTAAATACAGTTTATACAATAAACACCTCTTTGACCCAAGAATCAATTTAAAATATTTTCTTAGTCCTGGTGTGGCCCTAAAATTTAGCTGGGGAAAATATTCACAGTTTCTATTTACAATAAATCAGGATGATCAATTATTAAGAATTGTCGATTTCTGGCAGCCAATAATGAAAGGATATGCCCCACAGACAGCTGATCACTACATTATAGGGATTGACTATGCAAAATTGTATGGATATAAAATTAGTTTAGAGGCATATTATAAACCTTATCATAATATTCTGGATATTAGTAAAATTTATCATCCATCTTTAGGTCAAAATGGATTTGTATCCGGAACTGGCAAAGCCTATGGCGTGGAGTTACTGATAAAAAAAATCCAGGGAAAGTTAACCGGGTGGATTACATATGCTTATTCAAAATCAAAAAAGACCATCGATTATAATGAGAATGGTCAAATTGAAGCAGAACTTGGTGAAAAGTTTAGTACCAAGTTTGATATGCCGCATATGCTTAAGTTTGTAGCAAATTATAATTTTACCGAAAAAAAAACACTGTCTATCAGCTGCGTAACCCATTCCGGACAGCCATTTACACCACCCTCCGGAAAAGTATTTCATCAAGGGTTAGATATATTTGGTTCAGTTGACAATCCCTATCAGAGATTTACTTCTTATTACGGACAGAAGAATAGTGCCCGGTACCCCACTTATTTTCGATTAGACCTCGGGTATTCCATTATTGGAAAATTCTTGAAATATGATGCAAAATACAAAATTCAAATTATCAACCTCACTAATACCTTTAATATACTTATGTATAATTGGGACCTGGAATCATCGCCCTCGAAAATTACTGCTTATAGTATGTTTCCAATATTAGTATCAGTTGGAATGGAAATTGAGTTATGATTTATAAATTTCTTGTCTTTCTTACATCATTATTATTTTTTACTTGCAGCAAGGATGTTTCGTTATCAGACATCGATGGGATAAATCAGGAAATCGATAATTATGAAAATGAAATAAGGATTGAAGCGATAATGTATCCCGCTGAGGATTTTGCAATTGTTAGAATTGATAAAACCTTCTCCCTTGATGAAACCCAACTTTATAATTGTATTGACGATGATGGAGATTGGCTTTTGTCAGATGATGAAAATGGCAATGGTATTCCCGATTGTGGTGAACCACATGTGGATGAGTATGATGAGATTCTACCGCAGGTTCATATTGATTCACTAGTTTGTACCTCTGTAAGGATAATTGACCATGATGGCCTGATTTACGAGTTTAATTATGATAGTAATGCCGGATCACTAATCTCCTATCCAGAATATACCATTGGTCAGGACAATACTATCATTGAAGATTATGGAGCATGGGTATCTGATATAAATTTTGAATTGGATGGACTGGAATCACTAAATATTGATGATAGGGTCTTCACACTTGAATGTGATTGTGGTGAGTTTGGATTTATTACCGCGACTGATACTATTCCGTTACCGGTAGAATTTTATCAAGATAGTTTGGAAGTTACTCCTTTATTTGAAAATATACAGAACTATCCTATTATTCTTGATCTAATACAGGGATGCGAAGTAGATAATTTCTGGTTAACAACATCAGCTGGGGAATTAATTTCCACAAACAAATTTTATTTTACAACAAGCTCGTTATACGAACAGAGCTTCTGGGTTAATATTGATGAATTTTCACCCCTTAGCATTGATGTAGATGACTGTACCCCAAATAGCTTGAATTATATTCATAGCTTCCCTACTTTTGGATCTAATAATTCTGTATCTGATGATTCGAAGTATATTATTGGTACACCAATTGCGGAAATACCCGGTTATTATCAAATTAAAGTACAATCCATGTCCAGCGGTCTGGATCATTATTTCTTTTATACGTCTCTGGGACTTAATGATCCGGTGAGGAGCAATTTGAGAGACGAACATGCCAATGTGAAAATGGGATATTTCGGAGCTCTCACAACAAATACACTTTATACAATAGTGCAGCTTCCGCCGATGTTGTATTTTGGTGATTATAATTCTAGTCAATCAACTATTGATATTTGGATAGATGCAAAAATCGATATATCGTCATTTTTATTTTCAATAAAAGGCCTTCAGCTTAATGGAGAGGTAATTGATGGTGAAATATTCACCAATGACGAATGGGGTTATAATATTGACGTTCAGTCCGGGGCTGTCTCAGCCAATACGATTAATTCGAGGATTGAAACTGGGAATAATCTTCTTCTTGCAAAGTTAACATTTGATCCGGATTCTATTTTGGATGGAGAAGAAATATGTATAGAAGAAATAGGATTTCCATGGGAAGGCCACAGCATCCCATATGTTGTATTTTACGGACCTTGTATAACTATTGACTAATTCCAGTTAATTGGAATGGGATCAAAAATACTTAAAATATCATCCTTTTCTTTTTTATCACCATCATTTTCAAGGTATTGGCAGACAATTTCAAGTCTAAGTCCCAAGTCAGGCAGTTCAAGCAACTTTTGCTGTTCTTTATTCGAAATTGGGATTAAAGAACTGATTATATTTGTCAACATTTCCTTATTAATTAATGGATAGTGGATCAAACTCTTTTCCATTGAATGATGTGAGACATGAATGAACCTACTAAAAGATTCTACCAGTCTTTTCTTTTCATAATCATTATCAGAACTACTTTTAATATCGTGGAGAATTGAAACAGTGCCGATCTTGAAAGAATAATTACTGACAGCCTCAAATATTTCAACTTTTTCAAGTCCAATTAGCTGAATTTCAAAATGATCTGGTGATTTTTCATTAACGCCAATTAATTGGGCCAATGTACCAATTTTATAAAATTCCATTAATGAATTGTTCTCTTTTCCATTCAGAGTAACGGTAATGAGATTATCATTGGATTCAGCATGTTTAATCAAATTAATATCAACTGGGTTAGAAACTTCACAGGTGTAGGTCGTTTTTGGGAATAGGACATGATTCTCAGAAATGAGTATTGGGATGGTGCCTGAATAGGAATCCGATAATATTTGTTCTTTTGTTTCTATTGAGTTTATCATTTCAGAATAATTTTTTATCTCTGTGTATATATATTATCGGTATAAAAGGTGGTTGACTTCAGAAATATTATTAATTTTTATAATTACACCATTGCGACGATTTCTTCAACTAGTTTATTGATCCCTGTCGCAACATCTGATATACGCGGACCCAGCATATATGCCGGCGTTGAAACGAGAAGCATATCACTATCTATGACGATATTCTGAACCAGACATTCAGTATGAGTAACACCAAGTTTTTCAATTTGCTCAGCAGTTGCCTGATCATTTCCTATAGTTAGATTTGCTGTCTGTTTTAATGTATTGATTGCTTTGGCCATCATTGCGGGGGCTATACAGATAATGCCAATTGGTTTTTTTAGTTTGATCATGTCATGTATTAAATTTTCAACATCATTATTTACAGTACCGCCAGCACCCTTTATGGCAAAATCACTGAGATTTAATGCCGCTCCAAATCCGCCAGGAAAAATTAATGCGTCCAGATCATTTACATTTATGTCTTTAATGTTTTGAACATTTCCCCTTGTAATACGAGCGCTTTCGACGAGCACATTTCTGGTCTCATTCACTTCCTCACCTGATTGGTGATTCACTACTCGTCTTTGATTTATGTCCGGTGCCATAAATACTATATCTACACCAGCTTTATCTAAGGCTAATATTGTAATAACGGATTCTTGAATCTCGGCACCATCCATAAAACCGCATCCTGATAAACAAACACCAATTGTTGCCATATTAATCTCCAATGTTATTAAAAGATATATCGGTATAATTTACATATATAACCTCAGTCATACCATTTAAATGGAGATAGAATTCATACTGTTAAACTTCAGAATGCCTATTTAGGGAGGAATAACTTGTGTAGTAAAATATACTTATATATGTAAAAAAGCCTCCGAATCAAATTCGGAGGCTTTTAGATTCAATTAGAAAATTGCTATCAGGAATTATTTGATAAGCATTATCTTTTGTGTTCGAGTGAAATCGCCAGCAGTCATTCTGACAAGATACATTCCACTGGAAAGATCTGAGGCATTCCAATTTACTGAATAGTTACCAGCTTCAATATTACTGTTTACTAATATTGCAGCTTGGCGACCGAGCATATCATATACAACAACTCTTACATCAGATGCGATTGGTACCGCATAACCGATGGTCGTTGTTGGATTGAATGGATTTGGATATGCAGCATTCAATGCAAAGCTTGTAGGTATGCCTAAGGACACATCTACATAATCTTCACCTGACGCAGCGAGGAATTCAACAATTTCAAAGTCACCAGAGGCAGTAAATAATTCACTACTTTCTGGAGCAACAATGATCATTGTTGTTGTGATACCGTCACTTACAGATTGAGCAACCATGGCATCATTTGTTAATTCAACTGTGACACCAGCTTCGTGGGATAATGTAATCTGGAAAGCATCTACGATACCATTTGCAATGTAACTAACCTGATTATCATCAACGTTAATTAATGCAGTAGTTGCGTATTCACCAGTACGTCCTGGATTAAGAATCCAGCTCACAACCAGTACAACATCCAGAACATCAACTCCGCCATCAGCATTTGCATCAGCAGCTTCGGCGCGACATGCATAGTAATCATTGGTTCCAAGAATATCACCAACAATACCAACTACATCAAGTACGTCAACATTTCCATCTTCTGAAGGATCACCTAATGTTGTCCATGCACATGTAAACCAGTCGGCTGACATGACAGTTGGACCTTCATAGGAAGCACCAAACCAGTAGTAATCAGGAGCTGAATTTAGAGATAGAGGATCAAATCCGCAAAAAACGGTTCGACTGCCATTATCCCATTCATTATAGACACCGACATCATAACCTGATGCTGTATCAGTTAGGAATCCAGTTGCACTGGCAGTGGGAGCCATTCCGTCAAGCCAGTTATCAAAGCCAGTTTCATATTCAGGGTCGTACATGATTGCACTTCCAGCAGGAACAGCATCGTACATATCACCTGATAACATATCACCCATTACTGCATCTAAGGCATTTGGTACACCTGGAGAACCGATATCATGGAATATTTCACCAATTCCCATATCATTGAAGAGAGAACCATCTGCTGTAGGACCATTTGCCCAACCTGTCAACATACCTAATACCTCATCACCAGCAAGGAAATAACTCTTTCCACCTGTATTGAGCCAGTCGTGAATGATATCATAATGATCTGTCTGGTCAGCCCATGTTAGTGTAGTTCCAATTTCCATAACTATATCATAAAATTCCAATAATTCAGCGTTAACGCCACCAAACCAGATGTCTGGGGAATATAGGAAATTACCAGTATAATTGCCTTCATAGAAGTAGTAATCATCTGGATATTGGCCACCAGCCATTTCGTTGTTGAATACCCAAAGAATATCACTTGATGGTGCATAAACAAAGTATGATCCACCCATTGATGTAGTGGTTCCTTCTTCGTCTGTTGCAGAAACTCTGTAATCAACAGTGGTTCCGCCAGCCTGACCAGGTATAGAACCGACAAAGGTTCTTGCATTTTCAGACATTGCAGCACTATCCCATGTCGCTCCACCATCCGTAGACCATTCTACAGCAACGGTAAAGGCATCACCATTTGTTTCAGAAACTTCTGCTGTTACTTCTTGAGCTGCATCACCATATACTGTTCCTGTTGAACCCATGATGTCAGAAACCATTGGAGGTCCGTCAATTGCAAACCAATCGAGGAAATAGTTTACAAATTCCCAGAATTCAGGTACGTATTCAAGACTGCCGGGTACTCCTTCAGTAGAGTCAACTGCGGCGTCTGCCATAAATGAGATTAGTGCAGTTTTACTGGTACCATTATCATATTGAACACCAACAACTTCTTCAGTATTAAGACCTTCATAAATAGGATCAGCTAAACCAGGGGTCATGAAATCTGTCCAGTTTAAGCTAGTATATTTTGCATGATTCAGGAATAAATCAGGTAATCCTTCTACCAGTGAAACAAGAGAAGTATCACCTGAGCCACCATTACTTGAGTCACCATCATCATCAGGATCATTTACACCACCACTGATTCCAAACCAATCATACGCTGGGTCTCCAGGACCAAAGGTGAGTACATTTGGATATGAATCTAAATTCTGGCCAAAGAACCAGTCATGATCGACTACGACTAAATTACCGCCGCCATCAAGAAAATCGCCATAACCAGGGTCAGTTGCACTTGCAATTGCTGGTAGAGTTGAGATGCCCCAACCATAAACGATAATGTTTGACCATCCATGATTAATTACAGACCAGTCAATACCAGCATTGTCATTGGCTACCCATGTTTCGAATGAAAGACCATACAATGCAGCTGCTTCTTCATAACCAGTCTGATAGTCGTTACCACCATCGTCAATGATCAGAAGATCAGCATCAGGATAAGTAGGTGCAATAATTGAGAATGCATTTGAAGTAGATTCAGCCAAAAGACCATCATTGTCTTCTGAACTAACCCAGTAAGAAATTACATCACCTGCTGCTGCAGTATATGTAACATCCCAACCCCAAAGACCGTTTCCATCAGCGCCAGTATCAATAGCATAGGCTGAATTAAGATCTAGATCAGAGACTTCGACTCCGTTAATTTCAACATGAAGATGAACATCATCATCGCCATTTATGGCCATTCCTGATCCGTCAGTATCAACATCATCAAACAGGTCGATTTCGACTGTACGCGTATCTGTAGTTGCGTATGTATTTGATAAGATACCAGGGTTTGCAGCAATAGGTGCGCCCCAAGGGTATGTTACTTTTACAAGCATCATAAGATCAACTACATTATTGTAATTTGCCCATAATCCATCATCTTCAGCATTCCAGGGACCACCCATCCAGGTATAAGTCTCTGTTCTGCCGGTAATGTCATTGTTATTTGATAATGGCTGAGGAGTATCTCCACCTTTTACAAAACCAATAACGAATGGTGGAGGGTTGGATAGATCTCCAGAATCACCAACTTGAAATGTACCACCAATATCTAACAATGCAACTGATGACCAGTCGGCATTGTATGCTTCAATTGTATTAGGTGTAGGATTTGTTCTCAATGTCCCAACTGGGCTGAGATCCTGCTCATCAATATCCCAGCAATTTCCATCTGGGCTTATTTGGCTTGCATCACCATAATCGGCACCAAAGGCTACACAATTACCTGCAGAAAACCACTGCTGATAAACTTCCTGTACAATACAGGGTGCCGCAGGAGTGAATACTACTGCGAATGTATCACCAGCACCACCACTACTTAAATAGTAGTATGAATCTGCTTCAGGCATATAGGAAAGATCCCAGCAGGCGTCGGTGCCATCTGGACAAGATCTTGTGCCTCCTTCATCATTATTACCATTCTGGTTATTTTTAATTCGAACAAGACCATTTTCCTGTTCCCAGTTACGTGTATTAGTTGGAATATTGAATTCTCCTAAAGAGTTCTGAGGCACGACCTTATTTGTCCCAGCCATCATCACTTGCACTTTATTTGAAGTCAATCTACTGGAGTTTGCCTGCTTCTCTGCCAGCATATAGCTGAAGCTCAGTAAACCTACCAGTACAAATACTATCATTTTTTTCATCTGTTGTCTCCTTGCATTATTCATTGATTAGCTAATAGTCCTAATAATTCATTTATAAATGAACCATAGTCTGTTGTGTAATTATAGTTTAATATAATTGTGTCTCCTTCATTTAAAATGGGATTTCCTTGAAAGGACAAGGTATTCAATCCCTCGTCAATTTCGCTTATCTCATATACCAATCCCAATTCACATGATTCTACTGACGAAACTGATATTAATTTGTAAGCTGAGTTATTGGAATTCCACACTTCATCACCATTGGCATCTGTAAAACTCTCTGCTCCGTCCCAAGTCGAATTTCCATTATCATTGGATAAATTTTCGCCTGTATCCCAACTCGAATTTCCCTGCGTACCTGTAACTCCATCGAAATTATCTCCATTGGGATCACTTCCCGGTACAAAACCCGGGTCTTCTACAGACAAACACCCACCTGAGCCATCTTCGAAATTATCCAGACAGCCATCACTGCCTGTATCATCAAAAGCCTCAGCAGGATTATACATGCAATCACCATTACCATCGATGTATAATTCCTGGAGTGTTCCTATCTGCATTCCATCGAGAACTGTGGTTTCGCTATGGGAAACGGCTGCACTGCCAATTGTTGAGGATGTGGTTGAGAAAGAAATTCCATTTTCAACGAGCTGATTATATAATGCAGTTATATCACCAAGATTATATTGAAGTTGATATTTTATTGCAGAAATCGACTCGCTGGAAATATTAGTGTCATATCTGAAAACAAAATTGGGATCATTTCCTAGCACAATATCAACCTGTTCAATTGCATCTTCAAATAATCCACTGCTTCCGCCAGCCCAATAGATTACAGCTAGACCAGCTCTTGCTTCATTTTCAAAAACTGCACCCATAGGGTCAAACTCAGAGAATATGATCGCCGTATTAAAATTGGATTCTGCCGCAATCATATTTAAACTGGCACTTCGTGCATAACTCCAACCCAACCCGAGATACGGTTCGGATTTTGTAGCATCCCTATCTGCAGCAGTCTGAAAGTACAAAACAGCCAAGTCAAAATTACTGTCGGAAAAAGCCAACCATGCATTTTCCATCAGCCAATTGTATGTATGCGGTTTTTGAGATAGAAAATTATCGTCACTGAACTTATCCGAACAGCCAAAAACCAAAAGCAATACTAAAGTTATATATGAATACTTCCTCATTTCATCAATACCATTTTAATCGTTTTGTTAAAACTCTTTGTCTGAATTCTAGTAAAATACATTCCAGAAGGTGCGGCTTGCCCGTTTGAAGTTATGCCATTCCATTGAAGTGAATAGTCACCAGCCGTATAAAAATCTTGTGTTATCGTTCTTATAAGCTGTCCAGTTAGATTATATATCTGAATTGTCACGAATTCATCTTCAGGTAGTGAAAAATCAAGTTTCGTGGATGGGTTGAACGGATTAGGATAGTTCTGATTCAAACTAAATAATTCAGGAATCGTGGTTAGTTCCTGACTTGCCAGATGATTATCTCCAGAGACTAATAAATAATAGCCCATTGTTTCGGAATAAACCTGGATTTTCCCATTTGAAATTGAACCACCCATATTTATCCAGCCGATTTCAGTCAAATGATATACTTTTATATCCTGTTCAATTTTAGGATCAATATTAAACCAAAGTTTAACTGCCTTATTTGGGGTATAAGAATCAGGTCCGAAAAAGAATACATCTGATATCGGAGTAAGTCCTTCAAATTCAAAATTAAAATTGGGATTTTTTAATAATCGATTATTTGAGATTTGAATGAATCCAAAATTGTCGTTGTCAGTATCATAAATAGTAATACCTGCCTGGTCTCCATTCGAAACAATGGACCTTCCCAAAGAACCTGTAGAATATTCTGTAAATATTTCAACTTCATCCATTTCAACAGGATTACCACTTTGATCCATTCCTTCGTATGTGAGTGTATAATGATCCCATAACCCCAGGACCCATGGACTATAATAAATCACCTGATCAGTTCCAGGAGTTTCCATCGGCTCTAACACTACGATTGTTGTATCATATTGGGAGGCAATTTGAATTTGTGGACCTTCAACGCCAAAAACATCAAATATAGGTCTTTGACTCACTACATACAAATCAAGGAAATTTTGCACACCAACATTTTGGAGAACATAAAAATCACTGAAATCCTGTGGGCTGGTAATATTTGTTACAACGTAGTCGTATGATGGAGGGGGTTGTTCATCATCAACTTTGGCAACAACAAGAATCATATTCATATTGCCTGACCATGTCCATGATTCCAAAGCATCAGCGCATGCTTTACCATCCCAGCTACCAGAGTTATTTGTGCAACAATCTTCATCGGTTAATGAAACATTGTCACTGCATACACCCTGTGGACCTCTAAAGGTAAAATCTTCACCAGATATTGAGTTTGTTGATACAGGCAACATTCCTTTGCTATCATCAGGATTGATTTCAAATTCAACAACCTCATATAATGGATCCATATCTACCGTAAATCCATTTTTCAACATTATTTTATTTACTTTGAAATCGATTCCATCATATCCATCAAAAACCAGATCATCGTCAGCATTCAACAATGGACTTTGAATAATAAGACTGTTATCTACCAGATTTACTGAAAATCCACCAACGAGGTAATAATCAAACGACCAAGGTGTAATACCAGTTTTACTGTATGGGGGTGGTTTTGCGTCATTGAATGTAAGGGATGCAGCATTTTTCCCTGCAGGTGCACCATATAGATTCACATTATCCATCCTATAGATACCTTCATACACTCCACTTTGATGATCAAGATCCATAAAGCAGGCTGTAGCATAATTAATAAACACATCCTGCATTTCTACAGTAGTAAATCCTAAAGCATCCAAAGCCAGATTTATTGATTCAATGCCCTGATATTCTGTGGTAATTAACTCATCGATAATCTCCCAGCCAGTGGCGCCTGAATACTTTTCAAAAAGGTAATTAAAAAACAAATAGACATTATAATGATCTGTACGATTCTTTTTTGAAAAACTAATGAAACTTAGTTGATTTGCAGCTGGGGTTATTGGAGTCGTTCCGCCGCCAAAGAATTTGACATCATCCAAAATTCTTTTTTGTTCAAAGTATGCTAATCCTTCTTTTATCCATACTTCTTCTTCGGATTCATTTTGGGTTATCAATAATTTTGTGTATTCATGGATAATTGCATTATACATTGAGGCAAATAATTCATCATCAGGATCATCAGCTGTAATTACCTGAGGAAAGGCATCAAGAAATAGTAACTCGCCAACGTTTACTGTTACCTCGTCTCCTGGATTTGTATCCTGGGCGGGGTAAGCTGTGAAATATCCATGGGTGTAAAGGCTGGAATTTGTATCATTGGATCCACGAATATATTCATCGACAATGTCATATATAACCAATGTTATTTTTCCATCACCGTTGACATCCTGCAGATCTCCGTATTTTTCTTCCATTTGCCCTTTGTTCACATTAAAGAAATCAGCAATTGACTGAATATCTTCTTCAAATACTTGAACCCATACGGGATCATGATCTGAATTTTTTGGAAGGGCATCACATGCTTCTGGTGAATTTGCATCTTCATAAATATCATAAGGATTAACACCACTGTCAGTTTCGATACAGAATCCGTTCCAAATCGATTCCTCCACAAGAATGTTAAATTGCTCTGAAGTATACTTTGTTAGTAAATGCATTAAAGCTGGAGGAGCAGCAAATGCACGATGACTTTCATTCCATAGCTCCTGCCCATAATAAAGGTCAAAAGTTATTGGTTCGAATAGATCCCATTCTCCATTTGGATATTCATCAGAAAACGGTTCACCAAATTCGTAATTTCCATTTCCTTCTGTACCTTCTGGATTATTTACTAAATCAAAATCGTCACCTTCAGGATCAGGAACTGCTGTCCAGGTAGCGCTACCGCCTATACAAAGAGTTTCTGTGGAATAAATGGTCCAAACCCCAGCAACGTCCCAAGAATTATCTGAATTCCAAGTCCCAGGGGGATCATGGCTTTCGCAAGCATCCCTGGTGTTACCAAAAAATCTTGGCTGACAGGCACCATCTTCAAGACAATCATCTTCATTGTCAAATTGTGAATCAGAGCATAAAGCTGCTTCGCATTCACTTTGGGTCAACAATGTTGGATCAGAACAACCACCAGATTCTGAACAAAAACCGGGATATCCCTCTTCTTGATCACTTGGAATTCCATCAGAACCAAAGTCATCAAATTCTTCGGCATAATCATCACATTGAAAATTACCATTCATATCAAGACATGGCAATGCAGTCATATTATCGATATTATTAAATGCATCTGAAGGCAGAAGAACATTTAAATCTAAAAATTGATTTAAAGGAATAGCATCGGTAATTTTTAAAAATTCACTATCAGATATTTGGAATCTCAATTCCGGGCTGGCAATATTTACGGTGAGAAGGGAAAGATCATTTATAGTTACCGTTAATCCATTGATGATTAGATCAATTGAATTGAGAGTCACTGAGCTGGTTTCAATATTTTCATTAAATATTGCGATGAGTTCATTAGTCTCAAAATCGATTCTAATTATTTCAAGAACGGGGCCAGTATCATCTGATAAATAGACTAGCGGTTCATCCGTAATGGCAAAATTTCCATTGTTATTGGTATTACCTGATGAGAAAAATGTATATGGCGCAATT
Source organism: Fidelibacterota bacterium (assembly GCA_018657495.1). Taxonomy (GTDB): domain Bacteria; phylum Fidelibacterota; class Marinisomatia; order SCGC-AAA003-L08; family JACNLC01; genus JABHXA01. The sequence continues at coordinate 121,292 of JABHXA010000007.1, forward strand.
GAGATTACCAGATTATCTCCATTCTCTCCGGCAATTTCCATCCACTCAGCATCTTCATGTGAAATAGTAAGGTAAGTATTTTCCTTTGAATTATCCCTATTCACATCTGCGGAGGTTATATTTAGAATCTCACCAGATTGAGTATTGGTGATAGAAATATTTTCAACGTCAAGAGATTGTGAATTCAGGTTTATGAGATCGAGTCCCAAATATGATATTTTGTCAGGATCCCAATTGAATATAAATCTATCCATACCTGAATCATATGATATATCTGTGATTTCAGGTTCATCATAATCACCAATTATTGTGAGAGCAAATGAATCGGAAAGATTACCATTACCATTGACATCATATACAGAGTAAGTATCAAGGTGGATTGAGAGATTTTCATTATTGGCTTCCAGCATCATTTGTTCAATCAATTCCTGATCAGAATATAATAATTCATTAAACATCATTGTTTTACCAATTGCAGAAATAAGATTATTACGCAGCCCATTTAATGGCAAACTATTTTGACCATCAGAAATAGTGATTTTAGAATAAACAGGGAAGGGATTATATATTTCCACATCTCTTGAATTATCAAAATATAATCTGAATTCATTGTTGGCTGGTTCATATGTTGCATTTGTCAATACCAGAGGCATGCTTTCAGGGATTAAACTGAGAGGAGAAGTCTGGGACTCATTGGGATTATAATTTGTATCAATAAATGCTCCCTTGCCAACTGTAATAGATAAACCCGAGTTATCTTCACCGATCACATCTAATTCAATTTTCTTTGCATCTCGAACAGTAAGGTAAATGCTTATCACATTGCTATCATCTGTTTGTTCGACACGGTCCAAACCTTCAAGTGTTGTTGACGCATCGCCGTTGAAAATGGTTATATTAAATGGATTGATATTCTGTTCTGTGTCTAGGACACCATTTCCATTTGTATCTTCAGAGGGATTCCCATCCAATATGCCATTTCCAGGTGTTCGATCTTCGGCTATTTGATCAAATTTCACTAAACGATCAAAGCTAACCTCAAGAAGGTTTTCCCCGGCATCATATTCAGCGCTGGTAACCACAGGGCTTGAGTTATCAGTATTTGAAAAAACTACATTAATTGAATTCATCGCACTTACTGAATAGTCTTCACCAATAAAAGCTCCGGCTTCAATGTTCAGAATAAGATTGTTGAGATCCATTTCTTCAAAATCTACTGCAGATCCGTTTGTTTTTCCCCAATACTGGAAAGTATCAGTGTTATCGTCAGTAGTGTTTACCCTTTCATCGATTTGTTCTTCGTAGACTAAATCAATTATTACTTCATCGGAGTTTAATCCTGGATTAAGTATTAATCCACCGGGTAAAGCCATTGTTGTATTGCTGTCTTCAAATGTCATCAAACCTAAAAGAACATTATCTGTTCTGATATTCTCGTCAAACTGAATTGTCAAGATATTAGAGTTTAAATCATAATCAGCGCTTATTGGCTCAACCCCTGTTAATAGGGTGAGATACAAAATTGATAATATCGGAATTATTTTTCTCATAGTCCATACCCTATGCTAAATTGATGTACATAATCCAACAGTCCATAATTAGATACAGAATAATTGAAGGATACATCCTGGTTAATAAATGATTTCAGGTTTACACCAAAACCGCCCATGATACTTGCAGTATCATGATTGGAGTACATACCAAAACGTGCCGAAAGAAAATCCATGTAAATGTATTCCCCACCGAGATTGACTCTTTCCAACGAATCATTCGGATGAACACCATCCACATTTACGGTAAGGCTATGCTGAGGATTATCCTCGAAGAAATCATAACTAAGTCCAATTTGGAAGGTCAGTGGAATATGGTATTGACGATAATCTTCATCATCTGTAGTTTCAACGCCATCTGAATAATCTACATGTGATTCAGCGAAATCCAACTCCGGTCCAAAGTTTCTGATTGTCATTCCAAGTTTAAGGCTGTTAAACCCTGTGAAGTAAAATGTACTGATGTCCAGTCCCCAGGCAGATGATTCAAGATTATAATCTCCAGAGCCTTCTTTGATGTAATACAAATTTACTCCAAAGGAAAACTTTTCGGTTAATCTGGAAGCCGTAGAAACTCCGACAGCCAGACTATTCCAGCTGAATTTTTTACCAGTCCCATTAGGAAAGCCAATAGTTGTTTCTTTCATATCCCCCGTATCTAAAGCGCGGTAATGAAAGGCAATAGCTCTATCGCTTCCCATTCGCATGGCATAAGAAGCTGAAGAAACCTTTACATCAGCAAACCAGTTCACCATGCCGAAGAAGACGTCACTGTTTTCAAGGTACACTAGTGTTGCAGGATTGTAAAATACTGCCGAAGCCTTTTTATTCTGATAAGCGGCGAAGGCATTACCCATGCCAGCAAATCTGGCATCAGGACTAATAGACAGAAAGTGTGCTCCTGAAGTCCCCGATTTTGGAACAATTTCGGTTCCTGAATTCCCGCCATCTGCTACCAGGAATGTGATAGACAGCAGGAGTAAACCCACAATTTTATTAATATATCGCATTTTCATCATCTGAATACCACAAACTTTCCAATGTGTTTTTTAAGATCCCCTGATGTCAAACCTGTTACGCTGACCTTTGGAGCCTCTACAACATATATATACACTCCACTGACAATAGATTGTTGATTTTTTGTCACCAGATTCCAGAACTCATAATCAGTTGCATTGTCATGTTGGATTTCTTGTATCAAATCCCCGGCTAAAGAGAAAATTGAAATTTTACATACAGGGGGTAAATTTTTAAATTCAATTTTATCTTCATACTCTACTTCCCAAAAAGCCGTCCCAAGATAAGGATTGGGAACTACAGTTATATCATTCAGGGATCCAATTGGGTCACCATCTTCATATAACTTTCCAGGCAATACTGGCACAGGCGCACCATCAAATGATTTTTTATAATTTGTTAGAGGCGAATATGCCGGTAGTAACTCCTGCCCGGCTTCTTCAGCAGATTTATAACCGTCATAAGATGCAATTGCATAATAATATGGTAGACCATCTACAGGGCTGTTGACATGTGTCCCCCATTCAGTTGAACCACCTGCAGAATAGCATCTTATTGAATCTGGAGCCAGGTATGAATCGTCACATTGATTGGTAATATCAGGTAAATCAACAAGAACCCAACTTCCAGAGTTGGCATCCCATTCATTTAAAGTGTCGCCAAAAGAGTTAACGATTAAAACTGGTTCATCTCTATTATCAAATGCAGCAATCATTTCCCAATCTTGAGGATTGTAAACGGCACGATACAATTGATATCCTTCAAAATCGACGCGGCCGAGGTTGGCATCCCAGGAATTTTCTGATAGATTATCCCAGGCAGCTCTCATTCCATTCGGCAAAGGGCTATAGTTTAAGGTCGGTCCTAAAGGAGGTATAGGAAGATTCCAGTGAACACCCTCATCAAAAGAGGATGGGTTTAAAGGATTATTTGTATCATTTCCGGAATAATATGCTATATAGGCATTATCAATATTTCTTCGTACACCTTCCAAGCCATTTCCGATACCGAGTACAAAGACAATATTTGAGGTATCTCCTTCAGCGATATCAACTGGTCCCACGGTTAATAAGAAACGATAATCAAATTCTGGGAAACCCAGATCCAGTGGATTATCAAGATATCTACGACCCAAACTTGATGTATGTGTACCTGTCATAAACTGGTATCGCTCTTCATCCGTACCAGGATCACTTTCCCAATTCCACCATTGATGAGAAAACGCACCCATATGACTGGTTCCATCTTCTAACAGGTTTGGCTCTGCATCTGTATATAAAATGGCTCCGGCGAGGAAACCGTTATTGGGAGACGGATTTTCTCTTTCACCATAATCATTTGCTGAAGATGTTGAATTATCACCATCGTATATATAGGACATACTTCGTGGGAATAACCAACCCTTTAGCGTATCAGCTTCTCCGCTATCTTCGTCAATGATGATTGCTAAATCCCCTGGGTTACCACCACCACCATTGGTCTGCCAATACAACTGCTCGCCATCAGAGTCCAGTATTAAGGCCCATTCATCATAGAATCCATCTGATTCTGTCTGTGAGGCATCATAGTTAGGATTTTGCGGTTCATCTTTTCCCCATGGCACCCCCCATTCATCATAACCTGTAAGACCATCTTCATCAAGATCAAGAGGATCGACTATATCTGAAATATCCGTTTCAGTATCCTGACCATCCCAACCATCATAATCCACCAGATCATCGATATGCGGCGCATCGGCATCTGAAGAAGAAATGTCAATATCATACCAATACGATAAGTATACATCTTCAAGATTACCATGAGTGCCTGTATTGATGACATTGTATTCGAAAGCAATAAAGTCATCATATTCAGGAAGACTCCAAGTCAAACCTCGTTGGATTACTTTTACCCCCAGTGATACATGTTCACTTTCGGTATGCTCATCAATATCATCATATACCACATAGGAGTCTTCAAGTGATTTTGATTTCTCACCATTGACAAAATTCCCAATTTCACCTGGCGCGCCAGACGATGGAAGATGCTCCTGATCAGGACTATAAAAGTATGTCGTTACAGCGGCCTCACCGGCAATAAGGGTCCCAACCCAAAATCCACCATCGTATAGATAGTTATTTCCGGATCCTGCCGGCCATTGGACTGAAGGTCTCCCAGTTGAGGGAGAATTTGGGTCACCAACGCTTCCAAAGTTTGTCACTGCTGACCACATATTGTTAGTTTGATGTATTAAAAACGCTTTCTCAGGACGATTTGCCCTGCCCAGAGATGTAAACCCGTCATCATTTTCCGGGTTCAGCTCCCTTCCAGACATACATGTCAGGATAATGGGAATCATAATTATATACGGTTTAATTTTAGAAATCAAATGTAACTCCTATTCTGAATCTTCTACTATCACCATAAACAGCCGGGTTGAGATTTTTCCCCATTTCGGGATGAATTTTATTTTCATTTGGAATGCCATCGGTATCATTAAATTCATCTGGATCGACAAAACTCAGCCATTCTTCTCTTGTTAGATCACCATTGTCGTATTTATCGTTGATGGTTTTATACTGGTGGTACCACTCAACATCATCAACATAACGAATATTTTTTCTATCAAATAAATTTGTTACTGTCATAAACAGATTCGCATTGATTGTACCAAGTCTGAACATATAGTTTAATTTGACATCGGATTCAATATGACCGGGCAGTCTTAGAGTATTTTCAACAATCAGTCTACCTTGACCCGGCTCTGTATATCGGGTTCCACTTCCACCGCTTAATACCATTGTTGCCAGAAAACCCCTATAGGAAAAGTTGACATCAGCGTTAAAAGTATGGGTTTGATCCCAATCAAGATAGGATTCAAATGTGGGGACAATGCCTCCAGCCCAATTCGTCAGGTATCCCTGTCCAACTGAGGAGCTTTTTCCTTTGGCAATTGTATAGGTATAATTCACCTGGCCATAGAACATTCCTGGAGGGCGTACTGCAAAAATAAATTCTGCTCCTCTTACATTTCCATAATCGCGGTTTTCATAAGTTGTGTACCAGTCATTTACAGTCCAGTAAACAGGCCGTGTATCAGTAAGACCATAAATATCTTTATAGAATCCCTTTAATTCAACGATCATCCCCCGGGAGACTTCATTTTGAACTCCAACCTCATAAGAAACAGTTAATTCAGGATTCAAATCAGGATTCCCAATAATCGGGAAACCACCACCCAAATTAAAACCTCTATTCCTGAAAAGATAGTTTAATTGCGGTCGTTGGTAGTATCGTCCATAATTAAAGTATAATTTTGAGTGATCTGTAATTGGGTGGGAGATTCCAAGTCGGGGGGCAAATACAAATTTTGAATTTGCCGTTACTGGATTTTTTACATCTCCTAGTTCATGGATGTAATTATCGGTAAAATCGGCGTTGTAAGGTTGAGAGATGCCATCACCATCCCAATCATCAAAATCAGTACTTTCCCAGGTAGGATCTGTCTCATCAGCAGGTAATGTTTCATTTGGATCAAAATATTCTGCTCTTAGCCCAGCATTTACAACAATACCTTTGTATTCCATTTTGTCCATAACAAAAAATGCCCAGTCTGTAGGTTCTACTGTATAATTCTCAGCATAACCATAACGATCCGGAGCATCATGATTGGTCAATTTATAATATTTCATGTCTACACCAATATTAATTTTATTATGTAGATCGATTTGTGAAACATATTCCGCTTTTAAAGTATTGGTTACTTTTTTATCATAATGCCAGGCATCTCTATTATAGGTATATTGATGACCGGGGCTTACAGCGTAAAAATCCTGTACCTTTTGTCCTTCACTGGGAATATCTTTCCAATGAAACCAGTCAGCTTTATCGATTACACCATCGCCATTATTATCAAATGTACCTTCCGATTGGTCAACATAATCATTATTATTCCAATCGGTAAACATATCGTGGGAGTCATTTATCCCATGGATTGTTACATTCGGATTATAAGCATCTATAAAGCCATTGCCATTTAAATCTTCGCCATCATCCAGAATGCCATTAAAATTTTGATCTTCATTCAAATTTTCAATTACGTTCATTGTTTGTTTGGTATTATAGCTGGCAAATTGGAAGGTGAAATATGACTTGGATGAGAATGTATAGGTAAGACTTCCATTGAGGAGATCACTTTTTGTCTGATACCATGGTTGTCTATCAAACATTGTATAATAAGTAAGGGCATTATTGAAGTCGATATCTTCACTTTGAAGGACCTCGTCATTATTAAGATCTTCTCCCAGATCAATATCTAGTATTCCGTTGAGGTTTGTATCTTCAGTATCCACCTGTCCGTTATTATACCAGGAATGAAACGCCGGGTCGCTGGCATCATTGTCGGGGGAATAAGACCATAAAAGATCTTCATCAACATTTCTGCTGTATAAATGGCTGTAGCCATCCTGGAAATTCTTTTTGGAATATAACCCAGAAACAGACACTTTTAAATTCCGCATTGGATTTAGTGTAATTTTACCAGAGTAATTTTCAAGATCAGCCCATTGATTTGCCAACCGACCACTGTCATCATCATATTCTCCAGAGAAAGAGAATGTCATTAGATCTTTTACAATTGGACCAGAAAATGAAAACTCAAATTTATCCTGTTTTTCAGGATCAGAATCATTAAATGTATCATTCACAACTGCCGATGTAGTAAAACGGACATTTGAATGAAATGAGTTATTTCCTTCGGCAGATGATAGATTAATAACACCTGATTGGGCATTTCCATATTCAGCAGTAAAACCACCAGTAATTACGGATAATTCTCCAACACCAAGCATTGGTACATTTGAATCATTGGGATTACCAGTGAGTGGATCATTCAGAGAGATCCCATCAAATAAGTAAACGGTCTCTGACTGTCGACCGCCTCTAAAGTGAAGAACACCATTTTCTTCCACTGCTCCAGCAGCCAAAGCAACAGCATTTTCAACACTTTCAACAGGCAGATTAATCAATTCTTCAGCAGAATATGTTTGCTGACTCGAAGTTTGATCCATCTGAACAGCTGGTTTCTCAGCAATAATTTCGACTGTTTCTCCTTCGACAACAGAAGATTTCATCGCAATGTTAATCGGTGTAGTCAGGTCGACCTTTACACGGATTCCTTTACTAATTGTATTGGCATATCCAATCATCCGGGATTCAAGGTCATATGTACCTGGCGGGATATTTAAAATAAAGAAGTTACCATCCAGATCTGATGCGGCACCCATGAGTGTACCAACCAATATAATATTGGCACCTACCAGCGGGTCACCTGTTTTTACATCAGTAATCTTACCAGTAATCTTTCCCGTATTACCAGCAAACACAACGGTAACAAGGAAAAGTAGTGACAACAATTTTCTCATACCAATCTCACTCTCTTGACATTTTTTTATTCTTATTTTACACAAACTCTAATTCAGGGAAGTTTTGGGACTGAATATTACCATTTTCGATATTATTTTACAATGATATTTCCTTAATAATCATTTGTTAACTACCTAAATATGGTGAAATTTCGTTAAATGCGAGTTAAATAGCCAAATATGAAATCTGACAATGTTTGATTTTTTTTATATTACTTCAGAATAACCAGTTTTTTGGTATGAATTTTTCTTGATTTAGTAAACGAGATATAGTCAATAAAAATACATAAAAAGTATAACCCTGTCGGAAATTTATCTGCCTTCCATTTATAAATTTGATTTCCAGGATGGGCGAACCCTGAGTATATATTGTCAATCAGCTGTCCACTTATGTCAAATATTTGAATTTGGATAAAACCGGCAGAATCATGCTGAATCGATATGGTGGTTTCGGGGTTGAATGGATTCGGATAAACTGATATTTCAAATATTTCAGGTATTGTGGCGATATGATTGATATCTAACATATCAATTGTAAAGAATGCATTATTAAACCAGGCAAAATTATTTGATGGTATTGCTGTGGTGAACTGGTTTTCAGAATGATCAAAGATCTGATATTCAGGATATTCTCCATTTTGCATATATCCTACCGTCCACTGTTGCCCTGAATCGCCCATTACCGGAAGGGTGGTAAACTGTCCCTGCCAAGGGGCTGAACCGACACAGATATTATCCCTGAATGCGGCAATCCAATCATCTTCAGTAGGATCTTCCCCTTCGACTTCAGCGATACCGATATAATAAAAAGCCTGGAGTGTTGATTGATTATATTGAAATTGTTCTGGTGGGTCTTGGGGAAAAGAAAATGAAATCAGAAATAGATAGATAAGGAATGATAGGTTCCTGATGAGATAAAACATTCAGCTGAAAAGAAAAAAGACCCTTTCGGGTCTTTTTTCATAATTGATTTATCCTTCTTTCAGATAGCCATCAATAAGCTGTGTCCATGTATCCATGTCACGCTTTGCAGGTTCTTTTCCATTTATGAGGAATTTTGGAACTGCAAGCCGCATACCTGTTTGTCGCAATTCCTGTGTCTCCCGCCTGATTAAATCCTGTAGAGCCGGATCTTCAGCATCTCTTTTAAACTGCTCAATATCCAAACCCAGTTCAACAGCATATTGTACCGGTAGGTCTTCATTGTTTCTTAACTCACGATAATTGGCAAATATTTTATCATACATCTCTTTATATTTGTCCTGCCTATGTGCAGCCAATGCATATAAGGCCGCTTTATTTGCCTGTTTATGTGAACCAAGAGGGAAATTTTTGATGACCACTTTTACATCATTGGGATACTTGGCGCGAATGTCGTCTACCAAACTGGTAGATCTAGCACAGTATGGTCATTGGAAGTCCATCCATTCGGTAATGGTAACTTTCGCATCAGCTGGTCCAAACACAACAGACTCACCAACGGGAATATCGAAAACCTGTGATGGGCTCGGTTTATCTGGTTTATTATCTGGTTTGGCTGGCTGCTGTTGAGCAATTGCTTTTGTTTGTGCATTAATATCAGAAACAGATTTATTTATACTAGTTGTATTACTCAGTATCTCTTTTTGATTTTTTTCGATGTCATCAAACTTGGCCATCAGAACATTCTGTCTCTGCATCATGTCATCAAGTTTGTCATTTAAAGCATCATTGGATTGTGAATTTGTGCACATTGTAAATGGCAGTGCAATTCCAATCGCCAGCAATACTTTCAATGGTTTAGTATTTATCATATAGGTCCTTTTTGTATTTCGGTATTTTAATTTTGAGCATAAAAAGCCCAGGTATAAAAATACACCCGGGCTTTATTACGAATTTTTTTATTTAACCAGCATGACCTTCTGGATCATCACCTGACTACCACTAATCAGTTTAACAAAGTATATGCCGCTTGCTTGATCTGAGGCATTCCATGTTATTGAATAGGTGCCGGGAGCTTGTTGTGTATTAACCAGTTCTACCACTTTTTGTCCAACCATGTTCACCACAACAAGGGATACATTGGATTGTTCCGCTATCTCATATCTGATCTCAGTTACAGGATTAAACGGATTTGGGTACGCTGGTAATAGATTCATTGATTGAGGGATAGTTCCGCCATTGAATGTTTGGATATCTCCAAGTATATACAAGGCATTTTCGCTCCATTCAGGGATAGTGCTCTCAATTGTTATGAACATATTTTCGGAAGAATCATAAATTCTGATTTCAGGAATATCGCCTGCCATTAGGTAATTTTCGGTTTCAGTTGAACCATCATAACCCATAATAGGCAGATCGGTAAATTCACCATTCCATTGTCTGGCACCAACAACCTCACCATCAAAATACGCAACTAACCAGTCTTCATTTGTTATAAGTGAATTATCGATTTCAATATTTTCAATAAAGTAGAATGCCTGCTGTGATGACTGGACATATCTAAACTCATCAGGATTATCATAGATTGATGGAGCGACTCCAAAGTCAGAATTTCTTGCAAGAGCTGGTGGTGAATTATAGGAGAAAGTTACTGCTTCATCCATTTGCAGAATGTATCCATAAGTTGGTCGAAGGACATCTAGATTTCCAAACCATCCAGAGCCAGGTACACAGAAGGCAGCTTCACTTTCACCGATGATACCAAGTGTAGCTTCACAAACAGCGTCGGGGAATGCATCATTGATATCCATTTCTGTATCAAATGGGTACGAGATGAAGTTTGAACCGGCATGCAAATTATAAATTACAGATCCATCTGCAGCGAGACCGATAACATTCAGTGTATCAATTTCATTAAGCAAGAACCAATATGAACTCCAAAGATCGAAGGCAGTCAGATTTCCAACCCAGCCTGGGCCTGGTATATACTGTGCCGCAACACCTTCGCCAGATATGCCAGTTATAGTTTCTTCTAAACCAACCAGCATTACTGATAATGAGGCATCTTCAGGCAATGAATAGAAACTTCTCAGGTTTGAACCAAGGTGGAAGATAATTTCGTAAGGCACACATGCCACTTCACCAGTATCACCATCAACACATTCATTACATTCATCTAGGATCGCATCACCTTCACAAACTTGATTACAGTCATAAAGTCCGCCAAAGTTTGTCTCACTAAACCAATAGGAACAAGTTTCACCAGTATTACCGCCGCAGCATTGGTCACAATCATCAGTTATAGCAGTACCATTTGGAACGCCATAACAGTCAACATGTATAACATCAATTTCGAAATTTTCAGTATCCGTCAAATCGTCTGCATCGGCAACTGTGAGCGCAACCAAACCTGAAGTATAGGTACCCTCAGAAGGTTCCCACGTAACAAGACCCTGATCAGAGACTACCATACCGTCCGGTTCATTGAATAAACTATATGTGAATACTAAATCCTCAGGGTCATTATCGCTTACCTCAACCTGATAAGAGTAATCATCAGGGAGGTATACTGTATTCGGAGATGTGGAGGTAATTACCGGTGCATCATCTACACCTGTTACAGTGACTAATATTACTTCGCTATCACTATCGATACCGTCAGTTACAGATACAGTAAAGGATTCACTGCCAAAATAATTTGCATCCGGTGTAAAGGTAACTTCGCTACCATCAATAACCGCGGTAATATTGGTTCCGTCAGTAACTGAGTAAACCATATCAGTTGGTTCATTATCCAAATCTGTGGTAGACAGCGATAATGTCAGGGAGCCATCTTCTTCAACTGTCTGATCACCAATAGCATTTAGCTCTGGTTCATCATTGGAGCCAAGAATAGTTAACAATACCTGTTCAGAACTATTCGCTTCTCCATCGGACACAGTGACAATCATGGTAGCTGTACCATTTTCGTTTGGTGCCGGTTCAAGGGCAACCAGGAATTCAGTTCCACTTATAGAAGGCACATCGGGTACTAAGTTGATATTTTCAAGTGGGAATAAAGTTGAACTACTTGTAATAACGGAAACTGTCAATAACTCATCAGGATCAATATCTTCAATTGTGAACTGGACAAGGATACTTCCACCATCCTCAATAATTGGATCTGGTTCTGTTAGCCCAACAATTTCAGGTGTATCATTTACATTTGTGATAGTCACTACAAATACAGCTGCATCAGATTCAGAATTTATAGGTTGTAGATCATTTGCTGTTACCGAAACTGTAGCAGTACCAAACAAATTAGCAGCCGGTATTAATGTCAGCTGATTATCTGTAATCTGAATTGAAAGTAACTCTGCATTGTCAGTTACCTCAGCTGCAAATGTGAATGATATTTCACCATCCAAATCTGTGGCAAATAGATTAAGAACTAACTCAGAATCTTCAGCAAATTCTTGATCACCAGGGTTAATTACCACTGGCGGATCATTGACAGGATTAACTGTGATGTTAAATAACTCTGAACTAGAGTATAAATCACTTCCATTTGATTCAGTTACCGTAACAGTTATTGTTGTAGTACCTGAGAAATTATCAGAAGGAGTTATAAGTAATTCTGCCGAATTATCACCAAGCCCGTTTGGTCCAATCTGATTCTGAACCACAACGGTCACATCATTATTGGATGTATTGGTTGTAACATCCAGTAGATTTTCAGGATCATTAAAAGCAAATGGCAGAACTAAAGGTACATCTTCATCAGTAGTTTGATTACCAATTGTAGTAATTGATGGTATATCATTGACTGGATTAATGTTGAATGTAATGATTGCTTCATTTGACACACCAACAGGGTCTCCATCAGAATTTCCTGGATTTGTTAAGGTGAACTTTATAGTATCCAATCCAAAATAATTATTATCAGGTGTATATTGCAAAACCCATTCAGCCATTAAGGGGTTCAATAATTCATATTCAGAATTATCTGTGTATGAACCATGAACAGGTTGCTGGGTAATTTGATAAGTTGCGCCTTCAGCCGGCCAGTTTGATGTTACATCCAGACCTAATAAAGAGAAATTTGAAGGTGTATCTTCCAGGAGATCAACCGTTTGGTTGTAAGCAAGTGGAATATCTCTTTCTTCATTCTGACGACCATTTGGATTAATAAGTGTTATGAGACCAACAGCAGATTCTGAGACATCATCTTTCACTTTATATACCAGGTAATCAGGGCTCATAAATCCAGATGATATATTATAAGTATAATCAGGACCAGGTATGACAATGGCACCAAAAGCAGAGAACCCAGTACCATTTTCTGCTTCAGGAATAAATTCAACGGTTAATTCATCACCGATATCAATATCGGCAATATGTGATTCAAGAGACATGATATCCGGATCTTGAGCGAAAGTAAAGGTAAAATCTTCAGCAGTTGGAATATCATTTTGGGCATACACATTAATAGTTACAGATGCATCGGTGGAAGACAATTCTCCATCAAATGAATTAAAGAACAGAACATCCGATCCGTTGTAGTTTGCCACTGGCGTATAGGTGAGAGTATTACCATCAATAGAAGCCACACCATTGAATGGTTCTACTGTGATATTGAAAGTGAGTTCAGAATCTTCAGGATCAGATCCAAATAAGTTAACTGTATTCATACCATCTTCATCAACATTTAAGGATGTTTCAAAAGCGGTAGGAGCATCATTCACATTTATGATTTCAAGATCAATCGATACCGGATTAGAAGCAGATAATTCATCAGTGGTCGTCTCAACAGCAATCGCAACGATCTCATCTATTCCATAATATCCTGCATCAGGAGTATAGGTGAATTCAAGATCACTATTTGATTCCATATTGCCAAAGAAAGGTGACCCACCAGCAAATTGAATTTCCAGATCGTCTCCTTCTATATCTGAAACTTCAAATGTGATATCCAGTGATTCGTTTTCGTTCATTAAAAATGAACCTGTACTCGAAATTACTGCCTCAATCACTGGTTGATCATTTACAGCGGTAATCTGAATATTTACATCAGCGATATTTGAATAAACCAATCCGACTGCATCCCAGATGTAAAAGGTGAAATTGTCTTCACCAAAATAATCTTGATTTGGAGTATAGGTGTAATCAGCTAAAGCCCTGTTTGATTCCAGTAGGCCATGACTCGGTTGATCTAAAATTTCAAATAAAAGATTTTCATCATCAGTATCTTCATCTAAACCAGCAAGAGACAGAACAATGGAATGATCTTCGAGTATTTGAACATCCTGTGATAAAGCAATAGGACTATTGTTTACATTAACAATTGCAAGATATACAAAAGCGTTATTTGATGTCCAATCATTATCAGAAACATTATAGGTAAACCAATCAACTCCGTCGAAGTTTAGATTTGGTGTGTATTCACACATTAATGTTCCATCTTCACAGCTTAATACACCATGACTAACATCTATGTTTATATTAATTGTTAGCAGATCATCATTTGGATCACTTGCATCTAAAGTAAACGTATGTGGATTATTCTCGATCACCTGTTCTTCCATATTACCGGCAACTGGTGCATTACATGATGAATTGTCGCCTTCACAGACACCACATTCATCGGTAATTGCATCACCAAAACATTCACCACTACAATCATATGCTCCACCATAATCAAGTGGGTCTTCTTCATAATATGAACATTCTACTTCTGTATCTCCAGCACAGCAAATACCACAATCATCCGGGTATGCTTCACCACCCCAGACATCGTTGCAATCCTCGATACAATTATTAGATTCATCCTCATCACAAATACCGCACATATCCATTAAATTCGGACCATCACAGACTCCGGCACAATCTGGTTCATTACCGCCATTACAAATACCGGCACAATCAGGGACTGCACCACCATCGCAAATGCCTTCACAATCGTATTCGGCAGTTCCACCCCATTCACCGAGGCAATCCTGAACACAATCGTTCTCTGCATCTTCATCGCAGACACCACAATTGTCTTCTAAATTTGGTCCTTCACAAACACCAGCACAATCAGGTTCAGCAGATCCACCCCATTCACCAAGGCAATCTTCTACACAATCATTCTCGGTATCATCATCACAGACATCACAATTATCAACATAATTTGGCCCATCACAAACATTAGCACAATCGAATTCAGCAGTTCCACCCCATTCACCAAGGCAATCCTGGATACAATCGTTTTCTGTATCTTCATCACAGACGCCGCAATTATCTTCTAAATTTGGTCCATCACAAACATTAGCACAATCGTATTCAGCAGTTCCACCCCATTCACCAAGGCAATCCTGGATACAATCGTTTTCTGTATCTTCATCACAGACGCCGCAA
>JABHXA010000008.1 GCA_018657495.1 Fidelibacterota bacterium
CGTGCCATGTTTCGTTTTCCTTTCTTTTTTCTTTAGGACTAACTTACAACATGGTCCGACTTTTGGGGGGCAGGTCATTTATCAATCCCAGGATTTCTGAACAAATATTGAATTCAGACATGTCAACAGAAAAAGTATTTAGTTATTTTGTTAATGAGACGCGGTTTAATAAAAAATCAATTCCATATTCATTTATTGCAGGCATTGACAAAAATTTATATACGGGTTTGGGTAATAATGAGATACTGATTAATGAATGGGCTGCCGAAGAATTGGGAGCAAAAAAAGGTGATACCCTAATCCTAAAATATTTTTCTCTGGGGGTATCAAGTGAATTACTGGAGGATAGCACTGCATTTATTGTGAAGCAGGTTATTCCGATAAATGGATTCGCCGGAGATCCCACACTCATGCCTGATTTTAAAGGACTCAGTGATTCAGAGAATTGCACTGACTGGCATCCAGGCATCCCTATCAATTTAGATTTGATATCAAAAAAAGATGAAGATTACTGGGATAGATACAAAGGCACTCCAAAAGCATTTATCAATATTGATACAGCCCGTCAAATATGGGCAAACCGATTTGGTGATCTGACCTCAATACGTTTTTCTGCAAACGAATATTCGGCGGAAAGTTTGTCAGGAGATCTGATCAGGGTCTTGGAACTGAAACAGATGGGATATACATTCCTTCCCATAAGAGAACGGGCAGTTAGTGGGGCAACTGATGGTGTAGATTTTGGTACCTTGTTTATAGGGTTGAGCTTTTTTATAATTCTTTCGGCGATGATCCTTACCGGATTGCAGTTTGCTCTCAGTATCCAGCAGAGGAAATGGGAAACAGATCAGCTACTGGCAGTCGGAATATCCCACAAAACAGTATATTTGATTCGATTTATTGAAGGGGCAGTTATTGCTTTCCTGGCTAGTATTCTTGGATCGATCTTTAGTGCAATCTATGCAAGGATTGTTTTGTTTGGATTGGGAGAAGTCTGGCATGATGCGGTGGGGATCAATACCTTTGAATTGGATCCGCAATTTTCAACGATGGTAATAGGTTTCTCTATCAGTCTATTGACGGCTCTCGCAGCAATAATAATAAGTGTAAGGGGTCAGTTGCGCAGAACAAATGTCAAACTGCAAGAGATTAATTCTACCGGAATGAAAAAAAATATCCTTTACAAAGTTATATTCTCTGGATCATCAATTGCATTATTGATTCTTTTGACCATATTTAATACAAAACTGTTTGAGAGTAATGATGTGGCTGTTTTTTTTATAATGGGTATTTTACTACTTGGTTTGCTTTTATACCTGATTAACCAGGGACTGAGGATGCTATCAATTTCAAGAACAGGCAATTTAACACTGATTAAACTAACTATTATAAATATAGCTAAAAATCGACGTAAAAGCATGGCCAGTATCAGTATGTTGGCTGCTGGAATATTTATTGTCATTTCTGTGGGCTCAAACCAACTTGATGCTTTAAAGGGAAGCCATCTCCATAAATCGGGAACCGGTGGATTTGAAATTATTGTTGAAACTGCTTTGCCGGTTCTTACTCAATCGATGGGTGATCAAAACGGCTTATCTGTTTTAGATGATCAATTTCATGAAAATAGCAAAGCGATAACACAAATTAGGGTTCGGGATGGGGAAGATGCCAGTTGCCTGAATATCACCCGTACCGCCAGCCCTGGCATTCTTGGTGTAAATTCGAAATCGCTTGCCGGTAGATTTAATTTTGCAAAAACCAATGTAGATATTACTTTGAAGGAAGGATGGGATTTACTGAATATTAATCTTGGTGACGGCGTAATTCCCGCCGTGGCCGATTTGTCGGTGATCAAATGGGGGCTGGGACTATCACTTGGTGATACATTGTATTATCCAGGTAAATATGGCAGTCAGTTGAAGGTTGTTCTAGTGGGAGGTCTGTCAAACTCAATTTTCCAGGGCAGTATCATTATTTCTGAGGAAAACTTTGTCAAGCATTTTACTGGAAACAGTGGTTTTAGATTATTCCTTTTTGATACTGATAATGCTTCCGAAATTGTAGCACGGTCTCAAAAATATCTTTCCGATTTTGGAGCGGAGACCAGTAGTTGTGTAAATCGGCTCGCTGATTTTAATGCAGTTGAAAATACTTATTTGTCAATATTTTTATTACTTGGAAGCATAGGATTATTAATTGGAACGCTGGGATTCTGGGCTGTCATCATGAGAAATATTCTGGAGAAACAACGGGAATTGGGCATTATGAAAGCGATTGGATATCGTACCGGAAAAATTTACATCCTCTTATTTAAAGAATATTTATTTGTACTTCTCGCTGGTGTATTTATTGGTTTCAGTACTGCGGCAGTGGCAATAAGACCGGTTATGGAAAGTACCGGTAATGCCCTGCCCATTGATTTTATATTTTTGACGATCGCAGTAATAATAGTTACTGGAATTAGCGGAATATTATGGTCGGTTAGAATTGCATTAAAGCAACCTTTAATAAGAATATTACAAACAGATTAATAGATAGTGTTATTTATTAATAAAAATCCTGTTAAATTTTGGCTATTACTTGATAATCATTTTATTAATCTATCTAAAATACTAAATAATCGGAGAACCTATAACATGGATCAGTCACTCCCGAAAAATAGTAGACATGTTTATGCTATTATCGCTATGTTGTTATTTACTTGTCTACTCTTTTCATCAACAACCTTTATTGGTGTAAAGGGCAAAAATGTTTATGCTGCAAGTAACGAGAATTCTGTAGACGCCAACGCCTATTTAAAATTTGTTCCTGCGGATGGTAATGGATACGGAGTGATCTACTTTTGCAATAATGATGAAGAACCAGTGGGCGGTGTAAATACAGAGGGATTGTTTGCCAATATTACCCGCTGTCCACGAAAACAGATAAAACCTAACTCCGAAAAAGAAACCCTCTGGGGCAATCTGTTGGAAAATATACTTGAGTCCTGCGCCGATGTCGATGATGTAATTGCATTGGCAGATAAATACAATCTATATGACCTGCATGAGGCCCAAATAATGGTGGGAGATAAGAGCGGTGCTGCTGCAATTCTTGAAGGGGAAGATATTGTTCACCGTAAAGAAAATTATCTGCTGATGACAAATTTTTACCATACAAATCCAGATTTGGAAGATTTACCTTTAGAAAGATACAAGATAGCTGAAAAGATGCTAGAGAATAATAAAATTGACATAGATAATTTTCGCCGGATACTGGCCGCCACAAAACGTGAATTGACCTCACCAACTATTTTTTCTTACATCCTGGACCTCAGGAAAAGTCAGGTCTATTTATACAATTTCCATGGGTTTGAAAATGAAATGGTATTAAATGTTGATGATGCCCTATCAAAGGGATTGAGAAAAGTAAATATTGATGAATTATTTGAGCTCAATACACCAACAAAGTCAGAATATATTGTTTTCAACAGGAAGAGGGGTATCGATAACGATCTCCGTTCATTTCGAGGTGTCTTAGCCGCTGAAAAAATATGGGAATGGTTTCAAGAAGATTCCGATTTTAATATTTATCGGGAGGGAGAATTAAATATGCAGGGTTATACTTATATGAATGCCCAGGCGTTCCAGTCTGCAGTGGCTATTTTTGAGTTGAATACACGGATGTTTCCAAATTCCGGGAATGTCTGGGATAGCCTCGGAGAAGGATATATGAATTCAGGTGAAACAGAACTGGCAATAATAAATTATGAGAAATCCCTGGAAATTGATCCAGGTAATACAAATGCTGTTACTATGTTAAAAAGATTGAGAGAGGAACCAAACAATGACTAAAATGATAATTATTATTACAGTGTTTAGTGCAAGTATTTTTTCAGCGTTACTGGCAGATGATAACAGCATTTGGGCAGGACCAACACGAGACAATATTTATACAGAAACAAACCTTGCAGATTCATGGCCGGAAGACGGACCTGAATTACTGTGGCAATTCGATAGTCTCGGTATTGGTTATTCCGCTGTGGCTGTCAACTCATCTGGTGTATACGTCACTGGAATGAAGTCGGACAGGACCGGTCATCTATATGCATTTAATCATGATGGGAGTATAAAATGGACAATCCCATATGGCAGCGAATGGCATAGAGGATTTCCCGGTACAAGATCAACACCCGTGATTTATGAAGGGTTGATGTATTTTGAAAGTGCTCAGGGTGTGGTTTTTTGTATCAAACCCGAGAATGGCGAAATTGTCTGGTCAAAGGATCTTATGAATGATTATGGTGGAGTTAATATTCAATATGGGCTGTCAGAATCCATACTCGTTGATGATGACCGGGTGATATGCACCCCTGGTGGTTCTGAACATAATCTTATGGCTCTTAACCGGTTAACAGGTGAGGTAATTTGGACGAACTCTGCTAAGGGAGAACCGCCGACATATTTGACACCATCTCTTATAGAACGAAATGGGTCAAAATTTTTAGTAACCATGACATCAAGCTCAATAATGGGTATTGAATTTGAAACAGGTGAATTGTTATGGAGTCATCTCTTTATAAACGGTGGCGAAACATTCCCAAATACACCCATATATCGTGATGGTTTCATATACTGTGTCGCCGGTTATAGAATGGGTGGCATCATGCTTCAGCTATCACCTGATAATCGGGATGTAAAAGAAATTTGGCGAAATGCCACCCTCGATAATCAAATGGGCGGTGTAATTGTTATGGATGGGTATATATATGGTTCAGGTCATATGTCGGATCCTGCCTGGCAATGCCTTGATTGGCGGACTGGTGAGGTTATTCACAGATCGGAAGAAATCGGCAATGGGGCAATATTATACGCCGATGGAAAATTTTATTGCTACAGCGAAAATGGTACAGTTAGTCTTATCAAAGCGGATTCCAAATCATTCGATATCATTAGTCAATTTCAGATAACAGCTGGTACAAATGAGCATTTTGCCCATCATATAATCCATGGTGAAAATTTGTATGTTAGACATGGAGATTCTCTGATGGTGTATAAGATAAATTGATTTTAAAGGAATTCCTTATATAAGTTAATGGCAAATTATTGCCTGTTGGAATGGACTTTCATTAGTACAAAAGGGATCTGTTACAACTGAAGTTGAATTAAATCAGGACATGCGGCATTGTGAGAGAGGCCAATTGTATCCTTAACAATGAAATGTAGATAGTAGATAAAGATTGTACACGGCATCTAAAGTAGAATGTCTCCAAAAACAGAATTATCTTTGAAAAACTGAATTAATCAAAGCGCTTATAACATTTGTACTCGCGCCTCATTACTCCTGCAGAATGTGACTCAAGATTAACATGAGAATCGATACTCCATGATCACTCGACAAATTCATAGAAAAATTAAGATATAAAATAAAAACATACAAATTGGACAAGAAATCGTGGCAAGATATTAATTTTGTATAAAGTGGGTGGTATACACCGGGTATATTTCACCGTAATGAGTCATATAGCCCACAATGTATTATAAAGTTGAAAATTTGGTCAATAAACTAAGAAAACTGAGTATACGGTGTAGTATCAACGATATAGATGATATTCACTAAGGACCGAGGGTATCTAGGATACATTAAAAATACTGTATTTCATCATATATCATATAAATAACCGTTGCGGCACAAATATTGCCCTACACAAGTGAATTCAGTCAAATAATTTTGATAAAAAAAGGAAGATAAAATGAAGATTACAAAACGCAACCAACTGCAATTAGTTATACTGGGAGCGCTCATACTTTTCTCAGCATATTCTTGTGATAATAATGGCATCATGGAACCTCAGGATGAAATTAACTCAATTTCTCAATCTGTGGGAATACCCAATGATCAATTTCAGCGAATAGCTTGGAATGCCGAAGCCAAAGCCCAAATGAATCAACTAGCCAGGGGAAGTCATTCACATATGATTGTAGCCAATAATGGCGGCTCTGTAGGTGGATCAGTAACATTTGACAATACTGTTGAAATACCCGCCGAAGCTCTTGATGAAAACACAATGGTTACCGTTGAGGTTATTGTAGTTGAGAACCATAACCAGGGTGGCGCCGAAGTTGACTTTCTACCCAGTATGGAGTTTCTTTCAGACGTAGTAGTTACACTTTCCTGGTCATATCTTGAGTTAGCCGATGGTGAAGAATTTGAAGCATTCTACAGCCAGGATGATGGAGAGACATGGTTTGAAGTAAATGCACTTCAAGTAAACTTTGAAGATGAAACCCTGTCATTCGAAATTGATCATTTTACCCGATTTGCCTGGGGAAAAAGAATTATTGTTAACGAGGAAGACTAATTATCAATTGTAGATAATTTCTATTCAATGAATTCATTAAAAAATCAATATCAATGAAAACCAACCTCAATCAGGCATTTTTAGTAAAAGTCTTTGATACGGCTTCCGCTTCATGCGGCAGTAGTTTTGGAGACAGTTACTCAAAAATCAAGGATGAGCGCGAGAAATTCCTAAAGGATGTCTGGCTTGACCCTCAGGATGAAGTATCTACTGAGGAATCAAAGGCAGTATTATTTAGAGATATTGATTTTGAAAATATTATCACCCATGCTGCCAACTACCTGAATGGATCAGACTATACTATTTTCCTGTTTGAGATAGTTAATATATCTATTCAGTTTGGTAAGATTAAAAAGGCTGAAGGAGTACTGAAGTCTTTATTCTCATTGTATAGATCTTTCATAAATAAAAAAACTAATGCCGACTCCCATGCTGTATACGGGGATATCTTCCTTTCAAAGAATGAATATGAATCAGCGGATACAGAGTATAAGAAATCATTAGCGATATATAAAGAGCTGGGGTCAGCGCAGGGTATGGCCTCAGTAATAAATTCCATGGGCATATTAAAGATGGAAAGTGGTGCCCAGTATATTGATGCAATTACAGATTTCAGGGAAGCCAAGACAATCGCCAGACGGAATAATATAAAATCAGAATTCCAGAACGCTATATTAAATTTATCCAATGTATCAATCATGATGGGTAATTATGAAGAGGCCAGGGAAAACTTTGAGAGTCTCTTACCTGACCTCAGAGATGATGATAATTTGGATATGCTTGCCAGAGTCCATCATAATCTGTCCATAGTAAATAAATTCAGTGGTGAATATGATGAAGCCAGTGCCAATCTCAAGCTTAGTATAGAGATATCCAGGGAGCTAAATGATATCCCGCAACTAGCATTGTCCTATTTAGAGAAAGCAGAAATTTCATACAGAATGAAAGATTATCATTCAAGTGCCGATCTAGCCACAACAGCATTCCATCTTTTCCATGACATCGGAGATAAGGTCAGCTGTGGTGATATTTATAAAATACTTGGAATGATAAACAGAGATATGGATCAGGATAATCTGGCAGAATCATTCTTTAATACAAGCCTCAAAATAAATAAACAATATCACTTTCCTCTAAGTTTAGGTGAAACTCTTTTTGAAATGGGTGAACATGACTATAAACGAGGAAATTTTGATACCGCCAAGAAAAACTATAAAGATGCAATCAGTGCATTCACAGAGATAGACGCCACACAAAAAATCGAAGAAGTAGAAAGACAACTTTCAAGAATTAACTCCTAATTTCCGTTAAGATTAACGGCATCCAAACTATCTGGATCAACCAGAGCTTCCATAACTATCTAAACCAAACCCAATTTCAAAACCCCTCAAAACAGTATCTCAAAAGTTATACAAATTACTATAAATCCTGATTATTGATTTAAAATAAGTAGTTGATTTAATTATTAACGAAATGATAACCATTTATTTAGTATTTATGAATTGATAACAAATGGCTTTGATTAATTAAATCAACAAAACAAAAAGAATAAAATAATTTAGTATGTGGCAACGAGATTTAAGAATTTGAAATAGTTACTGAAATAATCCAATTTAAAATATATCTAATGACTTTGACCCATGTTTAAAATTATTTTATATTTCGTAGTATGACGAAATGATAAATATATGATAAATCAGACCACCCAAGTATTTAAAGCATTATCAGATGCAAATCGCCTCCGTATCCTAAATATGATTGTTGAAAAACCCCTATGTGTTTGCGAAATAACTGACATTCTAGAATTAGCAACAAGTACGGTTTCTAAACATTTGTCTATTCTGCGAGATAGTGGTTTGATAGTTGACGAAAAAAATGGGAAATGGGTCAACTATAGAATAAATAGTTCCATAGACGATGAGTACATACAACATTTACATTTTCTATTGAGAAATTGGCTGAAGGATTCAAAAGATATCATTCGTGATAAGCAGAGAGCCAGGGTTTCAGATCGCAACGAGATCTGCCGCCGACAATAGCACAAAGGAAAATTCAATTGAATTGGATAAGCGAGCGTAAAAAACTAATTGGTTTTTTGGCGATATTTTTATTTATATATTTTCTTCCCGTTGATGTAAATCGATTCAATGATGCCATTATTGGGGCTTTCAAATTGCTCAAATGGTATGCTAAAGAACATGTTATTCTGTGCCTGATTCCATCCTTTTTTATTGCAGGCGTCATCACAGTTTTCGTGAGTCAGGCAGCTGTAATTAAATATTTTGGTGTTTCCGCAAAAAAGTGGTTAGCCTATCTGGTAGCTTCCATATCAGGAACGGTCCTGGCGGTATGCTCCTGCACAATCCTCCCAATGTTTGCAGGAATTTATAAAAGGGGAGCGGGTATTGGTCCTGCTATAACATTCCTATATTCCGGTCCTGCTATAAATATATTGTCCATTATGCTGACAGCAAGAATATTAGGATTTGAAATGGGCATTGCCCGCGTTATTGGCGCGGTTATTTTTTCAGTAGTTATTGGCTTAATCATGGCTAGTATCTTTCCTGAGAAGAACAAAGAAAAGCAAGCTAAACAGTTTAATATACCTGAAATGGAAAATAATCGTGTCATCTGGCAAACTGCATTGCATCTTTTAATCCTCATATTGATTCTGGTATTTGTTAATTGGGGTGAACCCCTAGTCGATGAAGGATTGTGGTATTTAATATACACAGCCAGGTGGTTCATTACAGCATTTTGCGGTCTTTTACTTGCTCTATCTCTAATATTTATCATAAAAATCCGTCTGATTCATGTGGTGATTGTAGTGCTGGCTGTATTGTTTACGGCCTTACTTTTCCCCCAATTCCCTTTGATCTCTTTCATTGTAGCTGTAATCGGTATCAGTATCATTCTTTCTATATCATCAGGTGAACCTCAGGAGTGGATTACAGAGACTTGGGGATTTGCAAAACAGATTTTACCATTGTTGGCAGCCGGTGTACTGGTAGCAGGATTTTTACTTGGAACACCAGATGAAGGAGGTGGAATTATTCCAGGTGATTGGATATATACAATGGTGGGTGGAAACACAATAATAGCAAATATTTTTGCATCAGTTATCGGTGCATTAATGTATTTCGCCACTTTGACTGAAGTACCCATCCTCCAGGGGTTAATGAATAATGGCATGGGAAAAGGACCTGCCCTGGCATTATTGCTGGCGGGCCCAGCGATATCATTACCCAATATGCTTGTCATCCGTGGAGTATTAGGTAATAAAAAAACAATGGTTTTTGTATTACTTGTGGTTGTGATGGCAGCGATTTCGGGTTGGATTTATGGTTCACTTTTTTAAAACATGGCTAAAAAAAAATAAATAAGAGAGAAATATGATTATAAAAATATTAGGTGTTGGTTGCCAAAAATGTAAAAATCTTGATAAATTGATGCTGACAATTCGTGATCGATATAATCTTAAATATGAGGTTCAGAAAGTGACTGAATTAGATGATATTATGGAGTATGGTATACTGATGACTCCAGGTCTTGTTATCAATGAAGAAGTAAAAAGTGTAGGTAAGATCCCAAAGGAAAAAGAAATTCTTAAATGGCTTGGAGTAGAATGATATGCAAAATATTCTTCTTCTTCTAATATCCTTCATCGCATTTATTGGTTGTGATCGAAGTAGTCAAGTAAATTCACAAGTATCCGGAAAAGTTCTAAACCAAGAAATACCCACAGAGTCATTATCAAATCCCAAGATGAATACATCAGTTCAGAGACCTATAATTACCTTTGTTGAATTGGGATCAGTAAATTGTATCCCTTGTAAAAAAATGCAACCAGTTATGAAATCTATCGAGGGAAAATATGCAAATCAAATTGAGGTTATTTTTTATGATGTATGGAAAGCAGCTGAAAAAAAATATGCTCAGCAATATAAGGTCAAAACAATACCCACACAGGTATTTCTGGATTCATCAGGAGTAGAAATTATGAGACATATTGGGTTTTTCCCAGAAAAAGAAATAGACAAATTCCTTCAGTCTCAAGGATTAATATCTGTAAAAATAAATGATTGAATATTGGTTTAATCAATTATCAACTGCTATAAGCGGTGGATTTGGAATTGCGATTCTAGCATCGTTTGGATGGGGAATATTGAGTATTTTGCTCAGCCCATGCCATTTATCAAGTATACCATTGATTATTGGTTATATATCATCTAACTCAGGTAGAAATGTTAAACAATCTTTTCTGCTGGCACTTCTGTTCTCAATTGGAATATTAGTAACGATTGCTATAATCGGTATTATCACAGTTTCTTTGGGTCGATTGATGGGGGATATTGGCGTCTATGGAAATTTCTTTGTAGCAGGGATTTTCTTTATCGTCGGACTGTATTTGATGGATATCATTCCCCTTCCCTGGGATGGTTTTGCAATTACAAAAAATCACAAAGGTGGGTTGACCGGGGCGTTTATACTTGGGCTTCTATTTGGTATAGGTCTTGGCCCCTGTACATTTGCTTATTTGGCTCCGATTCTCGGAATAATCTTTCAAACATCTCAAACAGATTGGATAAAAGGAATTTTAATGATTTTATCTTTCGGAATTGGTCATTGTGCCGTCATCACATTTACCGGTAGTCTGGCATCGGTTGTTCAAAAATATTTGAACTGGACGGATGAATCAATGGTCAGTACCTATATTAAACGCATCGCTGGATTTTTAGTAATCCTTGGAGGAGTTTATTTTATTTATATTACGTTTTAATCGTCAACAAGGAAAATATCATAATAAAGTGTAAGTTTACTTTAATGTCATCCACATCATGGTGAGGAAATAATTTTTAATTTCCGATAATTTGTCTATTGGATTACAAATTTTATTTAACTCGCTTTTTTCAATAATTATTTTCTTCAGAAACATGTAAATTATTCTCAATAGTACCTGCTATTAAAAAGTTCTTCATCGATTTACAATTATTAAAAATACAAATTATAGGAATTCAATGGGATCAAATCCACTAAACCTCCTCATAAGATTTTTGCTTGAGTTAACCGCATTAATTGCATTGGGGTTTTGGGGGTGGCGAAATGGAGAAGGAGCTTTTCGATACGCTCTCGCCATAATTATACCTGTTATCATAGCTGCAGTTTGGGGAACATTCGCTGTTCCTGACGATCCTAGTCGCTCAGGATCTGCCCCAATTGCGGTAGCGGGATATCTTCGACTTGCGATTGAATTGACTGTATTTTGTCTTGCAATCTGGGCGCTTTATGATACAAAATTTGTAAAATCTAGTTGGATTATGGGTGCGGTTGTAGCCGTCCATTATATGGTTTCATACGATAGAATAATGTGGTTGATAAATCAATAACAAATGATGAAAAGGAATTATAAATGAAACCAGTCATTATTTTTATTGCTAGATTGTTTACATTGAGTTTACTCGTGCCACTAGCAAGTCAGGAATCTATTATTAGTGCATCATCAATTTATAATATTGTTCGTCAAAGTGATCAAATTGATTATTCAAGAGAAAATGTTGATTTGAAAATGCATTCTTTAATAAATATGAATTCACCTAATGACCATTTCCTTGATGATTTCAATAGATTAGCCAAGATTAATATGAATTATTCGGAAATTGATAAAAATCAATATACTAATGAGAGTCTACCAAAAATGGGAATCGGAAATGGTGCATTGCGATTCGCATTGGAACTTGGTGCCTTAGGGGCCATGGGCCAATGGGGTTATGAGCAGGAAAAAGGAGATAGTCGATATGCCCTTATGGTTGGAATACCATTGGTGGCAGCTGGAGTGTGGGGTATATTTAATGTCCCTTCCGATCCAAGTAGAGGTCAAGACGGATTAGTTCAGGTTTCCGGTATAAATCGATTATTGATTGAAAGCGTCTTTTTTGGATTTGCAATCTGGACGCTTCAAGATCTGGGGAAAGAATCTAAGGCAATAGGATTTGGAAGTACGGTAATTTTTCACTATGCTTTATCTTTGGATCGACTAAAATGGCTGATCAAACAATAAATCATGATTGATGTGAAGATATGGATTGCAACAAAATATCAATGATTAATATGGAGAAATCAATAATTAGTAAACTTATAATTATGTGCCTTTTATCGTGTTTTATGTTGGCCGGAAACATAATTACTGAAATGCCATCCACAAAAATAGAAAAAGATGCTATTATTAGTCGTATCGCCCTTGGATCTTGTTTTGCACCTCAAATTGAATCTGATATTTGGACTGAGATTGCCAATTATAACCCTGAAATATTTCTCTACCTTGGTGATAATGTCTATCAGTCAGATGAATCCGAAGATGTATCATTGCCATATTTAAAAGAAGCATATCAGATGCTTGCTGCAGATAAGACTTTTGAAGTTTTTCGACACAACACGTCCATATTACCAACCTGGGACGATCATGATTATGGGATGAATGATGCCGGTGCAAGTTATCCTGCCAAGTACCACAGTGAAAAATTATTTGAACAGGTCTGGGCAATAGCAGATGATGATCCAAGAAAATCACGGGATGGTGTTTATTTCTCCAGAACATTTGGGATACCTGGTCAACAATTACAAATAATTATGTTAGATACTCGTTTTTTTAGAACGGATATACAAAAATATTCAACTGATCAGGGGAAAAAGAAATATCAACCTGATTTATCTTCAGACGCTACAATACTAGGGCATGCTCAGTGGTTATGGTTGGCAAATAAATTAAAAGAACCAGCCGATGTAAGATTGATTATCTCATCGGTACAAATTCTAACCGGTGACGGTGATCATGAAGGCTGGTATTTATTCCCGAAAGATAGAGATCGATTATTTGCATTGATAAACAAAATTAATGGTGTTTTCCTCATCTCAGGTGACAGACATTTTTCGGCATTTTATCAAACTATACAAGAATCGGCTGACCCGTTACTGGAATTAACATCATCTTCACTAAACCTTCCAATTACAGGAAGCACAAGAATCAAAATGGAACCCACAAAATCAGAATATCAGTTAGAAAGAGCTGTATTTGACGAAAATTTCAGTACCATCAATATTGACTGGACTCAGAAGCAGATAACCTTTGCCATACGGAGTAAAGACAATAAAATCATGCAGGAGCATGTAATCGAAATACCACTGTAATCTGTTTTAGATTATTTCACTAACGGTCTGGTGATAGATAATATTTCTTTCCTTTAATCCTTTCAACATATATGCTACACAATTCGGATATTGACCAATATACTCCGGTGGTGAAATCCCCTTATGAGTATAAAGACCGTCAGCAATCATTCGGATTGCCTGGGTTGCAGTATAACCGGTAGTTCGAGCCATGGAGATTACATCAGTTTCCGAACAGTATCTATCATTCATATCAATAGTGTATCTTATTTTTCGTCCATCCTTCATACCTTCAATTGTGGACTGAAAAATAGTGATATCAGCTTCTCCAGGCTTCAATTTCCAGTTGGGAAACAATATTTGCGATGTTAATTCCATGGGACTAATTTTAGCCCCATTTACATTAATGGTCTTGTCTTTAGAAAAGAATCCAAGCTCCCGTAAAACGGTCATCTTCTCAATATGACCGGGATACCGTAAAGTTTTCTCTTTCATATTGGGTGCATCAATGGTGGTGGCCAAAGTTCTCAATCCATCAGTATTGAATGCTTCAAGAGTGCCGATTTTAGGAAAGAAAATATACTCCGGGTCAGATAACGCGGGGCGAACCACCTCAAATCCATTCTCGATATAACGGGCAGGACGAATATACTCCTCGATAACATCAATGGGTGAAAATACTGCTTTGTATTCGCTGGGCCATTCCCTGATTTCAGGCAGGCCGCCAACATAGGTGAGAACACTGTCAACTTTATCAAGTTTCTGAGCCACATCCATAATCATGACGCTTCCCATGCCAGGATAGATTCCACAATCCATTATCATGGTTACATTATTATCCAGGGCTATCTGATCCAGTTCAAATGGATTTTCCTCATAGAAAGCAATACAGACAAAATCTTTTCCGGCTTTTATGATTGCTTTTGCAGTTTCAAATCCCATAAAACCCGGGACGGCATTTACCACAAGATCGAAATCACTTACCAGGGAGGTCACATCCTTTGTATTTGATAAATCCTTCTGGATTATTGACAATTCGGGACATTTTGCTTTTATATTATTTAAGGCATCATCACTGTAATCTGCTACTGTGACGTCAAAATTTTCATCGCTGTTTAAATCGATTGCCATGGGCGCTCCAACGAGGCCAGCACCTAATACAATAATTTTCATGATATTTTCTCCGTCTGATTTATTGGTTTAAATTTATTCGCAACACAATTAATAATTTGATCCATGGGAATGACTTAGAACAATCAAAACCGGATCCAACTAAAATATGGTGTTGGTATTTATGAAAATAAGTGGGGTTAACTTTTATAAACCGCTAAAACGGTTTATAAAAGAAACAAGAGCAGCGTTGTTAAACGTATTTATATGAATAATATTTCTACTTAAACTCATGACTGCATCAAACATAACAAGTATGCTAAAATTCTCCAATTGTAATATTGAAGTTTAAAATGAAATGTACCTACGTATGTAATTGTGAAATCCTTTTGTACTCTGTGATCCTGAAAATCATCAAACAATTCATACATAGTACAGTGAAACTTAAGATGTTGGAATTATTTGGGCAAAATCATTTAAATATATCAATCCTAAAACTTATCTCTAAGTCAATGACAATCCATGAATGATTAAAGGCATATTCTCTGAAGTTTTCACAGTCACCCCATCTTTGAAAGTGAACTCATATTGATACCTTATTGTCTTAAATTTGACCAGAAAATCAAAACAGATTTACCACAATTTATTATAAGAAATACGTTATTCAATATCCACAAATATCGATTATACTGTATTTCTGTCATCATAAAAGGAGAATTATTATAATGGTATTCACTAAGATATCAATCTTCGCAATACTAATATCCACTTTACTTGCCTTTGACGCTGATCCGTCAATAGAAAAAAAGATAAATGACATTATCAAACAAATGACATTGGAAGAAAAAGCCAATATGCTTGGTGGAGATACAACTGCCTTTGACAGCAAACCATTGCCCAGACTTGGAATTCCTGCCTTAAGAATGACAGATGGTCCAAACGGGGTTCGCTGGGGAAAATCTACAGCATTCCCGGTTGGCGTATGTCTTGCATCAACCTGGGATACCAGTTTGGTTTATCAGATGGCCCAGGCACTTGGACGGGAAACAAAAGCCCAGGGTCGGAATGTGCTGCTTGGTCCCTGCGTCAATATCCATAGAGATCCGCGCGCCGGTAGAAATTTTGAAAGTTATGGAGAAGATCCCTATCTTGCTGCCCGGACCGCCGTTTCTTATATCAAAGGCCTTCAAAGCGAAAACATCATCGCTACTGTAAAACATTTTGCCTGTAATAATCAGGAATTCGAGCGCAATAGTATTGATGCCAGAATTGATGAACGAACAATAAGAGAAATATATTTTCCTGCCTTCAAAGCTGCTATTCAAGAAGGTGAAAGCTGGGCTGTTATGTCCGCTTATAACAGGTTAAACGGTCTATATGCCAGTTCAAATACCTGGTTGTTAAAAAATGTACTTAAAGAAGAATGGGGCTTCAAAGGATTTGTAATGTCAGATTGGGGTGCCGTGCATAGTATCGTTCCCACGATGTACGCCGGAATGGATATCGAGATGCCAAGTGGTCGTTACATGAATGTGGAAAACACGGTATTGGCCATCCAGGAAGGGCGAATGAAAGAATCTCATATCGATGATAAAATCCGCCGAATGCTCAGATCTATGTTTGCGATGAATTTAATTGAAAATGAAATTCCTGAGGGTGGCGAAGTTCTAACTCTTGAACATCTTGAGATTGCTCTAAAAGTAGCTGAATCGGGAATTGTATTGTTGAAGAATGAACGGAATTTATTGCCGTTAAATTTGAAAAATATTAAAAGTTTGGCAGTCATTGGACCCAATGCCGCTAGACTTAGAACCGGCGGCGGCGGTAGCTCAAGAGTTGAAGCAGGTGGCGCTACCAGTCCGCTTAAGGCTCTTCAGGAAGCGGCACCTCAACTCAATATCATTTATTCACCAGGTGTGATCGTTGATAGTGATATGAATGTTATTTCAAAAAAATACCTGAAAACTCCAGATGGCAAACCCGGTTTGCTCGGTGAATATTATAATAATGCAGATTTCTTCGGTTTGCCTGTGAAGACTCAAGTTGATACTGTTATTGATTTTTGGTGGCAGGGTAAAAGTCCTGAAAATATTGCACTTGATAATTTTTCAATACGTTGGACTGGACAATTGACTGCATCGGAATCAGGACTGTATTTAATAGGGATAAATAGCGATGATGGAACGCGCATATACTTGGATGAAAAGCTTACTGTTGACAATTGGGGAGATCATGCAATGGAGACAAAAACTGCCCAGGTGGAGTTTATCGCTGGCGATCCCAAAAGTATTGCAATTGAATTCTTCGAACATAAGGGTGATGCTGGTGCAATATTAATGTGGCAAAAAGTTGAAGCACAACCCATTGATGAAGCAGTACAGGCAGCAAAGGAATCTGACGCGGCAATTCTTTTTATGGGGTTTTCTGATCGTGATGAATCTGAAGGCCGTGATCGGAGATCAAATGCTTTTCCTGACGATCAGGTTGAATTGATTAAAAAAGTCTCAAAAGTGAATAAAAATGTCGTTGTGGTTTTTAATAGCGGTGCCGGAGTGCTTATGGATGACTGGGTAAATGATGTACCAGCTATTATTGAGTCCTGGTATCCAGGATTAATGGGTGGTTATGCAATTGCTGATATTCTCCTTGGAAACGTCAATCCATCAGGAAAATTAGTAACTACTTTTTTTGAAAAAGAACAGGATATTCCTTCAATCAATAATTATCCTGGTAGCGAAGATCAGCTGTTCTATGATGAGGGGTTATTTGTCGGCTATCGTCACTATGATAAAAATGACATTGAGCCGTTATATCCTTTTGGGCATGGATTAAGTTATACTGAATTCAAATATTCTGATCTTAAAATTTCAGATCGAAAAATTCAAAAAGAAGAATCATTGTTTGTCACATTTACAGTACAAAATACTGGGGATTGGAGTGGTTCAGAGGTCGTTCAATTATATTTAAAAGATAATCAATCAAGTGTGGAACGACCGGTTCAGGAGTTGAAGGGATTTTCTAAACTTCAGCTAGATCCAGGCGAGAAAAAGGAAGTGACCCTTGAGTTGCCACCTGAATCAATGGAATTCTGGGATCCCGGAACTCGGTCATGGAAATCTGAAGAAGGAAAGTTTACAGTATTTATCGGTTCATCATCAAGGGATATCCGACTCAAAGGTGAATTCAGACTGGAGAATAAATAGTTTTTAATTTGTAATTGGTTTATCGTTAATTATTAATACTAATCGTTAACCCAATAATTTCTTAATCAAATCAGGGCGTTTAAATCGCAGGAGGGATTTACGTATCCATTCTCTATTTTCTTTCCTATACCAAAAGAAAAAACGATGTTGGTCCTGTCGTTCAATTTTATTTCGTGCCGTGTACATTGGTTTTAGTGTGTAAGGATGGTAACCAGAATAATAGATGACTGTTGCCATTGTCATTGGGGTTGGAGTAAAGCCCTGGACTTGTTCTAATTTAAAACCAGCATTTTTTGTCTCACTTGCCAGATCAGCCATACTTTCTTCTGTTGAATTTGGATGACTGGAAATAAAATAAGGTATCAACTGCTGTTTCAGATTTGCTTTTGTGTTTATCCGGTCAAATTTCGCCTTGAATTTATAAAAAAGTGAAAATGAAGGTTTTCTCATTACTTTCAAGACCTCATCTGAACTATGTTCAGGGGCAACTTTTAAGCGACCGGATACATGGTTTGTAACAAGATTGTCTATGTAATTATCATAGCTTTTATCAGATTTTCGTTTAACATGATCACCCACAAGCATATCATATCGAATACCGCTGGTGACGAAGGCTTTTTTGACTTTCGGGTGATTTGCTGCCGCTTTATAGATATCCGTTAAAGGCTGATGACTGGTATCAAGAATTTTACATACTGTAGGGAAAATGCAGGATGGTCGCACACAAACATCGCATATTGATTGATCCGTTCCCTGCATTTTGTACATATTGGCTGACGGACCACCCAAATCTGAAATATACCCTTTAAAATCGTCCATCTTGGTAATTTCTTCGACCTCGTTGAGAATAGATTGTTTTGAACGACTGGCGATAAACTTGCCTTGATGAGCTGATATAGTGCAAAAGCTGCAACCGCCAAAACAACCTCGATGCAGATTAACAGAATGTCGGATCATCTCATAGGCAGGAATTTTCCCTCGTTTTTTGTATTTAGGATGCGGCAGTCGAGTAAATGGTAGATCAAATGATCGATCAATTTCGTTCTCTGTCATTGTAGGATATGGAGGATTAATAATTAATACTTTCTCGCCATTTTTCTGAATTATACGATTTGCAAACTGTTTATTTGACTCTTGTTCAACAATTTTAAAATTGGCAGCAAATTTTAATTTATCAGATAAACATTGACCATGAGAACTTAATTCTTTTGTCTCCCATTTTTTTACCTTTGGTACAGAATCCATTAATATTGCCGTTTGTTTCACTGTCGTCAAGGATGAAAAGGGAACCCCTCTATCCAACAAACGAAGGATTTCTCTGAGGGGACTTTCGCCCATCCCAAATATCAGCAGATCAGCATGACTGTCAACTAATATACTCGGTAGTAGCTTATCGGACCAATAATCATAATGAGTCACACGCCGTAAACTTGCTTCTATTCCACCCAGAACAACGGGGACATCTGGATATAATTTTTTGAGAATTTTACTATAAACAGTTGTGGCATAATCTGGCCGGAACGACTTGTCTCCATTTGGTGTGTAGGCATCATCTGATCGTTTTCTTTTAGCTGCGGTATAATGATTGACCATTGAATCCATTGAGCCGGAGGTGACGCCAAAGAAATATTTTGGTTTACCAAACTTCTTGAAATCTCTTAAATCATCCTGCCAATTTGGTTGTGGAATTATTCCAACTCGAAATCCCTCACTTTGGATAATTCTGCCAATTACTGCCGGACCAAATGCTGGATGATCTACATAAGCGTCACCGGATACAATGATGACATCCAGCTCGCTCCAGCCATAGTTATTGAGTTCTTTTTTTGTTATTGGAAGCCAATCCGAAATTGGACGTTGATCTATCATAGATGCTTATTAATTGCGACATAACTTATGGGGTAATTGTTCGGATTCATTAAATTGATTATTTCAATTGTCAATTGAGTCTTCTACAGCAAAGTTTTCTTGGCAATTCTATCATTCCATGACTCCTTACCTGCGGCATTGGGGATTTCTTTCATGGTGAGACAGCCAGGGACAGGACAGACCAAATGACAGAGATTACATCCGATACATTCATCCTCATCTACAAATGGAATTGAGGTTATTGCATTGCTATCATGAGAATGAAGGATTGGCTGTTTTATATCAACTCGTGGGTTCATTCCATGATCTGATTTGCCATGATATGCCGAACATGGACCCTGATTGGTGTGGATGCATTGATGGGCACCATCCAGACAGGCAATATAACAAAGTTGACATCCGATGCAGGTATCGGCATCGATTTTGGCAATCACTTTATAATTTAAATCCAAATCTCCCCAGTCAATAAATCCAGGTACAGCTTTGCCGATGAGATTATTCACTGATTTCATACCCATATCATCGAGATAATTGGAAAGACCATCGATCATATCTTCAACAATTCTGTAGCCATTATGCATGACGGCGGTACAAACCTGAACACTTGTTGATCCAAGAGCTAAAAACTCCGCTGCATCCTGCCATGTTGAAATACCGCCAATTCCGGATATAGGTATGTTTATATTTTTGTCCCGGGCTAAAGCTGCGACCATATGAAGTGCAATGGGTTTTACGGCTGGTCCGCAATATCCGCCATTGGTGCTGTTTTTTCCAACGCTGGGTTTTAGTGAGAGTGTATCCAAATCGATACCGATAATGGATTTGATGGTATTTATCAACGATAAACCATCGGCACCGCCCTGTACAGCCGCTTCACCCGGTACGAGAATATCACCAACATTTGGGGTGAGTTTCACTAATACCGGAACAGAAGAAAAATCCATCACCCATGACGTCAATTCGGTAAGTACTTTTGGTTCCTGTCCTACTGAACTACCCATACCGCGTTCACACATACCGTGGGGACAGCCGAAATTCAGTTCGAGTCCATCGGCACCAGCATCTATTGAACGATTAACAATTTCCTTCCATTCATCCTTTGTTTCTACCATAAGGGAAACTACAACGGCATGGTTTGGATATCGTTTTTTTACTTCATAGATTTCTTTAAAATTAGTCTCAAGGGGCCGATCGGTAATCAGCTCAATATTGTTCAGTCCCATTATAGCGTTACCGGAATATTTTACAGCAGCTAATCTAGATGATACATTAACAACTGGAGTACCCAGTGTTTTCCAGACAGCACCGCCCCAGCCAATATCGAATGCGCGCATAACCTGCTCGCCGCAATTTGCCGGTGGGCCTGAAGCTAACCAGAATGGATTCGGACTTTTTATACCACACATATTAA
The DNA here is from genome assembly GCA_018657495.1 of Fidelibacterota bacterium. Taxonomy (GTDB): domain Bacteria; phylum Fidelibacterota; class Marinisomatia; order SCGC-AAA003-L08; family JACNLC01; genus JABHXA01. The sequence continues at coordinate 21,098 of JABHXA010000008.1, forward strand.
TGGACAGATCAGCCATGGTAACTCCCTTTCTTTTTACTATCAAGGTTTGGTTGGATGTCCCAGCTTTTTAACATGGCAAATGCTGCCTTTCTGCCGTCAGCAGCGGCGTTCACTACCTCCTTACCTCCATTGATACTGTCACCACCAGCATATATTTTTGGATGATCCGTCTGGCAGGTCTTATCATCTACAAGAATACATCCAGAATCATCATATTTTAAATATTCAGAAAAATGTGATGCCTGTTTTTCCTGTCCAATGGCGAAAATTACCATATCACAGTTATAGTTGATAGATTCACCAGTAACACTGTGCTCAGCTCTTAATCCGCTTACCTTCCCATTTTCCAACATGATTTCACTGGGTGTGATATTTTCGATTAAGCGGACGCCGTGTTTTCTTGCCCCGCTAATTTCATGAGCATAACCACGCATCACATCCTCTGTACGGCGATAAAGAATATTTACCTCAGCGATATTCAGCATGGCGAGCTCCCGGGCGATATCAATTGCCGTATTACCGCCACCGATGATCACAGCAGAATTAAAAGATCTGGATAAATTGAAATCCACCTCGTTTTTGATTTTCTTTATGAGGGCAGTCGCTCCCCAGACATTTGTACCGGATTTGCCTGGTATATTGAGGAATTTGTCTCTACCCAATCCACTGCCGATAAATACTGCATCGTATTCTTCGATTAGTGATTTGATATGGATATCGCGGCCGATTTCAACACCGGTTTTTAGTTCAATCCCATGGTCAAGTAACCAGTTTATTTCTGAAAGCGCAGCTTCTGATTTGAATTTGTATGGAGCAATCCCCGTCAGGTTTAATCCACCGGGAAGATTATTTTTTTCAAAAATTATTGGATGTATTCCTTCAAGGGCCAAATAGGATGCACAGGCTAACGATGCCGGGCCAGCACCGATGAGCGCTACTTTTTGCGATCTATTTTTATGAGATGGAAATAGTTTCCTCCCGGAAGATTTCTCCATTTGCAAAGCCTTTTCGACTGCATATCGCTGCAAGCGACCAATATTAATGGGACTTTGATTATATTCGAGAAATACACAGGCTCCAGCGCATAATTCCTCCACAGGACAAACTTGAGATGTTGATATTCCCATCATATTAGAGGAAAATATGGTTGTTGCAGCTCCACGGATATTCCCTGTTTTTATTTTTTTTATAAAGGATGAGATATCAATATCAGCTGGACATGCTTTTGTGCAGGGAGCATCATAACAAAATAGACAACGATTAGCCTCAATAAGAGCTTCAGATTCAGAAAACAGGGGCTTGGATTCAGGAAAATCTGATTCTAGTCTTGTTTTTGAAAGTTGAAATTGCTGCTGTAACTCTGGAGTCATAACAATCCTTTCACTATTGATTCATTGCCTGAAATGCATCAGTCAATTTTTCAAGTGCATTTTCTACGTCTGATTTTGAAATATTCATCGCTGGGGATATTCTCAATATATTACCATGGAGTCCACCTCTGCCGATTAACAGTCCCCGTTTTTTTGTTTCTTCCATCAGGACAGTTGCAGCTTCAGCATTTGGTGTTCGGTCATTTTTTGTCTCATCCACAACCAACTCAAGAGCTTGCATGAGACCCATACCGCGAACATCACCAATTATTTTTGGATATTTTATCTGAAGTTGTTCTAATCCAAGCCGAAGAACTTTCCCCATATTTTCACAATTATCAGCAAGATTATCTCTCTGAATAATATTGATTGTTGCGTTTGCAGCAGCACAACTCACTGGATTCCCACCAAAAGTAGAAATGGAATTTTTGACCAATGAATCGGCAATTTCACCACTTGTTATCACTGCTCCAAGTGGTAATCCGTTGGCAATGCCTTTGGCCATGGTCATCATATCCGGCTGCACATCATATTGTTCAATTCCCCACATTTTTCCAGTCCGGCCAAAACCGGTCTGTACTTCGTCTGAAATAAAAATTCCGCCATGTCGGCGAATAATTTCTGCAACAATTTTAAAATATTCTTTTGGCGGTGTGATAAATCCTCCCACACCCATAATGGGTTCAACCATCATCCCGGCGATCTCACCAGTGGTTGTTGTTTGGATAAGTTCTTCCACATCTTCTGCACAGGCTGCACCACATTCGGGATATTTAAGTTTCATAGGACAGCGGTAACAATAAGGGGCAAGGGCATGTTTTATAGAGGCAATCTGAGTAGGAAGGGCTCGCCATGGGGAATGAGCTGTAAGGGATTGAGCCAGCATTGATCTCCCTGAATAAGCATAACGCAGGGCAATAAACTCAGAGTTACCTGTATAAGTCATAGCCATCATTACAGCAGTTTCATCCGCTTCTGTTCCGGAGGCAGTAAAATAACTTTTCTCCAAATTGTCCGGGGTGATATCTGCAAGTCGTTCAGCCAACTCTACAACTGGTAAAGTCGGATAAAGTGATGATATGTGACTAAGGCGATTCACCTGGGCAATGACTTCTGCATTGACTTCATCATTAGCATGACCCAGTGAAACGGTGAGAATTCCGCCAAAAAAATCTTGATATGAATTACCATCAAGATCTTTAACTACAGATCCCTTTCCCTCAGTGATGACGATGGGTTCACTATAATAATTTTTTGCAGCAGGAAAAAGAAATTCCTGATGTTTTTTACGAATATCCTGACTGTTCATTAATTTCTCCGTTTATTAATAATCTAAAAGATCATCATATGATTCAGGACGTCTGTCCCGAAAAAACTGCCATGTTGATCGAACTTCATCAATCATATCCAAATCAAATTCAGCGATGAGCAATTCATCATCGTTTTCAGATGCTATCTTGAATAATTCTCCTCGCGGATTCACAAAATAAGATGTGCCGTAGAATTGACCCAAATTCCAAGGTTTCTCTGTGCCGACTCGATTGATACATCCCATAAAATAACCGTTTGCAACGGCATGCGCCGGTTGCTCTAGTTTCCATAGATATTGGGATAAACCTGCAACTGTAGCAGATGGATTATAAACAATTTCAGCACCATTGAGACCTAAGGCCCTGGCACCTTCAGGGAAGTGGCGGTCATAACAAATGTAGACACCTACTTTTGCATATTTTGTTTGAAATACAGGATATCCCATATTACCCGGTTTGAAAAAGAATTTTTCCCAGAATCCTGATGTATGTGGAATGTGATTTTTTCGATATTTTCCAAGGTAAGTCCCATCTGCGTCAATCACAGCAGCGGTATTATACAAAACACCCGGTTGCTCTTTTTCATATACAGGTACTATCAAAACCATTTGATATTTTCGGGCATATTCCTGCAAAAATTCTGTTGTGGGGCCTGGAACAGATTCGGCGGATGCATACCATTTCATATCTTGTCCAGGGCAGAAATAGGGTGTATTAAAGATTTCCTGCAAACAGAGAATTTGGACGCCATTTTTACCTGCTTCATCGATATAGGGAAGGTGCTTTTTTAACATAGCATCCTTTATTTCCTCAATAGTTCCTTCGCCCTCAGTTATTGGTAGACTCATTTGAATCAAACCAGATTTAATTATTCTTGGCATATTTGCCTCCTGTTACATTATTAATTTTTCACAATTAACTAATTAATTATCCTTGCTTCCCCCTGTTAAGGGGGATTGAGGGGGTTTAATTTTTTTTGATATTTCCCAGTAAACCCCAACCCCTAGCCCCTTCCCCTTGACAGGGAAAGGGGAAGCGATGACATATTAACTTAATCATCAAGTTCGATTTTTCTTTGGACAATAAACATTCTGATCATAGTATTCACATAATTGATTTCGTTCAACACCTGATAATTCTGATATCTCAGAATTTCTATTCCCAATAAACTCAGGTGGAGTGTCCTGTCATCATCGTAATCTTTCCAACCATCATGACTGCTACCATCAACTTCGATACCAAGCTTGAGCTTTGAACAATAAAAATCCAAAATATAGTTTTCAATAGGTTTTTGTCTTGTGAATTTATACCCATCCATTTTTTTATTTCTCAAAACCTCAATCCATAATCGCTTCTCAGCTTCAGTCTGATTCTTTCGGTTTTCCCTGGCAAGTTCTGTTAGGTTATTATTATAATAAAATATACCTCTTGCCGTTAATTGATCTTTAAGTTTTTTCAAAATTAACTAATTAATTATCCTTGCTTCCCCCTGTTAAGGGGGATTGAGGGGGTTTAAAATATTTTGATATTTATTCTGAAAATAGACTGCGTTTCAAAAACTGGCCATTGCCTTTATTACCAACATATTTACAATCATCAACAATTATTTTTCCTCTTGAGATGACGGTTTCGGATAAACCCTGAATATCAAATCCTTCGTAGGCATTGTAATCTACATTCATATGATGTGTGCATGAATTTGTCACACTGATGGTTTCTTTTCTTTCCGGATCAAAGATGACAATATCCGCATCACTGCCAACGGCAATGGTTCCTTTTTTTGGAAATAATCCAAAAGTCTTTGCCGCTGCAGTTGAGGTTATTTCGACAAACTTATTTAATGATATCCTTCCTTCAACGACGCCGCTGTTATAAATAAGGCTCATACGATTTTCAATTCCTGGTGCACCATTGGGTATTTTTGTGAAGACGTCTTTTCCCAATATTTTTTGATCCTCCATACGGAATGGGCAGTGATCCGTGGCGATTGTTTGCAAATCGCCAGTCTGGATACCACGCCATAAATGCTCCTGGTTCCATTTTTCACGAAGTGGGGGAGACATTACATACTTGGCGCCATCAAATCCTTCATCTCCATAGTGATCGAGATCGAGGAGAAGATATTGCGGGCAGGTTTCGGCAAATACCGGCAGACCCTGATCCCGTGCCATGGTGACTTCATCCAAAGCATCGGCAGAGGTAAGATGGACAATATACAATGGGGATTCAGCCAATTCTGCAATTGCAATCGTTCGATGGACTGCCTCCGCTTCCATTCTGGTTGGTCGGGTCAAAGCATGCCATTTTGGACTTGTTTTACCTTCAGCAATTGCAAGTTTTACAATCTCATCAATGACGATTCCATTTTCAGCATGCACACTGATCATGGCACCCATTTCACCAGCTTTCCGCATGGTGTTAAATATCATCCCATCACTCATATATAGAACACCAGGGTAAGCAGTAAATAATTTATATGAAGTGACACCCCGATCAATTAAAACTTTTAAATCGGTGAGATATCGATCAGGCATATCCGTAATAATCATATGAAAGCCATAATCAATGGCTGTTTTACCATCAGCTTTTGCCTGCCAAATATCGAGCCCTTCCAGAGGAGACTGACCCTGGGTCTGGATAGCAAAATCAATAAGCGTGGTCGTTCCACCATAGGCGGCGGCTCTAGTACCAGTTTCAAAATCATCGGAAGATACTGTACCGCCAAATGGCATATCTAGATGTGTGTGTGGATCTATTCCGCCTGGGAAAACATATTTTCCTTTAGCATCCACAACATTATCAGCATCTATCTTCAATTCTTTTCCTATGAGAGCAACGGTTTCATTTTCGATAAATATATCGGCATGATAATCATCTACTGCAGTTATGATTCGTCCGTTTTTTATAAGTAATGACATAAATATCTCCCTGTTAAATATTAAAAATGGTTTGTATTACCAGAGTAATTTTATTTGGTTTTGCCAGCGTTCCAGGCAGATAAACCACGTTCCTCATCGGTTCCAGGAATGGTATTATCAAGCAAAATTGCCAGAAATGCTCCTACAGCCATTCCAGTACTCCCAAGCGTATTCAAAATGTTGGCTAGCCAGATAAAGTTTTCAGAAAATACGAGTGGATGGGCAATAAAATATTCCGGTACACTCAATCCCATAAAAAATGAAAATCCAAGAATGAATAGATTTCTTGCTGAATTCAAATTGATAAATTGAAGATTAGATAGTCCAACTGAAGCAATCATACCAAACATAGCACAATACATACCACCGACAATAGGTGCCGGGATGGTAGTAAATAATGCTCCAAATTTTGATACTGTACCAAGGATGATCATAATTACTCCACCTGTCTGAACGACTCTTCTGGCTCCAACACGTGTGAGACCAATGGCACCAATATTTTCACTATACGAAGTTGTACCGTTACCGGTACCGAAAATACCGGCAATGAGACAACCAATACCTTCGAAGGTAATACCACGGTTGATAGTTTTTTTATCAGGTATAGGTGCACCACTTAATCTGGCACAGGCATAATAATCTCCAATGGATTCCACCATGGAGGCGATGTAACCAGCCAACATTCCAACAATTGCAGCAGCGCTAAATACCGGCCAGCCCCATTGGAATGGGTAAGGGAATCGAAACCATGGTGCATTTTGAAGGTTTTCTAGGCTGGTGTGAGAAGGATGACCAGCTGTAAAAATACCCAATGCTGAACAAATTGCCGCAACACCCCAGGCGGTAAGTATTGCCAGAAGTATTGGGTAAAGCTCAAATATTCGGTTGGATTTGCGCAGATACTGACTGAATAATATTATGAGAAATATTGTCAATCCCCCAATAGGCCAATGACGGCCTGCTTCAGGGGCACCAAATTTAAATAGTGCCAAACCGATGAGGGCAATGGTAGGGGCAATAGTGATAGGACCGACAAATCGCAGTAGCCTGCCTACCATACCTGTTGAACCAATGATGATTTCAAATATGGCCCCGGCAATAATTGCACCCTGCACATGCTGAATCCTTACCTCCCATCCGGAATTTGCCAATGCCGCCATTCCGCAAATTGCAAAAGTTGGGGCAAGAAAGGAGAATGTGCCACCCTGAACAATAGGAAGACGATTTCCCCATGTAGTCTGTAATAAAGTAGTGATTCCACTTATAAAAAACATCGTGGCAATGAGATATCCTTTTTCCACAGGATCCGTAATTCCAAATGCTGGAGACAGAATTAATGGTATGGCAACTGTTGATCCAAACATTGTGAGATAATGCTGGAATCCTAATATTATTGTCTCAATAAGAGGTGGTTTGTCATCAATCTTATACAAAAGTGTATTGGTATTATCTGTGTTTGCCATGAATTATCCTCTATATGATTATAATGTGATGAAAGTGTCTACCATAATGGATAGTCAAAGATTTTTATATGGATTCCTGAATTAACTCATCCAATTGGATTTGGCTTCCGGATTCCATTTTGTTGTTATTTTTTTCTGCTTTGTCCAGAACTCAATAGAACTCTTACCGGTGATATCACCAGTGCCGAATCGGGATTCATTCCACCCACCAAATGCAAATGGTTCGCGAGGCACGGGAACACCTATGTTAACACCGATCATCCCAGCACTGGCATGCTCTGCAACATAACGTGCAAGTCCTCCTGACTGAGTGAACACGGCAGCTGCATTGCCATAATTAGAGCTATTTTCTATCTTAATGGCTTCATCAAGAGTTGATACTCTTAGAATGGATATAACCGGACCAAAAACTTCTTCCCTGGCAATTTTCATATCCGGCGTGACGTTATCGATAATAGTAGGTCCAACATAATATCCTTCTTCGCAGCCGTCAACAATAGCTCCCCTGCCATCCACCAGGATTTTTGCTCCCTGGGCTTCGGCTTCATTAATATAGTTTTCAATTCTGAGTTTGGCTTCGGCGGAAATAACCGAACCGAGATTTTTCCCTGGAATGATATTTCTGGCTTCTTCACATAATTTTTCAATTATATGATCTACATCCCCAACAGCAACCATTGCTGATGCAGCCATGCAGCGTTGTCCAGCGCAACCTGACATAGAAACAGCAACATTTGAAGCAGTCATTTCTACATTGGCATCAGGCAGAACAATTAAATGGTTTTTAGCACCGCCTAAGGCAAGAGCTCTTTTGAGATTGGCCGTTGATCTTTTATAGACAATTTTTGCTACTCTAGTAGATCCTACAAATGAAACTGCCTGAATATCCGGGTGATCGCAGATTGATTCCACAACCTCCTGGGCACCATGAACTATATTGAAAACACCATCAGGTAAACCAGCCTCCTTTAGAAGCTCGGCCAGGCGCATGGCACTTAACGGCACCTGTTCAGATGGTTTGAGTACCATAGTATTTCCCATAACCAGGGCATTTGGTAAAGTCCAGTTTGGAACCATATTTGGAAAATTGAAAGGTGTTATACAGGCAACTACACCCAATGGAGAAAATTCCGATCGACATTCAACACCATTACTAACTTCAAGGATTTCACCAAAAGTCAGTTGCGGCAATGAACAGGCAAACTCAGTCACTTCTACAGATTTCAAAACCTCAGCTTCAGACTCGGAAATTGTTTTCCCATTTTCCTCACTAACCAATGCGGCGAGCTCATCTTTATGTCGTTCCAGTAATTGTTTGTATTTATAGAATACCTGGACTCGTTCTTTTATTGGCAGATTTGACCATCCTGGAAAGGCTTCCTTCGCAGCAGCCACAGCGCTATCTACTGAAAGACTATTTGACAACGGTACCTTTGAAATAATTTCACCAGTTTGCGGATTATAAACATCCAATAGATTATTTCCACCAGTAATATTCTCACCATTGATAAAATTGGTGATTATGGGGTATTTCATGATTGATTTCCTGTTATTGTGAGTGAGAAAATTAAATATATAGTGAGGATGTTTACTACAGCAAAATTCCTGTAAGGTATTGATTCTGTTTTTGTAGTTTTAAGATCGGGAATTTATAAAAATAGATGGGATTATTACTTTGGAAAGTAAAACGAAATTTAGGAAAGCAACGATTGTTGATCTTCCACAAATTATTAATTTATTAGCAGATGATATGCTTGGTTCTAAACGTGAAAATTATAGAAATCCTGTTCCAGAAAAATATATTAAAGCATTCAATAGAATTGATGAAGATGAAAAACAATACCTGATTGTGGTGGAAGGAGAAGATAGGGCTATCATCGGTACCCTACAGCTAAGCTTTATCCAATATCTTACTTATAAAGGTGGATTGAGAGCACAGATTGAAGCTGTCAGAATTCGGAAAGACAAACGTGGATCGGGTTTGGGTGAAGAGATGCTGGATTGGGCAGTAAAGAAGGCTATTAAAAATGGTGCTCATTTGATCCAGTTGACTTCAGATAAAAAACGACCAGAAGCAATACGGTTTTATAATAAACTTGGTTTCACAGCATCTCATGAAGGAATGAAATTACACCTGGAAAAAGATATGAAGGGATAAGCATAAGCTATATGGATAAAGCGACAATACGAATATGAACAAAACCATGACATTATTGATTTTTTCTAATAATTCCATACGGTAATAAAATCTTATTCATTTGGGAACAATTTATTTAGTTCGATATTGAACTATTTAACATCGAATAATATTATGTATCAAACGGATTAAATATCGATATTAAAAAAATATTATAATCAACTTAAACATCAAAAATAAAAGGAAATAAGGATGAATCGAATTAACCAATTAATAATAATCACAGGTATCATTTCTAGTCTTGCTCTATCTGCTGAAAAACTAAAAAGTTTTGTGGATAAGGAAAAAAGTAATATTACATGGATTGCCACAAAAGTTACTGGCGAACATAATGGTGAAATCACCATGAATAAAAGTTATGTAGAACTAGAAAATAATAAAGTCACTGGTGGCATGTTTGTCATTGATATGAATTCCATTACGAATAGTGATGTAGAATCAGCAGAATGGAATGGCAAACTGGTTGGTCATTTAAAGTCAAATGATTTCTTTGATGTGGAAAATTTTCCTATCGCTATTTTTACAATTACCAAAGCAGAGGCTAAAAAACCATCTGACGAGGATAAATCAAATTATAAATTGTATGGAGATCTGATGATCAAAGGAATTTCTCATCCTATAGAATTTCTGGCAAAAGTCCATTTCCATAATAATGCGGCCCATGCAACAGGGAATATTACTCTTGATAGAACCTTGTGGGATATACAATATCGATCAGGAAAATTCTTTGAAAGCCTTGGGGATAAATTGATCTATGATAATTTTGATATAAAATTTGATATTACTTCAACAATTACTAAATAGCCATAAGAACAACAAAGAATTTTTCAAATTTGACATATCGCTTTCTTGATATGATGCTAGATACCATGCGTAAATTTTCCATATTCTAAATAGAATATTTTATATAATACAATTTTATCAGAATGAAGGCAGTAGCATATAGTAAATTTAAATCTCCGTTAGAAATTGTCCATCTACCCGATCCAACGCCGGTTGATGATGGTGTCGTCATTGAGGTTAAAGCCAGTGGTTTATGTCGCAGTGACTGGCATGGGTGGATGGGGCATGATACTGATATAAAACACTTCCCTCATATTCCCGGTCATGAATTTTCAGGTATCATTGTCGATATAGGGAAAGATGTAAAATCATTTAAACTCCATGACAGGGTCACCGTGCCATTTGTCTGTGGTTGCGGAAATTGTCACTGGTGTGGAAATGGTAATCCGCAAATTTGTGATTATCAGTTCCAGCCGGGATTTACTCATTGGGGTTCCTTTGCTCAATTTGTTTCCATTCATCACGCTGATTTTAATTTGGTCAAAATTCCTGATGCTATCGATTATATCACTGCTGCTAGTTTGGGATGCAGATTCATTACCTCCTACCGGGCAATTGTTCATCAGGGAAAATTAGCCCTCGGTCAATGGGTCTCAGTATTTGGATGCGGAGGAGTTGGATTATCAGCAATTATGATTGCCAAATCAAAAGGTGCAAAAGTAATCGCTATTGATATTAATGACTCTGTATTAAAATTGGCTCAAAATATTGGGGCTGACTCTATAATGAATCCAAAAGACATCAAGAATATTCCCGGTGAGATAAGTAAAATAACCAAATATGGAACTCATTTATCCTTGGACTGTCTCGGCAGCGTTGAAACAAGTGTTAATTCCATCCTCAGTTTAAGAAAACAGGGGAAACATATTCAAGTTGGATTAATGGCAAGTGAGGATTTTAGACCTTCATATCCAATCGAAATAATCATATCAAAAGAACTTGAAATTATCGGCAGTCATGGAATGCAGGCCAAAAAATACCCGGAATTATTGGATATGATTTTGAATGAGAAATTACATCCTTCAAAAATTATCGGTAAAACTATACCGTTAGAAAGTTTACCGGAAACCCTTCAGAATATGAATCGATTTAAACATGCTGGAATTACCGTTGTGAACAAATTTTGACTCTCCACTATAAATATAATAATTAGGAATTTATCCATGTTAAAAACAGTGTTAATTGTATTTGGTACGATATTTATTGCTGAATTGGGGGATAAAACACAACTCGCTGTTTTAGCCTTAAAAAGTAAAGGTATATCCGGTATCGGAATTTTCACAGGTTCAATGATTGCATTTGCAATCTTAACTGGAATGGCAATATTTCTTGGTGATTGGCTAAATGCAAATATCCCCATAAATATAATTCAAAAAGTAGCATCTGTTTCATTTATCGTTATTGGTTTTCTCATGTGGTTTGATAAAATTTGACAAACATTTTTGATAGCAAAAATATCTCAGCTTTATCTTAAGTTTAAGTTACATATAAAGGAGAATAAGATCATGAAATGTAATGTTGGAAAAACTGACAGAATGCTCAGAATTCTTTTAGGATTAGTAATTCTCGGAGCGAACTGGATCAATTACTATGCCCTTGGCGGTGAATACTGCGCATGGGCAAACATTGGGTTTATACCTTTATTAACCGGAATATTTAGATGTTGTCCTGTATATCTACCATTTAAATTTGATACATCTAAATCAGATTCATAAAACATATATATCGTAATTGGAGGGGGTGGTAAAACATCCCCTTTTTTATTTCTGTTAATATTTATTAGTATTGAGGAATTATTACTTCGCAAATTTTAATCATAAATCATTAACTAATCAGTCCATTTGAAGTGGGTTCATATATTTATAATAATAAGGAATAATTATGCAGAAATATGTTAGTGGTAACGTAGGTACCAGATCAGATTGTTCTGTTTCATATTCACCTCATGACAATCCATTGGATGTTACAATTCTTTCAAAGGTTATATCTATGTATGGTGACAGGATGGAAGAATTGACAAAAAAGGTCCTGAATGATTTACATATTCAAACAGGCAGTATTGTTGTGGATGATCTGGGAGCATTGCCATTTGTCCTGCAGGCAAGGATAGAATCTGCTGTAAAAATGGCCACTCCACAGTTGAAATACACTTCCCTCCCGGAAATCAAGCAGAAATTTCAATATAAATCTGACCGTAACAGATTCCGTCGAAGCCGTCTGTATTTACCAGGCAATCAATCAAAATTAATGTTAAATGCTGGAATCCATGAACCGGACGCAGTCATTCTGGATTTAGAAGATTCTGTATCACCTTCAGAAAAGTCATCAGCAAGATTGATTGTAAGAAATGCCTTGAGGGTTCTCGATTTTTTTGGTGCGGAAAAAATGGTGAGAATAAATCAGGGTGACTTGGGGATATTGGATCTTGAACAGATTATCCCTGAAAATGTCCATCTAATTTTGATCCCTAAGATTGAATCTGCCGATCAGCTATTATGGTTTGAAAAATCCATATCCCAGATATCTGAAAGGGTTGGCCGAAAGGAGCCCGTTTATCTCATGCCGATTCTTGAAAGCGCTAAGGGGATTTTAAATGCTTATGAAATTGCCTCAGCCAGCAATAATAATGTTGCACTGGCAATTGGTCTTGAAGATTATACTGCCGACATTGGAACGACACGATCATTGGAAGGTACAGAATCATTTTTTGCCCGGAGTATGATTGTAAATGCTGCCCGGGCCTGCGGCTTACAACCTATTGATACCGTCTTTTCAGACGTAAGTGATACAGACGGATTAATTGCATCTGTGAAAGAAGCAAAGGCTTTGGGTTTTGATGGTAAGGGATGTATCCACCCACGGCAGATAAAACCACTTCATGATGCGTTTGCACCATCTGAAACTGAAATATCAAAAGCTCAAAAAATTGTCATTGCATTTGATGATGCAGAATCAAAAGGCCTTGGAGTCGTTTCTCTTGGGAGCAAAATGATTGATCCACCCGTTGTGAAGAGGGCACTTCATACAATTGAAATGGCCATTTCTATAGGTTTATTGTCAGCGAATTGGAAAAATAAATTAACCGAATAAATGGATTCCGGCACCAGATAAATGTGTCAGATATTTAATATCAATATTTGGAATACAAAATGAAAAGAAATTCAGAACTCGTAAAAAATGCAGCAGGGAGATTAGTCCCTACTATTGTTAACGGCAAAAAAGGTATCCCGTTTAAGGGCGTGAATGGATATTTTCCAGATGGAAATAAGACTGCACCACCGATTAAATCCTGCAGTAATTACCCCCTTGATGGTAATAAACTGCTGGGTACATTAAAAGAAGCGCTGATTAAGTCGGGGATAACTGACGGGATGACCATTTCATCACATCATCATTTTCGAAACGGTGACTTAGTCATGAATCAGGTTTTTGATATTGCTGCTGAACTTGGTATAAAAAATCTTAGATGGTTTCCCTCGGCGGCATTTCCCTGCCATAAACCTATGATTAAATATATGGAAGATGGGGTGATTCATCATATTGAGGGTTCACTCAACGGACCATTGGGTCAATATGCATCAGAGGGAAAAATGAACGGCCTGGCAGTATTGCGGAGCCATGGAGGAAGATGGCAATCCATTCAGGATGGAGAAGTACATATTGATATTGCCATTATCGCAGCTCCCACAGCCGATAGTTTTGGAAACGCAACTGGTGACAGAGGACCCTCAGCCTGTGGTTTACTGGGATTCGGACTCGCCGATTCCATGTATGCCGATAATGTTATTGTTGTGACGGATAATCTTGTCCCATTCCCATGTATCCCTTGGCAGATACAGGGCAATAATGTAGATTATGTAGTGCAATTGGAAAAAGTAGGTGAACCGGAGAAAATTGTTTCAGGTACAACAAAATTAACTCGATCACCAGATAGAATACATATTGCAGAATTAACAGCAAAGTTTGTCAGGGCAGCAGGAATAATGAAAGATGGTTTTAGCTTCCAGGCAGGTGCAGGCGGAACATCCCTTGCTTTTGCAATCTATCTGAAAGAAATGATGAAAGATGCTGGAATCAAGGCTCGATTTATAAGAGGCGGATCCACAAAATATCTGGTGGAAATGCTTGAAGAAGGGCTTACGGATTATATTCTTGATGGTCAGACATTTGATCTTGACGGTGTTAGGTCAATGAGAGAAAATCATGGCCATGTTAATACATCTCCGTTTACATCTTATAACTGGCATGGTAAAGGAAATTTTGCTGGAATATTAGATGCTGTTGTACTGGGTGCCACTGAAGTGGATATCAATTTTAACGCAAATGTCGTAACTCATTCAGATGGACTCATGCTTCATGGAATCGGCGGGTGGCAGAACTGTTTATTCTCAAAATGTACAATCCTGCCAATCCCGGCATTTCGTAATCGCGTTCCTATCATTGTTGATAAAGTTACAACTCTGGTGGGCCCAGGAGAATTGATAGATGTGATTGTTACCGAAAGAGGAATAGCCATTAATCCTAAACGAACAGATTTGATAGAATCTACAAAAGATAGCGGATTGCCAATTCGAACTATCCATGAATTAAAAAATGAAATAGATGATCTTGTTGGTGGAGCACCTGATAAACCTGAATTTAGCGATGAAGTGATCGGAGTGGTTAAATGGGTTGATGGAACAATATTGGATTCAATTTTTAAATTAAAAAAGTATCAGATCGATTAAAACCAACCCAATAAACGTAAATATACAGAGCATATATTTGTCAATATTGCCGATTATCGATGAAATTTTATCTCAGGATGAAATTAGAATTATTGACGGGGAAATCATAAAAGAGTGAACAGCAGATTTTCAATAAGACATAAACTGATTCTGATAATTATGTCAGTGACATTTTCTTCAGTAATATCAGGTTTCATATTATTTACATATTATTATGTCAAATCCTATAAGACCAATATTGAGGAGAGTACAAAGCTGGAAGCATTAATTATGGGTCAATTATGTAAACCGGAATTATTGGCCCAGGATAGATCCCAGGTAAAAGATCATGTTTTAAATTTGGAAATATTTCCAAATATTAGATTGTGTAAAGTATTCGATGAAAAAGGTCTGGAAATTGCCAGATATGGCAATTTTGGTGATGCAGGGATTGTAGAAAACCATCAGATTCAAAATGTAATGTCCAGATTTATTAACGACAATCTACACGTTATGATGCCAATTAATAATAGTGGCACAATTATTGGTGCAATATATATCATAAAAGAGATTACACCAATCAGGAATCAGATAAGACAACATTTGGTAACCATGGTGTTAGTGTTAGGGGTTATCTTGACAATTTCTCTAATAGTCGCAATCAGGATGCAAAAGGAGATATCCAAACCAATACTTTTACTAAAAAACGCCGTAGAAGACTTAACGAAAACATCAAATTTTAAAATCACCATAAGAAAACGATATGATGATGATATAGGAGACTTGGTGGATGGGTTCAATCTTATGGTTGAACAACTGGATAACAGGCAGAAAAATCAGCAACGAATTACTGAATCACTCACATTAAATCAAAAACGTTACGAATTATTATTCGAAGAATCACCAATTGGATTGTGGGAAGAAGATTTTACTGATTTAATAGAATTTTATTCAATACTCAAAAAGTCAGGGGTGAAGGATTTCAGAGCCTATTTTATTGAAAATCCTGAGAAGGTATTGATTTGCCTCAGTAAAATTAAAGTATTGAATGTAAATAAATCGGCACTAAAATTATTTGGGTTAAAGAAAAAAGATGAAATGATTGGAGAACTCATCAAAACCAGTAGATCTGAAATATCAGAAAGATATATTGATGAACTGGTTGCTATTGCTGATGGGAAGACAAATTTTGATTTTGAAATAAAAACTGCAACAAAAAAACAACGGATTGAATACATTCATATTTGGTTCAATTTTGGTAGGCTGCCGAATCAGAACATTGATTATGCAAGAGTCATTGTTGCTGCAAGTGATATTACTGACCGCAAAAACATTGAATATCGTCAAAAACGACTAAAGGAAAAACTTGAAAAGGATGCGTCAGAAATAAATAAGACCCTGAAGGAAAAAAACGAGAGGCTAGAAGGGTATATGAAACTTTTTACCGGACGGGAGTACCGTATTAAAGAATTGAGAGATGAGGTTAAAGAACTAAGGAGAAAACTAAGCGAATTAAATTAGCCATGCGTGTATCGACCCTAAAAGAGGAAGAATGAAAATAAACCAGGCCATATTGTTTGGTAAAATCGATATTTCACTCTACACTATAAAAACAGTTTTAGAGGCACATCGATTTACTTTAAGCATATCCAGTCAATTATATCCCTACCCCCACAAATTTAATGAGGATGATATTAAATTATTTATTATAAGTAGCTCATTCTCCATTGAAAAAATAATAAAATTCGTATCCATTACTAAAAAATACAAGCTAAAACCAGTCCTGCTCTTACTGCTTCGGGATATTGAAGATAAACCGAAATTTAAAAAAATATCAAGTCAGTTTTATGATGTGATTCCTTCTTCCTCTGATCAACAAGAGACAGATGTCATAATTAGAAATATATCCGAATTAATTCAATTAAAATTGGGATCATGGAAATCTAAACAAATAAATAGAAATGATATTCAGATATTCAATGATGAGATGCTAAATCAATCCCAGAAGATTGCCCATATTGGTGGCTGGCATCTGGATGTTGAAACGAATTCCTTATTTTGGACAGATGAACTTTATAGAATATTTGGATTAAATCCTCAGGAAATTGAACCGGAATACAAATTATTTTTGTCCCTCCTTCCAGAAAATGACCGGGAAATCATTGATAACTATTATCAGAAATGTTTAAGTGAATACAAGGATTTTCATTTGGTGCATCAAGTGGTTAGGTCTGACGGATCAAGAAGAATTGTGCACCAAAAGGCAAACCATATTATTGGTGAAAATAGTAAACGAGTATATGCTTTTGGTACCGTCCATGATATCACTGATACCATCAGCTCGCATACTGAATTGAGAGAAATCTCTGGTAGATATAAAGCATTATTTCAACTGAGCCCAAGTGGAATTCTTATTGAAGATTCAGACGGCAAAATTATTGATATTAACCAATCTTTTTGTGAATCACTGGGATACACATACAAAGAACTCGTAGGGAAAAATGTTAGAATGATTGTAGACCCCAGCATTTCTGGTAAAGTCTCCGAAAATATCAACAAAATTCTCAACGGGGAAAAACTAAAGCATGTTGTCAAATCTATAAAAAGAGACGGCTCAATTTGTAATATGGAATTGAGAGAAGCTCCATTGACATTAGCTGATGGACGCCCAGGCATTATTAGCACTGCCCATGATATTACCGATCGAGTCCATGCTGAAGAATCAACTCGAATTCAATTGAGTAATATTGAGTTTTTAGTCAGCACATCAATGGAATTGGTGAATCTTCCCCTTGAAACAGATATCTTTGAATTCCTTGGTGATAAAATATACCAGCTCGAAAATGAGAGCCTTATAATCATCTCTGAATATAATCAGGAATCAAGAAAATTAAAGATTCGTACTGTAAAAGGACTGGCTAAGTCTTACCATGATATTCTTAAAATGAACAATATCAGCGATGTTGAATTTGAATCTTCAGTCGACAAAAAATTTAATTTACAGAATGGTAAACTCATTCGGCTGCCCCATGATTTGAAATTAGTGACATCAAATAAAACGAGTGATGAATTCAGTAATCAAATATCCAAACTTGTGAATACTCACGATATTTATTCTATGGATTTTATATGGGGTGAAGAACCATTTGGCAATCTAATGATTATAATACCTGGCGGTAAAAAAATAACACATAATCAGGTTATTCAGGCGGTATTACGACAAGTCTCTATTGTGATGAAAAATAGAAAATACCAGCTAATACTTGTTGAAAAACAGGAGATATATAATCGTGCTGTTATCAGCGGAAAAGTAGGTGTCTGGGAATTAAACATCGAAACAAAATCTATGTATATTGATCCAAATCTAAAACACATGCTTGGTTATGATGATAAAGATATTGAGAATAAATTGTCAGAATGGATAAAACATATTCATCAAGACGATCAGGATAGATTCTGTGAAAATATAAATGGATACATTGC
The DNA here is from genome assembly GCA_018657495.1 of Fidelibacterota bacterium. Taxonomy (GTDB): domain Bacteria; phylum Fidelibacterota; class Marinisomatia; order SCGC-AAA003-L08; family JACNLC01; genus JABHXA01. The sequence continues at coordinate 39,388 of JABHXA010000008.1, forward strand.
AAACGAAGGATCCGGTTATGTAGACGAAGTACAAATGGTACATAACGATAAATCTATCAGGTGGTACTTATTCAGGGGCCGATCGGTTCAGGATGAGGATGGTATTTTCAGACATATAACCGGTACCGCAATTGATATAACTGAAAAAAAGCTAACCGATGAAAAATTAATGACCGAAGAGTCAAGATATCGAGATCTATACAAAATGGTTCGGTCGATTTCAGATAATATCCCTGATATGATATTGGTAAAAAACCTGGAAGGTGTGATTTCCTTCACAAATAAAGCAATGTCCGATCATCTATTATTTACTAAAACGCCATTTGAATCTGAAGGCAAGTTGCTACATTCGATAATTGATCAGGAAAAAGAAAAACATGGGGATAACGCGAACTGGTTCACTATTGATTTAGACTGGCAGAAAAATGATGTAAGTACTTTAGAACGAAAGTTACATACCAGAAATTCTGAACTGGGAAATATTCGAGGAAAATTTGTTTACCTGGATGCCTATCGTGTACCAATTTGGGATGATGACGGAAAACTTACAAGTTTGCTGTACTGTGCGAGAGATATTACCGAAAAGCATAAAATTGAACAGGAATTGTTGAAAAAAAATATCGATCTCGAAAATAGTGAACAAAGATATAAATCACTTTTTGAAGAATCCCCTATACCGTTGTGGGAAGAGGATTTCTCCGAATTAATGAATCATTTTGAACGACTCTCAGAAACTGGTATAAATGATTTTGAATCTTACTTCCTCAAAAATCCTCAAGCGGTAAATGACTGCAGATCGATGATTAAAATTACTGATGTTAATAAATCTGTGTTGCGTCTATATCATGCTGAAAGTAAATCACAATTACGTGATGAATTATCTAAAACAAACACTAGTGACAGTCATAATGTTTACATTGAGGAATTTGTATCTTTGTCAATAGGTAACTCAGTATTTGAAGGTGAATCAACTATAAAAACTTTATCCGGTGACATTCGAATTATCAATTTAAAGTTGAGTATAAGTAAAACTTCCTCCCATGAAAAAGATTATCGAAAAGTCCTGGTGGCTACAATAGATATAACCGATAAAAAGCTTGCCCTAAAAGAACTTTTTGAAAGCCGCCAGCTGAGCAAAGCAATAATTGATGGTTCGCCAATTGGAATAACTGCCAGAGATAGGTTTGGTACTTTGCTGAGTGCCAACGATGCCTGGTTGAATATATTTGGATATAATCGTACGGAAATTCAAAAATTATATTCACAGAGACAAAAATTAAGTTTTGATGAGAGGGATAATTACCTTGGATCATGGGTGGAGGAAGTAAGGCAGATATATGAAAAAGGAGGAGATTTAACGATCTCTGAACTTAAACTTCTTAAACCAAAGGAAGGCAAAGCAATTTGGATTTCACAGCGCTTCAAGGGTATTTTGGATGAGTCAGGTAATGTGGATAAAATAATTGTCATGACAACGGACATTACTAAAATGAAAGAAGATAATTTGCTCCTGCAAAAAAACGAAATTAGAATTCAGACTATTCTAAGACAGGCTCCAAATGCTATATTTGTATTTAATGGTGATGGACAAATTATGAAAGCCAATAATAAAGCTTGTGACTATTTAGGTTATTCTGAGTTAGAATTGTTGGAAAAGAGTTTTGATGAGATCAATAGACGAATCAATAAACCGGGTGCATTCTCAAAATGGAAATATCTTCAGTCTAAATCCCCAACGGTTATTCAAAATACCTATATAAGAAAAGACGGTTCAGAATTTGAATCCGAAACCAGTCTCGGTTCTTTGCAAGTTGATAAGGAAGAATTATTTCTTGGAATCTCAATAGATATTACTGAACGGTTGAATATTGAAGAGGAACGAAAAAATATAAGGGAGAGATTAGAAAAAGCAGTAAAGGAGAGGACACACGAGCTTGAGAAAATCACCGACGCATTGACCTTGATGGCAGAAGACAGTAAAGAGACTGGAGAATCACTAAAAAGAGCAAATAAAAGTCTTGAATCGACAAATAAAGAGCTTGAAGCTTTTTCATACTCAGTGTCGCACGATTTAAGAGAGCCACTTCGTCATATAAAATCTTTCAGCCACATTATCCAGGATGATCATTCTGATAACTTAAATGAAGATGCGTTGGATAATCTCAGTCGCATTATTAATGCCACAAATAAAATGTCACAATCTATTGATGACTTATTGTATTTGTCAAAATTGAGCAAACATCAATTGGAACTCAAAAAAGTCGATTTAAGCAAGATTGCAAATTTTATACTTAAAGATTTTCAACAAAGAGATAAAAAAAGAAAAGTTGAATTGGATATCCAATCAGATGTCATAGTTCTTGCCGATAATAAGCTTATAAGAGCAATGATGCTGAATCTGCTTGAAAATGCCTGGAAATTCACATCAAAAACTGATTCCGCAAAAATAAGTTTTGGACTTTTACCTGGAAAAAAGAATAAAAATGGCGAAGTAATCAAACAAAATATTTATTATGTAAAAGATAATGGCGTTGGATTCGATCAAAGTGAAAAGGATAATCTATTTTTAGTATTTAACAGATTGCACAGCGCCAGGGATTTTCCCGGGACAGGAATAGGACTTGCCACTGTGCAAAGAGTTATAAATCGGCATGGCGGTCAAATTTGGGCAGATGGTGAGATAAACAATGGCGCTTCATTCTATTTTGAACTGAGGTAGAAACTAAACACTGTATATATGAATAGATTCCAGTCAAAATATGTTGAAAATTATGATCCGAAAGGATGAGTATAATTCTATGAAAAAAATATTTATTCTAATTGTCGATGATTCAGTTGATGATTATCAGCTTGTAGTTCGTCAGTTAAAGCAGGCTGGATTTGATATAATTTCAAAAAGGATTGATAACGCATCCGAGTTTGAATCTTCATTGGAAGAAAACAAGTGGCAGGTTATATTGTGTGATTATGTGATACCGGGTTTTGGTGGAATGGAAGCACTTAATATCTATAAAGAAAAAAAAGTAGACATTCCATTTATAATTATTACTGGAAATATTAATGATCAGTTAGCTGTGGCAGCAATGCACGAAGGGGCTCATGATTATTTAATGAAAGATAATCTTGATCGGCTGGCCCCAGTCATTGAGAGAGAGCTACTGGAGTTCAATAATCGGGAAAGAGCCTCCAAGGCGGAACGAAACCTGGAGTTGAGCGAAAATAAGTTCAAAAATTATATTAATCATGCACCTGATGCCATTTTTGTTACAAATTCTAAGGGATTTATATCTGAAGTCAACCCGACTGCTTGCACAATGACAGGTCATACTTATCTCGAATTATTAAACACCCAAATATTTGACCTGTATGTATCAGAAAATAAAAACATAGTTGCTCAACAGTTAAAGACAACTCTTGAGAAAGGCAAATATTCTGGTGAGACACAGTTCATAAAAAAAGATACTACTGTTGGATGGTGGCACATTGATGCAGTGAAAATGACAAGTAACAAGATGTTATTTTTTTTCAATGATATTACAAAAAGGAAACAGGCAGAAAAATTAGAGAAAGCAGTATATGATATATCCGAGGCGGCTCATAGTGCCGGGAGTCTGAAAGAATTATATTATACAGTTCACAATATTGTTAAAAGTGTCATGCCTGCTGATAGCTTTTTTATTGCTCTTTATAACAAAGATTTGAATATTGTCACCTTTCCATATAATACAGACGAGAAAGATAGTAAACCTGTTCAGAGAGAGAGGGGAAAAGGCCTGACTGAATATGTCCTTTCATCTGGAAAAACATTCTTTGGTACGAAGATAAAAGTAAAAAAGTTAATGGTTAGGAAAGAAGTTGAGCAATTTGGAGAACCAGCGAAAATCTGGCTTGGAGTTCCTTTAAAAATTAACAATGTAGCGATAGGTGTTATGGCTGTACAACATTATACAAATCCGAATATCTATACTAAAAAAGATATTAAGATAATGGAATATGTCAGCAGTCAGGTTGCTATTGCCATTGAAAGAAAAAGATCTGAGATTCAGATAAAAGAAGAAAAAGACAGAGCAAAACTTTATCTTGATATCGCCGTGGTTATGTTAATTGCTCTTGATCGAAATGGGAAAATAATACTCGTAAATAAAATGACACTGGAACTACTAAAATATGAGGAAAATGAACTACTTGGCAAAAATTGGTTTGAGGTTTGTGTGTCATCCAAGGAGCGAGATACTGTAGAAAATCGTTTTCATCAAATCATGAAAGGGAAACGTAAGCCTTCTACTGAATTTGAAAATACTGTGCTCACAAGTAAAGGCAGATCTCGAACTATAGTATGGAATACTGAAGTTTTACGGGATGAAAAAGGAGAGATTAACGGTTTACTAAGCTCGGGAAAAGATATTACGCAAAAATTAAGAAACGAGAAAAAGAACAAAGAATTATCAGCTCAGTTAATTCAGAGCCAAAAACTTGAATCAATCGGAACACTTGCAAGTGGAGTTGCTCATGAAATTAATAATCCGTTGACAGTAATTATAAATTATGCCGAGATGATGATGGCCTATGAGAATCTTGATGAGAAACTGAATAAATGGGTGAAAGAGATTATAAAAGAAGGATACAGGGTAGCCCAGATTGTCAAGAGTCTATTGGCATTTTCAAAGGCTGAAGTTGGATTCTTTAGTAGAACAACTCTAAAAAGTATTGTTGATTCATCTATATCATTGGTAGACTCGGTTCTTTTCAGTGAGCAAATCCTCTGTACTATTGATATCGCTGAGAATTTGGAAGAAATTCAATGTCAGGGACAGCAGATACAACAAGTAATTATGAATCTAATAACCAACGCACGCTACGAATTGAATCAAAAATTTCCCAGCTGGGATGATAATAAAAGAATCCATATTATCGTTAGACCGTTTAAAAGGAAAAATGTAAAGTGGCAAAGATTAACGATAGAAGATTTTGGACCAGGGATTTCTGAGGAAACTCAAAAGAGAATTTTTGAACCCTTTTATTCGACAAAACCTGCCGATAGTGGGACTGGATTAGGTCTAGCAGTAAGTTATGGAATTATCCGTGAGCATAATGGCAAATTATGGGTGGAAAGCGAAATAGGGAAATATACCAGATTCCATGTGGAATTGCCGGTTGATAATGAAGATTTAGAGTATTAACTCTCCAATTAATTGAAAACATAAATAACGCCCAGCCTGCTGCCAACCGTCTTAATCAATAAATTCTAATATAAATCATAACTGCAGTCACAAAATGAGAGCTGTTAAGGCAATTTAATTTGTGATATTCCATCGCATTTCACTATTTTCTCATTCAGATTTGTTAATAAAATTAGTTATCGTTTTATCAATAATATTTATGGAGATTGTACTCAAAATGAAAGATAAAGTTTTAAAGTTATGGCCGGAGATTGAATGGATTAAGGATGCAGACTTACGCAAACAAACTTTAGATGCATGGATTTTTGCTATTGAGCAAAGTGTCCTCACTCCTGAAGATCTCGAAGAAATACCTTTTTCATTACTCATTAAAAATTGCAAAGTATCATTTATGAATCATAAACGAACTTGTGTGCAGTTGGCAGTAGATATTGCCAAACGAATGAAAGATAATTTTGGTGACGAAATCGAAATTGACATGGATATTCTTATTTCGGGAGCTATCCTTATTGACATTGGTAAACTGCTGGAATACAAGATTGAAAATGACACTCTTACAACCAGTAATATGGGTAAAATTGTTCGTCACCCATTTAGTGGATTGGCTATTGCCTATAAATTTAACTTACCTCCTGAAGTACAGCATATTATCGGTACTCATTCAAAAGAAGGTGATCTCGGTATGAGAACGGTTGAATCAATTATTGTCCATCATGCAGATTTTGTTTCATTTGAGCCATTCAAAGCCTGAAATAATTCACAGTCTCAGAGAACCAGCCCCAAAAACCACAAGGGAATAATTATTATTATGAAGCAGAATCTTATTGAAAAAATAGCTCAGAAATACGCATTTGATATTTCTGAAAATAGTCTATTAAAAAGTGGAGATTATATCTCAATCCGACCAGCTCATATAATGACTCATGACAATACTGGTGCGGTAATGAATAAATTCAGGGCAATTGGTGCCGTGGAAATGAATAATCCCCGACAGCCGGTATTTACATTGGATCACAATGTCCAGGATAAAAGTGCAGATAATCTTAAAAAATATTTGAATATCGAAAAATTTGCCGATGAGATGGGCGTCGATTTTTACCCTGCTGGTCGGGGAATTGGTCATCAGATTATGTGTGAAGAGGGATATGCCCTCCCCGGAACTATGGTGGTAGCATCCGATAGTCATTCAAATATGTATGGCGGCCTAGGTGTTTTGGGAACGCCTGTAGTTAGAACAGACGCCGCCGCCATCTGGGCAACGGGCCGAACCTGGTGGCAAATCCCGCCGGTGGTGAAAGTAATATTGAATGGAAAACTTAATCCTGGTGTTACAGGGAAAGATGTAATACTCACATTGTGTGGGCATTTTAATAATGACGAAGCATTGAATACAGCGATTGAATTTGCCGGGAATGGAATTAAAACGCTCTCAGTTGATTCACGCTTAACCATTGCAAATATGACCACTGAATGGGGCGCACTTGCCGGTGTATTTCCAATAGATGACACGACTATTGCATGGCTTGAAAGACGTAGGGAGGTAATAGAAAAACGAGGATTGGCTGGTGTCAAATCTGATGTTGATGGCATAGGTACTCATCCACGGATCAATGCTTCAACAATTGCAGGATTGAGAGATAACTATCTATCCGCTGATGAAGATGCTTTTTATTTAAAAGAGATCACACTGGATCTTTCTACAGTCAGACCGCATATATCTGGACCGGGTCATGTGAAAACCATGCATTCCTTAAATTCTGTTAAATATAAAAATATAAAAATAAATAAAGCTTATCTGGTATCATGTGTAAATAGCCGTGAAGAAGATCTGGAAGAGGCTGCAAATGTCGTAAAAGGTCAGAAAATTGCCGATCATGTAAAGTTCTACATTGCCGCTGCCTCAAAGGAAGTTCAAGCGGAAAGTGAAAACTCCGGTGACTGGCGGATATTATTAGATGCCGGAGCCATTGCCTTACCACCTGGGTGTGGTCCTTGTATTGGATTGGGGGCTGGTCTTCTTGAGGAGGGCGAAGTTGGTATATCCGCAACTAACCGGAATTTTAAAGGAAGAATGGGACATCCAAATGCGTTGGCTTATCTTGCCTCACCGGCAACCGTAACCTCATCTGCAATAAAGGGATACATTGTGTCTGATACAGATTATGAAGATACCCCATTGATTGCGGCAATAAAAATAAACCAAAAATTAAAAACAGATTCTGGGGAATTGAATATACTCGATGGATTTCATACATCTGTGATCGGTGAATTGATTTATTGTCATCAGGATAACTTGAATACTGATGGGATATTCCCAGGGAAATATACATATTTAGATGATTTTACACATGAGCAACAAGCGCAGGTAGTCATGGAAAATTATGATCCTGAATTCGGTGAGATTGTCAATGAAACTGACATTCTTGCAGGTGGATATAATTTTGGTACCGGTTCATCACGGGAACAAGCGGCAACAGCATTGAAGTACCGTGGGATTCAACTTGTTATTGCCGGCTCATTCAGTGAAACATACAAACGGAATGCCCTTAACAACGGTTATTTACTGATAGAATCTGCCGAATTGATAGATGATCTGAAAGAAAAATTCGGTGATGCAAAACTCACACTCAAAACAAAATTGAAAATTGTCATTAGCTTTAAAAAAGCAACAATAGACTTCAATGACAAAATATATAAAATCAGTGCAATTGGTGAAGCTGCACAGGAATTAATTATATCAGAAGGTCTCGAAAACTGGGTGCGAACCCAGATCTCACAAAAATAAATTATGGAAGATAGTCTTTATTGCTATGCTGGATTTTCATCTGTTGGATGTTTAGATGATATTTCTAGCATAGAGTATAGAATCGATTAATAATCATACAGATGTTTAAATCATCTTAATTATCCAATAAATAAGACAAATAGGAGAATAAATGGCTAAGTATAAAATTGCATGGTTACCAGGTGATGGTGTAGGAAATGATGTGATGGAATGTGCCAGGCTTGTACTTGATAACCTTGGTTTAGATGCAGAATATATCCATGGTGATATCGGTTGGGAATTCTGGAAATCAGAAGGAGATGCCCTGCCTGAAAGAACGGTGAATATGATGAAAGATACCGATTGTGCCTTATTCGGTGCAATTACATCCAAACCAAAAGAAGAAGCCGAGACTGAATTGAATCCGGAGCTGCAAGGAAAAGATCTCGTATACTTCTCACCAATCGTTCGTATGAGACAGGCTTTTAATCTGCATACAAATCTGAGACCATGTAAAGCCTATCCAGGTAACCCGCTTAATTTAAAAGAAGGCATCGATATTACAATATTCCGTGAAAATACAGAAGGTATGTATGGTGGGGTAGAATTCTTCCCGATCCCGGAAGCCGTATTCAATGTCCTTGATGAAAACCATCCTAAAATGGGTAAATTTAGAAAATTCGGACTGGAAAATATTGCCTTATCCACCAGAATAATGACAACCCAAGGATGTGAAAGCATCGTTAGGGCAGCATTCGAATACGCTAAGAAATTTGGCAAAAAATCAGTAACGGTAGTTGACAAACCAAATGTATTGAGAGAGACAGGTGGTTTAATGATCCGGACAGCCAGGAAAGTTGCAAAAGAATACCCGGGAATCGAATTGTGGGAAACCAATATTGATGCCCAGTGTATGTGGCTTGTCAAAAACCCTGATCAATATGAAGTTTTAGTCGCCGAAAATATGTTTGGAGATATCCTTTCTGATTTGGCTGCTCAGTTGATTGGTGGACTTGGGTTTGCCTGTTCTGCCAATATGGGTGATGATTATGGTGTGTTTGAGCCCACACATGGCTCTGCCCCAAAATACCATGGCATATATAAAGTCAACCCGATGGCAATGATCCTAACTGTTAAAATGATGCTGGACTGGCTTGGCGAAAAAGCGATGGCTGATAAACTTGAAAATACAGTAATGGAAGTGATTGCAGAGGGGAAAGTAAAAACCTATGATATGGGTGGCTCAGATTCAAGTTTGGATGTCACAAATGCCATAATTGCAAAATTCTAATAACATTGATTAGCAGATTTATCAAATCAACAGGATAACTGCATCAGAAATTAATTTTTACAGGAAATACTAAAATGAAAAATTCGATTTCAAGACAAATTGCAAAATTTGCTCTTGGGCTGAAATATGAAGATTTGCCAGATGAAGTAATCCATGAAGTCAAAAGATATTTGTACGACTCTGTAGGATGCGCATTTGGCGGATATCACACAAAAGATGTGAATATTATCAGAGATATATATAATGGTTTTGGCGGTAAGGGCGAAGCGACAGTAATTGGCTTTGGGGATAAAATCCCGGCAGTCAATGCCACGCTTGTAAACTCACTTATGGTTCGTGCCCTGGATTTTAATGATATTTATTGGAAGGAAGACCCCTCCCATCCATCAGATATTATTCCGGCGGCGCTATCGGTGGGAGAGATGGTAGGTGCATCAATGAAAGAGGTGATAGTTGCTATTGTTCTGGCTTACGAATTTGAACAGAGATTATGTCTGTTTGCGGTTCCAGGTGTTCGGGAACGTAAATGGCATCATGCAACCCTCACACAATTTGTCTCACCAATTGTCGCTGGAAAATTGATGAATCTCAGCGAAGATCAGATGGTAAATGCTATTGGTATCTCCGGATGTCACAATCATACTATTGGCTGTCCCACCGCAGGAATTCTCACGATGATGAAAAATACCGTTGATCCCATGGCAGTTCAATCTGGCGTTTTTGCTGCATTGATGGCGCAGAAAGGTTTCTCGGGAACCGAAGCAGTTTTTGAAGGAAAAGAAGGTTTTATGGATTGCTTCCTTGGCTGGGACCCAAAGAATAACTCAATGGACCCAATAAAAATGGAAGGAAGGGAAGCGGGGGCATCTTTGCCGGATTGGCAATGGGATATAGAGGCCCTTGTTGGTGGTCTTGGTGATAGTTATAAGATTATGGAATGCAGTATGAAAGCATTTCCCACTGAAGCACTCACACATACCCATATCTCTGCAACACTGAAAGTAATTACTGAAAATAATATTTTTCCTGATGACATTGAAGAAGTACAGGTGACAACAATTGCCAGGGCATGCGATATCCTTTTTGATTCACACAAATATGAACCAAAATCCAGGGAAACAGCCGATCACAGTTTACCGTATTGTATCGCCAGAGCAATATTGGACCGTAAAATAACCACCGGTACATTTGATGATGATAAAATAAATGATCCAGAATTAAAAAATATTATCTTCAAAATAAAAGGTATTGCCAGCGCCGAGTTTGAAAAACTTTTCCCCGCCAAGCAACCTTCAAATGTGATGATAAGAACAAAGGATGGTGCCGAAAATTCTGTTTATCTTGAATATCCTAAAGGTGACCCCCGGGAACCAATGACTATGGATGATCTGATAAATAAATTTAATTCTCTATCAAACAGCGTACTAGATTCAGATCGACAGAATCAAATAAAGGAAATGATCTTTTCCTGCGAAGAAATCAGTGATACGGCTGATTTCATGAATAAGCTGACTATCTAATCAATCTTCCCGGGGTTGTAAATGATCAGCCCCGGGAAAACTTACCATGTCATTAAAGATCAATGAATTAAATATTCATCCATTAAAATCAGGGAAATCAATATCTTTAAAAAAAGTAAAACTTTGTGAAGCGGGATTTCAATATGACCGACAATGGATGCTTGTTGATAAAAACGGTCAATTCCTCACCCAAAGAACACATCCACATTTAGCTAATATATCATTTGACCCCGTCTCAGAAGAGGGAATTATTCATTGTTCATATCTCGGGACAAATCAATTTAATTTTCTTATAAATTCAATAACCACTACAAAAATACAAGTAAGTATTTGGGATGAATCATTTCAACCATGCACATATCCGGATATTGTCGATGAATGGTTTTCTGAAATTCTTCAAATTCCATGCAAACTTGTTCATATTTATCAAACACAGAAAAGAACAATACATAAATCAAGTGTTGGGAAATCAATTCGTGTAAATTTTCCAGATGGGTACCCGCTTTTGCTCATCTCTCAGGCATCTGTCGATGATTTAAACTCCAGACTTACTCAACCTGTTCAAGCTGATCGTTTCAGGGCAAATATCGTTGTAAATGGTACACAACCGTTTTCAGAGGACGAATGGAAAACAATACGAATTAAGGACATTCCTTTAAAAGTTGTAAAACCATGTGCTCGCTGCAATATAATAAATGTAGATCAGAAAACTGGAAACCATTCCAGAGAACCTCTCCGGACATTGTCTTTGTATCGAAATTTTAATAATGGCATCCATTTTGGTGTAAATATGATACATCTCTCTGAAGGATTGCTTTCCATTGGTGACGAAGTTGAAATAATTGAATAATATCGTAACTAATGATATAGTTACTAAATGTGATTATGTGTAAATTTCGCCAGGCGATTATGCCTATAAAATGAAAAATTTAGGAAAATATAATATGGCTAAAAGAACGAAAATTGGAATCATGGGATTTGGCCGGATTGGAAGGGAATTCTTCCGCATGGCATATAATAATCCTGATCTGGATATTGCTGCCATTGTTGATATCGGAAATCCGGAGATATTAAATTACCTTCAGGATGTGGAAGGATTGGATTCACAAGAAGTGAGACTGGAAGGAAATTACCTCGTCTCCCCTTATTCTAAATCCCGAATGTTTATTGCAAAAAACCCTTCTGATATCCCTTGGGATGTATTTGAAGTTGATTATGTAATTGACTGTACTCATAAATTTTGCTCAAGGCATGAAATGGAAGACCATTTAAAAAGTGGTGCCAGCAGGGTAATTATTTCGTCACTGCCCAGGGATTCAATCGATAGAATCGTAATAATGGGAGCCAATGAGGAATCCATTTCACTGGATGATAGACTCATTTCAGCAGGATCATCTACGACAAATGCATTGGTACTTGCTTTAAAACTAATAAATGAAGAAGAAGAAATAGCCGCTGCCATGCTCACATCTGTTCATGCATTTACAAGTGACCAGCCTCTGCAAAATGTCGCAGGAAGAGATTTTCGGAGGAGCAGATCGGCCGCTGAGAACATTATCCCGAATATAACACCCACATCTGCATGGATTGATGAAATCCTCCCCGAACTTAGCGGTAAAGTTGACGGAATTGCCCTGAATGTGCCAGTATCAAAGGGTTCAATGCTAGATTTGACGTTAAAAATGAAAAAGAAAAGTATTTCTCTGGATGACATTCACAAAATTTTTGAGAATGCATCAAAGTCAACGTCAAACCTGGTTGAATACAATATGGATCCCATCGTATCCAGTGATGTAATTGGAAATACTCACAGCTTGGTATATGATTCTCAAGCTACTCAGAAAACAGAATTTGATATGGTGAAGATTCTTTGCTGGTATGACAATGGTATTTGTCAGGCTGCAAGAGTTTTGGATGTTTTGACATCATATATCTCATTAGAGAATAGTGGAGGTGCAAAATGAAAATTGCAATAAATGGTTTCGGTAGGATTGGTAGATCTGTATTCAGAATACTTAATCAAAGAGATGATATGGAAATTGTTGCGATAAATGATTTGTTTGATCATCATGCCCTTGCTTACTTGTTAAAATATGACACGATTATGGGTCGCTTTGGCGAATCTGTTAACATAGTTGAGGATGAGCTTATTACAGGTAATAATACCGTAAAAATGCTAAAAGTCAGAGACCCAAAAGATCTTCCATGGAAGGCAATGGGGGTAGATGTAGTCGTTGAGGCCACGGGTATTTTCAGAACCAAAGAATCACTTACGTCTCACCTGAATGCTGGGGCATCAAAAGTTATTCTTACCGTTCCAGCCAAAGATCAAATTGATTTTACAGTTGTGTTAGGTGTAAATGATCATAATTTGAGACCGGAACACCAAATAATATCGAATGCCAGTTGTACTACGAATTGTCTGGCCCCAATGGCGAAAGTCCTCAATGACGCATTTGGAATTACCCAGGGATTGATGACCACAACGCATGCATATACAAATGATCAAAGACTTGCAGATGTCCCTCATAAGGATTGGCGTCGCAGCAGGGCTGCAGCAGAAAATATAATTCCAACTACTACCGGTGCTGCCAAAGCAGTTGGCATGGTACTTCCTGAGTTGAAAGGAAAACTTGATGGATTGGCTGCAAGAGTTCCTGTTCCTGACGGTTCTGTTGTTGATTTGGTTATTGAAGTGGAAAATAATGTTACAGTTGATGATGTTCACGACGTCGTTCGCCAAGCATCGGAATCTGCGAATATGAGAAACATTTTAGAATATAATGAAAAACCCATTGTTTCTTCGGATATAATTGGTAATCCACATTCATCAATTTATGATGCGCCGTTCACCAGAGTAACTGCTGGTAGATATATTAAAACACTAAACTGGTATGACAATGAATGGGGATATTCAAATCGAGTAGTTGATTTGATAAATTTGATCTCATAGAACTATCTATACTACTTCTTAAAAAACTGCCCGGATTTATTCGGGCAGTTTCGTTTTGAATCAATTTTACCTCATAAATCGAATCTGTAACAAAGTGTACATATCCATATAGTATTTGACAAATTATAGAGGGGTTGGTAATTTTAACTGAATTATCCCAAGCAATTTGTACCATAATACCGGAGAAAAATATGTATAAATCTATATTAGTTATTTCTATTTCCATGCTTTCCCTTATTTTTGCTGCTGAATGGATTGGAATCACCAATGAGAATCCTACTCAATCCCAGGCTATTATTTTATCAGGATCAGAGAGCGAAACTACGATTGAATTTACTCTCGATGGTTTCTGGAAAAATCGATCATCTTTGGGTGAAACCGGAGGATACATCCTTGAACTGGAGGAAGGGACACCCCTTCTTGAGGTCACCGCCCCAGATGTACAAAAATTAAGCACATCGATTATCATTCCAGATTTTAATAATATGGAAGTGGAAGTTTTAGATTTTGAATATGTTGATTTTGATCATTATTCTGTTGCTCCTTCAAAAGGAAATTTAACCCGGGATATCGATCCTTCATCTGTCCCATTTGTCTTTGGAGATGTTTATAATCAGGATCAATTCTATCCTGGAAGTCTCGCAGAACTTGGAAGCCCATATATCATCAGGGATTTCCGTGGTCAGGCTGTCCAGGTATTTCCGCTGCAATTTAATCCTGTAACCCAGTCGCTTCGAGTTTATACCAGTATAACAGTCCATGTTTATGCAACTGATGAAATTGGTGAAAACCCATTAAATCGTCAGGAAGAACTGCAAAGCATGAATAGTGAATACAAAAGTATTTATCAACATCATTTTAATAACTACAACAATTTTGTCAATAATAGATATGATATCCTTGATGAAGATGGTTCAATGCTGATTATTTGTTATAGTGCATTTATGGATGATTTGCAGCCACTGGTGGAATGGAAGAATATGAGTGGATTAAAAACAACTCTTGTGGATGTAAATGACATTGGTTCAAACTCCAGCGCTATTTCACAATTTGTTGAAGATTTTTATTATGATGAAAATCTTGCCTATTTATTACTGGTTGGTGATATTGCGCAAATGCCGTCAATAACTGTTGGTGGTGATCCTTCTGATCCAAGTTATGGATTTATAGAAGGAAACGATGCCTATCCTGAAGTAATGGTTGGTCGATTCTCTGCAGAGTCAGCTACCCATGTACAGACGCAAGTTGAGAGATCCATAAACTATGAAAGATATCCCATGGCTGACGCTGACTGGTATCATAAAGGCACCGGTATTGGTTCCGCTGAGGGCTCAGGAATTGGTGATGAAGGAGAAGCTGATTGGCAGCATCAGGATAATATACGTGGAAAACTGATGGATTATACCTACACGGAAGTCGATCAGGTTTATGATCCAGGTGCAAATTCAGGTCAGGTAACTGCTGCTGTGAATGATGGTAGAAGCGTGATGAATTATACTGGACATGGTTCTAGTACGGCATGGTCAACGTCAGGATTTAATGTGAATAATGTCAATAATCTGGTTAATGATAATAAGCTACCATTTATCTGGTCAGTCGCATGTGTAAATGGCCAATTTCAAAATGGTACCTGTTTTGCCGAAGCATGGTTACGGGCCACAAATGATGGCACTCCAACAGGTGCGATTGGTGCGTTCATGTCTACCATTAATCAAAGCTGGGCACCGCCAATGGATGGGCAGGATGAATTTAATGATATCCTTGTTGAATTATTCGACAACAATATTAAAAGATCTTTCGGTGGTATCTCTGCCAATGGTTGTATGCATATGAATGACAATTATGGTTCAGGTGGTGAAAATGAAACAACATACTGGACATTATTTGGAGATCCTTCAATCATGGTAAGAACGGATACACCTATAAACGCAACAGTTGAACATGATGATGTGATGGTTATTGGGTCTACTGAATGCCCAGTAAGTGTGCCTGGTCTCACCGAAGGTACAGCCGCCTTATCCGTAAATGGAGAACTCATAGGTGTAGGTTCATTGGATGAAAATGGATTTTGCAATATTATATTGGAAGAACCCGTTCTTGAACCCATGGAAGTTGATTTAGTTGTTACCGGTTATAACATGTTGACGTATGAAGGATCAATTCTGGTGATTGTACCTGAAGGACCATATGTGATTATGGATGACTATTCGTTCACAAGTGATTCAAATGGAAATGGTGAGGTGGATGCTGGTGAATCGATTGAGATGTTTGTAAATGCCGAAAATGTTGGTGTTGATAATGCACAAAATGTAAGCGGAATAATTTCAACTGATGATCCATATATAACATTTATCGATAATGAAGTGTCATTCGGAGATATTGAAACAGGTGAAAATCTTACAAGTGAAGATTCGTTCACATTTGATATTTCTACTGATGTACAGATTGATTCCGATTACAGTATTTCTTTTGCCATTGATTTAACCGATGGTACTAATACATGGCAAAGCTCGTTTAATATCATGGTTAATACTTCTTGCATTACAGGTGATGTGAATTTCGATTGGGATATCAACGTATTGGATATTATCAGAACGGTGGGCATTATTATTGGTACAGGAAATCCGGCACTGGATTGGGAGATATGTTCTGCTGATATAGATGATAACAATATTATCAATATACTTGATATAATTAATATCATCAACTTTGTTGTGGGTCAATCTAGCGATAGGGTAGCATCTCAACCTGCTAATTTCAAAATTGGAGAAAATGGTCTATCTTTGAATTCCAGTGGAGATATCTCAGGTATTCAAATGAGTATCAGATCAAATGATATTATCGTTAATACTCAAACTGGCATGAATACTGAATATCAATCCAGGGATGGAGAGACTATTATCCTCATGTACAGCGTAGTAGGTAATACCTTTAATGCAGGTGATATAGAATTATTTACTTCACCTGAATTTGAGATAAACTCAATCATTGTAGCCGGTCGTGATGGGGAAGAAGTTTTTTATGAATTTTCAGAGATTCCAGCAAGTTATTCATTGCATCAGAATTTCCCAAACCCATTCAATCCCACTACAAATATAAAATTTTTGGTCCCAGTATCAGGCACCGTGAAATTGGCTGTTTATGATATTCTTGGACAAGAGATTAATTCCCTTCTTAATGAATATGTTACTGCCGGTGAATATAATTTGACCTGGAATGGTCAGAATGCTGATGGAGTTAAAGTACCTTCAGGAATCTATCTATATAGGTTGACTGGTGAAAACGTTAACATGACCCGCAAGATGATTTTGATGAAATAAAATTATCGACCCTGATATCAATTATATATAAAACAGCCCCGTATTCACCGGGGCTGTTTTCATTTTCAGAATGAGTTAAAGTATTATTTGATATAATCCAACATCCAGTAATTTGCCAAATTTTCTGCCCACCTCCTTCATATCTCCAATTGGGAGAAAACCACAGGATGTATGCAAATGAACGCTTACCGGATTTCCCTGTGTAATTCGGGCGATAATAGTATGAACACCATTTTCTCTCGCAATGCTGATAATACTATGTAATAATATTTTTCCGATTCCCTGACTTTTAAATTCTTCCAGTACATAGACCGAATTCTCCGCGGTATCACTATAAGCACATCGATCTGACCAGGGTGATATTGAGGCCCATCCAGCGATTGAATTATTATGCATGGCGACCATAATTGGATATTTATCTGTATGTGATTGAATCAAATCTTGCATCTCAGAAACAGTTTTTATGTTAGTATCGAATGTAGCGGTGGTCTTTTGGATAGCCTCATTGTAGATTTCTGTGATCCCATTATAATGTGAGGAATCTGCTTTAAGAATCGATATCATTACGGATTGTTTAATTACACGTCGGAAAATTGGTTAATTAATTTTATTCGATCATCTGGAGAAGTCATCACAACCAGAATAGAATTATCTTTTATGGCATAAAGTCTATCCGGATTATAAGTCCAATTTTCACCCTCTTTTATAGCAAGGATTAAGGTGTCTTTAAAGCTATCAATTGGGATTTCCCGTAAATTTTTGCCAATATATTTTTGAGAAAAAGTTATTTCTTCAATGCGAAGATTCGGGTTACTCCCCCGCAGCATTTTATCAAGAAAAGAGGTTACTGTGGGTCTAACCATTTCAGAAGCGATTCTTAATCCGCCAATAAATGATGGTGAGATAACTTTTTCTGCTCCAACTGATTTATATTTCCTGGCATTTTTTTTATTACTGCAACGGGCGATAATCCTAATATTAGGATTTAACTGTTTAGCAGTGAGACAAATCATCAATCCGATATTATCCTCACTTGTTGTGATAATAAGACCGGTGGCATTTTTGATACCTAATTTTAAGAGAAAATCATCTTCAGTGCAATCTCCGACCATTCCGATGCCAAATTCATCAAGTTCTTCACGATAGGGTAGAACCTTTTCAAGGAGATGGTCAGAATAAACAAATTCACGATGAGTGCGATTGAACTCAGCAGCTGTTTGATAGCCAACCAACCCAAAACCACAAATGATATAGTGATTTTTTAAATTCTCGATTGTTTTTTCCATTTTATTGATCCTTAATTTTTCTCTCAGATCGCCTTCAATGAGCAAAGCTGCAAAATTAGACAGTATAAATGTTAAAAGTCCAACACCTGAAAAGGCAAGGAATATAGTAAGAATCCTACCAGGAACATTTCCAGTCACATCAACAACTTCCTCAAATCCTATTGTTGATACCGTAATGATTGTCATATATAAACCATCAAACAGTGATACAGGATATGTCGCCAGCAGCTTATATCCAATACTGCCTATGATGAGAACAAATATAAATGCAATTCCTGCATCCCTAACTCTATTGTATAGTAGTTTTAATTCCAATGTATGCTCAGTTTTATTTTATCCTGGTTGAGATATTGCCATAAGTTAATATAAAATTAGAGAATTAATATTGCATCTATAGATTATTAAATGACCTTGATGTTAGATGTATATAAATATTCAGTTTCATTTAAATGTAAGTTCTGTTATAATTATTTCTGTTAATTACTCACCGGCACAACATTGATTACAGCGAATGGAATTATTGAGTAATATCGAATTCTAAATGTATGCTTAATTTTCTAGAATTTTTTCATATAGGAGTTGCATATTCTGAGTTAAAATCTTCCAGCTGTATTTTCTTTTTTCCTCAATAATATTATTTATCATTTTTGGCTTGTCAGTATCGTTAAAAAATCTGAATATTGAATCAGCAATGTCATCTGGATTAGTTGATACAACATATCCAACTTTTTCATTTGGACACATCTTTTCTAATCCACCGACATTTGTCACAATCATTGGTTTATTGAAATGATAAGCAATTTGGGTTACACCACTCTGGGTGGCAGTTTTGTAGGGCTGGACAACCAAATCACAAGCGTTAAAATAATACTGAACCTCAGAATTGGGGATAAACTGATCAACCTGTATTACCTCATTTTCCAGTGAATATTTTTTTATCAAATTGGTATATTCGTCCTTGTCAGAATAATACTCACCTGCTATAATTAATTTAATTTTTGAATTTCGAAATTGCTTATGCGCAAATGCCTTGATGAGAAGATCAAGTCCTTTATACTTTCTAATCAGTCCAAAAAATAATATATAACTGTATTCTGTATCTAATCCCAGTTCTCTTAGGGCTTTCTCACGTGGCATTACTTTCCCAAAATTATCATATATTGGATGAGGAGACAGTATTTTTGGATGGGTTGAGTCAAATATATTGATATCATCTAAAACATTTTGAGACATGGCGACAAATCCATCCACAGCTTTAGCAAAATAATTTGTGAATAATCTATCGCCAAATCGTGCTTCATGTGGAATTACATTATGCAGAATTGAAAGTACTATCGAATGGCTGTTTTTTTTAATTCTTCGCAAAATCTGACCAAAACACGGACCCATTAACGGTAGCCAAAAACTTATAATGACCAGATCAGGTTTAGACTTTTTTATTCGATTGCCGACAGTTATCCAATTAATTGGATTTATAGAATTAATACATCGGACAATTTTAATATCTTTAGGTCCTTCTTCATCCGAATACTGTGTTTTGCCTGGAAAAAGAAAATCAGGATATTGTTTTGTGAAAGTAAAAATAGTGACTTCATGCCCCTGGCCCTGAAATTCAGTTGCTAATCTTTCATTATATGTTGCAATTCCACCTCTATATGGATATGCTGTGCCGATAATAGCAATTTTCATTTATTAGATTTTATTAAAATGATTTGAATTTTCTGTAATCTTGTCTGATGGTCATCATCATAGCCATAGTTTCAAAGTGTTCAATCTACACTAATATGGGAATATTAATTTTCTCTATAAATTTTCATTGTGAATCCACAGGCGTTAATTTATAGCGTGTCTCAAAGGCAATCTCGCCGTTTTCAAACATATCCATCCAAATAATTAATTTTGAATCTTTTTTTTGAAAATGGACACCATGCATATGCAGCTCATCATGAGATTTGGTGTTGCCAACATTACCATTGCATTGGAAGTGAAGATCCCCTTCAATTTCTGAGGTGACAGCAATGAGATTTGGTTGATTTTGTAATTGGCAAAAATGATTGGCAAGCAGATATTCATCTTCAAGATTATAAACGGTTAACATTTCAGTTTGAGTACCAACTTTTAATCTTTCAATTAATACTCCCTCTTTTGATGTCAATTCAAATTCCCAACCGAAAATACCTTCTTTACCTCCTTGAACAATCCATTTGCCTTCGAGCCCTTTGAGATAATTAAAGGCGGATTCAGTATCTTGGAGTGCATTTGGTATACTTGTGTGTTTATTTGAGCATGCATAAATACACATAAAAAGTATAAGTAATATCGCGCCTAGCTTTGTTAGTTTTTTTATTTTCATAATGCTCCCCAATAATTTCTGTTTTACATAGTAATTTGTCGTCATGATGAATTTTATATCTAATTTTTGAGAACCTCAAAATCATATGGAAATAAACAAAAACTTATATATACAATATTTCTTCGCAGTAAAATTTGATGTCAAAATTAATAGAAGATAACCGCATACTCCTATGGTAAAACAAATAGATCCGCAGAGATTTCGTCGGCAAGTAAAACCCCTTTTTCTGACAGTTTTAAGTATCCATCTTTGTATAGGAGTTGGGGCCACTTTATCATTGCCTGTTCCAAATAGGATCGAAATAATCCCTGATAATGTCTTTCCAGTTCTTTTATAGCGGCACCTTCTGTCATTCTCAGTCCATTAAAAATCAATTCATTAAATTTATTATTGTCAGACAGAATTTCAGAGCCGGATATAGGTGATTCATTTTGTGATGCTAATTGTAAATATTGATCCAGTGATGCGGTATTCCACCATCGTTTAAACCCGTCATAACTATGCGCTGATGGTCCAAATCCTAAATAGGGAATCATTCTCCAGTACCCTTGATTATGTCCACATTCGTATCCCGATTTGGCAAAATTTGAGATTTCATATCTGGGGAAACCGGCATTTGAAAGTACATCATTTGTGGTTTGAAAAAATTCAATATCCAACTCTTCTGAAGGCATTTTAACTTTATTAGTCTTTACCATAGAGTGAAGTATCGTATTTTTTTCAACTGTCAATGAATAGGCTGAAATGTGATCTGGTTCCAACTCAATCAAGCGTTCTAAATCATTTTTCCATATACGATTACTCTGGCCGGGAATATTATAAATCATATCGGTATTGATATTTTCAAAACCGGCTTGTCGGGCATGTCTGAATGTTTTGAAACAGTCATCAACAGAATGAATTCGACTCAGAAATTTTAATAATTCGGGTTGAAAACTTTGAAAACCCATAGATATTCTATTTATACCGATGGATCTAAAATCTTTTAATCGTTGGAGAGGCGCTTCTCCGGGATTAGCCTCAATTGTCACCTCACTAACAGATGACATATCATAAATACTGGCCAGTAAATCGAGAATTCTTTCAATCCATTTGGGTTCAACAAGGGAGGGAGTTCCACCTCCGATAAAGATGGTTCTCACCTTTACTTTCCCGGGATCTTCAAATCTAGTTGCTGATGAATTTATTTCGCTGCAGATGGCATCCACAAAAACTGGTATGTCTCCATCACGATCAGTAATGGAGTAAAAATCACAATAAATACATTTTACTATGCAGAAAGGAATGTGAATGTAGATACCGTATTCCATAAATATTAATGCCTTGAGAAAATAAGGTTTAAGAAATGTTCGAGATTTTCCACGTCCGTTTCATCAAATTGACCAATATTTTTACCGTCTATATCCAATACTCCGCTAAACTTATTATTCACAAAAACGGGTAATACAATTTCAGAATTAGTTTCCGTATCGCAGGCGATATAGTTTGGATATAAATTGACATCCTCAACAATGATTGTTTTCTGATTTTCGGCGCAGGTGCCACATACACCTTTACCTAGCTGAATAGGAGTGCAGGCAATAATATTTCCCTGGTAAGGTCCAATCTCCAATTGTGATCCTGAAAGTAAATAATAACCGGCAAAGACTAAATCTGGAATATGTCTGGAAAGGAGGGCAGTGGATATGGCCATTTTCCCAATTGTACCAGGTGTGTATTTACCATCATACCCCAGAATATATTTTGTTTCAGTAAGGAGTGATTGATAATAATTATTCTTTTGATTGTTATCCATTTAACTTCCTGTTCTTTATTAATAGAAAACCTTCAGTAATCATCCAAAAGATCAATACTATTAATAAAGTATTTAGAGAGGTGAGTAAATAGTTACCAGATGCTATAAAATCGACTGTTTTTAATACTAATGAAATAATCGTTATACACATGATGAATATCATTGGTATTAAAAGTGGGAGTATAGGTTTTTTCAATTTTTTAAAATACAATGTGAGTACCATAAGGGTAAGGGCGGCAAGCATTTGGTTACTGGCACCGAAGATTGGCCACAGTACCCAACCAGCCTGTTTCAATTCTCCGGTTACCGGATCGGGAACAGACCACAATGCAAGGACAATTGCCGGGATAACTGCAAGTGCAGTAGCGGCATATTTATTGGTAAAAAACTTTATTTTCAGTGCCAATCCCAATTCATTGATGATGAATCTCTGGATTCGGGTTGCAGTGTCAAGGGTGGTGGCAGCAAATGAAATGACCAAAACAGCCATGATGGTGGTAGCCAGCATTTTTGGGATACCGGTTTGTTGTAAAAAGGCACTGCCGCCAAGAACAAACGCCGTGGCTTTATTGGTTGCGGCATGCGCCCAGCTATCATAATAAACTGCCCAGTTTAAGTCAGCTACTGCTCCAATCGAAGGGAGATGACATTGATCAACTAAAGCGATACCGGCAACGGCAGCCAATACAGATGCCAGAGCCAATACTCCTTCACCGAGCATGCTTCCGTATCCTATAAATCTGGCGTCGCTCATTCTGTCAAGCTGTTTAGAGCTTGTACCAGATGCCACCAATCCATGAAAACCGCTAATGGCTCCACAGGCTATGGTGACAAAAAGAAAGGGGAAAATAGGTGGTCCGTCACCCATATTTCCCAATCGGATAGCCGGGGCATCAACGATAGGCTGGGCGATTAGAATACCAAGAAACAATAATCCTAAACCAACAAAAAGCTGGTGACTGTTTATGTAATCCCGGGGCTGTAACAGGAGCCATACAGGGAGAAGACTGGCGATGGATGAATAGGCAAATAACAGAATTATCCATGTGGTTCTTGCCTGGTCAGGCGAGAAATTTAATGATTCAAATGACAGAGGAACTTTAGTCCCGACCCAAACAAAAAAATATAGAAAGGCAAGAGCAATTAGAGATGGGATCAGTGCATTCATATCCTTTTTAAAAAGAAGAAAACCAATGATAATGGCCAGGATAATTTCAATATTTATTGGGATCACTGCTGTGGGTACACTGACAAATAATCCAGCAATTGCCATGGAGAATACGGCGAGAACTAGCCAAACGAGGAGTAGAATAAAAATAAGAAACATGAGTCTGACTCGATGATTAATTAGCTTACCGCTGATATTTGCGACAGATTTCCCCCCCTCACGTACACTGAGAATAAGTGCACCGAAATCATGGACTGCACCAATAAAAATAGTTCCAAGTACTACCCATATTATGGCAGGAAGCCATCCCCAGTAGGCAGCAATGCATGGCCCGATTATCGGTGCTGCACCAGCAATTGAGGTGTAATGATGTCCAAATAGAATATGCTTTTTTGTGGGTACAAAATCAATATCGTCCCGGAATTCATGAGCAGGTGTCAACTTTGAATCGTCAGGCTGGTAAATAGTTTTTGAAATGAATTTACTATAAAAATGGTACCCGATCCAGAATAGACCAAGGGAAATAACAACAATATAAATAGAATTCAAATTAATCTCCTCAATTATAGTAACGCAAACTTATGTTAATCCTGAATTTGAAAAAAAGAATTTCTGGATCAATAGATAATCAGCAAAGATAAAAATAACTTTCAGGGAATTGAATATTATCGTGTATTTAATAACCGTTAAATTTCAGTCCCGAAAATATGCATAACAAAAGGATAAATATGTCACAAAGAACTATTATTGAACAGCAATCGCTGAATACAATCCACGCCCTGATTATGGATACTGTACGAAATGCCGATTCAGGTCATACCGGTGGACCGCTCTCATCACTTGATTTTACATATATCCTGTTTAAAGAATTTCTTTCATTTGATCCAGATGATCCAAATTGGAAAAACCGCGACAGGTTTGTTCTATCTGCTGGTCACGAGTCAGCCCTATTGTATTCAATGTTGACTTTAATCGGCTGGATTACAGTTGACGATCTCAAAAAATTCCGTCAGTTAAATAGTATTACGCCGGGTCATCCCGAGTTTGGATTGACCCCGGGCGTCGAGTCAACAACTGGTCCATTGGGACAGGGTGTGGGTAATGCAGTGGGGATGGCGGTAGCCGAGTCAATTTTAAGATCAAGGTTGGGGAGTGATGTGATTGACCATTATACCTATGTTTTACATGGGGATGGTGATATCCAGGAACCAGTTTCACAGGGGGCTATAGCACTTGCCGGGCATTGGGGACTTCATAAACTGATCGCCTATTATGATTCAAATGAGATTCAGATATCCGGCAAAGTTAGTCGATCCGATTCCACCAATTATCGGGAACTGTATCTATCCCATGGCTGGCAGGTAATTGATATAGATGGTCATAATCTCGATGATATTCGTGTGGCGATACGTCAGGCACAAATGGAAATTGAAAAACCGACCGTCATCATTGGCAAAACTATCATGGCGAAAAATACTTTTTCAATGGAAGGCTCCGCTTCAACACATGGTTCACCCTTGCCGGCAGAGGAAATCCAATCAACAAAAGAAAAACTTGGATTGGATCCACAACAGAAGTTTGGATTGCCTGAAGCGATATTAGATGACTTTAGGCAAAGTTTTAAATATTACCGTCAGGATGTCTCAGCCTGGAAGGCCGCTGTTGAAAGAAAAAACCAAAACGTAGAATTTAAGAAAAGTTGGCAACTGGCCTTTGACTCAAATGTATCCCCTGACATAGAACCATATCAAGTTGGCGATAAAGTAGCCACACGAAAAGCATGGGGCCGTTTTCTGGAATCATACCAGATGCAACAGCCATTTATTGTTGGTGGCTCAGCAGATCTTGAACCATCCAATGCCACAGCTGGATTCGCCAAAGCAGTTGGGGATTACAGCAAAGAAAATACGCTGGGAAGAAATTTTGCCTATGGTGTCCGGGAGTTCCCCATGGGGACAATCAATAATGGGATTGCTCTACATGGTGGAATGAAAGTTTTTGGTGCGACATTTTTTGTGTTCTCTGATTATGAGAGACCAGCATTACGAGTTCGAGCCCTGATGGAAATTCCAGTCGTGAGTATTTACACTCATGATTCTATTTTTGTTGGTGAGGATGGCCCAACCCATCAGCCCGTTGAACATTTGATGGCATGCCGCACCATCCCAAATTTGATAGTTGCCAGACCTTGTGATGCCAATGAGACCATTGCTGTATGTAAAAAGGCCTTTTCCCAATCAGAATCACCCTATGCAATCATTTTATCCAGGCAATCCCTGGAAGTACAGAATAAATCACCTGAGTATTATGACGATCATGTTTCATTAGGTGCATATATCCATGATGATTGTGATGGTGAATCACAGGTTATTATTTTTGCCAGCGGTTCTGAAATGGAACTGGCATATTCGGTTAAAAAATTAATAAAGAACACCAATATTCGGATCGTGAATTTTGTTTCCTGGGAATTATTTGACAAACAGGAGTCATCATATCAATCTACAGTATTAGGCAATAACAACAATATCAAGGTTTCAATAGAGGCAGGCATAACGGATGGTTGGCAAAAATATACTGGATTAAATGGCTTAAATTTTGGTATTAATTCTTTCGGAACATCAGCGCCGGGACCAGATGCTGCTGAATATTTCAAATTATCTGCAGAATATATTGCTGACTCCATAGTAAATAAGATCAAGATTTTACTCTAATTTAATTACCTAATATTCTTTAAATTACAGGCACTGCGACGCAAATAATTAACGAGTTTATTTAATAAATATTATCTTAAGGAATATCTTATGGCAAAATGGGATAAGGATACATTTGTAGAATCCTTAAAATCTGAATGTGCTCCCCACGCTGTAAATGTGGTTATGGATTTCATTCAATTTGCTGAATCTAATTCAGATATCATTGCCTGGGGAAGAGGCGAAGGTCATGGCACGATGACTTTTAAATGCAAATCTGAAGATTGGGGCATTGTCCCGATCTTTCATGTAACTTCAGACGGTAAGATAAAATTTCTTTTGAATAATATGAGAAATAAAGTTAGAAAACGTGAGATTTTAAGAGATTATACTCTAAAACTTGAATCTAATTTCATGTTGGATTTTAGTGAAGAATTATATACTGCAGATGTCTACTTTACGGTTATGGAATTATTTGTTACCAAACATGAGGTAGATAAATTCATGATCACCGTAAAAGGTATTTGTGCCCGGCTACACCAGTAGTATACTAAAATAAACCAATTAGAATACATTCCCTACATTCATTACAGGTATGAACCCCTTATGCTCCTGGCAATTATTTTGAAAATGTGAAAAGAAATTTCTAAATCAGAATAGTTGAACTGAAGATAAAATAGGATAATGATCGACGTACTGACAAATTATGAGATCCAAATTAGACTGATTATCTATTTGGTTATTTTGGTGATTATGATGTTTTGGGAGCAACTTTCACCGAGACGAACGCCAGCCATATCAAGATTTATCCATTATTCAAATAATATTTTCCTACTGATTTTTAATAATGTCATCATGCGTATTTTTTTCCCAGCAGTAACAATCGGCATCTCTTATCTCTCATCTGAGGCGGAATGGGGACTGCTGAATATGATAGACCTACCCTCGTGGATTGAAATTATCCTGGCTATTATTATTTTAGATATCATCATATATATGCAGCATGTCATATTTCATCGAGTGCCGATATTATGGAGGTTTCATATGGTTCACCATACCGATCCGGAATATGATATGACCACTGGTTCTCGATTTCATCCAATTGAAATACTTCTATCTTTAGGTATAAAAACCATCTCAATTATGGTTTTCGGAATTCCTGTAATAGCCGTGGTTCTCTTTGAAATAATTCTGAGTTCTTCGGCAATGTTTAATCACGGTAATATCCATTTACCAAAAAAGCTGGATGCAGTAATTAGATGGTTCATTGTAACGCCGGATATGCACCGAATTCATCATTCGCAGGATCATATTGAATTTAATCAGAATTTCGGCTTCTTCTTATCATGCTGGGACAGGATATTCAGGACTTACCAGGAATCCCCGTCAATTGATCATAGACATATGCTTATTGGACTGCCGGAATACGCGGATCCACGCGACATAGTATGGCTTTCTGGAATGCTGATGCTGCCATTTCGGAAGAGACAAACTCAATAATCTTTTCAACCCGAATTCTGTTATAATTTGTTACCAAATTATTCGGTTTGGCATAACATAGATATAATAAGTTTTATGACACCAAACAACATACTTTTTGATGAAATACGCTTGCAAAATTTTATTATTCACCATATCGCTTTCCTTTGGATCTGATCTAATCAGAATTACAGATCCTCCACAGGCACCAATTCGTCCGGTAGCAGAGTTTGAAAGATCCATTGGTGTACTAATATCATTCCCACTGGGTATTCCCCTGCCATTTGTTCAAATGATGTCTGAGGATGTAATAATATATTGTCTTGTTCCAGGATATCTTGAAACTTCAGCTCAGAACCAATTATCCGACGCCGGTGTAGATATGGATAATGTTGAATTTATAATCGGAGATGTCGATACATACTGGACGCAGGATTATGGTCCTTTTTTTGTTGTGGATGGTAATAACGATATGGTCATTGTTGATTTTGAATATAATCGTCCCAGACCGTATGATAATCAAGCGCCCTTCAGATTATCATTAGAACTTGATATTGATTATTATGATTCAGATGTCGTCCACAATGGTGGAAATCTTATGTTTGATGGATACAATACTATCGCTTCTTCGACAATCGTATATACTGAAAATGGGAGTATCGATGTTGACCAGCGAATGTTGGATTATTATGGTGCCGTAAATCATATGACGACTTCAGATCCCACGACTAATTACCACCAGCATATCAACTGCTGGGCAAAATTTCTCTCTCCCGAAAAAATTATGGTTATATCCGTTCCCGAATATCACTCCTTTTATAATAATATTGAAGAAACGGTTGAATTCTACGAGAATCAGATGAATTGTTTTGGCGAGCCATACAAAGTATATCGTGTTTACACACCAAATACTGAGCCGTATGTAAATTCCTTTATCTTGAATGATAAGGTATATGTGCCAGTAGGATTAGGTCAGTGGGATGACGAAGCCATAATAGCCTTTGAAGATGCTTTGCCTGGATACGATGTAGTTGGAGTTGAAGGGACCTGGCTTGATCCATGGCTTCCTACCGATGCATTGCATTGTCGAGTATTGGCAATACCGGATATCCAAATGCTGCAGATTTTTCATAATCCCATTGATGATCAGGAATTTCCACTGGATGGATATGATCTGTCTGCTACAATCGTTGACCTTAGTGAAACTGGGGTTATTGAGGAATCAGTCACTCTCCATTGGACAAATGATCTAATGGATGATTACGAATCTTTGACGATGACATTATCGGAAATAGATGATAATTATATATCGGCCATTCCGGTTCAGCCAATTGATACCCAGGTTAGATATTTTCTGACAGCGTCAGATAATTCCGGGAGGGATGAACGACTACCAATTGCCGGATATTATACATTTACAGCATTTGGTGGGAATCCAGCAGATCCCGGAGATGTCAACCTTGATGATTCACTGGATATACTTGATATAGTCCTCATTGTGAATCATATAATTAATGCCAGCCAGTTATCAGGATATCCGCTGTATTTAGCCGATATAAATGATGATGGAATCTTAAATATACTTGATGTGATTCTCCTGATCAATATTGTGTTAGAATAAAAATTATAGAACTATAAATTGAAACCAAACAACGAAAGACTGATATGAAAAAAATTATGCTAATGGGTTTATTTGCAACGATGATAACGGCCACTGTACCAGATAAAGAGTTGCCAATTGGATTCACACCTGAAGAATGGGAAAATAGACATTTAATTTCACAAATGGGGGGAAGACAGACCGATCCTCCCATGACACCAATTAGAAATATAGCGGAATTTGAAAGGATGGAAGGCGTCGTTATCCGATATCCATTTGGTATTTCTACTGCTGTGATAAGTGAAATGGCAGAAGAATGGATAGTTTATTGCCTCGTATCGGCTGGCAGTCAGGGATCCGCATCAAATAGTATGAATAATGGCGGTGTAAATATGGATAATGTGGTATTTATCATTGGCCCCACTGATAGTTACTGGACGCGGGATTACGGTCCATGGTGGGTTGTAGATGGGAATGATGAAATTGCCGTCGTTGATCATACATATAACCGGCCAAGACCAAATGATAATCAGGCACCTCAGAAAATGGCTGATCATTTAAATACAGATTATTATGATTCTGATCTTATTACAGCTGGCGGTAATTTTATGAATAACGGCTTAAATATTGGCGCTTCTACAACATTATCATATGATGAAAACCCAGGTCTTGACGAACAAGGTGTTGCCGATTTGTATGAAGATTATTATGGAATAAATCCATATTTTGCCATTGAAGATCCAACAGGCACATATATTGAACATATTGATACCTGGGCAAAATTTCTTTCACCTACAAAAGTTCTCGTTCGTTCTGTTCCAGAATCTCATTCCCAATTTGACGAAATTGAAGCCACTGTAGATTATTTTGAAACCCATAACAATTCTTTTGATGAACCCTGGGAAATATTCCGGGCGTATACCCCTCAAAACCAGCCATATACAAATTCTCTCATTCTCAATAATAAAGTTCTCGTCCCTATTGTGAGTAATCAATGGGATGATGATGCTATTGCAGTCTACGAAGAGGCATTGCCAGGTTATGAAGTCCTTGGTTTTACAGGATCATGGGAAAGTACTGATGCCCTCCATTGTCGAGTAAAGGGAATACCGGATTTGGGTATGATTCAATTCTTTCACAATCCAATAGATGATCAGGACTTACCGGCAAATTTTTACACCGTAAATGTAACCATTGTCCAATTGAGTGGTTTTGATCTGATTCCTGAAGAATTATATATGGGTTGGAAAAATGATTCCATGGATGAGTATGAAGAGATTCAGCTTACCCAGTTTGAAGATTCGCAAAATTACAGCGCAGATATACCATCTCAGGCAGTTGATACTGAGGTCAAATATTATATCCATGCTGCTGACGAATCTGGAAGAATGGACAATTTTCCAATTGCCGGATATTTACAATTTGATGCACTCGGCGGTATTCCTTCAGAACAGGGAGATGTAAATCTTGATGGGAGCATAGACGTCCTTGATATTGTCACCATTGTCGGTCATATCCTAGGGACGCAGATCATTGAAGGATATGGCCTTATTTTAGCGGATGTCAATGAAGACGGCGTCATAAATGTGTTGGATGTAATCGCTATTATTAACATCATCACTGCAGGATAGGTTTAATTATGAAAAGATTTAATTTTTTTGGCTTGATATTATTACTTTCAGCAATATCATTTGGTATTGAAGATGTAAAACTGCTGAGAATTATGCATCCCTATGATCAATATATTTCAAATTTGAATGATTTAGGTATTCCCCTGGATCATGCCATTGTCCGACCCAATGGATATATTGAATTTACGGCATCTGTCTCCGAAGCAGCAGCATTGGAAAATTCAGGAGTACCACTAGTGGTATTGCAGGAAGATCTTCAAAGTTTTTATGCCAATCGAATGACAGGAAATATCACTCGTGATTTTGGATATGGATCTATGGGCGGATATTATACATGGGAGGAAGCAGTTCAATTTCTATTTGAAATAGTTGAAGATTATCCCACATTGGTGAGTGAATTGGATACCATTGGGTATTCCCACGAAGGCCGACCGATCTATGCATTGAAAATCAGTGACAATCCAAATATTGATGAAGACGAACCAGAAATGCTTTATGATGCTGTTCATCACGCCAGAGAGCCCATGGGCATGATGAACCTCTTATATTTTATGCAGCATCTTTGCCAAGGTTATGGAGAGGATCCTGAAATTACTGCAATGGTAGATAACCGCGAGCTCTGGTTTGTGCCATTTGTAAACCCAGACGGCTATGTGTTCAATTATGAAATTGCCCCTAATGGTGGTGGCATGCAACGAAAAAACCGACAACCTGGCTGTGCAGGTACGTGGATGGGTGTGGATTTGAATCGTAATTATGGATTTAACTGGAATTATGATAATAGTGGTTCAAGCGGAGATCCTTGCAATCAACTATATCGTGGACCGGAAGCGAGTTCAGAAATAGAAATACAAATATTAGATGAATTTGTCACGGAGCATGATTTTCCAATTATGTTGAATTATCATTGTTATGGCAATGTCTTGATCTACGCCGCCGGAGAAACTCCATATGACTTACCCCCTGAACCTGATTTAAGCATATACCGTGAATTTGGTTATGATATGGCTCAGTATAATGGGTATTTGGTGGGTAGTGGTGAAGAAACATTGAATTATGTGGTTAACGGTGATGCAGACTCATGGTATTATAATGTGAGAGGAATTTTTTCCTATACCCCTGAAATCGGGGCCAGCAGTGATGGGTTTTGGCCCGAAACCGAAAGAATTATCCCTTTAGCAGAAGAGAATGTTTATCCAAATATGTTTACTGGCTGGGCAGTGGGATCAAAATACAGATCTGAAGCAGAATTCAATTCTGAAGTTTTTATCCCGGGAGAAACCTACTCATTTACACCTCATATTTTTAATCAAGGACTTGGCAATTCTCTTGGTGATGTAAACTTTGATATTCAAGTTTCAGATAATCTCTCTATAGAGTTTACCGAGATTAATTTAGGATCATTACTGGGACGAGAAGACATTATCTCCGAACCGTTATCATTTACTATTGCTGAAAATGCCCTTTCAGGACATTCTGCAAATCTAACCATTCGTATTTGGGATGATGTTAATTATATGTTTGTGGAATCATTTGAAATTCTGATTGGTGAACCTATGATGGTTTATTTTGATGATGCTGAGAATGGGATGGATAATTGGAATACCAATTCTTGGGGTTTATCCTCAGATTCTTATGAAGGTAACAGCTCTTTTACAGATAGCCCGACGGGTGAATATGATGAATTATCCGTTGATTTTATGAATTTGGCATTGCCCCTTGATCTTACAGATGCTGCTGATGCATTTCTCAATTATTTTGTAAAATGGGATATTGAAGCTGGATATGATTTTGGTCAGGTTCTGGCCTCAACAAATGGAACCAACTGGGTTTCGCTATATGGTGCACAGATGTCGCCGGGGAGCGGCAGTGGTATGCAGACCCAGGGTGAATTTGGATATGATGGCACATCAGATTGGGTGGAGGAATCAGTTTCTCTAAATGAATTTGCCGGAGAACCCTATGTTTGGATAAGATACCAGATTAGCTCCGATACTTATGTTGAGGGTGATGGGATGTATATTGATAATTTTTCAGTCTGGATTTACGAAAACCAAAGCGTCTACGGTGATAACAATTTTGA
Source organism: Fidelibacterota bacterium (assembly GCA_018657495.1). Classification (GTDB taxonomy): domain Bacteria; phylum Fidelibacterota; class Marinisomatia; order SCGC-AAA003-L08; family JACNLC01; genus JABHXA01. Next base: position 72,501 of record JABHXA010000008.1, read on the forward strand.
TGGCGTTGTTGATGTATTAGATATTGTCTCCGCAGTAAATATTATCATTAATGGCACTGAACTGAACGATGAAGAGGTACAATATTTTGATTTAAATAATGATGGCGTGCTCAATGTGCTGGATGTGGTCATTCTTGTTGGAATCATTATCGGAAATTAGAATTCAGGAAATCTGATTCGCTTGATTATCATCGCAAAATTCACCATTGGAATCGTTTAAAGATTTAGTAAATAAAAATAATTAACGCATTGTCCACTGAATTGATAATCTTATGGGGAGGAAGGTATTCTCATACCCAAAGTTCATATTCTAGTTCATCTTTTATTGGGACACCTTCAGAATCCTTCTCGGGAATCTCAGGTTTTAAAAATCTTGAATTTGTGATAGCATCCACATGAGTTTTTACTAATTTAAACCCCAAGGACTTATAAAACTTCTGGGCTGCAATATTATTATTGGTTGTGATCAACCACAATCGTGTACATCCTGCAGATCGGGTAATGCCCTGCATCTCGCGCATGAGTATACGGCCAATTCCTTCTTCTTGAACAATGGATACAGCTGCAATAATTTGACATTCCTCGCCATCAACATGATACAATATGAATCCCAGGGTTGCTTCATCCGAGCAGGCAATAATACCGGGTAAAGTAGATGAGTCATGGATTACACCTCGTGAAACTAGTTTTTGGGATGAGAAATGATGCGTTAAATATTCATTGATAACGGATCGGTCGTTTTCATTAATTTTTCTAATAATCATTTTATTGAAATAGTATAAGTTACCTTTTCATTGGTTTCTTTTTTTAGAGATTTTTCAACTCGATCATCCATATTCTTTTCAATATATGATATTAAATCATTCATTTTGCGGAGTTTTAATTCGAGTTTTTTAAGTCGGTGGTCAACTTTTTTTGTAAATCGGGTTACCTGGTAAGTACGTCTCTTCATTTTTTCCTTGTGATAGAATAACTGTATCCAGTGCTATCTCCGCTATCTTTTTTCTTTAACCGGTTAACAATCACAACAAGACGTTTTTCTAAATTTTCCACCTGTTTTTCAATTACATCCAAGCGCCCATCGGCAGTGTCGGACCAGACTTCAGTTGTTGTTGATTTTTTTATAGCAGGTTTTTGAGGATTATAGGTCATTTATTAATTTATCAGTTTGGTTAATACACTGAACTGATTTGTGTTATGCTAAATCCAAAATTGGATCGATAATTCCAGCCTTTTCAAACCCCCGGGCTCTTAAGGCGCATGAGTCACAATCGCCGCAGGGGATATTCTCTGCCTGATAACAACTCCAGGTTAAATGCAGCGGGGCCTTAAGACTCACGCCTTTTTTGATTATTTGAGATTTGTCAAGATGGATCAATGGTGTTTCAAGTTTAATACTTGTCTCGGGTCGCGTCCCTTGAATAATCAATTTTTCAAAGGCATCAAAAAAATCACGGCGACAGTCGGGGTATCCTGATGAATCCTCTTCCACAGCTCCGATAAAAATATGACTGGCACCAATTACTTCCGCCCAGCTAACGGCAACTGAGATCATATTTGCATTTCTAAAAGGTACATAGGATATGGGGATATCGGAATTATCAAGATTAGCTTTTGGCACTTCAATATTGGTATCGGTAAGGCAGGAACCGCCAATTTCTACAAGATGCGACATACGCACAGACAGAACTTCACTGACTGAATAGAAATCAACAATATCCGTAAATGCCTTTAGTTCCCGGACCTCAGTTCTTTGACCGTAATCCAAATGAAGAAAAGCGAGATTAAATCCTGCATCATGAGCAGTGGCTGCTGTAACGCAACTGTCCAATCCTCCTGACACCAAAATGATGGCTTTATTCAATCAAACCTCATACAGAAATATTGTTTTACTTCAAACTTATTGAAATGATTTCATCACCCACTTCAATCAAATGAACTATATCCATTCCCTTTGAAACTTTACCAAAAATTGTATATCTGCCATCCAAATGCGGTGTAGGGGAATGGGTGATAAACCATTGTGAACTTTCAGTGTCTTTGCCCGATGAAGCCATACCCATATATCCTTCACCATAACTCAAATGTCCAAATTCACTGCGGATGCTATTATCTGCATTACCCCAGCCATCTCCCCTGGGACATCCGCCCTGAATAACAAAATTAGGGACAACCCGATGGAAGACTTTTCCATTATAAAAACCACTGTTTGCCAATTTAATAAAATTTGCTACCGTTCCAGGGGCTTCATTATAAAAAAGATCCACAAAAATATCTCCCTTGGATGTCAGAATTCTAATAGTATTCTTTTTCTTGACAGATTCGAGATATTCCCATTGAATAGGTAGTGATGCAGGATGGTCAAACTTCTTGGAGATTCGTCTCTTTTTGAAATAATCGATAGTTTTTTGAATCTCTTCAGCCGCTTCATAATCTGTCGGCAGCGACAGATTTTTTATCCCTTCATTAAGAAAACCGATATTACCGATCGTCTCGATATAATTCAATTTTGGTTCACGGAGTAAACCTGCAGTGATTGATGCGATAACGGGGTCGCCGCTTTTTATCGCTTTTATAAAAAATTTAAGGAATTCATCAGAACGTAGTTCAGAAAGTTCATATTTACGGCGGATGTCTGCCATGGCATTAATACCATAGGTCTTTATAACGGGAATATCCGATCCTAAAACGATGGTTTTTATAAATGTATAATTCCGTAAATCCCCGACCATTGCATCAAGCAGCCAGGCTTTCTCGTATTCATTACTGGATTTTTCAAACTGATTTTTGATTCTTGTAGAAAAAGCTTTTTTCTTTTGTACATTTTCAAGGAGTGCCTTGAATAATATGGTTCGTACTCTCCAATCAGAGATATTTGCTAATAATTTGTCGAGTTCATCAGCAAAAAATATTTTATCAACTTTTGTGAAATATTCTGCAGCGGATATTCTCACATTCAAATGAGTATCTGACAGGGCGTCACGTACAAAAGGTTCAGCCTTCATACCCCCGAAATTGGATAAAGCATCAATGGCATTTACCCGTACCCTATAATCAGAATCACGTTTCATAATAGATCTCAAGGTTGACTGGACTTCATCAGCAGATAGTTTTCCAAGCGATGAAACTGCAGCCATACGAATCTCAGGATATTTCTCATTTTTTGCAATATCGAGAAATAAATTCGAATGCATATCAAAATCTAAATCTTCTGTCCTGGCAAAAAATTGGGCGGCTGCCAATCGGGCACTCATACTATATTTGCCTTCAAGTATCATTTTTGCCCGTCGGGTTAAACCACTATTTGACTTACCGTCAAGCCCGGCGCGGTAAATACCCCATGCAATTCCTTCCATAACATCAGGGTCAACTGTAGAATAACTAGAGAGAAATTTAAGGCCAGTATCATCAGCAGATTTACCCAGTGATTTGAGTAATTCTGATACGACGGCTGGATCAGATTCTTTTGAGACGGCATTAATGATACGGACACTAATTTTTGGATCTGGCGAGGATAGGATCCTTGCTGTTTGTCCAATGGCATATGCTGCTGCAAGTCGGACCTTACTATCCCGATCCTGTAATCCATTGAGCAGGCTCGCAACAGCTAAAGTATCCTGTATGGATGCCATTGCTTCAAATGCAGTTAATCTTAATACCGGCTCTGAATCCATGAGAAAAGATTCCAAAGCTTTTGAATCCCGTTTGTCTTTGAGGTCATGGATAGCACGATAGCTGTTTTCAATATATACTTTTGAACTTTTTGGACCACTGGTCTTTGGCGCGCAGGCGGAAGAGATCAAAATAGCAATAGCAATAAGCAATATGCAGGTGAATTTGATTTTTAATTGCGGTTTAATAATATTCAGGATCATGACAGCATTAAACTCCTTTTTTATTCGGATTCCATATATGTTTATGAATTTGTGCTTGAAAACGGACGGGTAAATTACAATACAAAATCCAATCCGTCAGAGTATCATATTTTAATCGATTGAATACTGGAGAAAAGAGTACTGTAAACTTTTCGGTCAACTGGTGAGATATAATTTTATCTACAGCCCAATCAAAATCCTCTTTATCTCCAATGACAAATTTCACTTCATCATTTTTCTTTAAATCGGCGAGGATACTCCAATCATTTTTCTTCTCCATTTTGCTGGAAGGACATTTAAAATCGACAATTTTAATTACCTCTGCCGGGACATCATGCAAAGGAAGTGAACCGCCAGTTTCCAGCATCACCTTATACCTGTTTAGGATAAGTGATTGCAATAACTGTACGCAGTTGTTCTGGAATAATGGCTCCCCGCCAGTTACCTCCACTAATGTACATGGGTATTTTTTTATTTTTGAGAGGATTTCTGAAATGGACATATCAGTTCCCTCATGAAAAGCATATTCAGTATCGCAATAATTGCAACGCAAATTGCAATAGGTGAGTCTTATAAAAATACATGGTTTGCCGGCATGAGTTGATTCACCCTGTATACTATAAAATATTTCATTTATCTTTAATTTAGTTTCCATAATTGTCAATTTTCCGAGGTGCAAATTTAACAGATAATATTTGGCTATATCACTTAAAATAATTCCGTTTTTTGATTTGTCAAGAATCTAACTGAAAACCCTATATTATTCCGCTCAATATTGATAAATTTTGTATACATTTATTAGGAGAATAAACATGTCAGATATATGGGAAAATACGATTCAGCAACTGAGCAAATGGGGCGAGGTCGTCGCTGATAAATCAGGATTTTATTTTAAAAAGGCAGTTGACAAAGGTGAAGAACTGACAAAACTGGGTAGAATCCAAATTGAAATCGAAAAAATTAAGAGAGATATAAAACATCATTACACAGATCTGGGAAAATTTATATATCACGCTTCTGGTGATTCCGGGAATACAGATTTCAGTGGTGATGGAGAATATAAATCCTATATCGATGATATTTCTACCCTTAAAACTGAGCTTGATCGAAGGTATGAAGAGAAAGAATCTTTAAAAACAGAAAGTAATTCTGATGAAGATACCGAAGCCTCGGAAACAGAAGAATCAGTAGTTGAAGATACACCAAAAGAGCCAAAAGTTGACAAGAAAGACAACGAGGAAACCGCCGACGCAATTGATATTTGATAATTATCCATAAATAACCTAATTTTATATGGATGTATCCGTTATTAAAATGCATTATAGCATACACTTTAACTTTTGAAAAATAAATATAGAATTATAGTTGTTCGCGAGGGGGAAGAAAACATGCGCCAGTTTTCCATTGGAAATCTGGTCATTTACTCGTTCGTATTTTTAATTCTTTTTGCCATTGGCAGCATAGCACTTTTATTTACTGACAATTACTCCCATCAGCAATATGTTGAAAAGCTAAATCAACTTCAAAGTGACAATTCCCGATTGGTTGAAAAAATTCACAACCAGAGTGAAAAAATTGATCATTTTGTTGGTCGGATGGATACGATCATTTCTCAGGATAAACATATCAGGGATTTGATAAGAATGCCTCAGATTCATGATGACATTCGGAAAGTTGGTGTCGGTGGTAATACGGGTGGGGAAGAAGAATCTGACTTGAACTACCTATTGCCCGAAGGAATAGAATTTATAGATTTTGATAAATTTAATAAAAAACTTGATTTTTACAATCGCCTCGCCAATCTTGAATTCATGAGTTATCGTGAAATCACTAAAACCATTACAAAGGATTTAAACCGTTATCGTTCTTTCCCTGCTATTCATCCGGTGAACTTCTCAGAAGCAATACTTAAATCTGGATACGGTATGAGGCGGGATCCTTTTATATATAAAGATAAATTTCATCCCGGACATGATTTTTCTGCAAGGCGGGGTACCCATGTGTTTGCTACAGCAGACGGAATTGTGAGAGAATCAAAAGTATATGGCACCTTTGGCAATTATATAGAGATTGATCATGGTTATGGATATATTACTATTTATGGTCATTTGGATAAACGAAAGGTGAGAAAAGGTGAAAAAATAATTCGGGGCCAATATATTGGCTCTGTCGGCAGCACCGGACGATCCACTGCATCACACCTTCATTACGAAGTTCACCATCAGAATGAGGATACCAATCCAGGTGATTTTTATTTTGATGACTATGTCAACTAATCCACCCACAAATTTCTAATCACACAAATTTAAATCAACTATGATTCAAAAGTATTTTATCGAAACATACGGTTGCCAAATGAATGTCTATGATTCAGAATTGGTTTCTACTTTGCTTGAAAAATCAGGTTATACTGAATGTAAAGATCTTCGTGATGCCGATGCCATTTTTCTCAATACCTGTTCTATTCGTGAAAAAGCTGAAGATACCGTCAATAACAGATTAACAAATTTTAAACATCTTAAACGAAAGAATCCAAATCTCATCATTGGCGTTCTCGGCTGTATGGCTCAAAACTTAAAAAATGATCTGCTGGAATCTAAACCTTGGGTGGATGTTATTCTGGGTCCTGATTCTTATCGGCGCTTACCGGAAATTCTGGATGAACGAAAAAATAACCTGGATCACCTTGTTGATACCCGTCTTTCCCGGTTTGAAGTTTATGAAGATATGTTTCCAAATCGACGGGACGGTATAAATGCCTGGATATCCATTTCCCGCGGCTGTGATAAGTTCTGTACATTTTGTATTGTCCCATTCACTCGTGGTAGAGAACGTAGCAGACTGATTGCCGGGATAATTAGCGAAACCAAACAGGCAGTAGCTGACGGTTTTCAGGAAATCACCCTCCTTGGCCAGAATGTCAATTCCTTTCGAACTCCTGAAGGAGATTTCCCTGATTTGCTCAAAGCAGTTGCAGCTGTTAAAGGAGTATCTCGGGTAAGGTACACATCACCGCATCCGCAGGATATTGATGACAGATTACTGCAGGTGATGAAGGATCATGAAAATATTTGTAACCATATTCATCTGCCTTTGCAGGCGGGATCAGATCGAATTCTAAAAAGAATGAATAGAACATACTCGCAGAAAGAATTCCTCAACCTTGCTGAAAAGATCAGATTATACTTACCTGATTGTGCAATAAGTACAGATATTATTGTCGGGTTCCCTGGTGAGACTGAAGAAGATTTCCTGCAGACTCTGAATGTCATCAGGCAAGTAGGGTTTGATTCGGCTTTTATGTTTAAATATTCGTCAAGGCCAGGAACAAAAGCTGCTGAATATACTGACCAAATCCCGGAAGATATAAAGCAGTCCAGATTGGAAAGGCTCATAGAATTACAAAAAAATGTATCTCTTATTGCCAATCAAAAACAAATTGGAAACATTTTACAAGTCATCGTTGAAAAAGAAAGCAAAAAATCCACCAGGCAATGGGCTGGAAGAACAGAGGGAAACTGCTGGGTGGTTTTTGATAAAGGGAATGAACAGATCAACGATATAATAAATATTAAAATAACCGATGCCAGAGGAATTACCCTGTTTGGCGAGCGGATTTACGAGGAGGTTCAAGTCTAAATGAAATTATTTAAAATCCTGATTCTAATTGTAGTGATTTTTATCCTGGTGGTTTTCTTTTACCAGAATTATTCCCTCAATCCAGAACCGATATGGGTATGGTTATATCCTGGAAAAGAATTCTCCATGTCGTTTCCTCTGCTTATGGCGCTGACTCTGATGGCAGGTGTCCTCATTGGCTTCATGACTGCAATAATGCAAATATTCACTCAGAAAAGTGAAACCAGTAAATACCGATCGCAAGTCAAGAAGTTAAATAATGAACTGGATACTTTGAGGAATCAGCCTATTGAAGATAATCTGGTACTGAGCGAAGAAGCAGAAAGTGTGGATGTCTAATGGCTATTCCTCCTTCAATAGTAATAGCCATCATAGTAGTAGTTATTGGGATAGTAATATATATTCTGCTAAAACCTGGCAAGAAAACAGGTTCGCGAGATCTATATGCCGATGGATTAGATATGCTGGTTTCAGGGAAAAGGACGGCTGCTTATAATGCCTTCAAAACAATTGTTGAGAATGATACAAATCATGTGAATGCCTATTTAAAACTCGGGCAGGTTACACGGGAAGGTGACAAACCCCTGCAGGCCTTGAAAATACATAAAAGTCTATTGCTGAGAAAACGCCTAACAGATTACGAGCAGGTTGAATTATTTAAAAATCTTGCCCTAGATTATGAAACCCTGAATCAAATTTCTGATGCTATTACCGAAACAAAAAAAATCTTACAAATTGATAAACGAAATGAGTGGGCTCTAACTCATTTAGTGCGATTTAACCGTGAGATAAGGGAATGGGAAAAAGCAGGTAATTATTTAAGTCAATATTATAAAGTCACCGGCAACCCTGATACCCAAAGATTGGGTTTATATAAAATCCAGGAAGGCAGAATGGCCTTTAAAGAAAAGGATTATAAACTTGCAATTCGAAAATATTCAGATGCTCTGAAAATTGCCCCTTCACTTCATGAAGCCAACTATTTTATCGGCAATGTGCATGCGGCACAAAGTGAACATTCTTTCAGCATTGGTATGGAAGCTGAAGAAAGCTCACACCTGTCAAAGAAAGGGATGAAAACTTATAATAATGCCATGGATGAAGCAAAAGAAAAGTTATCCAGCGCGGTGGCTGAATGGACGATATATACTAAACATGATCCAGTAAATGCCTGGCTGGTATTATCAAAACTGAGAGACGCTTTATTTGCCCTGGAAAGATTTGATGAGATAGAAATTATCTTAAAAAATATACTCAGTGTGGCCCCGGACAATGTTGATGCAATGGAAAGCCTGGCTAATTATTATTTTCAAAAAGGTGAAAATACCAACGCCAGTGAACTGGCTGAACAGGTAATAGATATGGACGAGACATCTATTGTAGCCAATTTGATTCGTCTTAAGATTGATGTTCAAACAAAGGAATCACGGGCTTTATTACAGGATATCGACAGGCTTATTGATTTGATGTCAAAAGACGAAGATCTCCACCACCAACGGCAGCAGATTGATTCAGATATCCGCTGGTTATTTAAATCAACTGGGGATTTGGAGAAATTTCGCGATTGAAGCGTTTTCTGATTTTATTTGTCCTATTGGATATAATCATCCTCCAGACTGATGTCAATTCACTTATTGCTGATGTTAAAAATGGTGATCTGTCTGAGGCCAAATCGTATATAAAATCATTAAAGAACCTGCCTGACGATTCTCCCGAGATTATCTACCTTGCTGGACTTGTAGAATCTGATTCTGAAAAGGCTGTTGAATTGTTTAGAGAACTGGTAAATCAATTTCCTGATGATCCAGTCGCCACGGATGCGATGATGAAAATGGGGGAATACTATTATGTAACGGGATTGTATGTGCAGGCGGCAAATTGGTTTAGGCGCATCGCTGATGATGACAAGGATTTTGAAGATCTTGAACGGACTGCTAGACTCCTCATCAAATCGCTGAATATCTCAGGTGAGTCTCAATTGGTTAGAGAATATACTGATAAATTTCTAAAAAAATATCCAGATTTTCGCTCAGATAAAATAACTGAGAAAGAACAAAAGACAATTACCAGGTATGCGGTAAAACCGGTGACTCCAAAGGGCGGATTCTCACTTCAGGTGGGGGCATTCAGCCAGGTTGAAGGTGCCAATAATCGCGCCGATGTGCTGGTAAAGGCAGGATATGATGCCCGCGTTGAAACATCCTATTCAGGTGGAACTGAACTCAATACCGTTTTGGTAGGAAATTTCAAAGATCGTGAGTCTGCTGAAAGAATGAAATCTATCCTTAAAAAAGATCAAGGCATGGATTCATTCATCTTAACAAAATAAATTATGGAAGCGAATGTGTCCCTGGTGGGTACCGCGGTCTTCAAAGCCGTTGTGTGGCAGTGATGTCATAGGTGGATTCGATTTCCACACGCTTCCGCAAGTCCCCGTCCTGAACATTGTTTCTCGACGGGGATTTTAGTTTTAGGTCTGATAGAAATTCGGTAAATCCAAACACTTCAACATTTCACAATCTATCAGAATTTATCAATATCTATCGCAAATATGGGCAAAATAGGAAACAAAAAACAGGCAACGGTCAAGGGGTAAGGGGCGATGGCACTAAAATTGGTATGTAATACTGCCAATCACATTTTTGTGTGAAAGAACTACATGAAGAACTTTTAAAGATTAGTTATAGAAAACTGGCGTTGCAAGTCTCATTAATCGAAAAACAAAAAATAATATTACTATTGCATACATTATTATCCTTCTAATGTGATAATTGAGCAGCCTCTCTTTTTCTTCTTTACCCGAAATGTTATTTTTCTTTATTTGGAAGAATAATATTAGTGATCTTTCAATCAATACGATAACAGTAATAAAGGTGGTGGCAAAAACAAAACCCCCAATTGGATGCTGTCTTGTGAATTGTCCCATCTGTAAATAGCTTAAAACGTAATAAATATAGTCTAAAAATTCTTGCATAAATGCTTACTAATGAAAATTAAACATTTTGATTATCAAGGGTCAGTATTAAAATTATTGATTAATCAATAAGCGACAATCTGAAAGCGGCCATCTCCTGGGCATTGCGAACCAATAGGATATCTCTGGCAATAACCGGATGATTCCAAGTTTTACCCTCAATCCCTGGAATTTTCCCTAACTCAAGAAATTGATCTGGGACTGCCTTTACCAGAGCGAGGTCTCCAGTTTCCGAAATCACCAGCAGCACATCCTGATCGGCAAGCAGTATAAATTGACCACGGTTGTAATCTCCACCCTGCCAGTTAAGCGTGCCATCCTTAACGTTGATGCAGGCAAGGGAGGAGCCGTCAAAACCATAGACAAAACCATTGTGAACCACTGAATCATTAAAATAGGGTTTCAATCCTGTGGAGGCCCAAAGTTCTTCAACCGTCCATAAACCTGACTTATGTGTCACTGAAATGCGGCGTATACCGTTGCGGTCATCAGCACTGATCAAAATGTCGCTATTGGAAATCTGAATTGGCTGCACAATCGGATGTCCCTTCCATAGATACTGCCAGAGTTGCACACCATCAGCAGGTCTCACGCTGATTGTTCCAGCATCCGTCTGAAGAAGGATCTGATCAACCCCGTCAATTTCCAACAGGTGTGGTGAACTATAACAGTCGCCACCAGCTGGGATGGACCAGCGGGTTTCACCAGTATCTTTGTCATAGGCAATGAGCGAACCGGCTGTCGCCGCGATAACCATGTCTTCAAAAATAAGCGGTGAACTGGAAACACCCCAAATAGGAACCTCTGTGGAAGTATCCGTTGCCACATTGCGTGACCACACTACACTATTGCCATTGATATCCAATACATTCAGAATCCCGGTAGCACCTAATGTATAAATCCGATCGCCGCTGATTGTTGGAGTTCCCCGTGGACCGGCACCGGCATTTGACTCCCAAAATCGGATTGTGTCACTGTGTTTCCAAACCATCTCGCCTGTGGTTAAATTGTAGCAGGATACGATCTCATCTTTCCCTCTCTGCTCCTGAGTGTAAAAAATATCACCTAGGACGGCAAAGGAAGACCACCCAGGTCCAACAGGTTGTCGCCAGAGTTCGACTGGAGGTATTGCCAACCAATCAGTGTCTATCTTTGTGCCGTGAATGATACCGTCACGATTAGCGCCGCGAAAACCTGGCCAAGCAATTTCAGAATTTTGCACTGCCACGGCCATTGGGTTCTCATCTGACTCTTCGGCAGACTGAGTCAAAAGCAATTCCTCGGGAGTCAAAGACCATCGCCAGGATATATCTGACTCACCAGAATTGTTTATACCGCCGGTTTGAATAAGTGTCCACGATGATACTGTAAGTACGATTGTTACAGCCATCGTCAGGCGTTTGATATTATCAGGAATGCGTTGGCTGATAACAGCCCAAAGGACAAATACCATGCATAATATGGGGATGGCCATTATGGGAAAGAGAAAACCCATCCCTGCCTCTGCGATCGACTTATGGAGAAAAGGCCGTACCATAATCAAAGTTAAAACCATCAGGAAAAGGGCACCAAAGCGATCCAGAAATGGTGCCCGACTAAAAAATAACCACCATATAATGACCGCTATGCCAAGGATGAGTCCGCCAAACATTGCAATGCCCAAAGCGTCTGGTAAAACCATTGGAATTACAATTTTGAATATCAGTAATAGTACCCCTAATGCAATCCCCGGCCATAGTCGTAGCTGTTTCGGTTGAGCAGTATTTTCTGCATCTCTATTAATCATTGGGAAACCCTCCTAATACATAAGATTCGTTTTCATGGTCATTATACATTAATGTCATCTTAATCAAATAAGATGGTAATCTGTTACTACATGTATTCCTTCAATAAATGCGACGAAATTACGTCCTAAATTTAAGAAAAGTATTGGTTTTTTTATGGAGTATTTCCATTTGGAAAAATTGCATAATAACAGCCAATCTGTAAAATATTTGCATTATCTTATTTTTCTTAGGAAAATAAAAAATACTTATAGGATGCATGAGGAATAATATTTCTCGACAATTGACAGATAATTAAATTTGTAACTCACTACTGTCATAACTTTATTTTTTTACTATAAAAGACCTCATACTAGTATTGAAATAATTACTTCACATGCGAAACAAATTTCTATATTGTATTAATACTCTAAAATTTTCTGGGTTGTATTAGAGGATGACAATTAAATCCTCAACCAATCGTGATCTCTGTTCACTATCGGCAAAAACTGAGTAATATTATTCCCGATCAATTTCTTTCACTTTAATTAATTATTGCAATAGTATTAAATATTATGGTAATATATAATAGTAATACATAATACATATGGAGATTATATGAAAGCAAAAGCATCAATTAATTTAGACGGCAATATCAAAGATATTCTTAATAAAGTCGCTGATGAGTTAAAAGGAGTCGGAATCCACATGGATTGCACCGAAAATGATGGCAAAGAAAAAAAGGTGAAAGTGGTTGTGGCGGTTCCTGATCTGAAAGACAGTGTTGACAAAATGGGCGAGAAACCTCGTGGCGAAACTGTCATGGTACGAATTACTGAAGAAATTAGTTCTGACCTTGATGCCTGGGTTGAAACAGGATATTTCAAAAGTCGTTCAGAGGCGGCAGCATTATTTTTATTGGATGGATTAAAACTGAGATCATCAGAACTCAATAAGCTAAATGATGCTATTAGTGATGTTAAAAAAGCAAAAGATGCATTGCGTGAGAAAGCTAAAGATATATTCGGAAGTTAGTTTACTATGACTTAATCTACTTTCTCACGTGAAAAAAAATGCAATATGCCGGATAAATATTTTCCACCTATGGATCGATATTAGAATCAATTTTATCTAAAAAATTCATTGAGATAATATTTAATCGTTCTGAAAGTTGCTGATAAGATAAATCATGACATCAAATTTTTTATAATTTAACAAGTTGAGTCTAAAGAAATAACCGTGTACACTTTATATCACATTACAAATTATCTTAAAACAGGATTCTTTTAGTTCAGATTGATTTTACATTAAATTACCTCCACAGAAAATATTTGAATTAACCATTTATAATACATTTAATATCATATGGATCAAGGTAAAATTACCGTTCTTAAAGCCAAATTAGATGCTGCTACAGAAAACGAAAAACTTGTCATTCTTCATAACATCGCTTTAGCATATAGGTATTCCAACGTAAAGAGCTCCGAAAAATATTCCAAAAAATTATTAAATCTGGCTATTAAACTTGAAGATAGTCAATTTGAGTCAAAGGCACAAAAACACTTCGGTGCGATCCATTTTCTAAACGGTGATTTCATGGAAGCTTTGGAGTGCTTTAGTAGTAGCCTGGAGATTGATAAAATCAATTTGGATGATAACGGGATTTCGGCATCCCTAAACAATATAGGTATTGTTTATTCAAAACTCGGTGATAAAAAGAGATCACTCGAGAATCATTTAAAGGCGCATGATCTGTTTATTAAAACGAAAAATCATGATGGTCTATCAGCTAGTTATTCAAATATTGGTGTGTTATATAAGGAGCTAACAGATTTTGAAAATGCAAGAAAGTATTATCAGAAAGCCTTGGTTATAGCAAAAAAACAGAAGTATCAATATGGAATTGCTGCAGCAGAAGTGAATATTGGTGAGTTATTATCATACCATGAAGACTATGACAGTGCACTAAAACTATTTAAGAAATCTCTAAAAACATCAAAGAAATTAAATAATCATCAATTCACCATAAATATTCTCAGTAATATCGCCATAGCCTATCGAGGACAAGATAAAATTGAAGAAGCCCTTATGTTTATGTTTAAAGCCTTTAGGATTAGTGATGAGTTTGACCTAAAGGAAAGAAAAGCAATGACTTTATGTAGTATTTCTGGTTTATACTATACCATGGAAAAATATAATTACGCCTTAGACCACATCCAAGAAGCAGAAATTCTTGCTACCAAATTAGATTCCCCGGAATTGCTGCGCAAGGTATATGAATCCTACTCTGAGATATATGAAATACTTGGTGATTTTGAAAAAGCTTTTAACTATCATAAGAAATACACTGAACTCAAAACAAAATATTTCAGTGACAAAACCCAACTTGAAATCTCCCGTTTACATTTTAATTATAAATCTGAGAAAAGAGATGAGCAATCTCGAAATTTGGAAACTCGTCATGATAAATTACTGGAATCTGAACAGGCCTATAAAACATTGTTTAACGATGCCTCTGATGCAATTTATATTCAGAATTATAAGGGGAAATTTCTTGATGTTAACAATCGCGTTGTTGAGATGTATGGGTATCCTAAAGAATATTTCATCAACAAAACCCCCGCAGATCTTTCTGCACCCGGTCGAAATGATTTAGATAAGCTGGAATTACTTATTCAGAAGGCGATTGCCGGTGATCCACAACAGTTTGAGTTTTGGGGCAAACGTAAGGATGGTAATGTATTTCCAAAAGAGGTACGAATTAGCAAAGGGACATATTTTGGTAAGGATGTATTGATTGCGTATGCAAGGGATATAACCAAACGCAAAGAAGTTGAAAAAGAAAAAAATATATTGGAAGCACGAGTTATCCATGCCCAGAAGCTGGAATCTATAGGTGTTCTTGCAAGTGGGGTAGCACATGAGATCAATAATCCCCTTACTATTGTGATCAATTATGCTGAGATGATACTTGCTAATGAAAAGCTATCCCCTACAATGAAGCAATGGATTGATGGTATTCTGGTTGGGGGATATCGGGTCTCCGAGATTATCAATAATTTGTTGTCGTTTTCACAAATTGAACTGGACGTTTATGAGACTGTAGAACTTAGAAAATTAGTGCAAAATGCTGTAGACTTAGTTGCTGCAAATTTAAGGGATGATGAAATAAATTATTCGGTTGAGACTAAATCTAATATTGAACACATCCTCTGCCAAAGGGGTCAAATTCAGCAGGTGATAATGTACATTTTAATGAATTCCCGTGACTCGTTGAATCATAAAGAAGGGGATATAGGAGAATTCCAAAAAAGAATTAAAATTTTAATCTCCTCAAAAACAAAGAATAAAGTAAAAGGTTTTCGACTTACAATAGAAGATAATGGAACGGGAATTGACGCTAAAATAAGAAGTAAAATATTTGATCCATTTTTCACTACAAAATCACCTGAAAAGGGAATAGGGATGGGATTATCTATTTCATATGGAATTGTTAAAGAACATGGAGGAAATCTATCTTTTGAAACAAAAACCGGGGAATGGACTCGATTCCATTTAGATCTTCCTATTGATAAAAATAAATTGACTTCAAAATAATCTATCAATTTGTTACAAAAAGTATGAATCATGAATAATATAAAGGGCGTACCAAACTTTATTGAAGGAATCACCGGAATTGGCGGGGATCTCCAGCTCAAGATAATTACTTCATTAGTCATCATTATTATTTTATGGGTGACCCGGAAAGGGGTGCATCGGGTAATTGTGAAATGGACCGACAATATTGAACAGAGATACAACTGGATAAAAACTGCAAATTATATCATTATTGTTTTGGGTGCTGTTCTAGTTGGTCGAGTCTGGTTTCAGGGAATTCAATCGATTGCCACATTCCTTGGTTTGTTATCTGCTGGCTTGGCCATAGCACTATCGGATGTGGTCAAGAGTATGGCTGGCTGGATATATATTATCGTGAGACGCCCGTTCTCAGCTGGTGATAGAATACAGATTGGTAAATACTCAGGAGATGTGATCGATATATTATTTTTCAAATTTACGCTCATGGAGATTGGAAACTGGGTTGACGCCGATCAAAGTACTGGAAGACTGATTCATATACCTAACAACAAAGTACTGACTGAGGTGATCGCTAACTATGGGCAGGGTTTCCAGTTTATCTGGAACGAAATCCCAGTGTTGATTACATTTGAAAGTGACTGGCGAAATGCCAAAAAAATCCTTACTGACATTGCCAATAAAAATGCCGCTCATCAAACTAGAAAAGCAGAGAAGAAAATAAAAGAAGCAGCAAAAAAATACATGATCTTTCAGAGAACACTTGCCCCCACAGTTTATACTACGGTAAAAGACTCTGGCGTATTACTAACCATACGGTATTTGATAAATCCACGATACCGCCGAATTAGTGAACAGGCAATTTGGGAAGATATACTCACGGAATTTAAAGAATTCAATAATATTGATTTTGCCTATCCAACTCAAAGATTTTATGATAATAATCATGAAGGCAAGAAAAGTCAAAATCCCAAAAAATAAGTTTGTGTATTAGATAATTAAGCTAAGGAATAATAGATGTTCATACCCACTTAACTTCTTTTATCTTCATTGGTTATTGATAAACTCTGTTTATAATATACGCCCGATTAATTTCTTCATTTTGACAATATTGATGGTAAAATATATCATTTAAATTCTCAGACACAGCGACATTATTTTCATGGAAGAATAACTTATAAGAATAAAGATTATAGTAATATGATAAAAGACTACAAAGATAATAATCCACTTGAAACCCAAGATTGGCTTGAATCCATTGAAGCCCTAATCGAGGAAGAAGGTCTTGATCGTACATATTTTATATTAGATCAGATTATTGATTATGCCCGAAGAAATGGCATTCGGATGCCCTATAGCGCAAATACCTCCTATGTAAATACTATCCCAGTATCCCAGCAGGTGCAATATCCAGGTAATCGTGAAATTGAACGACGGATAAAATCCATTATCCGATGGAATGCCATGGCAATGGTGGTAAAAGCGAATCGTGATAACCCAGGGATCGGTGGTCACATTTCATCATACGCATCGGCGGCAACTTTATATGAAGTTGGATTCAATCACTTCTTCAGAGGACCTGATGATCCATCGGGGGGAGATCTAATATTTTTCCAGGGTCATACTTCACCCGGTTTGTATGCCCGTGCATTTCTTGAAGGCAGGCTAACAGACACAAAATTACATAATTTCAGAAGAGAGTTGAAAGAATATGGTGGCCTTTCTTCATATCCTCACCCCTGGTTAATGCCTGATTTTTGGCAATTTGCCACAGTATCAATGGGTCTGGGTCCAATTATGGCGATATACCAGGCCCGATTTATGAGATACCTGGCAGACAGGGAAATTGTCAAGGATACCGGTCGTAAGATATGGGCATTTCTTGGTGATGGTGAAATGGATGAACCTGAAGCTCTTGGGGCAATTACTCTCGCTTCTCGCGAGAAGCTGGATAATCTCATATTTGTAGTGAATTGTAATCTTCAGAGACTTGATGGTCCAGTCCGCGGAAACAGCAAAATTATACAGGAATTAGAGGGTGCTTTCAGAGGCGCTGGATGGAATGTGATAAAAGTAGTCTGGGGTTCTGATTGGGATGCCCTGCTAGATCGTGATAATGATGGTACCCTGGTAAAACGTATGGATGAAATTGTCGATGGACACTCACTCAAATATGTCGTTGAGAGTGGAAAACACATTCGTGAACATTTTTTTGGTGCCTACCCACAGTTGGTCAAAATGGTAGAGCATCTCACCGATGATGAATTATGGAAATTACGAATGGGTGGGCATGATCCTGCGAAAGTTTATTCTGCTTTTGCCGAGGCATGTGAACATAAAAATCAACCCACCGTTATTTTAGCCAGAACCATCAAAGGTTATGGCATGGGTGAAGCGGGAGAGGGTAGAAATATTACCCATTCCCAGAAAAAATTAAATGAAGAAGAATTGCTGTATTTCCGGTCAAGATTTGATATACCGCTGTCAGATGAAGAATGTAAAAAAGCACCTTTTTATAATCCTGGAGAAAATTCTCCGGAAATTAAATATCTAAAAGAAAGACGGCAAAAATTAGGCGGATTTCAACCTATCAGACGACACGGCGCTGAGACATTAGATACGCCGGATCTCAAAAGTTTTAAATCATTGCTAACCGGGTCAGGCAACCGTGAATATTCAACCACAATGGCTTTTGTAAAACTGCTTACCCTCCTCACAAAAGACAAAAAAATAGGCAAAAATATTGTCCCTATCATCCCTGATGAGGCACGGACATTTGGTATTGATCCATTATTCAGGCAATTGGGTATATATTCTCATGTTGGTCAGATTTATGATCCGGTAGATTCTGATCAGTATTTATATTACCGAGAAGATAAAAAGGGCCAGATTCTGGAGGAAGGCATAACAGAAGCTGGTGCAATATCATCATTCATTGCCGCAGGAATGGCTCATAGTACCTATGGTAAGAATATGATACCATTTTATATTTATTATTCCATGTTTGGATTTCAGAGAGTGGGGGATTTCATCTGGGCGGCAGCAGACATGCGTGTACGGGGTTTTCTTATTGGAGCTACATCTGGGCGAACCACTCTTGCGGGAGAAGGGCTTCAGCATCAGGACGGTCATAGTCTGCTTGCGGCTTCTGTTGTTCCAAATCTAAAGGCCTACGATCCTGCTTATTCTTATGAACTGGCAGTAATTATACAGGATGGTTTGAAACAAATGTATCACGATGGCAAGGATATCTTCTATTATATTACCGTTCAAAATGAAAACTACTCACATCCAGATATGCCTGAGAACACACAAGAGGGTATAATTAAGGGGTTATATTGTATCCAGGAAGCAAAACCGGATATGCCAAAGGTTAGACTTTTGGGTAGCGGATCGCTACTAAGGGAAGCAAAAGCCGCTGCAGAATTACTTGAAAAGGATTGGAATATAACATCAGAAATCTGGAGTGTAACCAGCTATAGCGAGTTAAGAAAAGAATCTGAAAATATAAGACGATGGAATACTCTTCATCCTAACAAAAAACAAAAAACCTGCTGGTTGAATCAAAATCTAGGTGACTGTAGTTCTCCAATTATTGCAGTATCAGATTATGTAAAACTGGTGTCAGAGCAGATTGCTGCATATACACCGTGTTCATTTAGCGCTTTGGGGACCGACGGATTCGGTCGAAGTGATAATCGAGAATCTTTGCGGGAATTTTTCGAAGTAAATCGATTCTACATTGTGGTATCTGCAATAAATGCATTGTATAGAGAAGGTAAACTTGATCAGTCTGTGGTGTTGAATTCCATAAAAAAATATAAAATTGACACAGAAAAACCAAATCCCCTTGAGGTGTAGTCATTGGGATTAAATTGTAATCGGAGTTTGATTTGATAAAAGAAATTATGCTCCCAAGTCTGGGAGAAGGTATCGACGAGGTGGAGGTCAGCGATGTGCTGGTAAAGCCAAATGACTCATTGAAAATTGATGATATTATTATTGTTCTGGAGTCGGATAAAGCTACTATGGAAATTCCAGCAACTGAATCGGGGAAGATCATCGAAGTATTTGTCAAAGCTGGGGAGAATATTTCCGAAGGGCAAATACTGCTAACTATGGACGTAGCTGATTTAGCGGAATCTGAGGTAAAAAATGATATAAATGAGTCACCTGAAGAGATCAAGCCTGAAGCAGATCCTCAAGTTGTAGATAACTCGAATGATATGTCAGATATTTCAACTCATGAACAAAGCATTACTCCAACAAAACCAATTCAGAGTATTGAGAGATCCTCAATACAAAAACCATTGGCAAGTCCTTCTGTAAGGAAATTTGCCCGGGAATTGGGATGCGAAATAGCCCGTGTCCAGGGAACTGGAATAAAAAACCGCATCACCAGGGAGGATGTTCAGAAATATATTAAATCTATTCTCGTTGGGAATACTCCCGGCGGGACTATACATGAACCACTCCCAGACTTTAGTATCTGGGGAAATATTGAAAAAACTCCTCTAAATAAAATTAGAAGACTCACTGGGGAATACCTCACCCGTTCATGGAATACAATCCCACATGTGACTCAATTTGATAAAACTGATATCACGGATGTAAATGATCTTATAAAACAATTAAAAAATACCTCCATCCAACAGGATACAAAACTTACTTTGCTACCATTTGTGATAAAAGCAATTGTACAATCATTGATGGAATTTCCAGATTTCAATAGTAGTCTCGATCCAGCCAGTAATGAACTGATCTTAAAAAAATATTATAATATTGGCATTGCAGTAGAGACAGCATCCGGATTGGTTGTGCCGGTAATAAAAAATGCCGATAAGAAAAATATTAAGGAATTGAATTTAGAATTATCTGATTTGAGCAATCGGGCCCGTAATCGAAAAATTCAACCGGATGAACTAAAAGGTTCAACATTTACAATAACCAGTCTTGGTGGAATTGGCGGTACTTATTTTAGTCCAATTGTAAACTTACCCGAAGTAGCTATCTTAGGAATCAGCAAATATAATATTGAGCCGGTATTTGATGGTAAGAAATTTATAGCCCGTACAATGCTACCCTATTCATTATCATATGATCATCGTGTTATTGATGGCGCTGCAGCTGCTAGATTCACGCGTTTCATTGCCAGTTTACTAAGCGATATATCGTTAATTAAAGGATTGGATATCATCTAATATGAATAACAAAATTACTACAGAACTCGTTGTTATCGGCGCTGGACCCGGGGGTTATACTGCAGCTTTCAGGGCCGCTGATCTTGGCAAAAAAGTAGTTCTAGTTGACAAAAGTGAAGAATTGGGTGGCGTATGCCTGAATAGGGGATGTATCCCATCTAAAACTTTGCTCCATATATCAAAATCTATGAACGAAGTGGCTGAACTGGCCGGTATGGGGGTAGTTTATCAACAACCCGAAATCGATTATGACAAAGTACGAGTATGGAAAAATAAAGTCATCAAGAAATTAAACTTCGGTATAGAGTCTCTTACAAAAAGAAGAAATATTCAAACAATTAATGGTAAGGCTGCATTCAAATCAGCAAATGAAATAATTGTTGAGTTGGATGATGGTACTCAGATCATACAATTTGATCACTGTATCATTGCCACCGGATCGCGGCCAAATTGGATTCCTTCATTCCCAAAAGCTGATGATGATATCATGGATTCTACCACTGCCCTTGCTTTTGAAAATGTCCCTGGTAAAATGCTGGTTATTGGCGGTGGTTATATTGGGCTAGAGTTGGGTACAGTTTATAGTGCATTTGGCTCTCAAATTTCTGTTGTTGAGTTTATGCCATCACTCCTTCCAGATGCCGATCCTGATATGGTAAAACCCCTTTTCAATAAATTGAAAAAACAATTCAATGAAATTATGCTCTCAACAAAAGTTATTTCCCTCGTAAAATCGAAAGATGGCATAAAGGTCACATTTGAAAAAGATTCAAAACAGTTTAATGATACATTTGATAAAGTTCTTATCTCAGTTGGCCGAAAACCAAACACCGAAAATATTGGTCTATCCCAAATTGGTATCAAGTTGGATGAAAGAGGTTTCATCATTGTAAATGATAAACAGCAAACCAATATACCTGGTATTTATGCAATAGGTGATCTTACTGGTGATCCAATGCTTGCCCATAAAGCCACTGCAGAAGGCAGAATTGCCGCAGAGGTTATTGCCGGAAAACCATCAGCATTTGATCCAGTAGCAATACCAGCGGTGATATATACCGACCCCGAAATCGCCTGGGCGGGATTGACAGAAACAGAATGCAAAACCAATAACATACCATACAAAAAGGCTGAATTTCCCTGGTCCGCAAGTGGAAGAGCATTAGCACTTGGGATTGATGAAGGCAAAACCAAAGTACTTGGAGATCCGGATACTGGCAGAATCATCGGTGTTGGCATAGTAGGTACAGGTGCTGGTGAACTTATCGCTGAAAGTGTTCTCGGTATGGAAATGGCAGCCGATATGGAAGATCTCGGTCTCACTATTCATCCCCATCCCACCCTTTCCGAAACATTGTCAAATGCTGCAGAGGTCTTCACAGGTTCAGTAACCGATATTTAATGATATACTGATTCCACCAATTGATTCATTTGATTTAAGTAGAACTATTCCGACTGATTTAAATCCATAGGTCGTAACTCTCATTGCAGAATTTAAATAATTCTGCTGAATCCTCATTCTGATTTTGATTTAGACCCTCAGTTAATCCACATAATACTAGTGTTCGAAACCGTACAGTGTCCGTAATACAACCGTGCACTGGGTTTTGTTTGTATATATACTAGATTTAGCATAAAATAAATAAAAAAACTATTATACTACTGTTATTATTGATAATAATAAATATTTAATAAAATTTAATTTCAAAAACTGTTTTATGGCACAGACTTTGTCAAGTAATGGTCATGTTTATGAAAAACAATTTTAAAAAGGAAAAAGTTATGTTAAAGCAAGTGTTACTCTCAATATTATTTACTAGCGGACTTATCCTTGCCTCAAACACAGAAAATACAGCAAATCTATGTGACAAAGAGATCACTCAGGACTGCTGGAACTATGATGATACTTATGGATGGGTGTTTCATTTGCCTGTTGTTGACATAACACCTGAAATTGATACCGATAATTGGAGTCATGACAGTGAAAAAGGATGGATATTTAATGCACCGGTTATTCAGATTACTCCAAATAAAGATTCAGAAAAATTAGCCTTCAAAGATGAAAAAGAATAGATAATTCAGGGAAGCGGACTATCGACTAGAAATCATACCAATTTCACAATCTTTTTCATTTCCTTCAGACCCCGGTTTTCCGGGGTCTTCTTTTTTTATAAGATACCACAATTCTTTTAATAATAGATTCTAGAATAAATTGCTTTATCACCCCTGACCAGTAATTAGTTCAGAAAATCCTATAAATAAGTTAGATATAAGTGACAGGGCAGTTGATCGTCGATAATTCTTTTGATCTTATCATGCCAGAAGAACATTCTGGACAAAGGTTTTCGCCAGAGAATTTGACACAGGTGTTTCCTGAGCAGAATTAATTACCTCATTAAGATGTAAATCGTTATCAGTATATTTTGACTTATAAACTGTGAGTCGTTGAATCAGTATATCCCGATCAACTTCTGGATGAAATTGAAATGCCCAAAACGGTTTATTCTTTACCCGGAAAGCGTGACAGCATGAATCCGTATATGCCAGCAATTGGCAGTTTTCAGGGGGTGTTATTGTTCGTTCCTGATGAACCGAAACGGCTAGAAACTGTCTTGGTACTGTGGAAAAAATTGGATCATTATAGACCTCTGTTGATCTGGTGATTTCAATGGTTCCCATTTCATAATCGGAGACATCGCGGATAATATCTCCACCGAGTGCAATGACGGCTAGCTGGAATCCAAAACAGGAAGCAAAAACAGGTATATCTTTTTCAATACAATACAGTAATAATTTCTGTGCATTTAGTATAAACGGAAAGTTTTCGGGTTCAAGAACGCTTGCTTTGCTTGCACCACCAACAAAAATCCCATCATAGCCATTGACAATTTCAGGATGGAAATCAGGATTCTGGAACATATTGAAAACGGATATTTGCTCCATATTCAACCCAGTGTATTTTGAAAAGCTCTGAAGCTCTTCATGGCAGACATGAGATGTTTCTCTAATTTGTAAGAGAAGTGTTTTTAATGAGTGCATTTGATTATCCATAGTTAAAATGAATCATTGCACAAATATGGAGATCCGTGAAGCAAAACTACGTTTTCTTATTAATCATACTATTTTTCAGTGTGGAAAAGGAAATATTCCTGCGATTAGATCTTGATATTGTGGTGATTCTATGGCAAAACTTACTCAAGAAAATTATATATGTGGAAATAAAATGTAATTTCAGAATAGAGATTAATTCGAATTATATAATAGCAGTGCCTGGTACTAAGAATATTAAATAATATTGTTATTATAAAAAAGGCTCCAAAAAAATGGAGCCTTTTTGTTATTGCATATTTGAAAATTAATAGTATTTAACCATTTGCGGTAATTGTAGCAACGAGTTCTTTTAAAACCCGATCTGCGTCATTTATGTCGATTTGGCAGGTACCGGCATTAAAATGACCACCGCCATCATATTTCAACATTAACTCGCCGATGTTTGTATTAGATGTTCGGTTTATGATTGAACCACCAACTGCGAAGACAATATTCTGTTTTTGGAAACCCCACATTTTAACAATTGAGATATTGCATTTTGGATATAATGCATATTTATGGAATCGATTACCAGTATAAAGAATAGATTCATTTGTGAGGTCAATCACAACCAGATTATTGTATACCTTGGAATTCATCTTTATCTGATCTTCAAATTTTACCCGATGGTCTATGTACAATTCAGTTCGTTCTTTTACATCAGGAAGTTCCATAATCTCTTCAATTGTATGGTTTCGGCAAAAATCAATTAACTCCATCATCAACTGATAATTGGAAATTCTGAATTTTTTGAATCTACCAAGACCTGTTCTTGCATCCATAATGTAATTCAGTAGAATCCATTTTTCAGGGAATAATACTTCCTCAACGCTAAATTGACCGGCATCCGCCTTGTCAACGGCATCCATAATATCATCTTTAACATTTGGAAATTTATCCTTACCACCATAATAATCATAAACGACTCTTGCTGCAGAAGGTGCATCAGGATCAATAATATGATTATCCACTTTTCCACCAATTCGAATAGTCTCACTGAGATGATGGTCAAAAGCCAGATACACACCTTTAACATAGGGTAGGTTTGTGGTTATATCATTGGAAGTAATATCTATAATCTCATCCTGCATATCCTTTGGATGAACAAACTTAATTTCATCCACCAGGTCTATTTCTTTTAATAGGATGGCACAAGCCAATCCGTCAAAATCACTCCTGGTGACTAATCTATATTTTTGATTTGAGTTTTCCATATTCCTACTATTTGTTTTTTACTTGGTAAAATATAACCAGAAAATTTACAAAACCATTTATATTAGATTTTATAATGAAAACAGGTCAATTTTATAAAATCCCAGAAAATAATAACCTTTGCATTGATAATAGTTCATCGTTGGCGATATTCAGGAGTCCATTAACTATATTTATTGATGATTTTAAAAGATATAAATATTCATACCACTAAAAGATGTTATTGAAATATTGGATTTCCATGCACAAACATGGAAAATCTTCAATTACAGATCTTTATAGGAGAATCTTTTTATAAATGAGTTAGATGGGACTCCATCAATCTCCATGATAGGGTATATAAAATAATTTGTGGTACCAGTTGACAATGCTTCCAGTTCCAGATCACGGCCGATGGTGAATTCGACACGATGTGGATCAATGGTTCCAAAGTAATAATCAGCTAATTCCGGGTGTTTATCTGCTTCCGAGATATCAACAGGAATCCATCCTTTCTCTGAGTCATAGAAATCTGCCCAGCAATGATAACCGGAGATATCACCTTCATTATTATTTGGGATAGGAAATCCCATATGAAATCTTGCCGGGACGCCGGAAGATCGGGATAACGACATAAAGTAAGAGTGAAAATCTGTACAATTCCCAACCCCAACATCGCAGGCATAATTGGCATCACCACGACCCCAGCCATTTCCAGATAGATAGCTTGATAATGCAACAGGGAATTTTCGGGCGTATTTATCACCTGAAGCTTTTGGTTTTCCATAAGACATCTTGTCCAATACAAAATCGTAAATCTCTCGCATATTCCCATGTGACAGATCGTTTTCATCTAATATGTTTTCAAATTTCTCATTAACCGGCACCATGGATGTTGGCCTGAGGTAATTAGAAAAATCAGATTTTGCCATATCATCCTTCCGCTCCATACGAAGAACATCAAATTGTAAATGTATGGTTTTTGTGGATTCTATTCCACCTTCGAATTCGGCAAGCAAATATGTGTTTTCGTGAGTTTCTTCAGTTTTCAGTTTATATTCTATATCAGAGTCAATATGTAGGTTTTGAATTTTCTGATGTTTACCTGATTGTGGAATTGGCAGCCAAATTCGAGTAGTATTCCCTTCGTTTGGCAATAATTCAACAAGATATGAAAAATGAAATGACCTGCCTTCATGATGGCAGCTGGAAGTTAACATTAGTACTGGAATTAAAATCAGTACGACTTTTTTTAACATTGGGTAATCCTTATTAAAGTTGAAAATCAGTGGTAAATAATATTGATTTTCTCGCCAACTGGCGGTTGGTCAAAGTCAGGTGAAACCCAAGTGATTAAATTTGATGATGAACATGTTTCTAATTATAATAATAATGGAAATCAGAAAAAAGAAAAATATAGTTAAAGTATATTACAATGACTCATTTTAGGTCAAGTCATGCTCTCCGGGAAATTGTCTTTCAAGTTCAATTACTCTACCTTCCAGTAATGCAGAATACTGAGCCATATCCTTCAAATGTTCGTTTAATCTTGATTGTGTCCTTTCCTGCCTAAAAATTACAAATAGCAGGAGAATTGAAGTGATGAGGAATAAAACAGTAGGCGGATAGTATATTCCAACCCAACTTGAAAAGATGTTCAGCAAACTAGGGAATACGGATAAAATGAAGATGGTTGCACCAACGAACATCCAGAAAAAACTCAGTTCGATTGAAAATTGATTTCGCTTTAATTTTATAAATACATAAGTGGTCACAATAATGCCAAATAATGGTAATAAGATTTGCTGGAAAACCATGATTAATATCCACTCCTTTTAAACTGGTGTTTTGTCAGAATTATAATTATGTTATATATGATCAAAACCATATAATTCATGGATGAAAATATACCATCATGCATACCTTTACCATTGAAGCGATTTCGCATTTTTACCGGCACTTCATGAACTACAAAACCACTTAATATCATCTCAACTATAAGATTTGCATCTGGAAACTGCGGGAAGTATGGCATTCGGGCATAATGAGTGAAAACACTACGGTTCAGCACCTGGAATCCTGATGTAGGGTCAAATATTTCCTTGTTGCAGGTAGATTTTATCAGACTGCGAAATATTCTTGTTCCCATCCTTCTGAGAAATGAATGTCTGTATCCTGATTTCTCCATAAATCGTGAACCAATTACAATATCACTCTGTAATTCACGGATGGTGTTTAATAATTTATGCGCCTCAGAAGCGATATGCTGTCCATCGCCGTCAAACTGAATGATATATTGATAATCATGTTCAATAGCATATTTAAAGCCGGTTTTCAGTGCCAGGGCATAACCAATATTAAAGGGATGGACCAGGGATATCACATTTTTTAAATTTCGTAAAAGATATTGTGAATTATCAATTGAACCATCATCAATTATTAATATATCAACGTCAGGTAATTCTTGACGAATTTCTTCAATAACTTTTTTAATATTCTCATATTCATTGTAAACGGGAATAATGACCAGTGTTTTATTATCTGGCTGATATTCTCTTTCTTTCAAATCTTGTTTATTACTCATTGTTTTTTATATGGTCAAATGAAGGAAATATTGTTAATAAAAGCATATCATAATATAACCGTAAGCGAAGTAAATTGTATGACTTGAAATTTTCTCAATGTCTATAAATAATTTTTTTATCCATGATTATCAACCAGAATAGATGGAGTCCATGAGCAATAGGATTCGATCAACAATTTACATATTTTCCCTGATTATTGTTATCATTACCGGATTTGCAGCTTATTCAAATTCGTTTAATAATGAATTTATTTTTGATGATAGGAATACCATTATTGAAAATCCATTCATTCGAAAACTGGATATCACTCAAATATGGAATATGAGTCAAGGCCGTTTTATTGGATTTTTATCATTTGCCTTGAATTTTCATTTTCACAAATTTGAGGTTAGTGGATTTCATATCACAAATTTGTCCATCCACATCCTGAATGCTATGCTGGTTGCCTGGTTGGTTTTGCAGCTATTATCTCTACCTATTTTTAAGGATGATAGATTATTTCAAAACAGGTATATTTTTAGTTTTCTTGCCGCATTGTTGTTTGTCAGCCATCCGGTTCAGATGCAGTCAATCACTTATATTGTCCAGAGGTTTACCTCATTGTCTGCATTATTTTATCTACTCTCATTAAACTTATATCTGAAGGCCAGAAGGGTTCAGTTAATAAAATATACAATTTGGTCAGTAATATTCTTAATATTTTCCGGATTATCCTTATCATTAGCAATACTGACAAAAGAAACTTCCTATACTTATCCACTTATTGTTTTCCTGATTGAAGTCATGCTAATACAACCTAATTGGAGAATAAATCTAAAAAGTAAAAAACATCAATTATTATTGCTTCTAGTCGCCACAATGATTCTATTTGGATTTTTAATATATGACCTTGATGATATTTTTAGACCCAAATATGCCTATGCCCTTGATTCGACAATCACCAGCTATACCTATCTAATTACACAGTTTGGAATCATATTATCGTATATCAAAATGATGTTTCTACCTATAAACCAAATGCTGGATCATGGACGTATTTTACTTTCAACTCCTTTCCAGGCTGGCGTAATTATACCGCTATTTATCAATATTGGAATCCTGTTTGCCGGGATCAAACTTTTCCCAAAATACCGTATACTGTCATTTGGAATTTTCTGGTTCTATATTACATTATCAGTGGAAAGCAGCATAATTCCTATCGAAGATTTGATGGTGGAACATCGATTATACTTACCATCAGTGGGATTTTTTATATTTGTTCTTTTTGCCATCTACTATTTGATGAGAGAGCGATTTATTTATTTACTGGTTATTTTAATGATATGTGCCTCAAGCGGTTTTGCCTATATGACATGGGAAAGAAACCTGGTATGGAGTAATGCTTTTTCTGTCTGGGATGATAATATCAGTAAAGCCCCTGATAACCCAAGACCATACAATAGCAGGGGGATAGAATATAGCAAACGTGGTGATAATGACCTGGCCCTTAAGGATTTCAATCGGGTGCTTGAATTAAATTCAAACTATGTTAATGCTCTTGGAAATCGATCAAAATATTACGAAATGATTGGTGAATTTGAGATGGCTATCAAAGATTATTCACAGGCTATTGATGTTGATAAAAAGAATCTTCACCAATGGTATTCTAAACGAAGCAGACTCTATCATCAATTAAAAAATTACGATGCCGCCGCAGATGATTTATCTCAAGCCATATCTATCAAACCACTCTATCTCCAGTATTATTTGGCGCGGGGAAAAATATATTTTGATATGGGAGATATGATAAATGCCTTGAATAATTTTAGTATGATAATTCAGCTTAACCGCGACTATGCACCAGCTGTTTTCGAAAGGATGAGAGCTCATTTGCATTTGAGGGATTTCGATAAGGCATATGCTGATTATCAGCGATGTTTGGAATTAAGACTTCCTATTTCTGAAGATTATTTGGAATCACTGGCGCAACAATTTGATTCATATTTTGAGGAATTGGATAATAAACCAAATATCATTCTTATCTCAACATATGGTCAGGATATTGGGTTGACGAAATATATGCCTGCACTAAAGGAGTTAATTACAAATTCCGGGGCGTCTTTCGAGAATGCGATTACATCAAGTCCACAATATAACTCAGCATTTCTGAGTATGCTCACAGGTCGATATATCCACAATTTTGAAGATATAAAAATGAGTTATAAAGATATTATTCATGCTGGATATGATGATACAACAATTGCCACCATTATGCAGGATAAAGGGTTTAATACCACCTTCATTGGTGAATATTTTTCAGGATATACAGGATATTTTGACCCAGAAAAAGCACTTGCTCTGCCAGAATTCCCTATTGAATTTCAGGACTCTGATGCGGAACGAAAATTGAAGGGTATTCCACCGGGGTGGAATGACTGGCATGGTTTAGAATTTAAGAATTCCATGAACGAATTGATATTCAATGATAACGGTATCAAAAGTCATTATATTTCTGATCGTGATGTACCAGTATTAAATCGGTATATAGATCGGATAACGGATTACCTGGATAATTCATCCCAGCCATTTTTTATGTGGGTTAATTACATATCACTCCATGATTATTCTGAACCAGACATTAATTACACACCAATTGAAATTGATATTGCTGATTTCATATTTGAGAAAGATTTATCGGACAAACCTGAGTACATACAAAATTTTGTTTCTTCTAATCTGGCTGCCCAACAGTATACAATTGAAAATGTGGAGAAATATTATCAACGACTTGTCCAGTTGACAAAAACGATAGATGATCTGATTGCAGGAATATTAAACAATTTATCAGATGTCGAAAAGGAAAATACATATATAATATATTTATCAGCATCCGGTGGATCTATATCCAGAAGGTTTATGTGGCAGGGTGATCTTGCACCTTATGATGAAAGCATTCGCATCCCGATGATTATTTCCGGCCCAGGAATAGCAGGTGATTCCAGATTTTCACATGTAGTAAATTTGATAGACATATTTCCAACAATTCTTGATATTGCCGAGGTCAATTATCCCTGGAATAATAATGGAAGATCATTAACACCGATATTTAGTGACCCGGGAGTTCCCATATCAAATTGGCGTCATTCAGTGTTATCAGAATTAGGTGAAGTGCTGCAGTATAGATGGGATTCTATGCCGCCAAAATATACTTTGTTCAGATCGACTGACTTTAAATATATCGAATATAACAACGGGACAAAGGAATATTATAATCTCATTGATGATCCGCTGGAATTTGAAAACAGAATTAATGAGTTAACCGATGAGCAAATA
Source organism: Fidelibacterota bacterium (assembly GCA_018657495.1). GTDB lineage: Bacteria > Fidelibacterota > Marinisomatia > SCGC-AAA003-L08 > JACNLC01 > JABHXA01. Next base: position 103,707 of record JABHXA010000008.1, read on the forward strand.
CGTCAACTTCAAGATGAATTAGAAAAGCAAAAGCAATTAAACAAAATAGATAAAATTTTAAAATAATCAAAATGTCAACAATAAATAAAAATATATCTTTGGTAGGATTGGGAAAACTTGGACTATGTACAGCAAGCTGCATGGCGGCAAGTGGTTATAATGTCCTTGGTTTTGATATTAACAAATCACTGATTTCACAATTAAAAGATCATGTTACTCCTTATGATGAAAAAGATCTTGAAACAGTGTTGGAAAAGGCCGGAGAAAACCTGACGCCATATTATCTTCAGTTTCAAAAAGCAATAGATGAAACGGATATTACTTTTATAATTGTACCAACACCGAGCATGGAGTCTGGCAGTTTCTCAACAAAAATTCTTGAATCTGTGTTGGTTGAATTATCCATGCATTTAAAAAATAGCAATAAAGATTATCATTTAATTGTCGTTGTCTCTACTGTATCACCTGAGACAATTTATTCAAGATTAATTCCGTTAGTTGAATCAAAATCAGGTCGGATATTTAATAAAAATTTTGGAATGTGTTACAATCCTGAATTTATTGCTCTTGGCTCGGTTATCAAAGATTTCTATCATCCTGACATGGTTCTTATTGGTCATGAAAATGAGAGTGATGCCATAAGAATAAAAGAAGTGTATCAAACTGTTTGCAAAAACGATCCAGTTTATTCACTCATGTCAATTAATTCTGCAGAAATTACAAAGATCAGTTTGAATGCATATATAACCATGAAGATAAGTTTTGCTAATACACTGGCAAATCTCTGTTATCAGGTGCCAAAAAGCAATATTGATGATATTACAACTGCACTGGGGGCAGACAGGAGAGTAGGCAGTCGTTTCTTAAAAGGAGGGGCACCCTTTGGTGGACCCTGTTTCCCCAGGGATAGCCGCGCCTTCTCAGAATTCGCCAGGTCAAAACAGGTAATTTCTTATCTTGCTGAAGCAACGGATCAGGTCAATAAATCCCATAGCGATTTTATTCTGGATGTTATCTCTCGGAATATGGGAATGGGGGACGCGGTTGGTGTTTTGGGATTATCCTACAAACACGGTACGCCGGTTATTGAAGAATCCTTTTCGTTGACTTTGATACATGCATTACTTAAATCAAAGCATTCAGTATATGTTTATGACAAATTTGCTATGGATAATGCCAGGGGAATATTTCAGAATACTATCCATTATTCTGAAAATATTGAAAAGTGTCTTTTAAAATGCCAAATGATTATTATCACGACATCCGATAACGAATTTCAAGTATTACCTGAATTACTCGCTAAATCTAAGGGCAAAACGATCATTGATATATGGCGGATTTTTGAAGAAGACAGTTTTGATGGACATACCTATATTGGGATCGGGTCATAGTCATTTAATCTGTTACTGTAGGGAATCTGGCTTTCTTATCAAACTTCAACGACATAAAGTCACGTTGATTTCAAATGTGGTTTAATCTTAATAATTAAACATTCTATATTGATGTTTCCGGTTTATATTTTCTGAACCATCTTTGCAATTTGAAAAATAGATTTGTCGGCATTACCTTTTTTACGAACAAACTAATAAAACCAACCCAAATTATCTTTTTCCAATAATAATTTTTAAAATCAACTTGTTTATTAAACGTTAAATTTATTTGATAATAGAGTCTTATTGCCTTGAATTCCTTAGTATAAATATCTCCGCCAATCAGGTATGTATTCACAATAGTTGGTACATATTTTACCTTATAACCCTGAGAGATGGAATTCATGATAAGATGGAAATCTGCTGCAGGGGCAAAATCCAAATTATATAAGGTGTTTTTAAAGATATCCTTGTGAAAAAATGCCGATTGATGGTTGAAAAAAGGTTTCCAGATTTCACTTACTGGATGGGCTTTTACGACCCGGGAGGAAGTATCGGTATATATAAATTTTGTGTCACCATAAATGATGTGAGAGTCAATATTTGAGTTGAAGAGTTCTTCTATAACTGTATCAGAAATAAATCCATCACCACAATTCATGAAATGGAGAAAATCCCCTGAGGCCATCTTGATCCCAGTATTCATTGCATCATATATACCAAGATCCGGTTGTGATATAAATTTTGAAATCCTGAAGTTGTTTTCCTTGATAATTTCAAGACTTTCATCCGTTGAGCCGCCATCTATAACGATATATTCAAGATTTTCCAATGTTTGAGAGAGAACATTATTTATAGTCTGCTGTAGATTTACAGCATCATTTAATACGACAGTAATAACGGTGATCTTTCGTTGTATGTCAGTTGTCCAGGTTTTGAGATTATTGGGATTATTTACCATTCAAAATAATACGAATTAGATAGTTTGTCATGGCGGATTAGTGGGGGTATCCGATTTAACTCTGTGTACATTGTCCGGATCAGGGGCACATTCCAGCGATATCCAGGATAGAGAAGTGTTGAGAGAAATTTCCTGATTTTCGAAAATGAAATCCCTCGGGAAAATGAAATCTTATTCTTCCCGGTAGATAAACTCAGTGGATGCCGAACTACCGATTTGCTCCCAAGATATCCATCAACAGAATATAATTCTGAAATCTGATTAAAGATTGGCCATAAATCTGATTCTGAAATAATTGGACTATTCTCTGCTAGAAGGGCTGCAGACTCTTCCCAGATATGCCTTTTAAAAATAACATTCTCAAAATAAAGAGTGTGTTGGATTTTACCAGGTGTCAGTCTGGCTATTGATTTTCGATTATAGCGAAATTGAGATGGTGGACAGAGATTTTCAAGGTGATTATTTTCAATTGTGAAAGGGACAGCATTAAACCACATGACATCTTTGAGATATTGAAAAATATATGAAGCCATATTTAGGGCATCCATATTTAAGATTGAACCAGGTCTGATGATATAAATAATTTCCGGTTCTACCAATTGAATTGCAGTTTGGATACCAATCCTCAAATCATTATTCTCACATTCGATTATTTTGACATGATCTGATTTAAATTCAAGAGCCCCATCAGTGAAATTCAATATCACATGTGAATAATTTGGATATTGATGCTGACTATTTATTTTCTCTATCATCGACCAATTTTGAAAATTATTATATATGGGTGTGACTATGAGCACCCGTGGATTTAATTGATTGAATTCCATGTCAGATTTCATGGATTTATACAATCGATTTCCTTCCTCAACAGTTTTTTTGGAAATAATATCATCAAAAATATCTTCATGGATAGATGATGTCACATAATAGAACTCATGTTTCGGTATGGCATAATCATCGTTCAAGTCTTCCAATTTTGATAAACAAATATTCTCGCCACTGATGTCATGAATAATATTTGCGATCATCGGTGTCATTTCCATTCCATAAGAAAGGATTGGGTTGTTTGACTTTTTAGCGGATAGAATGAAATTAGTATTTAGATGACTCAAAGATTTAGAATTGTTAAGATCAACTGTGAAATCATAGTCCTGTAAAGCAGGAACTTTTGCTTTAAGACAATCAGTATCCATTTCAAACCAGGCATCATAAACAGATTCTGATTCGGATAATTGCTTAAAATTGAAATTGTCGCTTTTATTGGAAAGGAGCACCTGGAACAGACCTTTTCTATCTGTATGTTCACCGGGGTCACCAAAATTGGTGGAATATGCTCGCGAAGGATATACAAAATATTTATTGGTAGAAATAAGATATCGAAAAAAAACCTTTTTCCATGAAGTTTCAGGCCACTGACTAACATATCCTGGGAGCATATCATCATTAATTGAATTTGATTCAGAAACCCAATCCATAAAATTTGCCCATTGTTTGTCAGTCCAGATTTCACCCCATGACGAAGGTACCTGCATAAAATAGTTATCACCTCCGTCATCATGAGCATGAAATGGAAGGAATCCGTTTTCGGTTATTCTGTAACTGTAGAGCGAAATTCCAGCAACAATAGGATCGTCTGAGAAATATGCTAATGATCCTATTGCATAATAATAAAAGGCGGGGGATAAAAGTAAATCATCTTCGAGAATAATGACAGAACCATATCTGGAGGATAAGTCTCCACAGGCATAAATATGTTCTTTTAGTCCGAGATTATTATCCCTGGTCAGAATTTCTTTGTTACCATACTTCCATTGGAAATCTGATGCCAGGTTGACGACTTCTGCAGTTGCACCGCCATCAAGGCTGATTACCAAAGGGATATCTTGGGAAGGATATCTGGCTCCGGAAATTGAATTGAGCAGCCGGCGCAGACTCTCAACGCGGTTATATGCCACCACTACGATGGCAGGATTAATTGGTTCTGATGTTTTCATTTATATAATTATGGCTAATAATAATTAACGGAAAATTATAACTGAATACGTATATAAGTCGTATTCGAATTTTTCCAATGTTATAATCTGTTGGCTGAAATGTCATGCTTTCACATTATAAAATAAATCATGGGCGGATTTAATTGAATGCTGATGAACAAGGAAAAACTTCATTTAGAAATAACCTCAAAATACCAATGCTGTCTGTATTAACTTTGCCCACGTTTAACCAATTGAATTAATTATCTAAATCCAAAATTTGAAAATGACAATAATTAAGGAACTAATATCTTGAATCCCTGGGATCTCAATGTAAATCTCCAGGATGTGGTTATGGATTTTCTTTACCTAAGCAGTTTCATCATTGCCGGTACCATTCTTCGTCGCTATGTAAAGTTTTTCCAATCATATCTAGTCCCCAATAATTTTATTGCCGGCGTTTTAGCGCTCATCGTCGGAACTCAATGTCTCGGTTGGGTGGACCTCCATGTAGACAGGCTTATAATTTATGTCTACCATTTACTTGCCCTCACCTTTATAGCTCTGGGATTACGACAGAGTAAATCACTTAGGGGTCGTGGTCCAGTAAGTAAAAGTCTTGCCTCTCTCACAGTTTATGTTTTTCAGGCCGTGAGCGGACTCCTCGTCGCACTTCTGCTGTTTTACACATTCATGCCGGATCTCTTTGTGGGTATCGGTCTCGTTGTCCCTCTTGGATTTGGTATGGGCCCCGGTCTTGCCGCCACCCTGGCTGGCAGTTGGGAAAAACATGGATTCACCGGCGGGGCCCAGGTAGGCCTCACATTCGCAACGATTGGTTATCTTTACGCTTTTTTCCTTGGCATTGCCATGGTAAAATGGGGGATAAAAAGAAATAAAGCTGTTTTTATAAAAAGCATCGATCATATTAGCCGGGAAACACGGATTGGCATTCAGAAAAGAGGATATTTCACATCTGCAGGTAAATTACCCCAATCGACTGAAGCCATTGAGCCGTTGGCTTTTCACATGGCCGCTATTGGATTTGTGTATCTCCTGACGTATTTAGTGGTAAAAGGAATTACTGATTTTTTAATATCTAACGGATTATCAGAATTTGTTCCAACGATATGGAGTTTTCATTTTGTGGTTGGCCTTCTGCTCTCATTGGCTGTGAGAAAAATTTTAGATAAAACAGATAAAGCATACCTTATTGATAATGGTCTTATGACACGGGGTATGGGGTTATTTTTGGATTACCTTGTAGTCGGCGCTATTGCTGGAATCAGTTTTACCATTGTCGGCGAATACTGGCTGCCAATCTTGATCATGACTCTGATCGCCGGACCAGGAACATTACTCATCACTTATTATGCCTGTTACCACGCCTTCTCAGATTATCATTTTGAACGATTTATAACACTATTTGGTGAAATGACTGGTACGGTGAATTCTGCTCTTGTATTGCTGAGGATTGTGGATCCGGAATTTAAATCACCGGTTGCTGAGGATACTGTTGTCGGGGGAGGGATATCTCTGTTTCTGGGATTTCCACTATTGTATGCCTTGAATATCCCTCTGGTTCATTACCATAACAGCATATCCGGTTATTGGGTCACACTTGGGATTATTGTTTTCTACTGGTTGATTCTATTAATATTCTGGCTGAAAACAGGTTACCTAAATTTAAAAGCAGAGGAGAATACGTCAGTTAATCAGACGAATTCGGTTTAGCCAGTAATTTAGGGTTTTCAAGATACTTTATTGCCGCTGCTGCTAGTCTGCCTCCATGATACCCATCTGAAATTCGATGATCAAAAGTACCATTTAATGGCAGCATCGTCCGGATTACAATCTCACCATCCCGTACTACCGGTTTATCTTCTGCTTTGCCAAGAATGATAACTGCTGCCAGATTGGACCCTGGGAAAAGAGCTGCAGTACCACGTGTCAATCCATGAGAGCCAATATTGGTTAAAAGTATTGACCCAAAAGTATCATGTCCCAGTCCCAGGGATTTAATATCAATCCCCAATGTACCGGTGATAAACCGAATTAAGTTGAATATCCAACTGCGAAACGGCCAGGGGATAGAGGCGAGATATTTTTTGGTGTTACCTGATCTATTCATCTTTCCTGCCCGGGTTTTATCGACACGAGCCTGAATTTCGTCAGCAATATCAAAAACAGTTTTCCTATGAGCGTTGCGTATACGAATACTACCCATTTCACCACCGCCACCCATGTTAATGGCTAGCATAACCACTACATCTTCCCGTGGATATAATTTGCCACGCCGCACAAAAGAATTCATTTCAGGTATATCATATCCCAAAGCTCTTCCCAATGCGGATGCAACAAGATGAGTCACAGTGATTCGAATCCCTTTTTCCTTTTGTTCTTCGATAAATTCTAAAGACTTTGTAATGTCAATATCCATGCCGCCATGAGTTCGCCCGTCCCTTGGCGCTGAATAAATAGCAGTGGATAGCTTCCTCCATGTTGTGTTCAATTTATCTGTTTTCACTTGATTGGATTTCCTTGATATTTTGGAGTGTAACTTATATCCGCCATGATGAAATATGGAATTCTCAATTTATTTTTAGAGAACTTGACCTCTATTAATAAATATAGAAGTAAGTGATTAAAGAATAATCAAACAGAGGAAAATAAAAATTAAGAAGACATATTTCTTTGAATTATCATTTGATAAAATTATTTCATTTGCATTGTGTTGGAATTATATAAATTAAACCTTCGTTTATCGCTTCACTTTCTATTTGAATAACACAACAAACTATCCTCTCTAAAGGGGATACAATTAATTTATGAAAAAATATTTTCTAAAGCAATTTGATGGTGAATCATTTCAACTATTTAATACGCCGCATCTGAGTGCATTGGTGATTATCTTTGCGATAATCACAGTGATCTATTTCCTCAAAATAAATAAATCGGACAAATGGCTCGAGCGAATCAGGTATTTACTCATTTTCATAATTCCTTTAAATGAAATATCATGGCATACCTGGATATCTTCACTTGGAGAATGGAGCATCCAGGAAGATTTGCCTCTTCATCTTTGCAGTTTGATGATATGGATGTCACCTCTTTTATTGCTTAAAAAGAATTTTCGAATATATGAGTTTGTATTTTTTCTGGGTATCGGCGGTGCCTTTCAATCTTTAATGACACCAAATCTGACCTATTATAATTTCCCACATTATCGTTTCTTTCAAACCTTTATTGGTCATGGAGGAATATTGATTACGGCTGTATTTATGACCGTGGTTGATGGTTTACGACCTGAGCGAAAATCCGGTATAAGAGTATTTCTCATTGCCAATGTCTATATGATCATTATTTTGTTTGTCAATAAAGTCATTGGTAGCAATTATATGTGGGTATCTGGAAAACCGGAAGCCGCCAGTCTTCTTGATTATCTGGGGCCTTGGCCATACTATATCATTGGGATTGAAGTTATGGCCATCCTGACAATTATCATTCTCAGTATTCCATTTTATCGGGAATGGTCAAAGGCAAAAAAAGTATAAATTCATTCTTTAGGTGGTTATATTTTAGGCTCACATCGAATAATCGATAAATCTCTCAAATAAATAAAAATAATCCATAAATTTCGTCGCCATTAAACGTTTCAATCGGCGTGTAAAAATGGATATCATCACCACAAATTCTACATAAACACATATTTTAATTTCAGTGAGATATATTAATCGTATTACGTATTAACAGTTAATCTGATATTATTCAGGGATTACATATGAAAATTATCCGTCTTTCTATTTTATTGATTTGTTCAAATATATTTGCACAGGATGACCTGTCTTTGATATTTTACTATGATCAAATAATTTCACCCGTGGAAAATGCCAATCAAAAATCACCAGACATGATCACTGATATGGACGGAGTGCTTCACATCACTTGGGTAGAGCAGATAGCCGGTCATAAAAATATCAGGTATTGTAAATCTGAAGACGGGGGTGCCACGTTTACATCGCCGACACAGGTTAACAATCATAATAATAGCATTATCGCGTATAATCAGGCCGGACCCAAAATTAGAATACGTGGGGATGAACTGCTTATAATTTATATGGATAACAGAACGGGTACAACTTCTCCCTATTTAAGCAGATCACTTGATGGTGGAGATAACTGGCTTCAGGAAATTATGGTTAGTGACCAACCCCATCTAAATTTATATCCAGATATTGAAATTGACAGTAGCGGAAATATTCATGTCATCTACTATAATTACAATGCCAATTATTTTATCGAAGATGTACGTTATACATATGCGCCGCCGGGTACGATTGATTTTGTTGCCTCTATTTCAACTGGCCTGGTTAATGATGAAGCTGAACCTTGCGATTGTTGTCAGCCTGATCTTGCCATCTCAGAAAATGATGATTTGTATATTGCTTATAGAAATAATATTAACAATATTCGGGATCATTATTTAGTTGTAAAACCAGTAGGGGATGACTTCTTTTCCGAATCAATTCGAATTTCCACCTATAATGATTTTATTGATTTCTGTCCATCGTCCGGACCATCAATTGCCTTTAATGGAAATACTATTGCTGTCAGTTATATGGTGTATCAAAATCTCAGTTCTTATATAAATTATTCCAGTCTGGATGAATTATCATTTAACAATGAAATAAATGTCCAAATTTCTGATGCGATGCAAAATTACCCTCAATCAATTCTGCATAATAATTTTATCCATTCATCATGGGTTGATTTTAGCAACGGCAGTGCTGATATATATTATGGTGTCAGTGAGATAGGTTCTGGTGAAATTCAAAATGTCCAGAGAGTCCATCAATTTGAAGAGGATAATGGCATAAGTCAGCTGGATCAAAAAATCTTATGGGATAATGAATTTCTATACTGTCTGTGGTCAGATCAAAGAGATGGTCACTTTCAAATATATATTTCTAAAACATCTGCTGACGCATTCGTCCAGGGTGATGTAAACCAGGATGGAGAAATTGATGTTTTGGATATTATTGTCACAGTGAACCTGATTCATCAAAGTGATTACAATGCAATTGCGGATTTAAATGGCGACGGGTTATTAAATGTTTTGGATATCATCCAGCTAATAAATTTAATTTTATTTGATTCGGATCCCCTTGTTGAATAATCTATTTACCAAATTATATATAATCAGGATATAGTTAACAGTTATGCCAATGGGAAGCAGGTAAATTAACGATGTACATTTTCGATTTTATTTGACAATTGAATTTATACAAATATACATTATTACAAATTGACCAGAACAAAAAATTGATGAAAAAAAATAGGACTTTATGAAATTCAGTGAACTGAATCTTCCTTCAAATATTCTCAAATCGCTCCATAGAATGGGGTTTGAGGATATGACTCCAATTCAGGAGGCCACATATCCCATTATTTCTGCAGGGCAGGATTTATGTGCTTTGGCAGAGACTGGCTCCGGTAAAACAGCTGCCTGTGTTATACCATTGATACAGAAGATCGATACATCTCAAAATACTATCCAGGGTCTGGTCATTGTGCCTACCCGTGAATTATGTCTACAGTATGTGACGGATATTCAGCGAATTGCTGAAAAGACGGACCTGGCGCCATTTGCCATTTATGGTGGATTCAGCCGGCATATACAAATTGCCAAATTACAGCATGGTGTTCATATCCTGGTTGCTACACCGGGTCGACTCATTGACCTACTGTACGAAGGTCATGTTGAACTTTCAAATGTAAAATGTGCCATCCTTGATGAGGCCGATGAACTATTACAGGAGGGATTTTTCAGTGAGATAAAACTCCTACTGTCCTGCATCATCCAGGATCATCAGACCATCCTTTTTTCTGCAACGATGGCTGATAACATAAAAGAACTGGCTCATGAATGTTTGCACGATCCAAAACATATTTCGCTTGTAAAAAATAGAGCTGCTCCTGTCAGTATAGAACATTGTTTTTATTATCTTCATCCAAAGGATAAAGAATCAAAGCTATTACAATTTATAAAGGAGGAAAATATTAACCAGGCGATCATATTTTGCAATGCTCGTCATCTTGTCGATAAACTGCATCGTACTCTCCGCGACACCATTAAATACGTAGATTTTATCCATGGCGGGATTCCCCAGGAAAGACGTACTTCAATTATTAGAAAATTCAGGAAAAAGGATATACAATATTTAATCGCTACGGATGTTGCCGGCAGAGGTCTTGATTTTTCGCATGTATCTCACATCATCAATTGGGATTTCCCCGGAGGTTCTGAGCAATATACCCATCGCACCGGAAGAGCAGGGCGTATGGGCCGGAAAGGTAAAGCCGTAACTTTTGTTACTAATAGAGACAAATCAGGTTTTACAAAGCTGATCCGAGCCAAAAAAATTACCCCTGTTTGGATTGGTAATGATCCAACCTCAGGCAGCAGTCATACTTCAAATGACCAGCAATCAAAACCCGCCAAAAAGAAACGACCCTTCAACCGAAATCGTAACAGAAATCGAAAAGATTAATAATAGCAATAGTTACATAATTATATATCAATTATTAGTTGAAGTGTGATTTCAATGATTTTATGGAGATAAGTTGAAACAGAAATTTTTGAATGATCTAGGTTTTGTTTTTAAAATTTCCAAAAGTAACAATGTGCAGATAACTCATCATGGCAAACTGGCAACCACATTACGTGGAAGTAAAGCTGTTTCTTTTATTGAGAATATGAGTGGGACAGATTTTATTGATCAACAGCAATTGATGGCAAGACTTACGGGGAACTATAAACGGGGTAATGAGAAAACGGCAAAAACTCATCCCAGGAATAGGTGACCAATTTAAATAAAATAGAGATAACACTTCATCGATCTCTGAAAGTATAAAAGATTGAGGTGAACTTTGGGTAAACAAACCACCTCACTTATACAGATATAATTATTGATGGAGTAAAATCAAATATATCCTTAATATAGTGGTGCAATTTCACATAGAGAAATTGTTAATACTAATTTTGATTTATTATAAATAAATTCAACGGGACAAAACTCTGATGGACAAAATACTTAAAATACCAGCAGTTTTTTTACTTATATACTTATTATTACTTTCCATTTCATTTACCCAGGATCATTGGGAAACCGCAATATATTCAGACGATAATTGGAACTATGATCTCCCGGACAATGAGCCGCATTATAGTTGGAGATTACTTTCCTTTAATGATTCAAACTGGGATAATGGGCCAGGAGGATTTGGTTATTCCGATGGTGATGATCAGACAATAGTAAATCAGACAATATCGGTTTACCTCCGACGAGCCTTCAATATCGAGGACAAAGATAAATTGGTCGAAGCCATATTTCATGCTGATTATGATGATGGTTTCATTGCCTATTTAAATGGTACTGAGTTTGCCCGCTCAGCAAATCTTGGCAATTTTGGATCATTTATCCCCTATAATGAGGGAACCGACTGGGATCATGAAGCCCAAATGTATCAAGGCGGTGAACCTGAGGCATTTACATTGGACTCAGATTCGCTAGAAGAATTGCTGGAAAATGGACAAAATATCCTCGCCATTCAGGTCCATAATGTCAGTATAACATCTTCAGATTTATCCAGCAATTTTTTTCTAACATTTGGTATAAGCGATGAATCAAGTTTTTATGGCCCACCGCCGGATTGGTTTACAACTCCGGTCACTTATGATTCCTCTCATCTACCCATTGTTATAATCGACACTGAAGGTCAGGAGATTGTCAGTCAATATAAAATTACTGCCCAAATGGGCATTATATCCAATGGACCTGGTGAGTTAAATTATCTTTCAGACCCGTTTAATCATTATGAAGGTCAGATCGGTATTGAGATTCGGGGATCGTCTTCACAGATGTTTCCCAAAAAACAATATGCCGTTGAAACCAGGGATGGTACCGGGGAGAATTTGAATTTCCCCCTTCTTGATTTGCCATCAGAAAATGACTGGATCCTTTATGCCCCTTATAGTGATAAGTCATTAATACGTAATGTGCTTTCATATAAGCTAGCTCGTGATACTGGCAGATACGCCAGCCGCAGTGAATTTTGTGAAGTATATATAAATGGTGATTATAAAGGTTTGTATGTGTTGATGGAGAAGATTAAACGGGATAATAACCGGGTGGATATTTCGAGTATTGATCCTGACGATATTGCAGGGGATAGTCTTACCGGCGGTTATATTGTCAAAGTAGATAAATGGGAAGGTGAAAATAATCAGGGATGGTATTCACCAATCCAATACCAATACCATGACCCTACTTTTATTCAGTATCATTATCCAAAACCTGATAATCTGGTTAACGAGCAAATGACATATATCCAAAATTATATGAATGGTTTTGAAGCTCTCATGGCAAGCAATCAATATGACGACCCTGAAACCGGTTATTATAATGTTATCAATTTAAATTCGTTTATCCATGTGGCGTTGATGAATGAGATATCAAGAAATGTCGATGGTTATCGCCTCAGCGCATTTATGTACAAGGATAGAGACAGCATTGACGGCAGGCTGACGATGGGTCCCATTTGGGATTATAATTTGGCTTTTGGTAATGCGGATTATTATGATGGGGCAAATCCTGAAGGATGGCAAATCGAATTTGAAAATGACTGGGACCAATTTGCAAACCCTTTTTGGTGGATGCGTGCCTGGCAGGATACCACTTTCCGGAATACTTTTAATTATCAATGGCAGACCTTGAGACAGACTGTTTTTTCTGATGCATATATTTTGAGTGAGATAGACTCACTGGTAAATATTATTGGTGATGCCAGTATAAGAAATTTCCAGAGATGGCCCATATTGGATCAATATGTGTGGCCAAATGCCTATATTGGAAATACATACGAAAATGAGATAATATATTTGAAGGATTGGATATTAAATCGGATGACCTGGATTGACAGTCAAACACAGGTTGATCCTGGACAATGGTTGCTGCCCGAATTGGTAATAAATGAATTCCTCGCGATTAATAACACAACTATAAGCGATGAACTTGATGAATATGATGATTGGCTCGAAATTTATAACTATGGAGCAGAATCTATAGATATTGGGGGAATGCATCTCTCTGATGATCTTTCTAACTTAAGTAAATATCAAATACCGGAGGGCGATCCTTCAACAATCATCCCAGGTGGTGGATTCCTGTTGGTTTGGTGTGATAATGATGGCGAGCAGGGCGCACTTCATACCACATTCAATCTGGGTAGTGGGGGTGATGATGTGGTGCTGGTTAAAAATGACGGATTTACAATCATCGATTCCTATTCATTTGGTCTACAAACAGAAGATATCTCAAAAGGCCGAGTCGAGGATGGGGCAGAGGACTGGGTATTTTTTGTCAATCCTTCACCAGGTCTTACAAATAGTTCCGGTGAATGTCTACCCGGAGATGTGACAGGAGACGGGGCATTGGATGTTCTTGATATTGTCATGATTGTCAACTGTATCCTTGATAATACAGGTGAATGCAATTGTGCTGATCTTGATAATAGTGGTGATTTGGATATCTTAGATCTGGTTCTGATAATAAATTTAATTCTGGATTGAAAAATTCAACTCAAAATATAGCGATGGTTAAAATGTTATAAACAAACAGTCACACAACTCATTATTCCGCGCCAATTAATCTGACAAATAGATATTTCTCGCTTCATCTTCCCATAAAAATACTAGAACTCATCGATAATTTTTAAATAATTAAAATAATTTAATTCTTTTTTTAAGACCAATAAACTTCTGAAAACGTTATTGAAATTTTATATCAAATACAACATTTATCGACGGTAATTATATCAGAGTGGATACATCAGCAGATTCCTGATTATCGTTGAATCACCCAATAATATCCCATCAATTTTGTATTAATAATTTATTAATCCGTAATAAATAGTATTATGTATTGCACGGTACTATCTAATAGCTATATATTTGTTATACATTGTTAATGGATAATTATGAAAATTGAAAATACAAAAGCACAAATGAGAAAGGGAGTACTTGAGTACTGTATCCTTTCTATACTAAAAAATAAAGAAGCATATCCATCGGATATTCTTGGATTACTAAAAGACGCAAATTTGATTGTGGTGGAGGGAACGATATATCCCTTACTGACCAGATTAAAAAATGCGGAGTTACTTTCCTACCGCTGGGAGGAGTCTACATCTGGCCCGCCGAGGAAATACTACGATATCACAAACGAAGGCAAAACCTTCCTGTCTGATCTTGATCAGACCTGGGCAGATCTTGTCAAAGCCGTTAAACTAACAACAAAAAAATCATAGAGCCATGAATAAAACAGAAACAATCAATTTAGGCGGTATCATTTTTCACATTGAAGAAGATGCCTTTGCACAATTACAATCCTATATAACTTCAATAAAGAAACACTTTTCAGATACAGACAGCGCTGAAGAAATCGCTACTGATATAGAAGCTAGAATCGCTGAGATTCTTCAGGAAAAGAAAGTCAGTATCGTCACAAAAGAACATCTTGATGAAATCGTAAAAATCATGGGACAACCTGAAGATTACGGCGACGATGAATCTTCTGATGAACAGGATGATATGAATTTTACTAAAAAGAAAAAAATCAAAAAACGCTTTTATCGTCATCCTGAGGATAAACTTCTTGGCGGTGTAACTACCGGTTTGGGTGTTTATTTTAATATTGATCCGATATTAATACGTATTGCATTTATTCTGACACTCTTTTTAGGCGGTTTTGGTCTACTTGCCTACCTCGTTTTATGGCTTGTTGTACCAGAAGCAGATTCAGCATCTGATTATTTGAAAATGAAGGGCGAACCCATAACTGCTGAAAGCATTGGAAAGACATTTACCTCCAAAGTTGAAAACGTCGTCTCGCAGGCAAATGGAAATATGCTAAAATCATTCATACAGACAATTGGCAATATCATTACCTTCATTTTTGAAATTACTATAAAAATAATTAAGAAATTACTTTTTGTTTTAAAGCCAATTTTAGGAATTGTTTTACTCCTTTTTGGATTGTTTCTCACGATTGGTTCAACATTTCTAATTTTGGCTTTTTCTGGTAGATTTGGAGTCAGTCAGGAATTTTTGATTCAGATTCATACTTTGAACTCACTGTATAACAATTTTCCGATACATGAATCTGTTATCTTTATTGCTGTAATCCTTTTTGTGGGGATTCCAATATTTCAACTTATATACCTTGGGCTAAGATTCCTCCTGGGTCTTGCCAAACAGGCAAATTTTGTTGTTGGATTCTTGACCAGTATCTGGGTGTTGGCTTTGATATCTGTAGTTGCTTTTACAGTATTTGGATTGTCGCAATTTTCAGAACAGGCTCAAAAAATCGAAACGGTTGATCTAAACGTCATCAAATCAGATACTTTGAATGTAGAGCTAAACGATCATCCTGATTTTTTCTGGGACGATGGCAAGGTTCGATTCAGAGAATCTATTGAAGGTAATCAAACATTGATATCAGATGTTAGTTTAGAGATTAGACAATCATCAGATAACAACTTTCATCTGGAATTTATAAAAAAGGCCAACGCGGATAACTATATCAGGGCTAAAGAAATCGCTGAAGACATAAACTACGAATTTGATATTTCAAAGGAGTCCCTGTCGCTTGATCAGTATTTTTCATATCCATCATATGATTCTTACAAATTTCAGGAAATTGAGTTAGTTCTATACGTCCCGGAAGGGAAGTCAGTTTTTCTTGATGAAAGTCTAAAATATTATATCGATGATATGGGCTCAAATCATAGTTATTATCAAATCCGGTATTCTGTTGGTCGCGTCTGGACGATGCGATCCGGCGGTTTGCACAAAGACTAAAACGGCGATGATTTTTAGTATGCCAGTCACAATGTGTTTAAGATCAGAAAAATCATCAAAATTGCATGAGAGTAGGAAAGTAAAATGATAAGAAACTATTTATACACCACCTTGCAAACATTGTATAAAAACAGAATCATGTTGTTTGTTAACTTCATGGGACTGCTCATGAGTCTGTCCATATGCATGGCGTCGATCATATATATAAAAGGTCACCATAGCAATGATAACTTTTATGGTGAAAGAAACACTGCTGATATCAAAAAATATTCTAATGATAATGGAATCTTATTTTCGCCGATAAATAGATATTCTTCAAATCCACGATTAGTGACTCCAAATTATTGCAGCAAATGTCTAATAATTGAGCCCAAATTGAAAAAGGAAAATATTTCTAAAAATAAATCTTTATT
This sequence comes from Fidelibacterota bacterium, assembly GCA_018657495.1. Classification (GTDB taxonomy): domain Bacteria; phylum Fidelibacterota; class Marinisomatia; order SCGC-AAA003-L08; family JACNLC01; genus JABHXA01. The sequence goes on from JABHXA010000008.1 coordinate 120,344, forward strand.
CATGATACTTGGTGCAATTAACAATCTTGGTCTGCATACAAATGAAGAGGAGTTTCAAAATCCACATCAAAGCATGGTTAGATTAAATTCACCTCCTTACCCACAATTACCAATAATGAATTATGCTGTTTTTAACCTGCCTGATTTTGCCGATTTTAACCGAAACTCACAGCCAAACATCGAAATTAGACTGTAATTATTTTTATGGAATTGAATTGACAAAATCCTCATTCTATTTTGATTTAATCCTTATTGATAAATAAAACTTCTGTGTAAGCTGCCAACTCATTTTCTATTCTAAATGAGTGATTATATTGTTGCAATTTAAGTATCCAATTTAATCATGAAAGAGTAGATTATGACCCAAAAACACTTTCCAAAATTACACAGTCCATTTATTATTTTGTTTTTCCTCCTGTTGACGATTGCATCTGCTCAATGGTCGACAAACCCAGGAAATCCTCTTACTCTAGGAATCGGCATTGCGCCGCAGGTTCAGGCAACTGCAGATGGTGATGTCTATATTGCCTGGCTGACAGAGCCCAATTATCAGGTCTATCTGCAGCATCTTAATCCTGATGGAGAGATAATGTGGGAGCAGAATGGTAAGCTCATTAGTGATTTTCCCAATTCATCATGGATAGCAGTATTTCATTTAAATCTTGCAGTAGATCATGATGGTAACGCCATTATCACAACTGTGGATACAAGGGCAGGGGACTGGGAAGTTTTTGTCTGGAAAGTAGCTCCCGATGGTACCTTCTTATGGAATGAGGATGGCCTGCAATTATCATCATCCGGTACTGGAAATACAGCACCGCGATTGACTGTCCTGCCGGATAATTCTGTTGTAGTCACCTGGAATCAGGCATTCGCTGATATAAAAATGCAGAGGATCTCACCTGAAGGGGAATTACTCTGGGGAGATAATGGGATTCAGCTGTCAGATCCGTCCGGTTCATTGATGACACCGCTGCCAATGATTACTGCAGATGATCTCATCCTTGTTCAATGGATCAAACAGTCCGGTGGATGGCCGCCAATCAGCGAGCTAACAAATCAAAAATTCGATTTTGACGGTAATGCCATATGGCCCAGCCCATTAGTTGTTGCAGGTCCAGTATCTTTTCCCATGGGAAATTGGTCACAGAAAACTGTTGCAGACAATAGCGGTGGGGCATTTTCGTCATGGACTGAAATGTCCGGGACGGCCCAGTCTGCAAAAGTTCGCCATATAACCAGTGATGGGCAAAATGGGTGGGCAGAGATCGATTTATCGACGGCATCTGGAAATTTTAGAACCAATCCCAAAATTGTAGTGTCTGATGACAGCCAGGAGTTAATGGCAGTTTGGACAGAGTCCGATGGGGGACAATCAAATCATGGAATATCAGCGCAGCGATTATCTCAAAGCGGAGATAGATTATGGGGCAATACGGGTTTCCCTGCTGTACCCTTAGGACCAAATAATACTTTTCTTGATCTTTCTGCATCTGGAATCGATGAAGACATCATAGCTGTTTATATCCAGCAGGCTTCGTTTTCAAATAATGATGTTTTTGCCTTCAGATTAAATGCCAGTGGTGAGTTTACGTGGGATAATCAGACTTACCAATTGACCATATCAAATAACTCAAAAACTGATCTGACCATTGTGAAAGGTCCCGGCTGTAATGTGGCAGTTTGGTCTGAGGACGGAACAATAACCGCCCATTGTTTACGCAATGACGGCACTCTTGGTGCACCCATCATCGAAGAAAACTGTCTCGCCGATGGTGACATCAATTTTGATGGGGATTTAAATATACTTGATATTGTTTCGATTGTTAATTTTATCATTGGCAACTCAACCCCAACAGACGATCAGGTTTGTGCGGCGGATATAAACGAAGATGGCAGTATCGATATTCTTGATATCGTTCAAATACTTAATATCATATTATGACCAGAATTGGAAACCATTAATATGGTTAGTAGCCCATGAGTTAAGTCATGGCTTACAGATAAAGTACAACTCAGTGGGAAAGTGTAAACTGTCAATCGATTGAGGTAAATTCTGCAAAAAGATTGCTAGCTTCAATTAGTTTTGATAATGGAGTAAATTCGCAAACCTCTGCATAGTCTTTCCATAATTTTAATACTACTGGGTTTGAATGAGCTGTCTCTATAGCTTTTTGTGATTTCCATTCAAATATCTCAATAATATTTCCTTCCTGTGATTTCATCGTAATTGAAGGTCTATTAGTAACAAGCCCCTCGTTTTGTAGTTTTTTCACATGATCCTCCATCAGCAAATCAAGTGCTTTCTCTTTGCCAGGTTTTGGCTTGTATGAGGCAATTACAATGATTCCCAAATCTGCTCCTTTCCTTTATTCAACAAATATTCCCAATTTAGGGACAATTTTCGTCAACGATCCAATATGGATTTCCTTCTAAATCATTGAAGCCACCATACCAAAATCCATCCTTTTTATCATATGATGGCCCAAAAGTAATATTGCTTCCTTTTTCTTTTAAATACTCAAAGAATTTTGACACATTTTTGACTTCGAATTGAAGAACGACTGTATTATTTTTTCTCTCTGACGGAAATACACCCATCTCTTTTGAGTCTGCAATACCAAGCAATATACCTTGTGAATTTTTGAGATTACAATAATGGTAGTGATCCTCTACTAAATGGACTATGGTAAAATCAAGTACGTCAACATACCAATCAATCATTGCTTTAAAATTATCAGCAAAAATTACCGGTTCTCTTACACCGATTTTCATATTGGTATCCTTTTGGTAATTGTGTAAAGTTGATTTCTGTAATTACTATACAGTTCAGTTTTTATAATGTTAGTAATATGGATTCCCCAATATCAAGATTGAATTATTTGCATGGAAATTTTTCAATCTGAACAACTGAGTTATTTCAAATGGACATTATGAGATTAAGTAAGTAAACCCTTTTGATGCATGGCTCTGGCGTATAAATACAAACCGAGGGCAATCACAAAAATGATCCCAGTGAAAATAAGGCCTAAGGCACCGCCCATTACTTCCATACCGTTTGAGAGTATATAGTTTTGAAATGTTGTAACAATTACAGAAATCACTGATGCCAAAAATATCCATTCTGAAGCACTCTTCTTCAATAATAATAATATTGCACCCACAACACCACCCCATACACCAATAGCCCAGGAGGCAACTGCCCATGATGGAATAGCATAGAAAAATTCCAGCTGCTCTGGAGTAAATGAGCTCAAATAGCTTTCGTTTTTTGTTTGAGTCATTAAATAATCAAAGGCACCCATAGAACTCCATAATAATCCGCCAATGCCGATTACCCAAAGATGCCATGGTGTTTTATTCGCTGTTTCTTGTTGTGATTCAACCATTGTTTCTCCTGGTGTTTTGATTTCTGATTAAAGGATAATAATAGTTCAAAATTGTGATTAATTAATTGTCACATTTTGCAATTCTTCTTATCAAAAATTTAAGAAATTTATTGCTAACCAACAATTGATTATCAATTTTATCTCTCTTACTCATTATCCTCCTGTTTATGTTAAGTCCATTTTTTATACTATTTTGAAATATATCAACACAAAGTCTTTCATTAATTTTAACTAAAATATTTCCAGATGATTTTGACACGACGCATTAAGTTATCTAGTTTATAATACTTTAATAGAAAAATAATTCACAATTTGTTCTTATTGATATCTTTTTGGTAATGGAATTCCAACTTTAAGTTATGTATCAATATTATACTGAAATAACAATACAAAAAGCCTTTTCGAAATGAACCAAAAACAAATCAAAAAATTTGAATCAAAATTAATTTCTGCAACTGATGATGAGAAACTTGTGCATTTAGATTCTCTTGCGTTCGCATTACGTCATTCAGATACGAGCCGCGCCCAAAAATATGGAAGTGAATTGTTAGAATTGGCCATAAAATTAAATCATCCAAAATCAAAATCAAAAGCCTATAGACATTTGGGTGCTGCACATTACCTCAATGGTGAGTATTTTGAGACTATTAAAAACTTTGAAAGTAGTTTAAAGATTGAAAGAAATTTATTGAATGATGAAGGAGTTTCAGCTGGCTTAAATAATTTGGCGATAATATTTTCTAAAATTGGAAATAAACAAAAATCTCTCAATTATTATTTAAATGCTCTTGATCTATTCATAAAGACTGGAAATGTTGACGGACAAGCAGCATGTACATCAAATATAGGATTATTATATAGCGAATTAAATGATTTCAAGAATGCAAAAACCTACTATAAAAGGGCACTTGCACAAGCCGAAAAACATGAATACCAGTATGGAATAGCAACTACCGAATTAAATCTTGGTGAATTATTAGTTCAAGAGGATGATTATGAGGAAGCACTAAAACTTTTTAAGAATTCCCTTAAAAAATCACAAAAGCAAGATAGTCATATGTTGACAATAAGTATTCTAATAAACATTTCAGTTGCATATAGCAAACAGAAAAAGTTTGATGAAGCTCTTATGTATATGACCAAAGCTTATAGAATTAGTGACGAATATGATCATAAGGAAAAAAAGGCGGTGACATTATGTAGCCTCTCCAAAATTTATACTCATCTTGGAAAGTATAGTGAGGCGTTAGACCATAATACAAAAGCAAATGACCTTTCAAATCAATTAGATTCTCCTAATTTAAAACGACAAGTATTCGAATCCTTTTCAATAATTTATGAAAAACTAGTTGATTTTGAGAATGCACTCAAATATTATAAACTCTTTACTGAACTTGAGAAAAAATATTTTGGTGAGAAAACCAAACTTGAAATATCTCAAATACATTCCAATAATAAATTTGAAAAAATTGAGGAAGAAACTAGAAATCTTAAAGTACGGCACAAAGAAGTGACGAAGTCAGAAAAAGCCTACAAGAAGTTGTTTAATGATGGATCAGATGCAATATATATTCAGGACAATGAAGGTAAGTTTATTGATGTGAATAACCGAGTCATTGAAATGCATGGTTTTGCCAAAGAACATTTTATATCAAAAACATTTGCTGATCTTGCCGCTCCAGGTCGAAATGAAATTGCAAATTTGGAAATGTATTTTCAAAAAGCGTCTGCTGGTGAACCGCAGCAATTTGAATTTTGGAGCATACGCAAAAATGGGGCTGTCTTTTCAATTGAGTTGCGAGTAAGTATTGGTGATTATTTTGGAAAAGAAGTCCTAATTGTATATGCGAGAGACATAACTAAACGAAGAGAGATTGAAAAAGAGAAAAAAATATTAGAAGCAAGAGTTGTTCACACAAAGAAACTGGAATCAATAGGAATTCTTGCCAGTGGGGTTGCTCATGAAATTAATAACCCCCTTACAGCAGTGATTAATTATGCAGAATTGATAATGGCAAATGAAACATTATCACCTCGAATGAATCAGTGGATTGATGGAATACTTACTGGTGGTTACAGAGTATCTGAAATTGTTAAAAACTTATTGTCTTTCTCAAAAATGGAACTTGAAGTCTTTGAGGCTATTGACATAAAAATATTAGTTAAGAATGCGATAGATCTGGTGGGCTCAAATCTTAGAGATGATGAAATAAATTTTAATTTTGATGCCAGTGAAGGGGAGGCCTCAATTCTTTGTCAAAAAGGTCAGTTACAACAAGTTTTTATGAATATCTTGTTAAACTCTCAAGATTCTCTGAACCGTAAAGAAAATGATATTGGAAAATTTCAAAAAAATATAGAAATTTCGATTTGCCCGTTTAATTACAATGATGTTATGATGCAAAGAATATCAATAGAAGATAATGGAACTGGTATAGATCCGCAAATCCATGATATAATCTACGATCCATTTTTTACAACAAAGTCCACAAATAAAGGAATGGGAATGGGATTATCAATTTCATATGGCATTGTAAGAGAACATGGGGGACAAATTTCATTTGAAACACATTTTGGAGAATGGACTCGTTTTCATCTGGACATCCCTTTAGATAAACACAAAATCAGTTAATATTTATATATATGGTTTTCCTATTATAAATGTACGTCAAATTTATGCACCATCACCAATAGAAGAGATAGATTTTTCAGATCAATGAAATTTTTGAAATTAGAGTATAATACAATATTTATTACTGATACAGCATTTTACAGGAATAACCATTATCATAAAATGATCGATAGAATTGATACATTGAATTTTGATAAAATATCAGAAATTGTAAAAGAATTATATTGAGTTATCTTCCGCTATTGAGTTATTTCCATTTGAAAAGAAAAATTTATAATATGAATACTCTTCATGACCTCATAGAAATTTTGTTGGGGGAAAACTAATAATGGTAGTCCATATAATTTTGTATATATCTAATCAGAAGATAAGCACTGAATTTTACAGATCAGTACTTGAAATAGCCCCCAGTTTAGATGTCCCGGGGATGACTGAATTTGAACTCCCAGGTGGAACGATGTTGGGGTTAATGCCTGAGAAGGGGATAAAATCATTGCTGGGGGAGACAATACCTGATCCAGCTCGGGGCCACAGTATTCCCAGGGCAGAATTGTACCTGGAAGTTGATGATGCCAGTGGCTATCACAAACGAGTACTGGATAATGGTGGGAAAGAGTGCTCGCCGTTATTAGTTCGCGATTGGGGATCCAAAGTGGCGTATTCGATGGATTTGGATGGCCATATATTGGCATTTTCTCAAAAAGTACAATAGCTCTACCTAATAAAATCTGGTGTCTGATAAACACCTATCATCTGTGTCAGAATAATCCCGAAATACTTATACTCAATGCATGCATGCATCCAAAATACTGCAATTTTATGGCTATGACATTCGTCTCAAATATTAATGCAAAGGCTATAGAGGCCAGGATGTGTTGGAATTAGGTTAACGATTTGATAAAAAACCGTTTTTAATGAGGATAAGTTTATGAAAAAAAACTGGATGAAGTATTCAATTAGTGCCAGATTAATTATCATTGGTCTTTTGGTTTTGATCTTACTTATCCCATCTTTTATGATTCAATCATTGATTAGTGAAAGACAATCCCGAAGGGATGCAGCTGTTGCTGAGGTCAATGAAAAATGGGGTCAGACGCAAACAATAACAGGACCCATACTATCTATTCCATTTACAACTTATATTATCCTTGACGAGGGCAAAACGTCTTCGAAAATAATGTATGCCCATGTTCTGCCTGATAAACTTAATATCAGTGGCACAATTCTACCTGAAATTAGAAATAGGGGTATTTATGATGTTGTGCTGTATAATAGTCAATTGTTGATTGAAGGAAGTATTATAATCCCCGCGCTTGATGACCTAAAGATTAATCCGGATGAAGTTATTTGGAAGGATGCCTTTATATCAGTTGGAATTACGGATATGAAAGGAATTAAAGAACTTGTCACATTTGAAATTGATTCCAATGATTACCTGGCAAATTCGGGAATTGAAACAAATAATGTTGTCGAGTCAGGTGTCAGTAAAATAATTGACGGGATCAAAGCAAAACGGGAATTCACTTTTTCATTTAAATTGGATATTAATGGCAGTGGTGGATTGAAGTTTACACCCACAGGAAAAGAGACTAATGTGTCAATTTCTTCAAATTGGATCAATCCAAGTTTTATGGGTCGTTTTTTACCAAATGAACATGATATAACAGCTGAAGGATTTTCGGCAAATTGGCAAGTCCTTCATTTGAATCGAAATTTTCCTCAAAAATGGATAGGCAGTAGATATAAGGTAGAGAATTATTCATTTGGTGTGGATTTAATTGTCCCTGTAAACGAATATCAAAAAAACATGCGAACGGTAAAATACGCCTTTATGTTTATTGGTTTAACTTTTCTTTCATTTTTTATGATCGAACTTTTGAATAAAAAGGTCATGCATCCTATCCAATATTTGCTCATTGGTTTTTCACTCCTTGTTTTTTATGCCTTATTGCTGTCAATTTCAGAGCATATATTGTTCAAATATGCCTATTTGATTTCCTGTCTGGCGACAATTTTATTAATCTCAACCTACACCATTAGTGTTTTAAGGAGTAAGCTGCAAACCGGGATAATATTTACGATACTGGTTCTCTTATATATATACTTATACATATTAATTCAGCTTCAAGATTTTGCATTATTGGTGGGAGCGACAGGATTATTTGTCATTCTAAGTCTGGTCATGTATTTAACAAGAAAAATCGACTGGTTTTCTATGTTGGATATCAAAGAGATCGAAAATGAAAATCAGATTTAAATTGAATGTTACTCCTTGCAATCAAACAGTAACATATAGTGTGATTATATCCATAAGGCGATATTGTTACTGTCAGCCTGATTAAAGAGTTGTATTACAAGTTTTCGCCGATGACAAATTTCGAAGACAAGTAGTTATGGAAATATATGACAGCAATTAATTATTTTTATATGGTTTATGAATATACATTAATCAAATAATTAGTACTGGATTTTGAGCGTCAAAGTACATATGAAATCGTGTGGAAAGTAATTTGCAAAGGTATGCGCTTTAAAGTATCAATGTAATATGAAGTATCGTTTATAATGGGTTAATCTTAATTTGCACGTAATTAGAGATCCTTGTTATTTGATTTTTGTCGACATCATTTCCTGAGGGAAATAAAAAAGGGAGCCCGAAAGCTCCCTTTTTTATTAGAATGCAGTTTTTTATTTAATTAGCAGTATTTTCTGAGTTTTTGTGAAATCACCAGCTTGCATCTTTACAATGTAAAGACCGCTTGAATGCGCTTCAGCATTCCA
>JABHXA010000009.1 GCA_018657495.1 Fidelibacterota bacterium
GTTGTCGTTAACATATCCATAGAAATCAAGTGGTTCCGGAATGACACCAATGGATTTAACAGACTTTTTAGTTGGAACCGATTCGACATATTCCACATTTAGTAACAATTCCTCAAGGTCATTTTCATCACTTGCTTTTAAATGATCCGTGACATCATACCCTTCTGGAAATCCTTCAGGCCAGTGACAAACGCCAATCCTCATTTCAGGGAATCGCCTTTTTAATTCTATTGCACCTTTCATTGACCCGTTCTGCCCTGCATCACCCTGATCATATACAAATTTTATATGTTTCGCAGGTTCAATTTGTGTAAGATTTTTTGGAAGGGAAAGCGCTCCGGTACTGCTTGATACAGCTTGATAGCCATTTGACAGCAGCGTCACCGCGTCTTTTTCACCCTCTGCAAAAAGAATTAGTTTGTTAAAATCAAAGTCTTTTATCAGGGGAAGAGGATATAATACGCATTGTCCGTGCCCTTTAATTGAATGAGGAGCTTTACCCAACTTAGATTTATGAAATTTGATATTGATCGGTATAAAATCTTCATTTAGAATGGGGTATGTAAAGCATTTTTTTTCAGGACAATGACCGATTAGTAACTCATTCACTATTTTCTTTATCCATGGAGAGGGTGGATTCAATATAGAATAATTATCCATTAAATAATAATGAGATTCCAATACTTTATCCTCATCCTTACCTTCCAACACAGCAGGGAGGGTGGAGCGAATAAGCGAGGTTTTTATATGCTCAGGCCTTGATATCGGATATCTCATTTTATAGCCAGTATCACCGTTTTTTGAATATGGTCTTGGATCAATTCCGATTGCCTCAGCAAATTGATAAGCGTCACCGCTTCCACATCCGGCAAAACAATGCCATATGCCTTTATCGGTATTAAATGATAATGAGGCGTTTGTATCATCATGAAACGGACACAATCCTGTCTTATTAACACCCCTTCCAGTAATACCCGAAACATGATTTTTGAATAACAGATCATAATCCATATCAAACTCCATCTACTGACTTTAATAAGTCCCGCCGGCGGAATAAGATGCTTGATTTCGAAGATCCATTAAGTCGGGAGAATTGCAACGACCCGTCTGCCATCATTCTGCGAATCGTTGTACGACTGCATCTTAGCAATTCTGCTGCTTCTTGGATAGTAAAGTACTGCTGGACCAATTTACATTCCAGCATTGATTCAATCCGGGAAAGGCGGGATGCTATTTCTTCATTTAGAACCAAGGCGCTCTCTGCGTCTATTCAGAAAGGCTTCAATTGTCTTTATGGAATCTTTATGTATCATCCGGGGAATTCCTCGGCCTTTGGAAACAAAATTTACAAATTTATTTCGACAAAGGTAATCGAGGTCAAGGGGTCTTAGGTCGGGATAGTCGTTTAGAATTTCTAAACTTGTTCTATACTTTTCATTATTCGTATCCATATCGGTACCTGTTAAAAACGTTTTTCGTTAACATATTAATTCACGTTTATCCACACCTTTAAGAATGTGGACTATTTGCATTTTATTGTCATTGAAAACCGTTAGGCATCCGCATGGGATGAATATCCTGAAGGAATTCTGTTGTTTTATTATTTTAGTATGTTCGATTACCTATCATTAGCACTAAACAGACTATTACCTCGTAAACAACAGCAATAATATAGATAGACATCATTATTTTAGTTTAGGGGTTTTTTATAAAATCGTAAATTTTATTCAGATGAGTGTTGTTTACCATATCCGACTTTTTAAGTCGTGTCCCTACTGTGTCCCGTTTGAATGCACAATATTGAGCAATATTGGATAATCATAGGTAACAAAAAACCTTTGCCGTAACAAAGGTTTCTCGTCGTGAATTGAAGTGTACCCCGGACAGGATTCGAACCTGTGACCTACGGATTAGAAGTCCGTTGCTCTATCCAGCTGAGCTACCGGGGCAGAATTTGATCTTAGAATTTTGCAATTTACTCGAATTGCAGAGCAATAAATTTAATATGGAAGAAACAATCAACAATATCTTTTCTTATTTCTGACCGAAATTATTTTGTCCTCACTTTGTTTATAGATTCTAAAAAAACTAAATTTACCCATGTCTTCCCCAGTTAATTACCAAATCATAAAGAATGCAATTTTGCTGCAAATGAATCACGGCACTTCAAATGCCTTTGATCTTGAATTAATCGAATGCTTCAATAAATGTCTTGATGATATTGACAACAGTAGACCCCTTTACATCATCGGCAAAGAAAGATTCTTTTCGTCAGGTTTGAATCTTGTTGAAATGCAGAAGTTAAATTCTCAGGATTTTGATTACTTTATCAATCAATTTCAGGATCTATTATTTCGAATCCTCACCTATCCCAATATGGTGACCGCATTGATTAATGGTCATGCTGTAGCAGGGGGATTTATTTTATCATGCGCATGTGATGTAAGATATATTACCAGCAGCCATTTTAAAATTGGTATGAATGAAAAACAAATGAATATTTCCCTCCCTCCAGTTCCAATGGCAATTCTGAAAACTGTCTTTGGTAATCAGATAAACAGAATATTAAACCAAGTCAATTTTCTGACACCGGATTCTGATATTTTGAGCGAATATTTTTATAAAACTAAATATTTTGAATTAGACAAACTAATCAACAGCCAGATTTATAAAGAGTATAAATCCAAACATCAAACATTTAGACAGGAAAAGGTTGAAGCGATCAAGAGATATTTATCAGATAATCAAATTCAAATTATGAAGGAATTTAGTCGCTCCTGGTGGACTCAGGAGGCAGTAAACAACAGGAATGATATAATCTATAGATTAAAACTTCAATGAAATATTAAATACCAGCTCATCTTTATTCATTGGGATTAGACTTGAAGTCATACGAACCTTGGAAGTTTTTCTCTTAAAATATAATACATCGATCATTGAGATAATCCGGTGGGTAATCAACGCCCCGACGGCAAATGAAGTCACTTTTTTTCCTGTAGCGCTAGTGATTCTCATTTTATCAAATTTGTCCTGATTGCTCTCAGTATCCCATTCCCAGTTGTATCCCGTTTCGCCATTGTATTTTAAGTGAACTTCTCGTCTCCTGTCTTTGGCAGAATTGAATTCTTCTAAACTCATATAATTACCCATATCGACATAATACTGATATGATTTATTTGCTGTATTTACATTAGCATGAGACCTGGCAAATGCTTTGTAATCATCTTCATACCATTCCTTAACATAGCGACTGCCAATGAAGGTTAATAAAATTGCACTTTCTCGAATAAAAAATGATTTAGCCCGATCTGGCTGCTGCATGCTCAACTGTCCCCATCCCGGAAAAATAGCTGATTTTAATATATCATTACTCGCCGGAAGGATTGTTGATACGAATAGTAGAGTTAGAATAATTTTTTTCATCTGTATAATTTTTCCTTAAAATAATTAAAATTCTGATTAATAGAATTAAAATGAGTATACCTGCAAAAACATCTCCAAATCTTGTATAAAAAGTCTTTTTTGTTTGTGGATATACACTCGAATTTAAAACAATTTGGGCGTTCAATTCAGACATATCCTTTATGTTCCCCAAGGGATCAATAATCATTGAGATTCCGGTATTGGCACAACGAATTACCGGTCGACGATTTTCGATTGCCCGGAATATCGCTTGTCTGGAATGCTGCTGTGGCTCAGGAGCTGTTTCATACCAACCGTCATTCACGACAATAGTTATGAAATTTGCCCCTTCCAGCACAAATTGTCTGATCAGTTTTGGTAATGTCGACTCGAAACAAATAACCGCTCCAAATGACCATTCTTTCAGCGGGTAAAGAGTATATTCTTTTCCCCTGATGAAATTCGCCTGACCAAAATTTAAATCACTTAGAGATGGAAAAACACCTGATAGAGGGACATATTCCGCCATAGGCACAAGCTGGATTTTTTTATATATCCCAAATAATTCTGTCCGGTCAAACATAACAACACTATTATACGATAAATATTCTTTATCGATGTAATCGTAATGGGGAATGCCGGTGAGTATTTTACTGGGGCTATTTTTTAGTTCTTCCCGAATATTTCGTAAATATCGCCGCCCTGATTTTAACAAGTATACTGGTAGGGCTGTCTCAGGCCACACAATCAAATCAATATTTTCCTTCATTGACGGAGTCGACAACTCTATTAACGTATTCACATGTTGTATCTTTAAGGAATCTTCCCACTTTTCAGACAAATGAATATTGGGCTGTACTACTGCAGTGGATACAAAATCATTGTTTTGTAATTCCTCCGTCTCCATAATGATAATTCCTACGATCCATGGAAAGCTAAATATCCCCGCCGTAATTAACCATGTATTTATTTGTTTACTTTTTATTGATTTGTAAATAGCAATATTGACAAGCAAAATCCAGAATGATACACCGTAAACACCAGTATATTCAGCAATTTGAATCGGGTAGATAAAGGATAATTGTGTATTTGCAATCGATACCCATGGAAAGGCCAGTGTGCCGAGACTTCTGAAGTATTCTAATACCGTCCAGACTATGGGAAACGCAAATAATTGACTCGTGGTGCTTTTCTGAAGAATATACCAGACAACTGCCCCCGGCAGTATCATTATGGAAAGAAAAATAACCGTTGATACCATAGATACCGTAGCAACCCATTGATTGGTCCCAATATTAAACGCCAGCCAGAAAATAGTAATTAGATGATAGAAAAAACCAAATGTGAAAAATGATAAAATTATTTGCTTAAAATCACGAAGTTTAACGAGTATTTTTAACCATGGTATAAAGGCAATCCAGGCGAGGAATCCAAAACCGATGGGTTGTTGTGAGATGCCAAGAATGACTGCAGAGAATATGGCAGTAGATATATAATGCGGTATTTTTGTTTTTACAAATATTGAAATTGACATAAGGTTATTTTATAATCAAGATATGATTGAGTCTAGCAGGATATGATTCAATATTTATAATGAAATTATAATTATGCTGACAATCCGTTTATTTATATATCATCAGATAAACTAATTACTATCCAAATATTCCTGTAGAATTACAGCAGCAGCGATTTGATCAATAGATTCTTTTTGATGTATTGATTTTACGCCCTTCTGGAGAAGAATGCCCCTGGCCGCTTTAGTACTCAATCGCTCATCAACAGGAATAACATCAATACCTAATTGATTTTCAAGCTGGGTGATAAAATCCCTCACTTTCAGGGTCTGCGGAGAATCAACACCTTTCATATTCAGCGGTAATCCTACCACTACTTTCTCTACACCATGTTGCTGCACCAGTGTATGGATTTCTTTGAAATAATCGGCAGTTTTCTTTCTGTCGATTACGCTATGTGGGGACGCCACTATTTTCAAAGGATCAGAAATTGCTATTCCGATTCTCCGATCCCCAAAGTCTATTCCTAGAATTCTGTGAAAATTATTCGTCCTCGTGCCACTCCTGCTGAATCACTTCTCTGATAAGTTTTCCAGGTTTGAAATGAATTTTGCGATGTGCGGGTACAAACACTTCTTCATTCGTTCTGGGGTTTCGCGCCCTGGGTTTTGCTTTTGTAGGTTTCACTTCGAATACACCAAAATTACGAAGCTCTATTCTGGTTCTGCTTTCAGGGACTATAAGAATATCCGTCATAGCTTCAAAAACAGAATCGAGGATTTGCTTCATCCTGACTTCAGGAATATTCAGTTTTTTTGAAACGACATGAACGATATCCATTCGTGTGTATGTCTTTGTCTTCATCATTACATCCTTTCTAAGTGAATTAGTCTTGGAATTGTTTTTAATTTTCTCAGGATTCTCTCCAACTGACGGGTATCACGAATATGGAGAATAAAAATGCCTGTTGCAATACCGTCACTTGATTGAATATTTACACTGACGATATTCAGATCCATAGCCGCCATACGGTCTGCTACATCTCTTAATAAAAGTTTTCGATCTTCAGCGATAATTTTTATTCTGGCAATAAAAGACTGATTCCTGCTGGTATTCCAATCAACATTAATCAATCTATCCTTATCATGACTAACTGGAAGATTTTTGCAATCAGCTCTGTGAACAGTAACGCCACGACCCCTTGTTACAAAACCGACAATATCATCTCCCGGAATTGGATTACAGCATTTGCCAAATTGGAGCATAGTATTGTCAATGCCGTCCACTAATATGCCCCTGGAAATCCCTCTGGCTCGACGAATAAATTTTTCAGTCAGACTTTCATCTTGTTCCTGGGCAGGAATTTCCTGAGTATCCGGAACATATTTCTCAAGCAATTTTCTCACGGTCAACTGCCCATTTGCCAGAGCATAGTATAAACCATCAATAGTTGAGAAACCAGCTGCTCCAGGTTCTTTGATAATTTCCTTTATTAATGGACTTTTCTTAAGACGACGGATGGTTTTATCCAGCATTTCCTTACCAAGCTCAATACTCTTTTTATACTGTTCCTTTCGGACATAGCGCTTTATGATTGACTTGGCCTTACCAGTTTTAACAAATTTCAGCCACGCATCACTTGGATGGTGACTATTTGATGTCAAAATCTCGACAGTATCACTATTGGATAACCTGGTATTCAGCGGGACCATTTTCCCATTTACTTTTGCCCCGATACAATGATAACCAATCTCAGTATGAACATTAAATGCAAAATCTACTGGTGTTGAGTCAAGGGGTAATCTGTACAAGTCACCCCTCGGAGAGAATATAAATATTTCTTCCTGAAATAAATCAATTTTGAGTAGATTAAAAAATTCTTTGGGATCCTTATCCTCGCTCTTTAAGACTTCAACCAGTTCCCGCAGCCATTCGATTTGCTGATTATATTTTGAGTCAGAAGCGGTTACGGATCCCCTCTCTTTATAGAGCCAGTGTGCTGCCACCCCAACTTCTGCGATATGATCCATTTGATTTGTTCGAATCTGAACTTCTACCAATCTGCCTTTTTTTCCAAACACGGTAGTATGAAGTGACTGATATCCATTTATTTTTGGCGTTGCAATATAATCCTTAAATCGTTCAATAAGTGGTTTATAGATCATATGGACAATCCCCAAAACCATATAACATTCTTCTTTTTTGTCTACAACAATTCTAATAGCCTGCAGGTCAAATATTTCTTCAAACGAACTGTTTCGTTTCTCCATTTTTCTATATATGGAATAATAATGTTTTGCCCTTCCATAGACATCAACTTCTATATTTTCCGTTTTAAAATGGTCATTTAATGGAATAAGAAAATCTGATATGTATTTTTCCCTCTGCAATTTTGTAGCATTCACCTTTGTAACCAGATCCTTATACCCCGTCGGATCGATAAAGCTTAGGCAAAGATCCTCAAACTCACCTTTCAGTTTTCCCATGCCAAGTCGATGGGCAAGCGGTGCAAAAACATCTCGAGTCTCCCTGGCAATGCGCTGCCGCTTCATCGCCGGCAGATAATTCAAGGTTTTCATGTTATGGAGTCGATCGGCAAATTTGATTATGATTACACGCAGGTCCTCAGCAACAAAAAGGAAGAGCCGCATAAAATTCTCTGCCTGTTTCTGTTGCCTGCTGTTAAATTTTATTCCTGATAATTTTGAGACCCCTGAAACAAGTTCAGCAATAGCGGGATTAAAATTCTCACTAATATCTTCTTTGGTGATAGAAGTGTCTTCGATGGTATCGTGAAGTAAACCGGCAATAATGGTATCGTCATCACAATTCCACTCTGCCAGGGTGGCTGCAACTTCTGAGCAATGAACGAAATAGGGTGCACCAGATCTTCTTTTCTGTCCAGAATGAGCGTTTTCTCCAAAATCATATGCCTGTATGAGCATCTGAATCCCAGAATCTTCATCAGTCCGGTTATCAAAATTATTTAAGATTTTCTGTAATCCCTTTGAATAGCCATCTTTTTGATCAGGAAAATAACTCTTTATTGAAGATAATGGCATAATTACACTTGAAATTCCTTTTCAAAATACTGATCGGAAACATGTTCAAGATTTCCAAACCAGGCGTATCGTTCAATAAAGGCCAAATTCACTGAGCCGATGGGACCATTCCTGTGTTTTGCTACAATAATCTCTCCCATGCCTCGGTCTTCGTCTTTTTTGCTATATACAATTTTTCGATATACAAATAGAATAACATCGGCATCCTGTTCAATAGCGCCGCTTTCACGAAGATCTGACATAATGGGACGATGATCTGTGCGATTTTCAACATTTCTCGACAGCTGTGACAGAGCAATGACGGGTACATTCAGTTCTTTTGCAAGTGCCTTTAATGATCGGGATATTTGTGAGATTTCCTGCTGTCTGTTATCTGATTTTCCAAAACCGGAAATGAGCTGGATATAATCAATAAATAAAATATCGATATCCTTTTCAGCTTTCAAGCGCCTGGCTTTGGCCCGAATCTCCATCACATTCATCCCGGGAGTATCGTCAATATATAATTTTGTTTCTGACAGGACATCAGCGGCATTGGATAATTTTTTCCAATCCTTACTGGGTAAACGGTTGGTTCTCATTAAATGGCCATCAAGTCTGGCCTCGGCGGTGATCAATCTTTCAGCCAGCTGCATATTTGACATTTCAAGACTGAAAACTCCAACTTTATAGCCATAATCTACAGCAGCATTTCTCGCCATTGTTAATGCCAGCGCTGTTTTGCCCATAGAGGGTCTCCCCGCGAGAATAACCAGATCAGATTGTTGGAAACCAGATAGAAGTTTGTCAAGATCTGTGATTCCACTGGATATTCCAATTATACTCCCTTTGGGCTGATCCCCAATTTTATTCAGCACTCCATGGAGTAGCTCTTCAACGTGGACAAAACTGCCTTGAAAGGCATTTTGAGAAAGAGAAAATATAGTTTGTTCGACCTTATCCAGAATTGTTGATGCATCTTCCTTGCCTTCAAAAGCTAAGGTTGACATATCAACAGCAGAAGAGATTATCTTTCGAAGAATATATTTATCCCTGACAATTTTTGCATAATACTCGATATTCTCACTGGATGGGGCTTCACTTGATAAACCAGTAACAAAGTATGCTCCCCCCACATTCTCAAGATTGCCATTTTTCTGAAGTTGGGCAATGATTGTGATTGTATCAATTGAATCATTTTTATCAAACAATTCCATGATACACACAAAAATTTTATTTAGTGCGGGTTTATAGAAACATGCTGCATGGACATAATGCATTGCCCTGGGTACTGCCTCAGGGTCGTTCATCATAGAACCAATGACCGCCTGTTCTGCTTCAATAGCCTGAGGTGGGATCCTGAGAGACGAGCTTTCCTTTTTTTCAGCCATATCAGTCGGCCAGGAGATATTTATCTCTGATCATTTGGAAGTCCTCCCATGCAGCCTTTTTCAGATTTGGATTCCTTAATAGAGCCGCTGGATGATATGTTACCATTGCATCGATACCATTGTAAGAATGCATATTTTCTCGCATTTTCCCTAATGGCATATCAAGTCTCAGTAAAGTTTTACCAGAGATACGGCCAAGGCAAACAATTAATTTCGGGTTCAAAATATCCAACTGTTTTTTCAGATAAGGTTCGCATTTATCGACCTCAGATGAAAGTGGATCGCGATTATTGGGTGGGCGACATTTTAATACATTAAGGATAAATACATCCTTTCGGGAAAGTTGGATCGCCTCTAAAATTTTATCCAAAAGTTTTCCAGCTCTGCCGACAAACGGAATTCCCTGCAAATCTTCATTCTTTCCTGGAGCTTCACCTACAAACACAATGTCAGCATCAGGATTACCAGTTCCAAATACAAAATTTGTTCTACTTTCACTCAACTGGCATTCTTCGCAATCCCGAATTTTATTGAAATAATCAGTTAAAGGATGTGACTCTCCCTGAGTTTCCGGGTTATCATGTTCATCAGAATTATGATCATTCATTATAAAAAGTGTATCTCCATAAAGCTGCCGCTGCTGCTTCAAATATCTTTGAACCGTCGGAGTACTCTTTTTCATTTTTCATTATTTGAATAGGGATGGTTCCTGAGGATTTCCTTCTGACCATTCAAGTTGATCAGTAATTAATTCTTCCATGGCAACAACGATTGGTTTATCCATCTCAACATATTCTTCGTTTAGAGCATCAACTTCTTCAGAAAATGGATAATCTTCATCTGCGATATCCTCCAGGGGTGTCCTGGCTGCTGCCCGTTCACTTATAAGATATCGTGCCCGCTTTGCTGCAATAACAGCATTTTTATAATTATTTCCAGTTTGTTTCGCTAGTTCGCTAAATGATATAGCTTCAAGTTTCATTTAATTTTCTCCTTAATAATATTTTCAATTTCCATTGTGGCAGTGTCAACATCCTCATTTAACACTACATGATCAAATTTATCTTTAAATTCAATTTCAATTGCGAGTCGTTTCAATCGTCGTCTAATTATAGTGCTGGAGTCTTTGCCCCGCTTGGTCAACCGATCTTCGAGAATTTCTATTTGCTCACCAATTGTGTCACCGGGCGGCTCAATAAAGAAAGATATGGTCTCATCTGGAAATTCTTCCACGATACTTTGACTCCCCTTCACATCAATATCCAGTATTAGTACATCACCATTATCCATAGCATCTTCCAACTGGGCGATAAGCGTTCCATATTTATAACCGTGAACCGTTTCCCATTCAAGAAAATCACCAAATTTTATATAATGTTCAAATTTATCTACGTCCATATAGACGTAGTTGACACCATCAACTTCGTCTGTACGCATAGGACGAGTGGTAGCAGAAATGGAAAATTTCCATCCCGGGTTCGATTTTAGTAATTTATTACATATTGTAGTCTTGCCAGTCCCAGACGGGGCGGCAATCACAACTAATACACCTTTATTCATAATATATTCTGTACCTGTTCTCTAATTCTTTCTAATTCATTTTTGATATTAACAACCAAATGGCTAATATCATGATTATCCGTTTTTGAACCAATTGTGTTCATTTCTCTATTCATTTCCTGCAAAAGAAAATTCATAGTTTTTCCAACTGGATCTTCATTGTCGAAATATGTTGAGAAAAGCTGTAGATGACTTTTCATCCTTACAAGCTCCTCTGTAATATCGCGCTTTTCAACCTGTATGGCAATTTCCTGATATAATCTATCAGTATCAATAGACAGGTCATTCAGGATCGAAGATACACGCTCTTTATATTTGTCAAATCTGACAGATTGAAACTCCTGATCCATCAATTCAATTTCATTGAGTTCTTTTGTAATTGAATTTAATCTGGATTCAATATCAACCTTGAGATTGTTACCTTCTAATAGCCGTATACTTTTCAGTTTTGTTATCGCGGCATTCAATCCATCGCAAAATAACTTAGTTATATCCGGTTCATTAATGTCTTTTTTTGAGGATATTATATCAGGCAGTTGTAAATAATCTGCCAGTGATAATTCTTCATTTGAGCCTAGTTCAGCAGCAAGTTCAGAAACTATATCCCTATATTGTCTAAACTTAATGAGATCAATTGTTTTTGCACTTTCACCATTGCTAAGATATTCTCGTTTAACAGATAATGTAATCCTGCCGCGGATACATCCTGATTTTATTAATCGGGAAGCCTCATCTTCAAGAAAAGTCAAAAAGCCTGGAAGCCTGGGAACAAACTCAAAATATCGACTATTCAGAGATTTTAGCTCTATAGAAATCGCCACTTTCTCATTGGAAATTTCACTTCTTCCATACCCTGTCATACTCATTAACATAATTCATGCCCGAAAAATGGTGCAAATATAATCATAATTATCGCTCCAGAAAAACAAATAGTTAATGAGTTTCGAATTATTCAAAATAAATCAAATTATGGATCTATTTTTTTTAATGATTCAAATATATTATCAACAGCGGTTTGAACGCTGATACTCTGAATTGCATAGTAATCATCAGTTTCTAAATACGTATAATCAACTTGATATTTATGCAGTTCTATACCAAATCCAGCTGTTATAGAATGAATATCTGATCTTCCTCCCCTAATTTTAATAAAATCCAATATTTGATATTCAATACCAAGATGATAACCGCTAATTGCATCAGTGAAATTAGTATCAGTTAATTGCATATATGAGTCCATTAATATAGAGACTCTGTCATAAGTTTTTTCAAAACCGATGATAAATTCAGGGAGATTAATCTCATTAGTACCCGTTGACCAATTTGTTATTACTGGAATAATATTTCTTGCGGTGACACCAATATATAAATCATCAGGGTATTTCTTTATAATACCAAAATCTAAACCTATCCCTACTGCCGATTCATTGCCAATTTTCCTAAATACCGG
The DNA here is from genome assembly GCA_018657495.1 of Fidelibacterota bacterium. Taxonomy (GTDB): domain Bacteria; phylum Fidelibacterota; class Marinisomatia; order SCGC-AAA003-L08; family JACNLC01; genus JABHXA01. The sequence goes on from JABHXA010000009.1 coordinate 12,359, forward strand.
TTTCAAAGTAATTCCAATATTAGTAGACTGATTATATTGTCGGGCCATTGTAACCAAGAAACCAATTTTAATATCCGTGAACTTGGTAATATTATCATAATCTAACAAAGGTCGTCCCATTGAATCGTATCCACTAAAAGCGTTTATGGTATTTGGAATTTCATCGATAGACTGTTGGTGATATAAAATTGAAAAAGAAGATTTTTTATTTTTCCAACTAAAGGAAAGAATATGGATTTGAGAAAGATTGGCAGGGAGGTTTCGGAAACTAAAAATGATGGATTGGGGAATATTGTAAATACTGGCAGGATTCCCAAATGCATCACCTTTTCCCATCCCTGATAAACTCATACTACCACCAAGAGAGAGGGAACGAACTGTTCCAGTTTGGATTGAAGTATCATCATTATAAGTTACAATTTGAGACCCCTGTGAATATTGAGGGAACCCAAAAAATATTCCTGTGCAAATTGTTAGATTATATAAAAGGTACTTCATTTAATTATTTAGACTTACTGCAGATAAAAATTCTATGAATTTTCGCTGTGAGAATAGTGTAAATTAGTAATTAATAGTTATAAAACAACTGTTTTTTAGAAATTATATCGATTAATTTGCATTGATATATTAGATAAAAATCGATAGGAATATGACATAGCCATTGATGAAATTAGTGTAAATCGTGCTTTCTTTTTAACTCATTCAGGATATTCAGGGCTTCCATCGGGGTCATTGAATTAATATCAATTTCAGTAATTTCTGCTTTTAATTGAGATTCTTCTTTATCAAATAATTCACCCTGGGTGATATCGATGATCTGGTGAGATACCTGGGGTCCAGTTTGACTATTCTCTGTCAACTGAGCTAATATTTGGTGGGATCTTTCAATAATTGCTCGAGGTAATCCTGCCATTTCTGCCACATGAACCCCATAACTCTTATCAGCGCCGCCGTCAATAATTTTTCGAAGAAAAATAACCTTATTTCCAAATTCCTTTACAGCCACATTCAGATTGAATGCTCGGGTTAGTTCATCTGCCAGCTCAACCAATTCATGATAATGGGTTGCGAAAAGCGTTTTAGCTGCAACCTCAGGTTTGTTATGCAAATATTCAACAACTGACCATGCAATAGACAGGCCGTCATATGTCGATGTGCCCCTGCCTATTTCATCAAGTAGAATAAGGCTCTCCGGTGTTGCATTATTTAGTATATTGGCCGTTTCATTCATTTCCACCAAAAATGTTGACTCTCCTCCAGCAAGATTGTCACTGGCACCTACCCGGGTAAACAATTTATCGACCATGCCTATGACCGCTTTTTTTGCAGGTACAAATGAGCCTGCATGTGCCATTAGAACAATCAAGCCAACCTGGCGGATATATGTGCTTTTACCAGCCATATTGGGTCCGGTTATAATACCTATTTGTTCATTTTCCTGGTTTAGCATTACATCATTTGGAATAAAATTTTCAGATAATGGCAATAATGTTTCCACTACTGGATGACGAGAATCAATTATTTCGAGTCGACTCGATTTCTCTAATTGAGGTCTGACATAGTCTTGCATGTTCGCCACTTCAGCCAATCCTGCTGCAATATCAAGGGCTGCAAGAATGCGAGCATTTGCCTGAATTTCTTTTGCGCATATCAAAACATCTTTATTCAGCTGTTCGAAAAATTGTGATTCAAGATGAACAATCTGTTTTTCGGCTTCTAATATTTTGGTCTCGTAATCCTTTAACTCCGTAGTAAAGTACCGTTCAGAATTTGTTAATGTCTGTTTTCTAATAAACTCATCAGGTACTTTTTCGGAATGCACTCTTGTCACGTCTATATAAAATCCAAATACCTTATTATAACCGATCTTAAGGGTAGGGATACGGGTTGACTCTTTCAAATCAGCCTGATATTTTACCAGCCATGAATTGGCGTTTTCTGAAATCTCAAGATATTCATCTAATTGTTGGGAGAAGCCTCTATTTATATAACCACCTTTATTTAATTTTATCGGTGGATCATCGCAAATTGTTTTCTCAATTATCTTGACAATATTGGTTGTGTCATCACACTTAGAAAATAATCTTTGTAAAGCGGGCTCCTCAGTAGAAAATACATCATTGAATACCTGTATTTTTTCAAGAGATTTACCCAATTGGTAAATATCTCTGGGAGTTGCCCGGCTGGTTGAGATTTTCACGAGGATTCTATCGATATCGGAAACCTGCCTCAATTCCTTTCTTATATCTGCTCTTAGGTGAATATTGGATACTAATTCTGAAACCCGATTTAGTCTTTCATTTATCTCTTCTAAATCATGGAGCGGAATTCTGAACCATTGTTTTAAAAGTCTGCTTCCTGAAGAGGTAACCGTTTTATCCACAACACTAATTAAAGTACCATGATGTCCCTGTGATGCGAGAGATTTAAAAATTTCGAGATTTCGAATAGTGTAAGAGTCCACACCCATATACAATTCAGATTGCAGGAGAGACAAATTTGTAATATGTTTTGTTCTCCCCATAAAATTTTCCTGAATATAAAATAACGCACTACCTGCTGAGGATATCGATAAAGGAAATTCTTCTATCCCAAAACCTTTTAGATTTGATGTGTTGAAATGATTTGTGAGTACTTCATATGCCGACTCCAGCTCGAAAACCCAATCTGGAACTTCCGTTATAAATAGATTCAGTTTTCCGAGGATAATTGAAAGCGTATTTTTTTGTGACTCGGCAACTAGAATTTCTGTAGGATTGAATTGTCTGATGACATTGATGAGTTCGTTTTTATCCCACTCACTGGTAAAAAATTCTCCAGTTGAATGATCCAGTATTGAAATACCGATATTTTGTCCTTTAAAAAATACTGAAGAAAGATAGTTGTTTTCTTTTTGATCAAGATATTTATCCGTCAAAGCCGTGCCGGGAGAGACTACCTCAACTACCTCGCGTTTGACAATACCTTTGGCAAGTTTTGGATCTTCAACCTGTTCGCAAATAGCCACCCGATGTCCTGCCGCAAGTAATTTATGCAAGTACTGATCAAGAGAATGATAGGGAAATCCGGCTAATGGTACTGTTGATGCTGCTCCATTTGCTCTTCGGGTTAATGTGATACCAAGAATTTCGGATGCAAGTTTTGCATCTTTATCAAAAGTCTCATAAAAATCACCCATTCTGAAAAGCATGATTGCATCGGGATGTGATTTTTTTGCCTCCCAGAATTGCTTCATCACCGGGGTTGCGCCTTTAATTACCGGCATAATTATTCCACATTTGAATTTTACGACAGTTAATCATATAAAATACGACCGCCTTCAACACGGGAGGTAATTTTTAGTTTATCGAAATATTCCAGAAGGGGCATGGCATATTTTCTGGATGTTCCTGCCATTTCCTTGAAATCTGTCACGGTGAGAATATCATTATCTTTAAGAAAAATTCTAATTTTTCCTTTTAACTCTTCAAAATTTTCGCGGGTAAATAGAAGACGTCCAATAAGTCGAATGATTAATCCTTGCTGCTCGGCAATATCCAGCAATAATTTTACTTTCTTATCGGTTTCACCGGTATTTTTTGCCAGATCGGATATGCCTGAAGAAGTAAACTTTTCAGTGTTTAAATAGGTGAGTAATTTCGCCATAAGTTTTTCTTCATCAGAACTCAGCTGTATTGAATGCCCGGGCAAGTGGATGATTTCACCTGTCTGGTTTACATCGAGGTTCTGCAGCATTTTATCTAGGACAAATTCCAGAAACCGTGAGTTCGCTTTCACCGCTTGACGGATTTCCTCTTTTTGCGGACCAAGCCGATATCTAAATTTTGAATGAAAATCTTTTAAGAATTCAGTGATGGATTTTTCAAATTTTTCCATCTGTTGTTTTGTAACCATCCAGCGATCAGTTTTGTAGCGAATCCAGTAAACATCATCATTACTTGAAATTTTCTGATCCAGGCATTCAAGAGACATATTAAATGTATACTTAACGGCCTGCTCATCCAGGGGCAAAGATTTCCAACTCGCTAATTCAATCTTTATCCGTTCTTCTTCACTGGCATGGAATAATGATTCGATTTTTACACTGGATATTTTCCATTTATCAGTGATTAAATTTGCAAGGATTTGACCACCACCTATTGTCACAACCGGCGAATAGGATCGAACAATAAATTTTTCGTTGAAACTGGTCACAATGGCATTTTCCAGACGAACAATAACTGGATAGGAATCCCCGGGATTGATAACCTTTGAATTGATAATTGCCACCCTACCCATAACTTCCTGGGTACCAGTGTGGATTCTTATTCTTTGATTTTGTATTATGGGTTTATCTGCATTTTCCAATACAGAAATGTATGCCCCGATTTGTCTCGATGGTAAAAAGTATCCTGGTTCGGCAATGACATTGCCCCTGCCCAAATTGACTTTTTCAATATTTGATAAATTAATCGCTGCTCTATCACCAATTTTGACCTGTTCTACAGTTTGGGTATGACTTTGCAGACCCCTAACTTTCAGGGTCTTCCCTTGCGGGAGCAAATCTATAGTTTGGCCTGATTTGAGTTTTCCGCTGGACACTGTTCCAGTAGTAACCGTTCCAAAACCCTTGATCGTAAAAACTCGGTCAACATTCATCCGGAATATGCCATTATCCTGTTTCGTCGGGAGTGAAGAACAGATTTCAGTAATGGAATTCCTTAAACTGTCAATACCAACACCATTTGTTGCTGAGGTTCTAATAATCGGTGTATTTTCAAGGAATGATCCTTGTACTAGATCATTTATGTCGGATTCAACTAATTCCAGCCATTCGTCATCTACCATATCAATTTTATTTATCACAATGCATCCCGTATGGATATTCAGCAATTTCAATATATCCAGATGTTCACGGGATTGAGGCATGACTCCATCATCAGCAGCAATGACAAGTATGGCAGCATCCACAGCGCTGACACCAGCCATCATATTTTTGACGAATTTCTCATGACCCGGCACATCTATTAAGGTAATCTCGTTTGATAGGAATGCAAACCCAATATCGATAGTCATCCCCCGTCGGATTTCTTCTTCCAACCTGTCAGTATTTACGCCGGTGAGAGCTTTTACCAGAGCTGTTTTCCCATGGTCAATATGACCTGCCAGTCCAACAACAACTTGTTTCATTTTAGCACCGATTTGATGACTTCAGTGAGAATTTTTTCCTGCCCAGGAAGAACTGCCTTCATGTCTATTCTAAAACGATTGCCATTTATGTATCCCAGAACAGGTGTTTTATAATTGCGGAACATTGCTGATAATTGTTTTGGTTTGAGAGATTTACTGAAAAAGGTCAGTGCTACAGATGGAAATTTTTCCAATGGAAGTGATCCGCTTCCTGCTTCCACAAAAGTTTTTTCTATGTCAATTCTCACATCGGTTTTATCTGAGAGTTTTATGCCGGCAAGCAGTTGGTCTGCTATAATTTTTAGCTCATCCACATCCCTTCTAAAAAGGCGTATTGTCAGATTATCTGAAGATATAACATCTGGTTTATAGTAGGTCCTAAGAATATCATCTAAAAACACATAAGTGATTTTATCACAACGCATGGCACGGTACATTGGATTTTTATGTATTTTCTTTATCAGCGCTTTTTTCCCACATATAATTCCTGATTGCGGACCTCCAAGTAATTTGTCCCCGCTAAAGGTTATTACACTCACTCCAGCGCGAATAAATTCCTTTACCTGAGGTTCTGGAGGGAGACCAATTTTTTGCATATCTGCAATTGCACCACTTCCCAAATCTACCAGTAGCGGAACTCTTCTTTTTTTACATAGAGTAGCAAGTTCTTTTAAATCGACATCATTTGTAAAACCTATAACTTTATAATTACTCGTATGCGCTACAAGTACTGCCCCAGTATTTTTACCGATCGCGTTTGCATAATCATGCAAATGTGTTTTGTTGGTTGCACCCACTTCAATCATATTGCAGCCTGACTTCTTAATAACATCAGGAATTCTAAACGAACCACCAATTTCTACCTGTTGGCCCCTGCTAATTATCACATCCTTTTCTTCTGTGATTGAATTTAACATAATTAATACAGCGGCGGCATTGTTATTGACAATTAAGGATGCCTCAGAACCGGTTAATGCTGAAAGCAAGTTTTCAACAATCTCTGCTCTTTCACCCCTTTTCCCTGTTGGTATATCAAGTTCTACATTTAAATATCCGCACAACTTTTTTGATACTCGATCTATTATCTCTGAAGAAATCGGTGCCCGGCCCAAACCGGTATGGAGAATTATTCCAGTTCCATTGATTACTATGTCAAGTTTTGATTTACAGATTAGGGAAAGCTGCCAAAGAACCTTATTCATGGTATATTCCATCAAATCCGCCGGAATAATGCCTGATATCAATTCTGCTCTCACCTCACTTACCGATAAGCGAACTGATTTGCGAATGATATTATATGGTGTTGAATAGCTGGAAATGGGGATAGAATCCAACAGCTGATCAACTGAGGGAAGTTGACGGAGCAATTCCTGATTAGTTTTTTGTTTATTCACTCGGAATCCCGAATTTATTATTTACATTGAGTTGATATTTTTAAAAAATATGAATTATGGAATCGTTAAACATACAGTAGTTCAATTTATCCTTACAATTGAAAGTGATGAATTATTTATGCAAATTTTAGAATTATAATTCAGGATTTGAAAAGTTTTATTATTTTAACTGGAGATACCATATTCAGGTGGTGTATTAAATCCAAACATGATGTTCTTATATATCTCAGAAATTTCCAGGTATGAAAATTTTAAATTCTGTCCCTTTTGAACGATTTATTGAAATTCTTCCTCCCAGTTGTTTTTCTGCAAGTAAATGCACCAGTTGTAAACCAAGAGTTCCAGATGTCTGAATATCTATAGATTCCGGCAGTCCAATGCCATTATCTTTTATGATAAAAAGGGTTTCATTATCGTCATGCTTTCTGACAATTATCTCTACGGTTCCTTTTCGTTTTCCTGGAAATGCATATTTAAAAATATTGGTCACCAGTTCGTTTATTACCAAGCCGAGCGGAATTGCAGTTGCAAGATCAAATTCGACTTTTTTCACATCTACTTTCAAGGTAATTGCATCGATAGAAACACAATAAAAATGAAATAATTCTCTTAAAAGTGAATCAATGTAGTCCTTAAAATTTATCCTGGCATAATTTTCAGCTGCATATAAATTTTCATGAACTAAAGACATAGATCGAATTCTATTTTGACTTTCAGAAAATATTTCTGATACATGTTTGTCTTTTACTTTGTCTCCCTGAAGACTCAACAGACTAATAATAACTTGAAAATTATTTTTTACCCTGTGATGAATTTCTTTTAATAAAATTTCCTTTTCTTCTAATGATTTCCTAATTAATTCCTCTCTGTTCATGCGATCGGTAATATCTCTATCAATTCCTCGAAAACCAATTACCTTTGCATCTTCAATAATTGGTAAACCGCTACTTTCCAATATTCGAAACCCGCCTTTTTTATGGATATAACGTAATTTTAAATTAGTCCACCCCTCTTTTTTTTCAATAAATTTTTCCCTTATTTCAGAGACATATTTTTTATCAAAATTATAGATAAACTCACTACTACGTTTTCCTTCCATTTCTGAAGGATTGTAGCCCAGAATATTTTCCACTGCCGGACTTGAGAAATTTATAATACCATCGAAATCGGTGGACCAAATCCAATCTTTTGATGTCTCTATAAATGCCCCGAAGGCAATTTCACTTTTTCGAATAACTTCTTCTGATTTCTTTCGGTCTGTTATATCTTGAATTGTTCCAATCATCATTGAAGATTCCCCGTTTTCGTCGAAGCTAAATTCTCCCAATCCATGCACCCATCTAATCTGTCCATCATTTTCTCTTTGGATTCTATATTCTTTATTAAATTCTTTTTTATTATTTACGACTAAATCCTGAAAATACGACACCATATTTTCACGGTCATCATGGTATAATATATTAATCCAAACTTGTACATCTTTGTCTCTTCTGCTATCAATGCCAAAAATTTTATAAAGAATTTCAGATCCAAACCATTCACTCGTTTTTATATTTAGGTGGTAGGAGCCTATTTGGGCGATAAGCTGTGATTCATCCAATTGTCTGATATAATCTTCAGATTCTAAATGGGCAAGTTTCACTTCGGAGATATTAATAGACATGCCAATCAGACCGATTGTTTTTCCATGTAAATCTTTATGGGGTGTAAAAGAACTTTTATAGTAGATACCATCGAGATTAACCTCCAAATGCACCATTTCTCCTGATAATGCTTTCCGTATTCCTTCAATGACAACTGGATATTGTTCATATAATTTATATGCAGATTGTCCAACCAGCTGACCTGGCATCACTCCCATTAGCTTTAACCCAGCTCCCTCAGATAATGTAATTATTCCATTTTGATCAATCATATAAATGATCTCATCAGTATTTTCAACGATATTCTTGAATTTAATCTCGCTCTCTGTTAAGGCAATCAGGGCATTTTTTTGAATACTGATATCTTGAATTGAGAATAATAGAACATCATCTCCATTATAAATTGTTTTAGTTATAACAATTTCTTCTCGAAATGAAACATTGCCTTTTCTCAGCCCCCACCATTCAAATATTTGTGGTATACCATTTAATGCATCATGCACATATTTGTCCGCCATGGTATAATCATTTTTTTCTTGATCTCCCAAAATCTGTTCTGGATCCATCAAAAACTCTTCCCGTGTATAGCCAAATATTTTCTCTGCCGCTTTGTTTACATTTAGGATTTTTAAATTTTTATCTTTGATAAATATTGCATCTTCAGATCCATCAAAAACAGTATGAAAATTTTCTTCTGAGTTTCTTAATTTGATTAGGGACGCTTTTTTCTCTGATACATCATGGACGACTACAAATAATATCTTACCGGCAGAACGATGAAGGATAGAGGTATATTCTTCCACATGCACTTTTGAGCCGCTGGAAAGTATATGAATATTTGGATATTTATTTAAAATCGAGTTTGGTTCAAATTGGTTGAAAATTTCTTCATCAGTTTGATCAGTTAACTCATGATATTTCAAAGAGGTTAGAAAGTCATTTTTGTATCCATAGAATTTGTGAGCAACTGGATTAGCATTGATTATTTTAAAAGAAATAGGACAAATTAGCAACATTATAGAGGGATGGTTCAAAAACATCGTATCAAATGTATCCTGATAATTGTTGTCATCCGATAAGGATGTTCTTCTATTCTGAAGAAGTTCTGATTCCAAATATTTTATACGTTTATTTAATGTATTGATTTGAGATTTCTGATTATCTGCCATGAAGTTCTCTTTTGAATTTGATGAAATAATAAATTTAGACCTGGCAAGAAACGGTAAAAAGGATACTCTCTATACCCCCCATTTCTTCGCAGAATCAATTATTCAGCACAGGTTTTTTGAATAATTAATACAAAAGTAATAATTACCTGACTTTATATTAGATTAAAATTAGAAATATAGTTTGTATTAAACAATTGGATGTTATTGTAAATACTGGAATGTGCAGTGATTTTTATTTGAGGGTATTATTTTAAATTCGGATAACCTTGAGCTATGATATCAATAATTTATTCATGGATTCAAAAAATATGGAAATATTGATTGTCTTTTAGGTATTCGTTTGTATTTTCTTGTTGTAAATCCACAGGGATAAAAATACTGCCGGGATGAGTACAATTGTTAGTAACGGGAAAATATATTGAATACTAAAATACTCACCTATATAACCGCCTGCCATCATTGAAAAAGACCCGACACCAAACCCGAGTCCAGATGAAATCCCATATACCAAACCCCTGTTTCTTTTGATAGTCATATCGGCAATAAGGCTGTTATTGACAGGTTGATAGGTAAAATTAACTGCTCCCAGAAATCCAGCGGCAATAATAAGTATTAACCCGGAGGATATTCCCATAATGAGCATAAACGGGATATTCAAGGCGATCACCCAAATTAATAGTTTCTGTCGAGGAATTTTCTCTCCAAGACGGCCGCCAATTATCTGGCCAAATGTACCAATCAACAATACAAATGCTGTTAGCAATCCACCGCTGGTGACAGGATCCAAGTTCAAAATAACGGATTCAGAAAAATAAATTGGCATAAAATTAAAAATACCATGATGGGCAAATCCCCAAAGAGCGGAAACAGCAAAGATAACTATATGAACAGGTTCAATTATAGGTCCATTTTTGAGTATTTCAGCTGATTTCTGTGGTCTATCTGCCGGTAAATATTTAAAAACGAATATTGCCCCCAGTAATGAGATACATCCCAACAGAATGAAAGCGAATCGCCAATCTGTAAAACCGGCAATACTGCCACCAATAAGCGGTCCAAGTGTCAACCCAACACTTCCTGATATGCCGTGGTATCCCATATACCGGCTGACGTTGGTGGAATTACTGATCAGGTTTAGCCCTGCCGGATGATACAGCCCGGCGAACATACCAAGTGTACCTAATCCGATGGCGATGACGATTAATGTTTTAGCCAATGAAATAATTACAACGGAGAGGGAAATACCTATAAAATATATACCTAGAACATTTTTTGAACCGATTTTATCAACAAGATATCCCGCTGGAAAGGCTGCCAATCCAAATAGCAGAAACTGGATGGTACCTAATTGACCAAGTACAACGAGAGAAACTTGAAATTCATTTTTAATAACAATCATAATAGCTGGATATATGAGTGTAATGCTATGCACAAGCATATGTCCAATTGCGGTGGATGTAAAAATAATTGATGATGAATTTTTGAACATGATACCTCTGTTAATTCCAATAAAAAAAGCCCCTGATTGAATAAATCAAAAAGGAGCTTTTACAATTATAGATATATAGATTTATAATCTTTCTTTAATCCTCGAAGCTTTTCCTTTCCTATCCCTGAGATAGTAAAGCTTTGCCCTTCGTACTTTACCTTGTTTAATTACTTTGATAGAGTCGATATTTGGTGAATGCAAAGGAAATATTCTTTCAACACCAATTCCATTTGATATTTTTCTTACAGTGAATGTTTTATCAATCCCACCACCGGAAGAAATCGCAATTACAACTCCTTCATACATCTGAATTCTGGTTCGATTACCTTCACGTACGGTAACACCTATTGCAACAGTATCACCTGATCTGAATTCAGGTATATCTGATTTTAAATCATTCTCGGTTGCTATTTTTAATTTATCCATTATTTTTCCGTTTTTGTTAAATCTAAATATTTCTTGTATAAATCCGGTCTTCGGATTTTTGTCTTTTCCACTTGTTTGGCCAATTTCCACTCGGCAATTTTCCGATGATGGCCTGACAGAAGAATTTCCGGCGTCGTCATGCCGCGATACTTTTCAGGTCTTGTGAAATGTGGATGATCCAGTAAATTTCCTGAAAATGAATCTGTTTCAGCCGACTCAAATGTGTTTATCACACCCGGGATCCGTCTAATCACGGTGTCAGCAATTATAAGCGCTGGCAGTTCACCTCCCGTCAAGACATAATCACCAATGGAAATTTCATCAGTAACCAAATTATCTCTAACCCGTTGGTCGATTCCTTTGTAGTGCCCATTGATAAATATCAATTGTTCACATTTTGATAATTCGTCAGACATTTCCTGGTTTAATGTCTTACCATCTGGTGTTGGAAAAATAACTCTTGTTTGTTTTCCTGAAATACCATCATCAAGAATCTCATCGAATATGCGAAACAGCGGCTCTGGTTTCATGACCATGCCTGCCCCACCACCAAATGGATAATCGTCTATTCGATAATGAGGTGGATCGGCATATTCAAACAAATCATGCACAAAATACTGCGTGAGTTTCTTTTTCTCGGCAATTTTCAGGATACTCTCACCGATCACTGCATGAACCATATCTTTAAATGGTGTAATGAAATGAATCTTTATCATCCGTCGAGCAATCCGTCAATCACATTTATTGTAAGACATTTTTTCTCAAAGTCAATAAGCTTTATAAATTCATCAACTGCAGGTATAAGAATTTCTTTTTCTTTATAATCCAACACAATAACGTCATTTGCCGGATAACTTAACACATTCTTTATGCAGCCAATAAATTCATTCTTGTCTGAAAAAACAGACATTCCCACCAAATCCAGAAGATAATATTCATCATCATCAACAGGTGGTAATAATTCTTTCTGAACCCAGATTATGCTTTCTCTCCAGGTATCAGCATCATCAATTGATGATAACTCAAAAAACTTTATAATTACTTTTGAGGAACCATATCGAATCATTTCGATACGAAAATCCCCTGATAATCCTCTGTCATTTTTAAGTGTTACTGGAACATTTTCCTGTAAAACCCGAGAGGATTTATTAAATAATAATATTTTTATTTCGCCCTTTAACCCGTGGGGCTTCAGAATTTTACCGATTTCAATAAGAGAATCGGAAGTAGAGCTATTCAATAATTTCGAGGATCGCTCTCTTGCCGCCTTCTTTAGCATTGGCGGCTGATATTAGCACTCGGATTGCACCCACATTTTTCCCACGTTTTCCAATTACCTTGCCCAAATCATCTTTGACAACGGTTAATTCGAAAATTCGAGTCGTATCACTTTCAACCACATTAACTTTCACTTCATCCGGACTATCGACTATTGCTTTTACAATAGTAACTAATAAATCTTTCATGTTCTACCTCTGTTATTTGATTTACTCATTCCATCTACTCGGAACCGTACTATTTTGTCACAGGTTCTGCTTCAGAATTTTCTTCGGTAGATTCTTCAGATTCAACTTCAGATTCTGAATTATCATCGGCTACATCATTAGAGTCTTCAACTTCCATTGTTTCTTCTTCGACTACATCGATTACTAGATTCGGTTGTTTGCTGACAGTTTCAGCTTTGTTTTCCTTATCCGTTTTCCACTTTTCCAGCTCTAATTTTATTTCTTCTTCGGTTTTACCCAATTTCAGAAGGTGCAATTTATAATTGACGCCCAATCTTTTTAGAATATTTGACATAGTTGGAGAAGGAATTGCACCTTGCTCTATCCAGTAAATCACCCTATCTTCATCTAATTGAACTTTATCTTTTCCCACTACAGGATCAAACCAGCCAATTTTTTCAATTTCACGACCATCGCGGCGTGTTCGAGAGTCCATTACAACAATTCTATAAAACGGACGTTTTTTTCTTCCTATTCTTTTTAATCGGATCTTTACTGACAAGGTATACCTTTCTTTAATTTAGTCCAAACGGGATGCGACCTTTTTTCATGTTTCCCATGTTACGCATCATTTTTTTCATCTGTGAAAACTGTTTCAGAAGCTGATTTACTTCAAATACAGGTCTTCCGGCTCCTCTGGCAATTCTTTTTCGCCTCGAGCCATTAATAATTTCAGGCTTTTTTCTTTCATCAACTGTCATTGAATTAATAATCGCTTCAACCCACACCAATTGTTTTTCATCTACTTTCATCCCTTTCAGTTTTCCTGCTCCAGGAATCATATTCATCATTTGGGATAACGGACCCATACTTTGAATTTGCTTTAACTGACTTTTAAAATCTTCAAGGGTAAAAGTGTTACTCACCAGTCTTTTCTGTAATCGTTCAGCTTCTTTCTCATCGATTACAGACTGGGCTTTTTCAACAAAAGTAACGATGTCTCCCATGCCGAGAATTCTTTTTGATAATCGGTCAGGATGAAATATCTCGATTGCCTCGATTCCTTCCCCGGTACCAATAAATTTTACAGGTTGTCCAGTTATTTTCCTGATCGAAAGCGCTGCGCCACCCCTGGCGTCACCATCCATTTTGGTTAAAATGATGCCGGAAAGGTCAGCGGTCTGAGAGAATGCCATTGAAGAATTCACTGCATCCTGCCCTGTCATACCATCAGCTACAAAAAATATCTCAGTTGGATTAGCAACATGAATGATTTGTTTCAGCTCATCCATGAGTCCATCATCGACATGAAGCCGACCAGCAGTATCAATTATAACCACATCGCATTGTAATTCCTTACTCCGTGACAAACCATTTTTGACCACCTGAGCAGGATCACTAATTCGCTCTACATATACCGGCACGTTTATCTGCCGGCCCAGTACTTCAAGCTGATCCATTGCCGCTGGTCTTTGCAAATCTGCTGCAATAAGGAATGGTTTTTTATTATGCCTGATTTTCAAAAAACGAGCAATCTTTGCAGAACTGGTTGTTTTACCAGAACCCTGCAAACCCGCCATAACAATGACTGTCTGACCTGAAGAATTAAAGCGGATACCCTGTTGGTCACCTCCAAGGAATTCAGTAAGTTCATCCTGAAGGATTTTTATAAATTGCTGACCGGGTTTTACCGAGGTCAACACAAGACCACCTTGAGCTTTTTCCTTAACTTGTTTTACAAAATCACGGGCGACTTTGAAATTCACATCTGCTTCCAACAATGCCCGACGAACATCTCGCATGGCATCCTCAATATTCACTTCCGAAATTTTGCCCTGACCCTTAATATTTTTTAGCGCCCTGGCAAGTCGATCCTGTAATTGCTCAAACATTTTTTAATTAAACTTCAAAAAACAGGTTAATAAACAGCCGGTAAAATTAAATTGAAAAAAAGACGGGTGCAAGTTAAATGGTGATTCTAAAGTCAAAATTATCTTTCATCTTATTTGATTGATATCCATATACATATTTTATTTACCACCTTATAATTTGCTTTGGGGATTTCAGTTTGATTCAAAACATTCCAAATTCTTATCAATTGTTTGGATTATTCGAACAACAAAAGCTTATCATTTTTGTAATTATCAAAAAAGAATAAACTAAAAATCTCCCTGCACTCTCCTCATAACTATTTCTTCTAAAACAGAAATCCCTGGCATCATAATAGAGTGAACAACAGTTTCCGCCACATCTTCGCTTGTCATCATTTCTTCCCTGGGGAAATTCACATTCACAGCATCCCAAAAGGGAGAATCAATGGCACCGGGAAAAATGGAAATCACTTTAATATTATCTTCCCGCAATTCATTGCGAAGACTGTTTGCAAGTCCTGTTAACCCAAATTTGGACGCCACATAACCAGCAGAAAAAGGATAACCCCACTTCCCGGCTACTGAATTAATAAATACTAATTTACCCGTTTGTTTATTTTTCATCCCTGGAATGAAACCACGGCTCACCAGGAATGACCCACGGAGATTAACATTTATCTGTCGATCAAAATCTTCTATTGAGTGTTCTGAGATATTAGAGAACAAACCCAAACCTGAATTATTAATTACGACGCTGACAGAACCAATTTCCTCAGCTTTTACTACCAAATTATCCACCGATGTTTCCGATGATACATCTGTAGGAATTACTGTGGAGTTACCGCCATCATTAGATATTTCTACTTGAAGGGAACGCAGCTTTTCTTCATTTCGTGATGCCAGAACCAGATGAAAGTTTTCCTTTGCGAGTCTAATCGCTATTGATCTTCCCAATCCGGATGAGGCACCAGTAACAACGGCAACTTCAGTTGAACTACTCACATCAGTTCCTGGAGGCAATTGTATTCAAGGCGCTTCCTGCCTTAAACCATTCAATCTGCTTTTGACTAAAAGTATGTTGAACAGAGATTTCCTCTATGGTCCCGTCTGAGTGTGTTAATTTGATAGTCAAATCTCTACCAGGTTGGAATTCCATTAGACCGAGAATATCAAACATATCGTCTTCCCTGATTTTATCGTAATCAGATTTATTTGAAAATGCCAGGGCAAGAATCCCTTGTTTCTTTAGGTTTGTTTCATGGATACGAGCAAAAGATTTTACCAAAACCGCTTTCACAGATAGATGACGTGGTTCCATAGCAGCATGTTCTCGGGAAGATCCCTCGCCATAATTTTCATCACCGATGATGATAGTGCCAATTCCGGCTTTCTTATTAGATCTTGCAACATCCGGTACTGTGCCGTAACTGCCATCATTATGGTTCTTTATTTTATTTATTGAATCATTAAAGGCATTCGTCGCTCCTATTAGCAGGTTGTCACTGATATTATCCAGATGTCCTCTAAATTTGAGCCAGGGTCCAGCCATTGATATATGGTCAGTTGTACATTTTCCCTTTGCTTTTATTAACAATCTCAATTCCTTGATATCGTTTCCATCCCATGGATTGAACGGAGATAATAATTGTAGTCGATCAGAATCAGGGGATACAACAATTTTTACATCGCTTCCATTTTCTAAGGGAGCCTGATATCCCGGGTCATCTACATCAAATCCTTTTACAGGAAGTTCATGACCAGACGGTGGATCCAGCATTATTTTCTCCCCATTGTTATTGACGATTTGATCTTTCAGTGGATTAAATGTCAAATTCCCAGCAATGACAAATGCAGTCACTAATTCCGGTGATGCAACAAAAGCATGGGTATTCGGATTCCCGTCATTTCTCTTGGCAAAATTTCTATTGAAGGATGTAATTATGGAATTTTTCTCTCCTTTGTCGGCACCCTGTCGCCACCATTGACCAATACACGGACCACAGGCATTGGCCAACACAACGCCACCAATTTCTTCAAAGGCGGAAAGCTGACCATCCCGCTCAAGAGTGTATCTCACTTGCTCTGACCCGGGGGTAATCGTAAATTCAGATTGGGTTTTGAGACCCTTAGTTACAGCTTGTTTGGCAAGGGATGCAGCTCTATCCAAATCTTCATAAGAGGAGTTTGTGCAGGAGCCAATAAGTCCAACATCCAGTTTTGAAGGATAGTTATTTTCTCTTACTGCATCGGCGAATTTAGATAACGGCCAGGCTTTATCAGGTGTAAAAGGTCCGTTTATATGAGGTTCAAGTTCTGACAAGTTAATCTCGACAACTTTATCAAAATATTTTTGTGGATTTTCATAAACCATATCATCTCCGCGGAGGTATTCAGCTACTTTATCTGCTGCAGCTGCTATTTCCTGTCGATCGGTGATATTCAAATAGTCACGCATTTTGCTGTCATAAGAAAAGAGTGAGGTAGTTGCCCCGATTTCTGCACCCATATTACAAATTGTTCCTTTGCCGGTACACGATAGACTCTCCGCACCTTCACCAAAATATTCTACGATATATCCTGTTCCACCTTTTACCGTTAACATGCCAGCCAATTTAAGTATCACATCTTTTGCTGATGCCCAGCCACTGAGTTTGCCAGTGAGGTTAACACCAAGAGTTTGAGGGAATTTTAATTCCCAGGGCATTCCTGCCATGACATCTACGGCATCAGCACCGCCAACGCCGATGGCAATCATTCCCAGACCGCCTGCATTTACCGTGTGAGAATCTGTACCTATCATCATTCCGCCAGGGAATGCATAATTTTCCAGGATTACCTGATGGATTATCCCGGCTCCTGGTTTCCAGAATCCAATACCATATTTATTTGAAACCGAGGATAGAAAATCATATACTTCAGAATTTATATCTAATGCGGAAGATAAATCGTCATCGGCATTTGTTCTTGCCTGTATTAGATGATCACAATGGACAGTTGACGGAACGGCTACCTTTGTCTTTCCAGCCAACATGAATTGCAGCAATGCCATTTGCGCCGTAGCGTCTTGCATGCCAACCCTATCTGGTCTGAAATCGGCATAATCACCACCTGGTGCATATTGTTTTATGACGTCATCGTAGAGATGTGAATATAATATTTTCTCGGTAAGTGTAAGGGCTTTGTTTAAAACTTTGCGGGTTTTTTCAATTTTGCCGGGTAAATCAGAATAAATTTTCTGGATCATGTTGATGTCAAATGCCATGGCGTCTCCTGTAAATCAAGTAGAAAGGATTGAAGTAAAATCATAGTAATCGTCTATTTTCACCTCTAAATAAGCTTAGTAATTTATCATTTAATTGTACTGAAGTTCAATGAGTGATGGGAATTATTTGCAGTGTAATTCTCACTATGTAAAATTCCAGCTAATCTGGTGATTTCAATTTTTAACGGGATTAGATAATCCTTAATTTTAGCAATGTCAATTCGCTTGAATATTATCGCCATATGTTTCACCCTATCTCATCTTGTTTTTTGTTCGGATGAAGTTTCTATGTCAATTGACATGTTATCTCCCCCTGTTAGTTCAGGCAGTTATTATTCATATCCAGGTACGAACCTACAACTTGAAATTAACGGAACCATAGTTGACATTTTCAGATGGCGCATAGCTGCCGAGGACATCAAGGATATACAAATATTTGCAGAGGCAATTTCTTGGGCAGGAATAGAAGGGCCTCAGATTACCATTAACACCGACTTCTTACACAATCAAAACAATCAGAATATCTATTATGTAGATTTAATTCCCTGGTCGGCAATCGGTGAAATTGCCCCATCATATTTAAAATCACTTGAATTGCATATTCAGGTTGGTGGAAATGGCGAGTTTATTTCCGGTTACGGTGTAAAACAAAATAACAGAATCCCAATTCCCAGATCCGGACAAACAGACGATACTGAATACCTCATCCTGACAAATTCCAGTTTATTGCCGGCAGCAGAAGTTGTCGCAGAATTACATAAAAATGAAGTTATTAACGAACAGCGATTAATTACATCAATTGCCTTAGTAGATACGATTTCCAGCTCAATTCGTCAGTTCCTGTTAAATGAAATAACCAATAATGATATGCTGAAATATGTTTTATTTTTCGGGGATGAGACAATACTGCCGCCATTGACGACCCTTACATATGATCCTGATGTAGGTGCTGTGATTGAAAGGCCTTCTGATGATTTTTACACTTCCGAACCTGAAGAGTCAGCCTATGCACAAGTGATCACAGGCAGGATACCAGTAAATGATCTGGACCTTGCCCTGGTCTATGTTACGCGGTTAAGAGAATATGTGTTGAATCCCTCACCGGGAAGCTGGAAAAATGCAATCACAATGCTTGCCGATGATACCAATAAAAGCGGTGGAAATATTGTTACCGAAATCTCTCATACAGTCAATTCAAATATTTTATATCAGATGTTGAAAGAAAACTTGGAAATCACTACCATCTATGGACCAGATTTTACACCGGTTGCCGGTGGAGGGAATCTCAGACAACCGGAAATGACGGCAAGGACACTGGAATCAGTCAATAATGGCATCTCCATGATAAATTACATTGGACATGGATCGGCAACTACACTTGCAGATGAATTCGTAGTGGATTTGGACAGGGACATAAATAGTATCAACGATCCAGTTGGCAGTATCTGGGTGGTTGGAACATGTTCATTTGGTTGGTATGACAATAAAGAATGCATGACTGAAAGGCTGCTAACCAATGAAAATGGGGCAATTGCCGTGATTTCGACGACATTTAAAGTAAGTGTGACAACAAATTTTCAATATCTGTTGAAATTATTTCAAAATATTCAAGATTTTATCAATAACGAAAATGACTATCGTCTTGGCGATTTAGTGTATTACTCCAAAGAAGGTGGCTTAGATTACTGGTTCCATGCGTTTGGGGACCCAGCATTGCCTTTGCCTTTCCCAAAAAAGGCTGACATTATCAATGAAAACTTAACGTCAACCGAACTTCGGGTTCTTGAGCCATTCAATATCAATATAAATCCAGAGTTCGGCTCTTCACCTGTTTTTGCCACCATTCGGGGTCCGGAATCCATAGTAACCAAAGTAGTCGATCAAGGTGGTTCATCGTATACATTTAATTATACACATCCAGGTGAATTTATCTACAGGGGTGCTATTCAGCAGGATTTCTCCATTTTTATACCTATTGATATCAATATGTGTGAGAATTGTGAAGGAAGCGTTAACATTTTTGCAGATAGAAACGCTCAATATGAACAAATATATAGTTTTACGGATGGTCTCATGGATATCCCAATCCTGCCCCTTTCAGGTAATTCGGATGATATGTCAGGACCTGAAATCTTTATGAGGCAGGATCAATCTATTATAGCCAATCCAGGAATTATCTCTCTCATGCCCCCTTATGAAGTAACCATTATTTTATCAGACGATTCTGGCATCAATGTCACATCAAGTACTGGGCATCAATTACGATATTGGTTTGAGGACAATCCTGAACCCCATGTTTTTTCAACAGATTTTACATTTACTACTGCCAATGAGGGATCTTATAGTTTTATCGTTCCAACAATTGACAGAGTTAATCAACTCCTATATGTAGAGGCATGGGATAATGTTAATAACCGGACAGATGGTCAATTCAGTTTAGTATTTTCTCCGGAATCCTCATTTTCAATAGATCATATTTATAATTATCCAAATCCGTTCAAAGAAGAAACAAATTTTACATTTTTCTTATCGCATCCCGGTAAAGTAACTATTACTGTTATCACCACTGAGGGCAGAAAGATAATCAAAATCGTTTCCGATAATCTAAATAGTGGATATCAGTCAATATCATGGAATGGGAAGGATTCCCATGGAATAGCAATCGGGAATGGTACGTATTTTTATCATATGCGGGCCCAATCAATAATTGGCAAAGAATTTGAAAGCATTGAAAAATTAACGAAATTAAAATGAGGGTATTTATTTGTTGAGGATTATTCTGGCATCTGGCAGTCCAAGAAGAAAACAACTTTTGGGAGTTCTAAATTTAAGTTTCAATATTATTCTACCTGGTGTGGATGAATCACTGTATTTGCCTGAGGGATCACCTGAGGAATACTGCAGTCTCCTGGCTGGACTGAAAGCTGATAATGTCAGCAGGAATAATTCTGAATCATTGGTAATTGGTGCCGATACAATTGTGGTTATTGATAGCAAAATTATCGGGAAACCTTCTGACAAGGCAGATGCGGTTCAGATGTTAAAAGGATTATCCGGAAACACTCATACTGTTCATACAGCCGTCGCATTAAGGATGCCTTCACGGCATATTAAAAAAACATTTGTTGAGTCAACGCAAGTCACATTCAGGGATTTATCTGAACACACAATCAATTATTATATCGACAATCATGCACCCTATGACAAGGCGGGAAGTTATGGAATTCAGGATTTTAGTGCCGTATTTGTAAAATCTCTTACAGGTTGTTATCATAATGTCATGGGGTTCCCAATTTCAAGATTTCATTTTGAAATATCCAAATTGAATCTAGCTATCGATTGAGATAAAATTATCACAGCTTAATATCTAACAATAATAATTCATTATAAGTCATCATTAATAATAAAATATCATACTGTATTTAGTACCACTTTTCATAAGTTGAGTAAATCTCCAGCGATGTGTACGATCAGTATTTACAATGGCAATATCAATAATTCTTAAGAGGAATGCCCATGACCGGAACGGAAACATTTTATAAAAGCCTTAAAACTCACAGAGAAACACAGGGAATTCAGATTTCTGAAATTTCTGACAAAACAAAAATTAATTCAAAATATTTTGATGCCATCGAAAATGGACAATTTTCAATTCTTCCCACAGTGTATATTCGATTATTTCTACGTACATATTGTATTGAGGTCGGCGCTGACTTCGAGCAGGCATTAAAAGATTTTGAAAAATATACAACGGGAAAAGTAACAGAAAAGACAGAATTGAAATTTCAGCCTGTTAGCGATACAGCAAATATCAAAAGCACTTCTAAAGATGATAAATTATTTAATGAGAATTTTTCACGGAAAAATATCATTTATGTTATTATTGGAATAATTATAATTTTCAGCTTGATACAATTTGTTAGCTACCTGTCAAAAGAAGCTGAGAGCAGTGTACAGCCTAGTGTTAATAAAAATGAATCAATAATCGATGAAGCCGGCTTAGCTTTACCAAATTCTGAATTATCCCAAACTGACGATTTGATTTCCTACAGTACATTACCGATACCAACTCTTCTTGAGGAGGATATTGTTTACAATGATAATAAACTAATCGAACAAAATGCCTATCGCTTAACTGTATCCCCGCCGTTCATCTTCACAGTTACCTCCTTTGCTCAGACAAAAGTTCATATCTCATCAATAACCAATACAATATTTAACGGAATTATGGATGGCGATGAAACAAGAACATTTACCATTACAGATACTTTGAAGTTTGATTTCTGGAGTGCTCAACATGTTCGTGCAGACGTAAATGGAGTTGATTTATCTTCATATATTACTGACAGTGATCTTGCTATTCGTGGATCATTAGTTCCTGATGGTTCCTTATCAATCCAGCAGTACAGCCATTAAAATCAACAAATAATACTCTAAAGCCTAAATATTCGATTAATCTGGTTGTTCTTAACTAGATAAATGAATCGTACTATCCCAAAAATAAAATAACTTCTAATTTAGTCGAATTATTTCCATTGTCTATTTCATGGGCAAATCGCTCCTAATCAGACCCAATTTCCATTGCAAACTGCCATTTTTGGGTGAATAATATTAAAATTTGTAACAATTTTCTTGCATAGTCTCATCAATTATCTATAGTATTTGTGCAGGGAAATGGGGTTAAGTGGGACATTATCCCATTCTAGTGTGCGGTTTACAATAAAATGCAAAATATCTATTCCATATCATTTACAGGAGAATTTCATTATAATCTGGATTCAAAAAACCGGTTAAGCATCCCAGCTAAATACCGGAAAGCAATGAAACCAGAAAATAACGGAGTATTTGTCATTACCCATGGTTTTGACAGGCAGTTAGTGGTGTATCCATTAATCGAATGGACTTTGGTTGAACATGAATTAGGAAGCCTTAATTCTGTGAAAAGAAAAAACCGGAGTTTCATTAGAGCGATCATCAGATCTGCACATCATGTAAATCTTGATGCAAATGGCAGGATATCCATCCCGGATAAATTGCTGTCTTTTGCCGGTATTGAAAAAGATATTACCATCATTGGAATGATAAAGAAATTTGAAGTGTGGAGTCCACAGAGACTATCCGAGTTTGACTCTGGTCAAATGGATATTGATAGTGAAGATTTCGAAAGTCTGGCCAGTGATATTAGTTTCTAAAATTGCCAGAAATACATCCGCATGTCCCTATTCTGGTAAATGATGTTTTAGAACATTTAGTTACCAATCCCAATGGAATTTATTTGGACGGTACTGTAGGGTTCGGTGGACATGCTTCACACATTTTAAAAAAGCTGTCTCCTGATGGATTGTTGATCGGAATGGATTGTGATAGCGATGCACTTTCCTATACAACTGAGAGATTATCCAAAATTTCTCAAAACAATTTCAAATTAATTCACAACAATTTCAGGTATTATCCTGAAATACTCAAGAAACTCAAAATCAACAAAATAGATGGTCTTTTACTAGACCTGGGTATGTCATCATATGAGCTGGATACACCAGATAGAGGATTTTCATTTAACTCAAATGGCCCCCTGGACATGCGTTTTGATATTTCAAAAGGTATGGCAGCGATGGATTATATCCACTCTGAATCAGAGGCTGGTCTTGCGAAAGTTATTAAATCCTATGGTGAAGAAAGATACGCAAAGAAAATTGCCAACTCAATTGTACAATGTATTAAGGCTGGTAAAATGAGTACTACATATGATTTAAGGGAAGCTGTGCTTTCCGTAGTATGGGGCCAACATCGACTTAAATCTGTTAGCCGAGTCTTTCAAGCCATCCGTATCAAAATAAATGACGAACTCGAATCATTAAGCATATCATTGATTAATGCTGAAGGAATGATAAATATACATGGTCGATTGGCGGTGATTTCATTTCATTCACTTGAAGACCGGATCGTTAAGAAATTCATCCAGAGGAGTTCTCTTAGCTGCATTTGTCCAAAAGAAATTCCAATTTGTGTTTGTAATCAAATACCAACGTTTAATAAAGTAAATAGAAAAGCCATTATCCCTTCGAGTGGTGAAATATCTCATAATCCACGTGCACGTAGTGCAAAGCTAAGATTAGCGGAACGTATATAATTATGACAACGAAAATCAACCGAAAGAAAACAAGTGGTGACGGCATCAAATTATTAAAATTTATAAGTACCGTATTTTTTGTTACCATCTTTATGTTAATCCTATTAGAAGTAAAAAATCAATGTCGTAACCTGGGACAGAATATTGATTCCAGTCGAAATGAACTTTCTTTGTTGAAAGAAGAAATCAGTTTCCTTGAAAGTGATATACATTATCTGAGTCGCGCCGATCGTGTTCGCAAGATTGTCAGTGAAGAACTGAGCATGTATTCCCCACCACCGGAATCACTAATCGTCTACCTTGGTGATAATAAATGAATTCTTTATACCAATATCATAGGACTCGCATCGGTATTGTCACCATAACAATTATGTTCGTATTTACTGTGCTCTCAATCCGCCTAATATATATACAGATAATTAAACATGATGAGTACTCGGCAATTGCAAAAAAGAATACTATAGGTACCCGAAATATTCATGGGTCAAGAGGCATTATTTACGACCGCTCAGGAACTGCACTCACTTATAATCTAAAACACCATACATTTTGGATGAATACTCGTGTTCATCCTGCAATCGATGAGGTTTGTGAAATATTTTCAACTGTGTTTAATAAGCCAAAAAAACATTATCGTAAATTGCTTTCACGAAAATCTAATTATGTGGTTATTGAGAAGAATGTTGTTGATCCATTATATTCAGAGCTTTTAACCAAATTAAAAGGCAAAAATGTAGGATCTGATACCGTTACAAAAAGACATTATCCTTTTGGTGATCTTGCCGCCCAGGTTATTGGATATACAAATACGGAAAGTATGGGTGTACTGGGAATTGAAAGACAGTATAACTCCATATTATCTGGCACTTCAGGCTTAAAAAACTTCAGCAAAAAAGCAAATGGTAAACTTTGCAGTAATATATATGATGATGATGATGATTCTTTAGACAATGGTCGGGATATCACTCTCACAATTGATATTGAATATCAGGCAATTCTTCAGGATGAGCTAAAACTCGCCATTGAAAATAGCGGCGCTCAATCTGCAAATGGGATAATTCTTGATCCGTATACTGGTGAAGTATTGGCTATGGCTACTTTACCTAGCATCGATTTAAATAATTATTTTGATTATCCTATCCAATATCACCAAAACAAAGTGATTAGCGGTGCTTATGAACCTGGCTCCACATTCAAAATTGTCGGCGTGTCTGCAGGATTAGATGAAAATCTAATATTACCCTGGGAAAAATTTAATTGTGAAGGCGGTGAATATCACACATTGAATAGAATTTTTCACGATCATAAACCCCACGATGACCTCACTGTCTCAGAGATACTGATGCATTCCAGTAATATTGGCATGGTCAAAATTGCTGATAAAATCGGCTCGGAAAGAATTTTTAGATATTCAGTATTACATGGATTTGGAGAACCCACCGGGATCCAATTACCTATGGAAAACAGCGGTATACTTAGAAAGTTTAAGGATTGGACCAGATCCTCAGGACCAACCATTGCCATGGGCCAGGAAATTGCCGCGACAACATTGCAATCGGCAATGTCGTATTGCTCTATAGCCAATGGTGGGTATCTCTTAAAACCATCAATTATCAAGTCTATCAGCAGAAATAGTCAAAACAATAAAATCCGGGTCGAACCACAAGTAATACGTTCAGTTATGGGTGAGGAAACTTCAAAAGCTGTTCTTTCTATGTTATGTGAAGTAATCAATAAAGGTACGGCGGATAAGGCTCAGATGCATGGTTTTTCCCTAGCAGGTAAGACCAGCACAGCACAAAAGTTTGTTGACGGTAGTTATTCAAAAATAGCGTTTATGTCCGCATTTGCCGGGATTTATCCTTCTCATCAACCCAGGTTGGTATGTTTGGTAGTGGTGGACTCACCACAATACGGAAAACATTGGGGAAACGAAACGGCAGCACCAATTGTGAAGAAAGTTATTGAACGGATAATAAATCTTGATTCAAATAAACAGGACGTCAAAATGATATTTGCAGCCGCACAAAGCAGTAATGACAATATCAAACATTTCGCGTTGCAGACCAGTACTGTGAGTACAGAAGATTAAATGGAACTAAAGGATTTACTAAAAAAAATAAAATTTGCAGGTAATATCGATGACTGCGTTATTGAGAATATTACCCATGACTCCAGAAAAGTTAAACCTGGGACACTTTTCGTAGCCATAAAAGGATTTAATGATGATGGTCATAATTATATTATGGATGCTGTAGACAGGGGTGCATCAGCAGTAATGTCCAATGGCAGATCATTGACCAATATAGGCGTTCCTGTAATCAAAGTAGACGATCCAAGAAAGTCAATGTCAAAAATTGCGGCAGTTTTCTATCAACACCCGACAAAAAATATTAAAATCACAGCCGTAACAGGAACTAACGGCAAAACCAGCGTCACCCATATTATTAATCATATCTATAAAACCGCAGATATTTCATGCGGCACTCTTGGAACACTGGGATTTTCAACACCGTCTGGAATGATCAGCACTGGATTTACCACACCGGAATCTATTGACCTTCATCAATTATTCTCCACCATGCTGCAAGGCGGAATAAACCACGCTATAATGGAGATTTCCTCTCATGCACTTGATTTGCATCGGGTGGATGATGTGGATGTCGATGTGGCAATATTTACCAATCTCACAACTGAGCATCTCGATTATCATGGCAATATGGAAAATTATTTTAATGCAAAATTGAAATTATTCCAGTCACTTTCAAAAGACAAAACCTCAATCATCAATATGGATGACCCATTTGGCAGACGAATTAAACAATCTATTAATACGAAAATCATTACCTATTCATTTTCTAAAAATGCTGACTTGTATCCAAAAACAGTAAGTTTATCTATGGATGGTATACAAGCAGAACTCAAATTTGGCTCAGAAGTAATTAATATCCAGTCAAATCTCATTGGTAATTACAATTTGTCAAATATTATGGCAGCCGTATCTGCAGCTTTAGTACAAGGGGTATCCGTACCTATGATAGAAGAGGCAATTAAATCTATGCCTCCTGTTTCCGGCAGGCTTGAGAGAATATATAGTGCCAATCCCGGGAATATACTTATCGATTATGCCCACACGCCGGATGCATATCAACAGGTAATTTCAATGCTCAGAAATTTAAATCCACCAGGGACAAGAATAATTACATTCTTTGGATGCGGGGGCAATCGAGATGTGCTTAAGAGACCGATCATGGGTCAGATTGCATCCCATCTGTCAGACGAAATAATTATTACTTCTGATAACCCCAGGTTTGAAAAAGTAGAATTAATATGTGAGGATATTGCCAGGGGTATTACCAAGGACAACTATACTGTAATTCTCAATAGGAAAAAAGCCCTTGAGCACGCACTAACTAAGATGGATGATAATACCTTGTTACTCCTATTAGGAAAAGGGCGTGAAGAATATGAAGTAATTGGTGACGAGAAAATATTCCATTCTGACTTGGATATTATTGCGGGTTTTCAGACATGAGAATAAACATCTCAGAATTAGCCAAATTCAATTCATTTATCAGTGGTTATCACCCTGATCTTAGGCTAAATAATATTAATGGGATGACGATTGACTCCAGAAAAGTAGAACAAGGTGATCTCTATTTTGCCCTAAGCGGAAACAGAGTTGATGGCCATGATTTTATTCCACAGACCATTAAAGCCGGTGCCAGTGCCATTGTTACTGAAAATCAATTGAATAATGTTACTGTTCCACAAATCATTGTTGAATCATCACATAAATATTTACTTGAGTTAGCCAAAGCATGGTGGTCAAGTTTCTCATTTCCGGTGATTGCTATTACCGGTTCAAATGGTAAAACAACAACAAAGGAATTGTTATCTCACATTGCCTCAAATAATTTAAAAATCGCCAGTGTAAATGGAAATTATAATTCTACGATTGGACTGCCATTATCCCTTTTCAGTATCACTGAAGATAATGATTATGCTGTTCTTGAAATAGGCAGTAATTCTCCGGGGGAAATTTCAACTCTCACAGAATTAATAAAACCAAGGTATGGTCTGATAACCAATATTTATGCAGCCCATATCGGTAATTTTGACAATATTGAAAATATTGCAATTGAAAAGTCCCAATTATTTAATGGATTAGTTGGCGATGGGATTGCCTTTGTAAATATTGATGATCCGTTTATATATCATATGGATTTCCAATCGAAAATTGTTAGCTATGGATTCACATCAAAATGTGATTTTCGCGGAAAAATATCAGGGTCTAATGGTGAAAAATACTTATATATAAATGATCAAAAAATTGATACATCTATAGAAAGCAAGGCAATGGCCCATAATACACTCGCTGCATATTCTGTCGCTGCCACTATTGGTTTATCCCATAAGAAAATATCAGATTCGATTCAATCCTTTATTCTTCCTGACGGAAGGGGAAATATTATTCATCGAAAAGATTATACAATCATCGATGATACCTATAATGCCAATCTGCAATCAGCAATCACCGGAATAAATGATGCCATGGATATCTCGCCAAATAATCGGATTATTCTCATCATTGGTGATATGTTCGAGCTTGGCAAACATACAGATGCCCATCACAGAGTTCTCGGTGAATATATTTCAGAAAAAAAACCAAACCTCGTACTGACATTGGGTAATTATACTCACATAACTTCTGATATCTGCAAGTCAAATAGAATTGAGTCCTATCATTTTGATTCTCATGATAAAATAATAAATTCTTTAAATAAATATCTCACACCAGGTGATGTTATTTATATCAAAGGATCCAGGGGAATGAAAATGGATAAAATTCTTAGGGGAATTGAATAGTGTTATATCATTTCCTATATCCATTACGTGATTTCTTCTTTGGATTCAATGTATTCAAATATATTTCATTCAGAGCAGTTGGTGCTGCAATCACCGCTCTGATAATTAGCTTTCTCCTCGGGCCCTGGATCATCCGCACACTCCAAAAGCTCCAAATTGGCGAAGTAATTCGCCCAACTGGGCCCGAATCTCACCTTGCAAAACAAGGTACCCCAACAATGGGAGGGATAATTGTCCTCACAGCAATTATCCTTCCCACCCTTCTTTGGAGCAGATTGGATGATCAGTACATATTACTTATTTTACTAGCAACTGCCTGGATGGGCGCTATTGGTTTTCTTGATGATTATCTAAAAGTAATAAAAAAATATCCAAAAGGACTGGTGGCAAAATATAAATTAGCTGGTCAGGTGATACTTGGACTGATCATCGGTTTCACCCTCTATTTTTATCCAAATATTCCAGAATTAAAATCAATAATTTCTATTCCCTTTGTTGCCAACGGAACCCTTGATATTGGTTTTTTATATATCCCTCTTGTTGTCATTGTTATCACGGGGGCATCAAATGCTGTAAATCTCACTGATGGACTGGACGGCTTAGCAACAGGATTATCTGCCATTGCTGTTTTGACATTCGGTGCTATCGCCTATGCAACTGGACGATTTGATTTTAGTGACTATCTTAATATTGTTTATTTACCCGGAACTGGTGAATTATTCATTTTTGCCCTGGCAACAGTTGGGGCATGCATCGGCTTTTTATGGTATAATTCCTATCCCGCAAAAATCTTTATGGGGGACACTGGTTCACTTGCACTGGGAGCAGCATTGGGAACACTGGCAGTACTGTTAAAAAAAGAGGTGCTTCTTGTTTTAATTGGCGGCGTTTTTGTGATGGAATCCATTTCAGTCATTATGCAGGTAAGTTATTTCAAATATACAAAAAGGAAAACTGGTGAAGGGAAACGATTATTTAAAATGGCGCCCATCCATCATCATTTCGAATTAAAAGGATGGCACGAAAATACCGTTGTCGTTCGGTTTTGGATTATTGGTATTTTGCTCGCACTTCTATCATTAACCACCATAAAAGTGCAGTAGTATTTATATAAACATATGTTAAACGGGATTACAAACGACACAATATCAGGAATGAATATTTCCATTATCGGAGCTGGAAAGAGTGGACTCTCGGCGGCAAATCTTGCTTCCATTCTTGGCGCCCATCCATTCATAAGCGATGCAGCTTCACCAGACCCACAAAAATCAGGAATCGATAAGTACAATCATGAATTAGGCGGTCACAGTAAAAAAGTTCTTGACTCTGACTTGATTGTTATCAGCCCCGGCATTCCAGATACAATCCCCATTATCCGGTCTGCAGTAAACAAAGGGATACCTGTTGTAAGTGAAATAGAATTCGCCTCATGGCATACAAATTCACCTATTATTGCTGTAACGGGATCCAATGGTAAAACTACCACTACATTCCTCATTCATCATCTATTAAAGGATTCTTCCTATAATTCTCATATAGGCGGTAATATGGGAGTACCCTTTTCAGAGCTGGTTGTAGAGGAGCTAAATTCTCATGAGCTGAACACCATCCATGTTTTGGAAGTTAGCAGTTTTCAGCTTGAACATATATATCGATTCTCTCCTTTTATTGCCGTAATCACTAATATTTCCCCTGACCACCTTGACAGATATGATGGTATGGAAGCATATATTTCAGCCAAAATGAACATTATTCAAAATCTTGGTCCCGATGACCATATCCTTTACAATGGTAACGATAATATAATAAATGATCATCTTATTCATATAAATGGACCACAGAAAAAGTCATTTGTTTCTGAAAGTAATGAGAAAACCCATCTGGTTTATTCTGACTCTGGTATTTTTGAAAATGATAAATGTATAATACCCATGGAAAATCTTTCTATTCGGGGTCCGCATAATTTTGAAAATATTCTTGCTGCAGTTTCTGTTGCGGATATTTTAGATATTCCCCGAGAAGACATCTATAACTCGATCAAATCGTTTGTTGGGATTCCGCACCGTCTTGAATTGATTATCGATGCTGATGGAATTTGTTTTTATAATGATTCGAAAGCAACAAACCTCGCATCATGTTCTGCAGCACTGAATAGCTTTGAAGAAAATGTGATCCTGATACTTGGGGGTATATCAAAAGGAAAAACAGATTATACAATTTTATTCTCTCAAATGGAAACAAGAGTAACTCATGTTTTTTGTTATGGCGAGGAAGGTGAAAATATTTTTGAACAGATTAATAATCATTTCCCTTCCACATATCACCGGAATTTTTCAGTGGCAATCGATACTGTTTTATCAACTTGCACAATTGGTGATACCGTTCTTTTATCTCCTGCCTGTGCTAGTTTTGATCAATTTAGAAATTTTGAAGCCAGGGGTGAAAAATTCAAGCAAATCGTTCTTGAACATATGGGGTCAATTGCATGACGAGTAGAATTGACTATGATAAAAAATTGATAATTATTATTGTTATTTTGACAGCTATCGGTACAACTATAATGTTTAGTGCCAGCTCTCCTTTTGCAGTTCAATTTGGCAGCAATCTTTTCTTTCTAAAACGACATATAATAGCTTTAATTATCGGAATGGGTTCATTAATCTATTTGTCAATTTTTAATTATAGGCAATTTCAAATTTTAGCACCCTGGATTATAGTACTGGCAATCCTTACGGTTTTAGCGGGGTTTTATTTTAACAGTAGCAATGGTCCCGCCAGATGGCTCCTGTATTCCAATGGGAAAAAAATGATTACCACCTCAGATTTTATGAAATTTGGTATGATTATTTTCACCGCATTTTATCTCACTAAATATCGAAAAGATCTTGATGACTTTTTAAAGATTATCCTGCCATATTTTGTTTTAGCAGGGTTTACTGTTTTTACTATACTAATTCAACCGGACTTAAGCACATCTCTGGCAATTGCCGTGATTCTCGGTTTGATGTTATTTATCGGCGGTGTGAAAATGTCTCATTTATTGTATGCAGCAGGATCCGCTTTTGTACTAGTCATGTTGTCAGTATTAAGAAACCCATATCAGCGAACAAGAGTTTTATCATGGCTGAACCCAAACTCAAATATCAGTACAACCAACTGGCAGTCATATAATGCAAAAATTGCCTTGGGAAATGGTGGGATTATCGGAACTGGAATTGGTGACAGTTCTATGAAACATGGTTATCTGCCAGAAGCCCATACTGATTTCATTTACTCGGTAATTGGAGAAGAGTTAGGCATTCTTTTCTCTATGTTGATCCTTATTTTGTTTGCCCTTCTTTTTATAAGAGCTGTAAAAATTTCACAAAATGCTCCCGATCCATTCGGAATGTTTCTCGCCTTAGGAATTGGAATCAATATTGCTGTTTATGCCTGTATCAATGTGGCATATGTCAGCGGGTTATTGCCAACTACAGGCCTCCCCCTGCCTTTCATCAGTTATGGAGGCACACATACGGTATGCACTCTAGCCAGCATGGGAATTCTACTAAACATCTCCCATGAAGGAAATAAAAAACTAAAGAAAAGATATGCCCGATAGTACTGGAAATCAATTAAGAGTCATTATCGCCGGTGGAGGCACGGGAGGACATTTGTATCCAGCAATTTCTATCGCTGATTTGCTCCGCAGAGATGGTGTCATCGTGAGATATATCGGATCAAAATTTGGGATTGAAGCAAAAAATATTACGGCATTAGGGGAGTCACCATTATTACTTCCCATAACTGGAATACAAAGAGATTTATCATTTAAGTCATTAGTCAAAAATTTCCTATTTCCATTCAGGTTTATTTTCTCGTATTTCAAATCCAGAAGTTTTATTAAAAATTTTAATCCTCAGATTGTCATTGGTACAGGAGGATACTCAAGTGGAATTCCACTGTTAAACGCCCTCAAACTAAAAATTAATACACTCATTCAGGAGCAAAATTCGTATCCTGGTATAACTACCCGAAATTTGGCAGGTAAAGTAAATACTGTGTGCATTGCATTTGATGAATCCTCCAGTTATCTCAGCGGTAATCTTATAAAAACAGGAAATCCTGTCAGGGATAATCTCATTATTATGAGTAAAGAGGAATCCAGAAAACAGCTGGGACTTGAGGATGACAGATCCACTATATTCATTCTTGGTGGGAGTCAGGGTTCCAGACCATTTAATACACATTTCAAAGAATATTATAAACAATATATTTCTAAAGGATTTCAGCTTTTATGGCAATACGGATACTGGGATGAGAACATGTTAGAGTCCGTAAAAAATGAAGATCATGTCCATCTATTTCCATTTATTGAGAATATGAGTACTGCTTATGGGGCAGCAGATCTTGTTATCAGCCGAGCTGGCGCTATTACCCTTGCAGAGATTACCAAATGTCATAAAGCGGCAATATTAATTCCATTTCCTCATGCCGCCGGTAATCATCAGGAAGTAAATGCGCGCTCATTGGAATCTAAAGGTGCATCAATTCTGGTTCATCAATCAGAACTCAAAACCGGGAAATTGGAAAATACTGTATTTGACTTGTTTGAAAACATTGAAAAGATAACCCAATTAGAAATAGCCTCAGCCGATATTGCTATACCTGAGGCAACAAAAAACATAATCAAAGAAATTTATAAATTAGTATGATATTCGGGAAGACGAAAAAAATTCATTTTGTTGGCATAGGCGGTATCGGTATGAGCGGTATGGCTGAACTGCTTCATTCCCTAGATTTTATAATCAGTGGATCTGATAAATTGCTGTCGGAAAGAACACAGCATTTATCTTCAATCGGAATAAAAATATTTCAAAACCACCATCAAAAGAATATAACTAATTGCGACGTTCTTGTTTATTCCTCAGCCATAAGTCTTGATAACCCGGAAATAAC
Organism: Fidelibacterota bacterium; assembly: GCA_018657495.1. Taxonomy (GTDB): domain Bacteria; phylum Fidelibacterota; class Marinisomatia; order SCGC-AAA003-L08; family JACNLC01; genus JABHXA01. The sequence continues at coordinate 46,164 of JABHXA010000009.1, forward strand.
TGCAGCATTAGAAAGAAAAATTCCTGTGATCCGTCGTGCTGAGTTATTGGGTGAGTTATTGAAACTAAAACCCATTAGTATTGCAATTGGCGGGACTCACGGCAAAACATCCACCTCTTCAATGTTGGGATCAATATTGATTTCGGCAAAATTAAATCCAACACTGGTAATCGGCGGGATTGTAAATGATCTGGCATCCAATTCGATTTCCGGAAAGGGCAATATCATTCTTGTTGAGGCTGATGAATTTGATCGTACCTTCTTGTCATTGCAACCAACTATGGCGTTAATTACAAATATCGATCTTGAGCATCTTGATTGTTATGAAAATCTGGATGATCTTCAAAATGCCTTTACACAATTCGCCAACTCTGTTCCGTTTTATGGTAGAACAGCGGTTTGTCTGGATGATCCAAACTTGCAATCTATTTTGCCACACATAAAGAGAAGTGTCATTACATTTGGCTTTTCACATCATGCAGATATTCAGGCTCTAAATATTTCCTATGAATCTGGAAGTTCTGAATTTGATGTTACTACCGACAATGAGAAATTAGGTCGAATAACAATAAATGCACCTGGCGCTCATAATATTAAAAATGCCCTTGCGGCAATTTGTCTGGCAGTTGAATTAGAAATACCATTTACACAGATACAGCGTGGATTGAGAAATTATTCAGGGGTTTGGCGCCGTTTTCAAATAATAAAGATAACTGATGACAATATAATGATTGTCGATGATTATGCCCACCATCCCTCAGAAGTGGCTGCAACATTGCAGGCCGCACAATCAGGCTGGGACAGAAGGGTTGTGGTGATATTTCAGCCTCATTTATATTCCAGAACTCGAGATTTTCACCAAGAGTTTGCCAGAGCATTCCAGAACGCTGATGTTTTTATATGTACTGATATTTATGGTGCTCGTGAAAAACCAATTGATGGTGTTTCGGCTGAATTAATTACTTCCACTGCTAAACAGTATGGACATAAGAGGGTTCATTACATCCAGGATAAGAATCAGGTACCGGAAGCATTAAACAATATTATTCTTCCTGGAGATATGGTAATCACCATGGGAGCTGGTGATATCTGGCGTCAGAATGAGAAAATAATCGAAGTGTTGGCATTATGAATACTCAGATGATATCACAAATACAGACACATATAAAAGGTTTTGCAGGATTAAATGAATCGATGAGTAATCATACTACCTTTGGGATTGGCGGGTCAGCATCATTAATGATTTTTCCAATTGACAAACAAGATCTTATTGGGATTCTAAAATTTATCAACAAACATGATTTACCAAAATATTTTATCGGATCTGGCTCAAATCTACTTGTCAGTGATAACGGTTTCGATGGAATCGTTATATCACTGAAGAAAACTTTTAAAAAATTATCCTTCCTTCCTGATCTCAGTTTTATTGCCGAAACGGGTGTAATGCTTGGTACTCTGGTGAAACAAGCTATTCAGCATGGGATAACTGGATTAGAAAGTATGATTGGTGTACCGGGAACAGTTGGAGGTGCATTGATCATGAATGCTGGTGCCTATGGAAGCGAAATATCAAATTTACTCATCTCTGCTTCAACATTAACGGTTGCAGGTGAAGAAAAGGAATATTCCATCGATGATCTTATTTTTAGTTATAGATCTTCGTCATTTATCAAAAACGAAATCATCATAAGTGCAAGTTTTCAGGGAAAATACGGAACGAACGAAATTATCCAGAATGCTAGACACATCGCATCTGGAAATCGGAAATCTACTCAACCGCTAAAATTTAGATCAGCTGGCAGCATATTTAAAAACCATCAAGATTTTGCAGCAGGCTATTTAATTGATAAATGTGGATTAAAAGGCACCAGATGTGGCGGAGCAGAGATTTCACCAAAACATGCAAATTTTATTGTCAATCATGGATCTGCAACATCAGGAGATGTCGTGGAATTGATCAGAATAGCTCAAAGAGAAGTACAGCGACAATTTGATATCAAACTTGATTTAGAAATTGAACTATTAGGATTTAAAGACGAAATAATGAAGGAATTACATTATGATTAATCGCATATTAAAAAAACTTCCTGCACTGTTTTTGTGGCTAATTTTATCAATATCAGGTTTGGTGCTGGGTTGGTTGATGATGATGTATTTGGAAAATATAAATGTCTTTGAATATAAACATACTGAAATTATTGGTAATCAGTATATCAGTGATGAGATAATAAAGGAACTGGCATCCATTGACAATTTTGATAATATCGTGAATCTGAATTTTTCAACGATCGGCGCAAACCTAAAAAAACACGACTATATAAAAGATGTTCGAATCAGTAAAAAATTCCCTTCTACTATCAGAATTGATGTCATTGAGCGGGAATTGTTTGCTTTTATCCAATGCAAAGAATCTAAAGTCATTATCGATGAAGATGGCTTCATATTCCCCTATCATTCTGCCATAATTAAACATTTGAATCTGCCAATTCTTAAGGGGGATACCGAAACCATTTTATATAATGACCTGGAGCTTAAGAAAACCTCAGATTGGTTTTTACCCGCTTTCAATTTTATATGTAGTGTTGATATTGAATTGCCTGAGTTTTTTGATTTGTGTACAGGCATTTATCTTAAGGATGATTATATCACATTCGACCAAGGGTTTAGTCAAACATGTATACGATTGAAGAAAGACTCTTGGGATGAACAACTCATAAAATTGACTTCTTTTTCAAAAGCAATTCAAAAAAGTAGTCGGCTGTCTGATTATCGGGAAATTGATTTGAGAATTTCCGGACAGGTGATCGTTATTGAAAATAAGTCTGAAAGATCATAGAAATGAAAGACGAAAATAAAAAAATAATCACTGGTATCGATGTTGGCACCACAAAAGTATGTGTGGTTACTGCTGCCTGTACCGAGGGTAAACCTATTGAAATTCTTGGGGTTGGTAAATCACCCACTAAAGGACTGAAAAAGGGCGTGGTCATCAATATTAATGACACAGTCGAATCGATAAAAAAAGCAGTCCAACAAGCTGAGACTCAATCTGGGATACCTATAGAATCTGCATTAATTGGTATCTCAGGGGAACATATACGCGGGATAAATAACACAGGCGTTATAACGGTAAGTAAGAATTCGTCGAGAAATCCCTTCGATCATGAAATAACTGAATCAGATCGAAATCGAGTGTTAGAGCACGCAAAAAGTATCACACTTCCGGCGGAAAGGCGCATATTGCATGTTTTATCTCAACAGTATAAAGTAGATAATAGAAATGATATAATTGATCCGATTGGTATGACAGGGAATCGACTTGAGGCAAAAGTACATCTTATTCATAGTGAAATTGCCTCAGAGAAAAATCTCATAGCCTGTTTTGATAAAGCAGAGATTGATATTATTGATTTTGTTCTATCTCCACTTGCATCAGCATATTCCGTACTGGATCCCAATGAAAAAAATCTTGGGGTAGTATTGCTGGATATTGGTGGTGGCACTACCGATGTAATTGTCTTTTATAATGGCGGAATCCATCATACCGGGATCATACCAATTGGCGGTGACACTATTACATCTGATATTGCACACGGAGCACAAACGACTATTGAACTCGCTGAAAAATTGAAATGCGAATATGGAATTGCCAAAGAGGCACTTGCAAGCGAGGATGAAGAAATCTCAGTTCCTGGGATTCATGGACGAGAATCAAAAAGTATCAGTCGTCGAAAACTGGCATCTTTTATCGAGCCAAGATTGAGAGAAATAATGATGTTTGCCCAGTCTGAAATTCGAAAAAGTGATCATAGAGGGCTTTTTACATTTGGGATTGTTATAACTGGTGGTACTGCCATGATGAAAAACATTGAAGATCTTGCATCAGATATATTCAAATATGATATAAAAGTCGGGATCCCAATGTTGTCTGGCGGTATTTCCGATTCTATCCAGGATCCGACTTTTTCTACTGCAGCTGGATTGATTGAGTTTGCTGTTTTAAACGGAGATAAGTATGAAGAAGAGGATGGAATTCCTGGATTATTAAAGTCTTTTTCAAAAAGAATAAAAAATTTATTTGAGAATTTATATTAAAACATAAGGGAGGGGTTAGAATGCTGTTTGAACCGATTGACTTAAAAGAACAGAAAGCGAAAATTACCGTTGTCGGTGTAGGTGGTGGTGGTGGAAATGCACTTAACAGGATGATAGAAGATAATCTGTCAGGTGTAGAATTCATTGCAATTAATACTGATGCTCAAGATCTGGAAGCCAATAATTCCCAGATTAAAATTCAAATTGGCAAACAATTGACGAAGGGACTTGGTGCAGGTGCTAATGCAGAAGTAGGCAAGGATGCCGCTGAAGAAACTTCAGAATCCATTGCGGAAAAATTGAAAGGAACTGATATGGTTTTCATCACCGCCGGAATGGGTGGTGGAACCGGTACAGGTGCAGCTCCAACAATTGCCAGGATTGCCAAAGAGTGCGGTGCACTTACGGTAGGGGTAGTAACCAAACCATTTGGATTTGAAGGACCAAAAAGAAGTAGACGTGCCGATGACGGGATAATGGAGTTAAAGAAAAATTGTGACACCTTGCTGGTCATACCAAATGAAACTCTATTATCTATCGCCGACCTCAATACTACTGTGAAACAATCCTTCAAACTTGCTGACAGTATATTGAACCAAGCAACTCGCGGTATATCAGACTTGATTAATGTACCTGGATTGATAAATCTCGATTTTGCAGATGTTCGAACGGTAATGGAAAACATGGGTGATGCCATAATGGGTACCGGAATTGCACAAGGAGAAGAACGTGCCATTCTTGCAGCTCAAGAAGCTATTCACTCACCATTATTGCAGGATGTCAACATTAAGGGTGCCAAGGGCTTGCTGGTGAATATCTCAGGACCTGAAGAAATGACAATTCATGAATTAAATGAAGCATCTGGTATTATCTATGAGGAAGCTGGAGATGATGCAAATATAATTCTAGGTTGTGTTGTGGATAAAGATTTAGTGGATGAGATTCGTGTAACTGTAATTGCAACCGGGTTGCATAGTGATTCTGTTGCAGTTTTGGATGAAACGCCCTATTTCATGAAACAGAACAATCATTTTTCAGCTGAAACTGGCCAGGCATCTCCCCCTTTAGATGAAGAGAAGGAAATCATCAGCTCTATGCCAGTTCATATGAAAAAACAAATGGAGAATGATACAAAAGGAATTGAAATAGTACGAAAAAAAGAAGAAACTCCTATGCAGACTTTCGGGGAAGACCTGGATGTACCGGCATTTCTTCGCCAGCGCAAATTTTCATAAAGGAAAACTAATTCATCTGACCCCAAAAGTTTAACCCCGATCCATGTTCGGTTCGGGGTTAAATTAAATTTAAGATTTTATTAAACTGCTTTTTGTATTTTCCCTGATTTGATGCATTTTGTGCAAATTTTCATTCTTTTTGCAGCTCCATTAACCAGTACTTTTATTGTCTGTAGGTTCGGCAGCCATCTTCTGCGGGTCTTATTATGGGCGTGACTTACATTATTGCCAGTCACTGGACCCTTACCGCATATTTCACATTTTTTAGCCATTTTTATATTTCCTATACATTTTTAGCTTGGAAATTTATCATTATTCAACGCTAAATAAAAAAATAAAATTATTACTTTTAATATTTATTATTATTTGATTTCTTAAAGCGGTAATTCAATTTTAAATATCGTCTCCCCTGGTTTAGAACTAATCAATCGAATTTGACCATGATGATTATCTTCAATTATTCTTCGAGTAAGACTCAGTCCTAATCCCCAACCTCTTTTTTTTGTACTAAAACCAGGATTAAAAATATTCTTCCTATGTTTTCGATCAATACCAGAACCCGAATCGGTTATCTGGATAATTGCAGAATCCTGTTTTGTGGAAATGTCAATAGATATAGACCCATTCGATTTTACAGATGCATCAATAGCATTTTTGATTAGATTTTCCATTGCCCATGATAACAAAGTTTCCTCACCTGAAATAATTGAATTTTCACCCTTGACGATAATATTTACATCGGCCGTTGAGGGGATACGTAACTTCATGTATTCAGTAGCTTTTTTTGAAATATCAAGGAGTGAAACCTTTTGAAATTTTGATTTTGATCCTATTTTTTGAAAACGATTGGATATTTGACTAAGATGATCTAAATCGGCGTAAATAGCAGGAATAATTTCTTTTGAATTTTCCCCCTCCTCCAGTAGTTTAGTCCACCCCATTAATGAAGAGACCGGTGTACCAAGCTGATGAGCTGTTTCTTTTGCCATTCCCATCCATATAGACCGTTTTTCACTATTTCTAATAAATTGAAAACCCATCATCCCCAGAATAATAAAAAGAAATGCTAAACCAATCTCAATATACGGGACCCATTGGAGTTTACCAACTATCTCGGGATCACCATAATGAATTCGACTGATTTCTTTTCCATTACCGGTAACAGTTAATGGAGCAAATGATTTATCCATCCTTCGAACTATTTGCCAGGCTTTATCAGAGTATTGATCAGAACCATTAATTTCATCGATATTGACATTTTTTACCGCATAAATCTCGTCATTTGAGGTTATGACCATAGGAAAATGAATCGACGGAAGTAATATCTCAAGTACATATTGTATATTTGTTGCATCAAGATTGTTAATTGCATCAGTATAGGCTTTAGCCAAATGTTTTACCTGTTCCCCTGCATCTTCCCGAATACTATTAACCATATACCAGTTCAGCCCGAATACTGACAGTACAATTAATATTCCAAATAGGAATAACCCAAGTTTTATTCTAAAGGAATACTTAAACATTATTTCTGCGCGGTAAATATCCTGAGATAATTAACAATATTAGAATTACCAGACTAATACGGGAAATCCATTTACCAATATTGATATCTGATGGATTAAACTCAACAATAATTTGATTATCACCGGGAGGTAATTGAAGTCCTCGTAATACGCCATTTGTTTCAAGGATTTCAGTCGGTACGTTATTTACGGTTGCAACCCAACCCATAGGATAATAAATTTCACTTAAAATTAAAAACTGTTCATTGTCAGATGTAGAATTAATTTCAATTATATCCTGTTCGTGAGATTTTGATTTTAATTCACCAATTCCGGAATAGGTAATATTTTCAAAATCGGATGACACAAATGCCATATTGACCGGATCAAAATCCCTTTGTTTTAATAATTCAAATTGGGCGGTTTTATCTTTAACAGATTTTACATTCTTTGCATAAAAATACCTAGGCAGCGTATTTAAATATTTATACACAATCGCCGGAACATATTGACCTCCAATAAAATATCTCCCCTTAAATACCTCCGCAAAATCAGGGTGATTTAATGGATCCAGACTGATTAGATATTTAACATTCAACATTTGAAGTATAGATGGCGAATTAAAACCAACCTCAGACATAATATTATTATAGTTTGCAAGTTTTGCAGGGTGATAGCCAGTTATGCTTTCTATTTGGAAAGCAGACCACCGATTATCATTTGTCAAATAACCAAGAGGAAATACTCGGTATTTACTTTCATCATTCTTTAGAAAATTGATTATTTCATCTGTTCTTAAGTATGATTTAAGATAATTGGATTTTTTTAGTACCGAGCGTCTGCCGGAGTCTTTTGATGGTTCAATAATTTTCTGATCGACAATTATAAGATCAAATATTGAAAGTATAAGAATTCCAAAAATAACATATTTCGATTTCAACCATTTCTTATGGAAAGAATAAAGTAGTGCTATTCCCAAAGAGATAATTGCAATCATAATAATAGTGTCATGAATTACCTGCGACCTGATAATTTCCTTGATTCCGAATATCCCCAAAATTGGGTTGCAAAATAAAATGAGAATTATTACAAGAGCTACCCATCCTATAATAACTTTCTTTAGAGCCGGCTTTGAATTTTTATTTGCCAAAGATTCTAACAGATCATGAAGCCCAATAGCTGCAAGGACAGATACCGAAAACTGGGTAAGAATCAATATCATTACAGGAACTCTGAATTTGTTAAAATAGGGTACATAATTATAAAATATCTCATAAAGGAAAAAGTGTTTTCCAAATGAAAGAAGTAAAGAAAATATTATCGTTAGAATCAGAATCAGTTTTAGTTTTGAAAAATTTGAGACTGATGAATAAATTGCCAATAGAAGAATTAATATTCCCATATAATTGGGATAATCTGTAAATGGCATCGACCCTTGATATAAACTGCCGCCGAATCCATAAAATGAAGGTATCAAAAAGGTCATCATTTCTGAGAAACTGAATGACCATTGTGTGGCGTAGTCAAAGGCAGCACCTCCTGAATTCGACCCCCGAATAGAAAATGGTGTATAAACAGATACAGGGTAATACAGATCAATTGCGAAACCTATGGATATAATTAGGGCTGGAATGACATAAATAATAAACTTAATATCAACTGATTGCCGGTTTCTTATCCAGTTTATCATTGTAATGACCATCGCAAGTCCAAGCATTAACCAGGTATAATAAGCCACCTGGACATGGGCTCGAGATAATTGCAGTCCAAGTAAAAGACCAAATATTCCGATGTTTTTTAATGTTTGTTTCCTCTTCAATTTTAAAAATGCCCACATTATCCAGGGAATATACGCTGCTGTCATCATTTGGCTACCATGACCATGGACAATCATAGTAATTAAATAAGGGGTGAGCATGAATGAAATGCCACCAAAGATCGATATCAAATAATCGATTTTTAACGATCTTAGCAATAGATATACACCAAAACCTGCAAACATCAAATGAATCCCAAACGTCCAAAACCAGGGAATTCCCAGTTTATTCAGGCCAAGGAATACCTGATGTGGCAAATAATATCTGGAAACATACTGAAACGAATGTACTGAAGGAAGGCCACTAAATAACCAGGGTATCCATAAAGGATATTCTCCGTTTTCAATTTTTGCATCTTCCATTCCCTGAGCTATTGCCTTAGGAGCGAGCGTATCTGAGGGAATAAACTGATGACTGCCATCCAATAATTTATGAAATAGAATCACAAGCAGAATTAGCAGTAATCCGGTTGCAAAAAAGTGGGATTTATATTTTAGAAAGAAATTAGTTATTCTTTGCATATCTCTCCGTATTATTGCTTCTAAATAAAATTCGGGAAAGTTTAATAGGTACTATAATTAATAAAAATATCGCAGCCGAAAATACAGCAGGTATACCTTTGTGTTTATAAATCAATTTAAAAAGAGATTTCAACTTTTTAGTATTCTTTGATAATGAAAGGTTACCTCCAAGGCTTGCTGATACCTTATGATAAATATGAGAATTTGCAATCATATAACATTGAATATTCAATTTTTCTGCTCGCAAACATAAGTCAACATCTTCAGAATACATGCCAAATGATTCGTCAAATCCATTCAATTCTCTAAAAAGTTTAGATGTTAATAACATACAACAACCAGAAACATAATCAGCTTTTTGATCATCAAGATAAATTTTATTGTCTTTCTCGCGAATTCCTAAATGTGAAATATTCCCTGTGTAGAAATTGATCGTCGCTCCGGCAAACCAGATACGTCCAGGATCATTTTGATAATAAATTTTCGGTGATAATATTACATCGGACCCAAATTTATTAATTCCATCAACCAATTTATTTAAAAACTTTTTATCTACTGTTGTATCATTGTTTAGGAAGAGAACATATTTAGTTTCTTTGTCAATTACATTTTTAAAACCGCTGTTGTTTCCGCCAGCATATCCATAATTCTGAGGAAGTTCAACGATTGCCTGCTTTGGAAATTTTTCTTTGATCCTTTTATTCGAATTATCATCGGAATTATTGTCTATTACCACCACTGAATAATTATCATATTCAAGATTTTGTAACGAAGTCAGGCACTCTATCGTATCTTCTGCACCATTCCAATTTAATACAAATATCGTTATATCTGGATTCTGCTTCATGTCACAATAATTTCATTATTAAATATAAAACCACACTTGACAAAATTATAAATCTCATGTTCAATATACATATTAGTTTACTCAAATTGTAAATTGTCAACATAGAAAGTACAGTTTGTGAGAGTGATTTTGGGAGAGAATCTGATTGTCGAAGAAAATTATAGGTTGCATTTTCGGCTTGGTTTAATAGATGCACAGATAATATTGCAGAATTAAAAAATATTTTTTAAATAAGATAGAACATTATTAATCAGAGATATTTTCATTTATGTTTTTATGAGTAAACACCTTTTCAATTCTGTTTTCTTTATATCGACCTGATTTCACAATCATTTCACCTATTAACCCAATCGAAAAGAATTGAATTCCAACTACAATCATTAATACACCCAGGAAAAGAATTGGTCGATTTCCAATCCAAACACCTTGAAACCATCCAATTGTCAAATATATATTTATCAATAGTCCAATAATAAAAAGGAAGCTGCCGATTAGACCAAAAAAATGTAATGGCCGGTTGAAATACTTTCCAATAAATGATACTGTTAATAAGTCAAAGAACCCATGAAAATATCTAGCCCCACCATATTTTGTTTGCCCAAATTCTCTGGCTCTATGATTAACAACTATTTCAGTAATGGTAAATCCGTGCTGTTTTGCAAGCGCTGGTATATAACGATGTAAACCACCGTAGACCTTAATAGTTTTTATAACTTTAGATTTATATGCTTTCAGTCCACAATTGAAATCGTGAATATTAATACCGGTAATAAATCTTGTTACTAAATTGAAAAATCTGGATGGTAATCGTTTGGACAATGGATCATTCCTATTTTTCTTCCACCCTGAGACCATATCCCAGCCATCATTTAATTTATTTATTAAATTCTGAATTTCGGAAGGATCATCCTGTAAGTCCGCATCCATAGTTATTATAAATTTCCCTGATGCAGCCGAGAATCCCTCAGAAAGTGCATCCGCTTTTCCATAATTTCTATAAAATTTGATCAACTTTACTCTTGGATCACTCCTAATAATTTTATTAACTATTGCTACTGAGTCATCTGAGCTTCCATCATCAACAAAAATGATTTCCCAATTATACAATTTTTTTAATGAAGACGATATTTCTTTGGTTAATTGCTCGATTGAGTCTTCTTCGTTAAGAACTGGGATTATAATACTTATATCCACTGGATTAATCATTGATTTTTATTTTCTCAATTTTTTTTTGTATAATTTCATTTTGAGAGTCAATTTCAATAGCATTTTCATATGCACTTATGGCATTCATCATATTATTCATGCTGACATAAATATCTCCGAGGTGTTCAAATATGATAGGGTTGGAATCATTATACTTGAGACTTTGAATTATAAAATATTCAGCGAGTTCATTCTTTTCCATTTTATAGTAAATCCATCCAACTGTATCCAAGAATGATGCATTTTCAGGATCTTGATCAAGGGCTAAACTCGCATAATCTAACGCAGTTTGGAGCATTTTAATTCCTGAGTTTTCCCTGATAGAAATATTATATGCATAGTTATTCAATGTAGTCACATTATGATTATCAGATTCAATTAAGCTGATATAGACACTATCTGATTTTGCAAAATCAGAATGATCGTTATAATGTTGACCGATTTGATTATTTACATAAATATTATTGGGATATTTTTGATTTAACAATAATAGTTCTGTTAAGACTTGATCATTATCTCCAACAATATACAATAGCTGGAAATATGTAATTATTATTTCTGGATTTATCGGATTATAGTCGATCAATTTTTTAAAGCCATTAATCAAAGCATCATATTCATGACTTTGCATTCCAAGTTCAATCATGGTTTGAATTACATCTGACCTAGCGTTGTCAATAATATAAACATCAGAATATAATTTTATTATTTCTATCCACTTGTTCTCAGAATAATAGAAACTTGCTAATTTTAGTTTTAAATCAACATTATTGGGGTGAATCAGAATTTGATCTTCTAAAAGAGATTTAATTTTTTCGGTTTGGTCCTGATAAATATATATATTCAATAAAGTATTTATAAATTCGTTATTATCAGGGAATATATTAATAGCTTGAATCAAAATTATAACAGCGTTGTCATAATCTTTTATATCAAGATAAAAATCAGTCAGAGTCTTATAGATAGTAATTGACTCAGGATTCTCTTCGAGAACAAGTAAATAATAATATTCAGCTTTTTCGTTATCATTGGTGAATTGATAATATTCACCCATTAAAAACGAGTTGTAAACTTCTTCCTCAGGTGTTTGAGCCTGTACAAGAGTAAATATTACAGAAACGGTAACAAGTATAAGCTTCAATTTCATGAATAAAAAAATAGGAGAGTTTCCTCTCCTATTTCATTAAATGTTCAAATTCATTTTGAAACAGATTTATTCTTTTTTAAATAATCTGTTATATTTTCGCCGTTGGGGATTCCCATAATTTTTTCAGAAAAACGAATGCTGTCATTAACTTCTGATCGGTAAGATTTCACAAATTTAATATATGTTTTTTGTTCTTTGCTGCTACCTTTTCCAACTTTATCACCAAATGATTGTTTCTTTGCCATAAGAGACCTCTTTTCTAAATATTATTTCTTAATAAATTTTATTATTTATTATTATTGCACAGTGTTTATTTTACCAATATTCTATAAGAATTCCGACAACATAATGATTAATTACATTGAGAATATTGAAAGATATCAAGTACCGTAAATCATTTAGTTTTTTTATGTCCTACAGTTTGAATTTGATCATCATATCTTTTACGGATAATATCCAACGAATCGGTTAATCCATTAATTGAATCATGTCTGGATGCTATAGGGTTACCAATTGGTTCAGAGAGTTCTCCTGATGAACTATTTTGTAATACGGAGCCATTTTGGCTGTATTTTGTCGTATCAAATTCAGGAATGGCTTCTTCCTGGAATAATAGAAAGGATGAAATAGTTAGTAAACATATTGCAGCAGCAACTCCAATTGCGGCAGCTGGTCGAAAACCAAATGGTCTAACTTTAGATAGACGTTGAATATAGTTTTCTTTTGTATTATTGTAATCTTCAATTCTGTCCTGCAGGCTGCTAACAAAACCTCCGGAGGATGTAATTTTCCCAAGACCCTTTAAATCAACTAATAATGATAGTATATCATCTAATTGACCATTACAGTTTTCACATTGTTCTTTATGGTGGGTAAATTCTATTCGTAAGGATTGAGTTAACTCGCCATCGATAAAGGCAGATATATTTTCTTCAAATTTGTAGCAATTCATTCAGTATTATCGTCCTCCTATTTTTTTTAATAAATTTTGTAACTTTAGCCTACCTCGATTTATTCTTGATTTTACAGTCCCAATTGGTACGCCGACAATCCTACTTATGTCTTCGTAGGAAAGTTCCTGTATATCTCTCAAGATTATCATTGTTTTAAAATCAGCGGGAAGTTCATTTAATGCGATCTGTATACTCTTGCCAATATTTCTTTTTTCAAGAGAGCTACTTGGATCTTTGATCACAGGAATATCATATTCTTTATCATCATAGCTAAGATCAGATAATGAATATGTTTTTCGTCGTTTCATCTTACGAAGTTCTGTCCTGGCTAAATTACCTGCAATGGTGTATAACCATGTCGAAAATTTTGCAATCTCACGATATGAGTGTTTATGAGTATACACTTTCATAAAGGTATCCTGAACTATATCTTCTGCTCTTTCTTGGTTACCTAGAAATCGATATACGAAAATAATTAATCTGTCTTTAAATCTATATATAATCTGATCGAAGGCTCTAACATCTCCATTTTGAAATCTGGATATTAGCTCTTCATCAGTTAATTGATAATCAGGCATAAGCTCCGCTGCAAAGACGAATAGTCAATGGTAGTAATAAATTAATTGGTGAAGTACTTGTTAGTTTTGAATGTAGATCAATTTGTCTTAAACTTTTAAAAATGTTAATAATTTCATCTATAGAATAGTTAGATGAATATTTATAAAGATTCCCAGTTAGCATCTTATTGAGTTGTGGATAATTTGCATAGATGTTTTTCTTATTCTGCATCCAATACATATTTTCGAAAAAAGTCGTAAGATTTATCATAATTGGTGGTGCCAAATTTCCGTGTTCACATAATGAATGAAGAATTCGTACTGAACTAACGATATCTTTACAACCTAATGCATCCAGAAATCGCCAAATTGGAAATTCCATGTTGTCCCTTACGATTGTCTCGACAATGTCTTCTCTTATTTCTCCACTTTCGTTCATCATCAGCGATATAATATGGATCTCGTTTATAATATTTGATAAAGAATTACCCTGACGATCAATTATTGTATCAACAGCACCGGAGGTAATTTGAATTTCACCAGGTTTGAGAATGTTGAATACCCAGTATTTCAACTTATTTCGATTAAGAGGAGATCTGACATCAACCATTATTGACTTTGATTTTAATTCGTTTAAAAATTTGTTTTTATCATAATAATTATCGGAAATGATTATTAGACATATTTCCGTTGCTGGGTTTGACAAATACTTTAATAATTCATCCCTACCTTTTTGGGTTATTTTTTGGACTTGACGAACTACTATTAATCTACGGTCATCAAATATTGATATACTGTAAAGTTCCTCAATCAATAATTGATATTTATCATCACCAATTGAATATAAAACTTTTCTGCCACCATCCTTCAAATACGATTTTGAAACATGATTTATCAGGAAGTCTTGTATATAAATGTCATCACCAGATAAAAAGTAAATCGGTGCAAAATCACTGATTTCTATTCTGCTAAACACTTGGTCGATTGTTATTGTTGTTGTCATTATTTATTTTTTTAAAGAAAAAATATTAAGAATCCGATAATCATGCAGTAAAAAGAAAACAGCCATAACTTTTTCTTACTCAATATATTGGCCAAAATAGATAGACAGATATATCCTGTTATTAGGGAAAACATAAAACCTGTAAAAATATTTAATGTCGAAATGTCTTCTGAAAATGCAATGGCATCTTTTATCTTTAGAATACTCGCTCCGAACAAAACCGGTAAAGCTATTAGAAATGAAAACCTTGCTGCTTCTTTTTCATTGATCCCTAAAAATAATGCAGTTGATATAGTAATTCCCGACCTTGATATTCCTGGGAGAATGGCTATCGCCTGGGCGATTCCTATTATTATTACTTTGGTAATTGTCAGTGAGCTTTCCTTCGTTTTATTATGAGTGAATCTTGTTGAAAATAAAATGACACCGGTGACAATTAAATTGATTCCAACTAAATACAAGTTAGTAAACAATTTTTCAATATAATCATCAAACAATATTCCAATAACTCCTGCAGGGATAATTGAAATAAGAATTAATCCAATAATTTTTCTGCTTTCACCAGAATTTTTTGAAAAGGCATCAAGTAATAATTCTAATAAATATTTTCTATAGTAAAGGATAATACTAAAAAAAGTCCCAAAATGGAGAATTATTTCAATAATTGCACCGGGTGATGATAATCCCAATAAATGTTTGCCGATTACTAAATGTCCAGAACTACTTATTGGAAGGAATTCGGTGAGACCCTGCGTTAACCCTAAAATAATACTATCTATTATTTCCATTTATAACCAGCATATGCAATCATCCTCCCAGCTGAATCACCATCACGTCTATAACTATGGCAGCTCTCAGTTTCAAATGTACATAGATTTGTATTAAATACATGATTTTCCAATACTCCAAATGAGATCATATCTGATTTTATTTCATCCCGGATACTAACTAACCAATGACTTTTATTTTTTTGAATTACATTAACAGGTTTAAATAATTTTGCAATTTCCCATGTTACTTCATAATTTCTTTGCGAAATGGATGGTCCAAGTAGAACCAAAATATCTTTTACTCTACTCCCAAGGGAGATCATGTTTAAAAGACCATTAATTATAATTTTTCCAACGGTTCCTCTCCAACCGGAATGAATAAGACCAAAGTTACCTTTCACTGGATCGAGTAAATAACAAGGTGTGCAATCTGCAACTTTTATTGAGAGGACTAACTCTCGATCCCCCGTAATTAATCCATCGCATTTACCTTTGTTACCAGAAGAGGTTATTATTTTTGTAATCGGTGAATGCACTTGATCAGGTTTTGCCACCCTGTCATCTTTAAATCCAGTATTGAGAAATATGTTATTCATCATAGAAATCTCAACTTTACTACTGCGAGTATCTAAAACTTTTTGACTCATCACAGCCATGAAATTTCCAGGGAACATATTTGAAAAGTCAAAGAATCTACTTTCTTTTAATTCAGACATACCGTTCCATTAGAATTACATAAAGAATCTATTACTCCCATTCAATGGTACCAGGCGGTTTCCCCGTTATATCGTAGACAACCCTATTAATACCCGAAACTTCATTTACAATCCTGTTGGAGCATTTATCAAGCACATCATATGGCAGATGGTACCATTCTGCAGTCATGCCATCCGTACTGGTAACTGCTCTTAAGGCAATCAAATTCTCATATGTCCTGGTATCTCCCATGACGCCGACGGTTTTGATAGGAATCAGGACAGCAAAGGCCTGCCAAATTTTATCATATTCACCTGTGTCTTTCAGAATATCAATGAAAATATGATCGGCATTCTGTAATATCTCAAGACGTTCAATTGTAATTTTTCCAATAATTCTTACCGCCAGGCCGGGGCCGGGAAATGGATGTCTGTTCAACACAAATTCCGGCAGGCCCAATTCCCTACCGACTAGTCTGACCTCATCTTTAAATAATTCTTTTAATGGTTCAATAAGATCAAATGGCATATCATCTGGTAATCCGCCGACATTATGGTGGGATTTAATCTTGACAGCAGGACCTACAGTATTACCACCGGACTCAATTATATCGGGATATAATGTTCCCTGAGCAAGATAATGTATGTTTCCAATATTTTTGGCGATTTCTGAAAATGAATGTATAAATTCATTCCCGATGATCTTACGCTTTTTTTCAGGATCAATAACGTTGTTTAGTTTTTGTAAAAAATTTTTAGAATGATCAAAATGATGGATATTTAATCCAAGCCCTGTCCTTAAAGAACCCATAACTTGATTCACTTCTTCTTTTCTTAGCATGCCGTGGTCAATAAATATACAGTGGGACCTTGTACCAATTGCTTTGTGCAATAATGTGGCAACAACTGAAGAATCCACTCCACCACTTAGCCCGCATACTAATTCATTATCGCCGACTTTTTCTGTTATTTCTTTTACTGCATTGTTTATAAAGTTTGAGGGTGTCCAATTTGGGCGACATCCGCAGACATTAAATAAGAAATTTGAAATAAAAGTTGCTCCATCTGTAGTATGGATTACTTCGGGATGAAATTGTACTCCAAAGAAAGGTCGTGAAATATGTTGAATGGCTGCAACTACACCATTTGACGATATAGCAATTGGTTTCCATTCAGGACCTAATTCATTTATCTCATCTCCATGGCTCATCCAAACCTGTGTATTCTCTGGAATATCGTTAAAAAGCTGTGATTGTCCACCCGTTCTATTTATTCTTGCATTGCCATATTCTCCACTTCCGGAGCTTACAATAGTGCCACCTGTTGTATTTACTAATAAATGAAGCCCATAACAGATACCCAGAATAGGAATATTAATATTAAGGAGATTTTGATTTAGGGTAGGGGCATTCTTTTTATAAACATTTGCTGGCCCCCCTGAAAGTATAATTGCTTCAACACCCTGTTCTTGTAATTCTTCAGGGGAAACTGTGAAAGGAAATATTTCCGAATAAACATGATGTTCCCGTACTCGTCTGGTGATTAACTGAGTGTATTGAGATCCAAAATCTAAAATTGCAACTGTCTTTTTAATACTCACAAATTTTGTAAATCCCTAATTATGGTAATTGTGGCTGACTTGATTTTCTTATGAGTTGGATGTTGGATGATAATTAAAAAATTTAAAAATATCTATCATTGTTTGCTTTAAATCAAACCTATGGACGATATTATCAACAAATCCCTTCTCTAAAAGAAATTCCGCTCTTTGAAATCCTTCGGGTAGATCCTGACCAATGGTCTGCTTTATTACTCGAGCCCCGGCGAAACCGATCAACGCATTTGGTTCAGCTAAAATTATGTCTCCAAGCATGGCGAAACTTGCCGTAGTCCCACCTGTTGTTGGATCAGTCAACAATGTGACGAATAATCCTCCCGTATTGGATAACTGAGCCAATTTAGCACTAGTCTTCGCCATTTGCATCAAGCTATAGGATCCTTCCTGCATCCTTGCTCCTCCTGAAGCAGTAATAATTAATAGGGGCAAATTATTTTCGATAGCATGATTTATTAATCGGTATATTTTTTCACCTACCACGGATCCCATGCTTCCACCAATAAATGAAAAATCCATTATACCCAGAGCAGTTTTATAACCACCAATTTCTCCAACAACCGTTCTTATGGCGTCATTATAACCAGTCTTCTTTTTGGCTAATATTATTTGATCAGAATATTTCTTGGATGCATTGAAATTTAGTGGATCCGTTGACTGGATATTTTTTCCAATTTCCAAATAATTATCAGGATTATCAAGGAGAAGATTAAAGTATTGCTGACTAGTAATACGAAAATGATGGGAGCAAACAGTACAAACGTATTTCTTTTTTCTTAATTCTTCTTTATAAATAACCTGATCACATTTTGGGCACTTTATCCAAATTCCTTCGGCAGTATCCTTTTTATTTATGGTGGTTATCTTATTTGTGGACCGTCTAAACCATTCAGCCATTGGATTTCATCTCCATTGAAAACAAAATTGCATCATCTCCTTTAGAATAATAATCATTCCGAATGCCGACAGGATAAAATCCTTTTGATTTATAAAGATGTATTGCAGCTTCATTCCTTGCGCTCACTTCAAGTTTAATTGTTTGGACACATAATTTTGTCATTTGATCAATCAAATAATTTAACATGTTTGAACCTATTTTCCTTCGACGAAAATCAGGATTTACTGCAATATTATTTAGATGATATTCGTCAATAATTTTATATCCAAATAGAAAAGCGAGAACCGTTTTATTATCTCCAATATAGACATAATTATATGAAATATCCGTTCTGTTGATATCATTTGTGAAATGGGTCATGGACCAGGGGCGATTAAATGAAGATCTTTCTATCATGAGAATTTCATCTATATGATCATGAGTTGTTTGAACTATCATCTTTTATTGAAGTTGAAGTTTGTGATATAATTTGGCTTTATTAAATTCAAATCAGAGATACACCAAAAATCAAAATTTTTGATCGCCAATTCGCCGACCCACCGCGCAGAAAGTTTTTTATCAATATAATTCTTACCAGACCAATCAAAATTTGACAAGCCGCTTCCATAATAAACAGAATCAGAATCTAATTGATCAAATTTTACAAACTCAGGATTTCCAACTTCAGTCGAATCCTCATAGTCTTGTTTGAATAAGTAACTACCATATGAGTAAAGGCAGATACAATGCTTTCCATTATTCTGAAATTGATATTTTATTGTTTTAATTGTAGGTACAGGAATAATTGCTATCCCTCGTGCATTCGCTATTCCTTTTGCAAGGCTTGTTCCAATTCTAAGTCCGGTGAAGGAACCAGGTCCAATCGACAAAGCGATTGCATTTATTTCTTCACCCGAATTATGAATAAGCTTATTTAGATACTCTGGCAGGAGTTTTGAATGAGATCTGGGTATGTCCGTTTCCATAATATCAATAAGTTTATTTCCAACAAATAATGCAGCACTACATATATCTGAAGAAGATTCTATGGCTAGAATATTCATTGAGTTGTTAAATTAATTATTCTCACATTCTCACTGGAATGATAGAAATTCATCTTTGTTATATTTTCGGGCAACATTGGATATAGAATATCCGCCCACTCAATAAATACAATATAATTATTATTAAAATATTCGATTATACCTAAATCAATCCATCTTTCAATATTATGCTCCCGGTAACAATCGATATGTATAATCCTATTTACGGCTGAATATTCATTTATCAATGTAAATGTGGGTGAAGTCACTGGTCCATCATAACCCAATCCTTTTATAACACCTCTAAGAAAAGTGGTTTTACCTGAGGCAAGATCACCAGTAAGAGCAAATATGTCACCTTCTGAGACGAATTCAGCAAATTTTATCCCAACTTTCTCTGTTTCAGAAGCTGAGTTGGAAATATATTGAGACCAGGGAGCTTTTTTCACTAATATCCGGTTAAAATTGCTACAGGGACAATCATTTCATCCAAGGAAACTCCACCATGTTGAAATGTATCTTCAAATTTATTCACATAATACCGGTAATCATTGGGATACACATAGAAATATTGTTCACTGGCAATAATATAATTTGTTGATAGATCCTTAACTGGAAGAAAATAATTTCCTGGGTTTGAAATAACAAATGAAGATTTCGAGTCCGTTTTTAAATTTCTTCCAAATTTATATCTAATTCCAGTTGATGCAAATTTATCTGCTTTTACTTTTGTTGGTTTTTTTACTCTGATGGTGCCATGATCACTGGTCAATATAATGGTATGATCCCAGGATTTTATCTTATTCAGGATATTGTTCAACCAGGATTTTTCGAACCAGGAACCAATTGCTTCACGATAAGCTGATTCGTTTTGAACCATTTCTTTCAATACATCCGAATCAGATCTGGAATGCCCGAGCATATCAACAAAATTAACTACTATAGATATCACATCAGCATTTTTATAATCCGAAATTTTATTCTCTAATTTCTTTCCTTCTTTAAAAGTCAGAATTTTATTATAAATCATTGACTTCTTAGAATATCCTTTTCTATCTAGCTGGGTTCTTAACAATTCACTTTCGAAGGAATTCAGACTGGTTTCATCACCAGATGGGTCCTTCCAGAATGCGGGATATCGTTTTTGAATTTCTGATGGCATAAGTCCGCTGAATATTCCATTTCTTGAATACGGAGTAGCAGTAGGTAATATTGAAAAAGCGGATTCGATTTTAAAATTATAATGCGGATATAGGATATCCTGAATTGTTTTTAACTGATCCATTCGTAAGCAGTCAATGACAATTAGAAGGACTTTCTCATCTTTATCTAATATCGGAGATACAAATTTGTCAAAGATATCAATTGTTAAAATTGGTCGATTCTTTTGATGTAGCCAATCCAGATAGTTTGCTTTTATGAAATTGGTGAATTTTTTATTTGCCTCAAGAGTTTGATCATTGAGAATTTGTAATAAACTTTTATCTGAGTGACTATCAATTTTTAAATTCCAATCAATAAGCTTATCATAAATTGCATACCAGTCTGAATATTGAAAGGCTTCGTTTACATCAAGGCTTATATTGTTAAATTCATTTAGATAGGATTTAGCGGTATGGTCGTACTGCAGTTTTGTTTTTTCGAGGATACTTTTGCATGCTAGGAGAACTTGGCTGGGATTTACAGGTTTTGTTAGATAATTGGAAATCTGCTGTCCTAATGCTTCATCCATTAACCATTCATCTTCATTTTTTGTAATCATAACGACTGGTATATTTGGATGATCAACTTTTATGAGCCTTAAGGTGGTAAGACCATCTAAACCGGTCATCATCTCATCAAGTAAAACAATATCAAACCGTTCAGATTTCAGCAGACTGAGAGCATCTTCACCGGAATTTACGGCATTAACTATAAAGCCTTTTTTCTTTAGAAAAAGAATGTGTGGCTTTAATAGCTCAATTTCGTCATCTGCCCAGAGAATTTTACCTTTATTATCCATATTTATTAGATTATTATTTATAAATAATTTAAATACTATAAGAGTTTATTATGGGATGAAATAAAAAAAGGGCTCAAAAGAGCCCTTTTTTAAAGGTACCGGCGATTTCCTACTCTCCCACACTGGTCTCCCGTGCAGTACCATCGGCGTAATAGGGCTTAACTTCCGAGTTCGGGATGGGATCGGGTGTGCCCCCTATGCTATCATCACCGGATAATAGTATGGAGAATTGTCATAAAATTAAAAAATTGTACATCGACGAAATAATATTTGATCAAGCCGCTCGGCTAATTAGTACCACTCGACTAAACACATTACTGTGCGTACATCTGTGGCCTATCAATCCAGTCATCTACTGGAAGCCTTATGTCCTGATAATTCAGGAGGGAAATCTTATCTTGTGGCGGGTTTCGCGCTTATATGCTTTCAGCGCTTATCCCGTCCGAACGTAGCTACCCTGCGATGCCACTGATGTGACAACAGGTACACTAGAGGTTCGTCCATTCCGGTCCTCTCGTACTAAGAACAGAACCACTCAAATTTCCTACGCCCATGGAGGATAGGGACCGAACTGTCTCACGACGTTCTAAACCCAGCTCGCGTGCCGCTTTAATGGGCGAACAGCCCAACCCTTGGGACCTTCTCCAGCCCCAGGATGCGACGAGCCGACATCGAGGTGCCAAACCTCCCCGTCGATGTGAGCTCTTGGGGGAGATAAGCCTGTTATCCCCGGAGTACCTTTTATCCGATGAGCGATGGCCCTTCCACTCGGAACCACCGGATCACTAACCCCTGCTTTCGCACCTGCTCGTCCTGTCAGACTCGCAGTCAAGCTCCCTTATGCGTTTACACTCTACGCACGATTACCGACCGTGCTGAGGGAACCTTTGGGCTCCTCCGTTACTTTTTGGGAGGAGACCGCCCCAGTCAAACTACCCACCAGACACTGTCCTGAATCCGGATAACGGATCACAGTTAGACTCCTAATAATAAAAGGGTGGTATTTCAAGGTCAACTCCACCCCGACTGGCGTCGAGGCTTCCAAGTTTCCCACCTATCCTACACATTTAGAATCAAAAGCCAATATCAAGCTATAGTAAAGGTTCACGGGGTCTTTCCGTCCTTCCATGGGTAGCCGGTATCTTCACCGACATTTCAATTTCGCTGAGTCTCTGGTCGAGACAGTGGGGAAGTCGTTACACCATTCGTGCAGGTCGGAACTTACCCGACAAGGAATTTCGCTACCTTAGGACCGTTATAGTTACGGCCGCCGTTTACCGGGGCTTCAATTAGGAGCTTCTTAATCTGACAAGTCAGAAAAATAACCCATCCTCTTAACCTTCCGGCACCGGGCAGGTGTCAGTCCATATATGTCCACTTACGTGTTAGCATAGACCTATGTTTTTAGTAAACAGTCGCTACCCCCATTTCACTGCGGCCTCGACTAAGTCGAGGCACCCCTTATCCCGAAGTTACGGGGCTAATTTGCCGAGTTCCTTAACCAGAGTTTTCTCAAGCACCTTAGGATTCTCTCCTCGTCTACCTGTGTCGGTTTGTGGTACGGTCACCTTAGCATACACCGGGTCTTTTCTTGCCACGACTTACTTGTATGAAACAAATCAATAAGCCTCATACATCTGGGTCATGGTGCTCCCGGTTTAAGGTTCGGTGGTCCAGGAATATTTAAATGGCCTGATTCCCATCGACTACGCCTTTCGGCCTCGCCTTAGGGGCCGACTAACCCTGATCCGATTTACGTTGATCAGGAAACCTTAGACTTTCGGTGAACACGAATTTCACGTGTTTTATCGCGTACTCATGCCAGCATCCTCATTTCTATCTCCTCCAACTGCCCTCGCGGGTCAATCTTCGACGGTTAATAGAACGCTCTCCTACCCCTTCCGATAAATCGGAAAGCCAAAGCTTCGGTATCTTACTTGAGTCCCGGTTATTATCGGCGCAAATTACCTTGACTAGTGAGCTATTACGCTTTCTTTAAAGGGTGGCTGCTTCTAAGCCAACCTCCTAGCTGTCTTTGCTAACTTACATCCTTTATCACTTAGAAAGAATTTTGGGACCTTAGCTGTTGGTCTGGGCTGTTTCCCTCTCGGCAATGAATCTTATCACCCACTGCCTGACTGCCGTGAAACATGTCAATGGCATTCGGAGTTTGATTGGGGTTGGTAGGCGGGTATGCCCCCTAGCCCATTCAGTGCTCTACCTCCATGACACTATATCACGACGCTACCCCTAAAGATATTTCGGAGAGAACGAGATATCACCGAGTTTGATTGGCCTTTCACCCCTTACCACAGCTCATCCGCCCGGTTTTCAACCCAGGTCGGTTCGGTCCTCCACTTCATTTTACTGAAGCTTCAACCTGGCCATGGTAAGATCACTCGGTTTCGCGTCTGCCGCATGTTACTAATCGCCCTATTCAGACTTGGTTTCCCTACGGCTCCGGCTTTTCGCCTTAACCTCGCAACATACGAGCAACTTGCTGGCTCATTATGCAAAAGGCACGCCGTCATCCCATAAAGGGACTCCGACCGCTTGTAAGCACACGGTTTCAGGTTCTATTTCACTCCCCGTCAGGGGTACTTTTCACCTTTCCCTCACGGTACTAATACGCTATCGGTCATGTAAAAGTATTTAGCCTTACCAGGTGGTCCTGGCAGATTCAAACGGAATTTCTCGTGTTCCGCCCTACTCGGGAGAGATATCAAGCGAGTTAATTAGTTTTCAGTTACGGGGCTATCACCCTCTATGGCAGTCACATATCCAGAGACTTTCACTTAACCAATTAATTTTTGACTCGCCGAGGCAACTGCAATTGCTTCAGACATCTTCCCACAACCCCAATACTGCTAAGCTTGCAGGCATGGCACAATATTGGTTTAGGCTGTTCCCATTTCGCTCGCCGCTACTCAGGGAATCACGGTTGTTTTCTTTTCCAGAGGGTACTGAGATGTGTCACTTCCCCTCGTTTTCTCTACCCACCCTATATATTCAGGTGGGAGTATCCCGGCATTACCCGGAATAGGTTTTCCCATTCGGAAATCCTCGGTTTTAAGGTTGTTTGCACCTACCCGAGGCTTATCGCAGCTTACCACGTCCTTCATCGACTTTACATGCCAAGGCATCCACCGTATGCTCTTATTATCTTGATCAAAATCTAATTTAATCTGATAGACAATTTAATGAATCTTATGACAATTCTCACAATTTCAAACAGCTATGTTTTTGTTCAGTTCAAAGCTGAACTAATTCTTTTGACCAGGTAATAAATCAATAACCTGTATAGACAGGCATATCAAATGACATATATTGAATTATACCGTAAATAAACTTGTGGAGCTGACAGGGATCGAACCTGCGACCCCCTGAATGCAAATCAGGTGCTCTCCCAGACTGAGCTACAGCCCCAAAATCAGTAACAGTACTCAGTCATGCAATAAACTCTACTTGGTGGGTCTGGGTAGACTCGAACTACCGACCCCCGCCTTATCAGAGCGGTGCTCTAACCAACTGAGCTACAGACCCACTGAGGGTAATAATATAAAAAGAGGTTTCGCAAGAAATATAATTTAGCTTCGACCTTGTCTCGAACCGAAGTTCGAGATACTCCCTAGAAAGGAGGTAATCCAGCCGCACCTTCCGGTACGGCTACCTTGTTACGACTTCGCCCCAGTCACCGATCTTACCTTAGACAGCTCCCTCCCGAAGGTTAGGATACTGGCGTCGGGCACTACCGGCTTCCATGGCGTGACGGGCGGTGTGTACAAGACCCGGGAACGTATTCACCGCGGCATGCTGATCCGCGATTACTAGCGATTCCGACTTCATGCAGTCGAGTTGCAGACTGCAATCCGAACTTGGGAGAGTTTTTTGGGATTGGCTCCACCTTGCGGTATTGCTACCCTCTGTACTCCCCATTGTATCACGTGTGTAGCCCTGGATATAAGGGACATACTGACTTGACATCAACCCCACCTTCCTACCGGTTATCCCGGGCAGTCCCTCTAGAGTCCCCACCATTATGTGCTGGCAACTAGAAGCAGGGGTTGCGCTCGTTAACGGACTTAACCGAACATCTCACGACACGAGCTGACGACAGCCATGCATCACCTGTGACAGTGTCTTTGAGCAAGCTCGCAGAGGGTTCTGCTTTCACAGAACTTTCACTGACATGTCAAACCCAGGTAAGGTTCTTCGCGTTGCATCGAATTAAACCACATGATCCACCGCTTGTGCGGGTCCCCGTCAATTCCTTTGAGTTTCAATCTTGCGATCGTAGTCCCCAGGCGGAGTACTTAACGCGTTAGCTCCGGCAGCGAAGGGGTCGAATCCCCCACCACCAAGTACTCATCGTTTACGGCGTGGACTACCAGGGTCTCTAATCCTGTTTGCTCCCCACGCTTTCGCTCCTCAGCGTCAGTATAGGCCCAGTAAGCTGCCTTCGCCGTTGGTGTTCCTCCTGATATCTACGCATTTCACCGCTACACCAGGAATTCCGCTTACCTCTACCTCACTCAAGATTGACAGTATCGAAACCAGTTCCACGATTAAGTCGTGGGATTTCAATCCCGACTGATCAACCCGCCTACGAGCTCTTTACGCCCAATAATTCCGGACAACGCTTGCCCCCCTCGTATTACCGCGGCTGCTGGCACGAAGTTAGCCGGGGCTTTCTTATAAGGTACCGTCAATACCCATTAGTGTTAATAATGAGTGTGTTCTTCCCTTATGACAGACTTTTACACTCCGCAGAGCTTCTTCAGTCACGCGGCGTTGCTGCGTCAGGCTTTCGCCCATTGCGCAAAATTCCCCACTGCTGCCTCCCGTAGGAGTCTGGGCCGTATCTCAGTCCCAGTGTGGCTGATCATCCTCTCAGACCAGCTACTGATCGTCGCCTTGGTGAGCCATTACCTCACCAACTAGCTAATCAGACGCAGACCCATCCGATTGTAGAAGCCGAAGCCTCCTTTGATCCATGCACCACAGCGCATGGATATCATCCGGTATTAGCCTCGTTTTCACGAGGTTATCCCAGTCAACCGGGCAGGTTGTCTACGCGTTACTCACCCGTTCGCCAGTGTACTACTTCAACGAATTGAAGATTCCCCTTGACTTGCATGTGTTAAGCACGCCGCCAGCGTTCGTCCTGAGCCAGGATCAAACTCTCCATTGTACATGATGTTTGATCTGTATTATTTTTTAATCTTTCGATCGCTTAAATTATATTGAACTCACGAAACCTCTCAATTTCAAAAATCTGTAGCTCAAAGAAATAGCTTTGAGCAAAGCCCCGTAAATTAGGAGACTCTTTTGTATCAGTGCAAGAGATTATAAATTATTTTTTATATTTTCTTGCGGATTAAAGACCATCCCTTGCGGGGCCTTAAACTTACAGCTACTCCGATATCTAAACGCAACAGTTATTTTGGTATTTATTATATTATTTTGTAAATATTTTGCCAGCATATTCTGCCATGTATTTATGCCAATTATTATTTTTCAATATTCCCTTTTATTTACATTTTCTAACATGCTCGCTTCTATGGTTTTAGCCGTTATAACAGCCATATTTACTCATATTAGCCATATTGCATTATCGCTCAGACGGTATCCAATATTTCTAATACATGGTATACAAACCGAATCAATCACTTATATGATTTCCAAAGATAAGCTGGCCTCTTGCATCATTGTATTCCATTATAGTGTGAGGACATTAATTTAACCAAATACATTAGAGCAGGTTGATATTAATATGTAATTCGGTTGGCAAGTAGATTGCTTTCGTTTTTATTTATTTCGTCATAGATATTTCGTTTAACTAGAGTGCAGGGAATATTTTGGTTACTGAGATTTATTTGAAATCAATTAATAGGGAAAAGGTATAATCTCATTTCTGCAATAATTTGATTGTATAATTTATATTTATACGAGGAATTGAAAAGTGCCTAGTGCTAACAGTAAAAAAAAAGGGCTGGATAACCAGCCCTTTTTAAGAATAACAAGTAGTGAATTTTTATTTCACAAACATCATTTTTTTTGTATCGACAAAATCATTTGAAATCATTTTGTAGTAATACACGCCAGATGCAGATTGAAGTCCTTGATCATTTATACCATTCCAGATAATATTATAGCTATTTGGAAGCATATATTCATTCACAAGAGTTCTCACCTCACGCCCTAACATATCATATATTATAATCGAAACATCACCTGCTTCTTTTACATCATATCCGATAGTGGTTGATGGATTGAACGGATTTGGATAGTTGTCAGAAAGTTTATATTCGTCAACTATAGTTACATCATCATTTGATAGGAATGTTGCCCCTACTTCGTATGTTAAAGCTGAACCACCGATACCAGCAAAATTAGTAACTGATATTGTTACAGGTCCTGACAATGCCTGGGTATCTGCATCCCACGCAACTTGAATCATAACACCTTCTCCGGCAGGAATAAAAGATCCTGTCAGTGAGAATCCCAGAACAGTACCTGAAGGATTTCCCTGTACAATAAACCCTGCATCCGTAGCAGTTCCACCGCTCGCCGCGCCGTATGTTACATCACCAATTCCATCTAAACCAGATGCATCCATGTCAAATTGGAATCCATATACATCTGCAGTGTTTTGCATATATATGTCCAGTGTGCCACCATTAACATTATCTACAACTTGGCCAGAAACATATACTGTTACATCCGCAGCAAAAAGGAATCCTGCTGCAAATAGTAAACCTATTATCATTTTTCTCATATTTAACCCCTTTAGTTTTTAAAAATTTTGTTAAATCCCGAGGTGAATTTATTCCACCTCGGGATTTTATACAATTTATTTATCTCAGTAATGTAATTTTATTTGAAATTGACGTCTGTCCGGAAGTTAATTTCATGATGTACAGACCTGATGATACTTCATTACCGGCATCATTCATACCATTCCATATTGTGGAATATGTACCTACACTTCTGTAATCATTCACCAGAGAAGCAACTTTCTGACCCATTACATTATAAATTCCAAGTTCAACAATACCATCTACTGTCATCTCATATGAAATAGTTGTTTCAGGATTGAATGGATTTGGATAATTAGATAACAGGGCAAAACTATTTGCAACCATAATGTCAAGATAATCATCGCCTGAGGCCACTTTGATATCAGAAATATAAAAGTTTCCAGTTGATTTGAAAATCTCTTCTGTGGCAGGACCAACAACAACTACAGTTGTTTCAGTACCTTTATTATTAAAAGCACCAAAATATGAATTATCCGTTAGCTCAATAGAAAAGTCTTTATTATGAGTTAAGGTAACTTGAACAGCACCGATAAATCCATCAGCGGTAATATTCAGACCATTGTCAGTTTGTTGGACATTTGCATATGTTGCAACATCTTCGCGAGCGCAGCCAAACAGGATGCAATTCATTATACCAACAATATCAAGAATATCAACAGAGCCATCACCATTAAAGTCTCCAGCACATTCCCATGTAAGCTCGGCTCCAAAAACAATGTAATTTACGATTGAAACAATGTCTAAAATATCCATTGCACCATCATAATTCACATCACCAGAACCTGCTCCTGGAACGCAATCATCTGTTTCGCAGAATGTTATTTCTTCATCTGTCAAATCAACCCATCCAACATAGTATCTGTTTTTATGATCATCACCGGCGTTATCACCAGTCGTTGAACCATAACACCAGTCAGGACGACCAAACATTATATTAACCTGGTCATCTGTGGCACCAGTTCCGGCATGAGCATTCAATTCACTTGGTTCATTCATTGTTGAACCATCTGTGCAATATTCATCAGGAGCACATTCCTGTTCACCACCTTCAGTTACCCAGCAATCAGGAACTGTGTTTGTGGCATTGTAAGGACACCACCAGGATGCACCACCATCAACTGATTTAATAACCAGAACTTCTTCATTCCATTCAGGGTAGTATCCAAGATCATCGCAAGTATCGTCAGGTGTTCCAGCATCATCTGATACTATAAAATCGCCTTGAACTGGAGTGGATGTGACGACCCACATTACATCATCATTATCTTCACTGATAGCCAATGAAGGAAATACATCCTGCCAGTATGAAGCACCATCAGCATTTTCCCATAACCACATATCATTTGTGGCAAGTACTTTTGAATAATTCCAACCTGTTGCTGTCTGTGTTTCACCAGGATTCAAAAGATATTCTTTATCGATTGTAAAGTAAAAAAGGGCATTATCTATAAAACCAGGGTATACACTACCATCATCGGAACCAATCACACCAGCAAGCACATGTGGATTTCCCTGAGAGTCAACTCTTAAATCAAAATCATATGTAAGGAATGGCTGTGAAATGATTAGTGGCTCTGCAAAACATTCATCATCCCAATTTAAGATGAAATCACTATTGGCGACCATAGCATCAAATACATCATCTGCAAGATAGAAATAATCACTTCCACCCTGTCCACCTGTCCAGGTTGCACCATAATCTTCAGTCATTTTTAAAGCAAGAGTATGATGATTAGAGTATGGACTGCCGCCAACATCACCATCATTAAAGTATGCAGTTACTGCAGCATATCCAACACCACTTTCATTTATATCAACTAAACCACTGGATGTAAAAGATCCTTCATCAGTTCCACCAATAAAATCGAGATCCTCATTAAATAGAATAAATTCACTTCCAAAAATAATAGTACCATCAAAATAGGCTTCGCTATGCATTCCCCAGATATTTTCACGTGTCCAGTCATCAAATACAACATTAAACCAGTTTTCGTCATTTGCTGCATCATAGGAATGATCAGGTGAAAGAACCCATTGATCTTTATTTCCATTCCACAAATTATCTAATTCATTTGCAGATGACCATGATCCACCATCCCAGCCAAATTCATCATATGAATAATACATTCGGCCACCATAACCGGCACCTTCGCCAGTATATTCATTCCAGAATACATATGGATAATCAGGTGTACCAAGAGAACTTGGATATCTTGCCAATCCCATTCCAGGATTTAGGTTAGTATAAGTTGTCCAGTTTAGACCATTGGATGAATATGCTCCACCAATTTGACCACTGGTACCATTGGCACCGGCCCATTGGCGATAACCGAAGACCCAACCCTCATCTGTTACATTTAGGGGTCTGGTCTGCGAGAGGATTATCCCATACGCATTCAAACAAGAGTCCATTAAGGTTACATTCATAGAATTACGTAAATCATATGAAAAAATAGGACTTGTTTCTGTATTCGTATTTACATAACCAGCTGCTGGTTCAAAGTTAAACTGTCTTTCAGCAGTGACGCTTTGAGGACCTTTTTGGGCGCCACTGAAGACTAAAGTCAGACTCAGTAGTGGTATGATAAATTTCAAACCTTTCATTTTTACTCCTTACGATTGTTTATTATTTAATTAATAATTCTTATTAAATTTTATTAGTTCATAATTTCATTGACCAGCATGACCAGATCAAGAACATCAAGTACGCCATCTTCATTAAAATCGGCGCGTATCCTTTCACATTCATCAGCGTCAGGTGGGTCATTCATTATGATATATACGGCTCTAACAATATCAAGTACATCGATAGTACCATCACAATTAACATCTCCTAGAGAACATCCTGAGCAATCGTTAATTGGTTCAGATGTATAATATCCAGTTCTTTTGAGATTCCCATGGAACAGACTCCAGTAGTCATCAGAATTGCCTTCATCTTTGAAGTCAATATTTGCCAAATTGCCTGTGGATCCAATCAGAATTTCTAGATCCAAATCGCCATCTGTATCCGTAATAGTTGGCGTGCCGGCAAATCCGAAATCATTAAAAATAGGAAAATAGCTAAATGAAGTGCCATCTAAATTATATGCAACAACTTCGGCAGATTGTGTACCACAGACTATTTCTGCCTGTCCATCACCATTCAGATCCGCAATAACGGGTGAACCAGTAATAGAACCGCTATGACTGATAGGCCAGCCTGCAAGTGGATTACCATCAACATCAATCCCATATAGATTGCCATCAAGGGAACCAAAAAAGATAGCCAAACCAGATTCAGTTTCCATGAACGCTGGTGAATTAACAACATAATCACCAGTGGGAATTGTGAATCTCAAAGAGCCATCGGCATTCAAACCATAAAAATTATTGTCCCTGCTCCCTGAAAGAATAAGTTTTCCAGATTCAGTTTCGGCAATGGCAGGAGCTGATCTTATTTTATTTCCAGTAAGATATGGGAACCCTGGTGCAATAGTGGCATCGTCATTTATCAAATAAATATTATAATTTTCTGTTCCGGCGACTATGTCTACTTTTCCATTATCGTTAAAATCGGCGACTGCCAATCCTTTGATCATCTTTTCACCAAGTTCAAAAGGGAACCCTGGCACATCAGATCCATCTGCGTTTATGGCGAAAATTTTTGCCGGTGAAGAGAAACCACCTACTATTATTTCTAAATCATTATCGTCATCAATATTTGCGATTACCGGTGTACCCATAAGAAATTGTACTGCATAATAATCCAAATCAACAGTTTGATTCACTGGATCTAAAACGAATAGATGTTTGCTTTTTGAGGTGACAATAATTTCTATATTACCATCATTATCAATATCTGCTGCTGCAGGAGAACCCCAAATCTGGTCACCGGTATTAAATGGGAACAGAGCATTTACAATTTCCTCTCCATCAGCATTAACTGCATAAACATTGCCGCTATAATCGCCAAAATAAATTTCCATCTCGCCATCATCATTTGAATCAATAACAACAGGTGATGTCTCAACATTGTATAATTCTTCAGATAACATATCTAACGGCCAACCATCCTGATTCAGTGATACGATAATTGAGAATGATACTGATTGGGTATATGCTTCGCCGGAAGCATCGGTAGTAGATAAGTCTATATTAAACTCAACCTCGCCAAGGTCGATGGCATCAGATAGTTCAAATTCAAATACATCAGAAATATTTATTTGGATCCCACCGGGAAATATATCTCCATAAACAGCATTACCATCAATGATTGTTACGCCCGGATTATCGGAAGTAAGGGTTGCCGTGAGATCAGTGGCACTTTGCCAGCCTTCGGTGTTACCAATAGTGATTCTCAGCTGTGACGATTCGCCCGGATTAAGAACATCATCATCATCACCTTGAACATTTAGTAATGCATGAGAGTAGTAATAAAGATAGGGAAAGATATTCCCACCAATAGCTTTATGGATATCTACCATGCCTGTGCCGAGGTTTCCCTGAAGGTAATCTTCATCATTTATTTCATATATAATTTCATCTGCTGACTCGAGGATTCTTTCAATTAGCTGATCATTATCCCAGGTAGGGTTAAAAGCTGAAAGAAGACCAATGCAGCTGGCTGCATTTGGACTTGCCATAGAAGATCCATCTCTTATTTGATAACCTCCTCCAATAACAGTACTGAGTACATTTTCACCGGGGGCAGCCAAATCTACTGAGCTATGGTATGTAGCCCAATGACCCCAGGTTCCGTTGCAACCCATGGCGCAGACAGAAATTACATTGCCATAACTACTGGGATAATGGGCAGAATTTTCTTCTCCACCTGAATTGGATCCGTTACCGGCTGCAGCGACAACTATAGCTCCATAAGTATTATGGGCATTATTTATCACTGTCTGCTCATAACCGCTGTAACCACCTCCACCCCAACTATTATTTATAATTGTAAATGCATCTGAATAGAATCCGGCTTTTGCTGCATAGGTAATTCCTGAATAACCGTCTGTAATACCGGGATCTTCCTGGTATTCTCTGGCAACCTTAACTGCAACGATGCTGGCGCGAAAAGCAGTTGAAGCAACACCAGTGGAATTATCGGTAGTAGATGCCAATGTTCCGGCTACATGGGTTCCGTGTGACCATGTACTGGCACCAGTCATACCTTCCCTTGGAAAGGGATCATTATCATCTGCACCTGACCAACCGGCTAGATCCCATCCAACCAAATCGTCAATAAAGCCATTCCCGTCATTATCCTGTGAATTGGTAAATGGAGATGATGATGTAAGGGCATCGCGGAGATTTATAGCGCTATCATTATTTGTATCTAAATTATTTGCCTCAAGATATGCCAATACTTCTGTGGCTGAGACAAAATCATCATTATTGGTATCTGTACTATTAAAAACTGATGAGGGTACTTCACCCTGGTTTATCCAGATACTATGTTCAAGATCTGGATGGGTGATTTCAACACCTGTATCAACCGATGCTAAAAGGACATTCCTATCTCCAGGAATATCTCCAACATCAATATCCCAAAAATCCCATGCCAGATCGGCTTTGACAGCGGGTATGCTGCATTGCTGTCCTAATTGAGGATCATTTGGGTCATAATTAATTTTTCGAATATGTTCATATTCTGAGGAATGTATAAAAGGAAATTGTGTTATTTCACTTTTGGCAATTTCCATTGATGACCTATTGGAGTTTTTCAGATAAACCCGATAGATCCTGTTTAAATATATATCACCATCTTTATCGATTTCCGTGGCATTTATTATCCATGGCTCAATTCTAGATATTTGATGGTTTTGGAAAAAGGAATTTAATTGATCATTATCAACTGTAATAACATCATTGGATTGTGAAATCTGTAAGGGTTCGATTTCATGTTTTAGACAAAAAAGAAAAGTCCCGTCATTGATATCTTGTTCAGTTGCAGACAATAGGCCTGCTGATATCATGAGTCCTGCTAAAGTTAGAAGATACAGTATTTTTCTTTTCATCAATTATTACCTAGTCTGCTTTTTAAAAATTTTTAAACCACCCCCCGGATATTTCACCGAGGGGCGGTTACTTATAGATTCAATAGAATTATGGATTCATAATGAAATTAACAAGGGCAACGATATCGAGGACATCGATAGTGCCATCTTCGTTATAATCCGAGGCACAGAATTCATCATCATCTGGTGTATCCTGACCCATGATGAAATTGACGATTGTAACGATGTCAAGAACATCAATATTCTCATCACCATTTACATCACCAGGAACGCAGTCAGAAATTATTTCTCCGCCATCAAGGAATATTCTCAGCATAAGATTGCCGGAAATTCCCAGGCTTGATAATAATTCCCAGTTACCATCACCTCCAATACGGAAATAGGTATTTCCAGAATCAGAGTCTGTATCCAGGCCAAATGGCTGGGTTGAGGAGAATTCTCTGACACCAAGCCAGAAATCACCTTCGACGACCATCCCCTCAGTTGAGAGATCAAAGTCATTCCAACCATCAACGCCACCGAGGACGATAAAGTTATCAATTGCAGCTCCGGGTAAACCATTGTCGTCTTCCCAAAGATAGAAATAGAATGCACCGCCGTCACCTACCTGATACCATTTTGCACGAACAACATCTTCTCCACCAGCCGCGGCTGTAAATCTTACAGCGGTATAGTTTCCTGAGCCATTCTGCCAACCAGTTTCAGATGAACCATCATCATGAGATAATTCGTGAACTGTAGCAGATTGAGGCGTTATTTCCAGACCTTCTGAAAGTTCACTTTCTTCACCACTTGGGAATACTGCAGAAACAGCATATATATAGGTAATATTATTCTGAACGTCATAATCATCATACATGGCGTCAGAGAGTCCTGCTACAAGCATTACTTCATCGCGATAAACATTATAAGTTGCATCAGCACCATATTGAGTTACATTGGCGCGAATTCCCCATTCACCGTGATTCAGAGCACCGCCAGATCCTTCAACTGTATCATACCACGTATCCCAGGCACCGCCAAGAAGAACCATGCTGTGATCACTTGGTACAGTAATATCAAGGGAAGAAGAGATAGTTGCATCAAAGGTAACTGATAAAATGAACGCACTGCTCATTTCCCAATTAAGGGTAAAGTCATTCCAGCCAGCAGTCATAGTAACATCCATTTCATGGGCAGGACTGGTATTGAAAAAAGCACCAACTTTTGGATAGGCACCAATAGTAACATTTACCGTTTCGCCATTTACATTATAAAATGATGCATCATTAATTGTGGATGGACCAACAATATTGAGTAATGCTCCGGCAAATGCAGTATCTTCGCCATTGATGATAATTCCATTATTTGGATCAAAATCATCATTGTCATAAACGATATCATCTGTTCCAATATAATTCATGTCATCCCACCAAAGTGAAACACCACCGGCGAGAGATTCACCTTCTAAACCTGTTGGTGCCGGAGGAGCACCCAATTCTTTATATATTTTGAAATCATCAATGAACAATCCACCACCATTGCCGCCGTCATCATTATCATCATAAATTGATACAAATCTGAAAACAACATTTTTGCCACCAAATTCACTTATATCAAGAAATACATTGCAACCTGTGCAGAATGGATAACCTGGTAGATATTCTTCCCAACCAAAGAAACCAGGACGAGGATTGGCTTCATCACCACCATAATCATAAAACTGGTCTACCCAGACTAAACCGGAAGGAGACATCTCGTCTGAGTCATCACCATTTGAAAGAAGTAAATCGTTCCCTGCAGTATTGCTGACTTCAATATCATCAACGAAGAAACCGATTAAAGCAGAGTCATCAATAACTGAAAATGCTGGATCTGATCCAAAGGCAAAACGGATTATGACATTTTCACCGGCATAGTCATCCAAATCGAATGTGACATTATGCCAATCCTGGATACCACCCCAACCGGGTATATAATCAGGTTCGCCATTATTAATCCAACCATATCCACTGGTAAAATCGTAAGGATCTGACCCTTCAAGGATATCCCAGGTATCTCCACCGTCAGTAGAAATTCTTACATTTGCCGCATCCCAGCCATCAACAAAGTGACCGGAAACTCCACCAGCGCCATCCCAATCTTCAAGACCCCATTTTAACTGGGCAGAAAGTTCATAACCTGTAGAAGGGATATTGAATTCAGGAGAATCAAGAAACTGGAGCCAGCCATCAAGATACCCGCCAAATTCTTCATCACCACACCAGTAAGATTCACCTGAGTAAGCATTGAAATCATCTATATGCCATGCAAGGGCATCCACATCAGCAAGAGAAACACGATAGTAATCCTCTAGACTA
This sequence comes from Fidelibacterota bacterium, assembly GCA_018657495.1. Classification (GTDB taxonomy): domain Bacteria; phylum Fidelibacterota; class Marinisomatia; order SCGC-AAA003-L08; family JACNLC01; genus JABHXA01. Next base: position 83,208 of record JABHXA010000009.1, read on the forward strand.
TTATCTCCGTCGCCATCTGAATCAGGCTGGTTATCAAATAATGAGAAACCAAATCTCATTACTTCACCATCACCAACATCAGGCAGTGAAAGAACTGGAGAATACAAGGACCAGAGACCTAAATTCTCGCCGCCTGGAGGATTTGGAGAATTAAAACTATGAGTGGGACTGTTATACTCTGTATCTGATAGCTCCCACCAATCACCAACAATCCAGTCTGTTTCGTCTCCCTCAAAATCATATTCGAAAAGTATGATATCTTCCCGATTCGATTCTGTTCGAGTAAAGTTATTATCCACCTCAACGCTCTCACCGCTCTGACTTGAGACGGAAGAAGTTCCAGGGTTAGTCGTACGTGAAATATCCCTACCAAAAGCAAAGGCAGCGAATACTAAAATCGTAACAATAATTTTCTTTATCATTAGTTGTTATCTCCTTAATTAATTAATTATAGGTGTATGGTATCCTAAATCTTATTCTCATTTTCACCACAAATTATCTGTCCATTTTGTAACAGATTGTGAAAAATATTATCGGAATTCAAGTAACAAAAACTCTCTATAGATTCACCTTAATAGAAAATTGATGTGTGAAATCCAAAATTCCATAATTGACAAATGCATAGTCTATTGTAAATGCTAAACCATTTGTACTGATTCTGGCACCAGCTCCCAGACTTAATCCGGCAAACGGATATTCATCCAAACCATTACCCCTGTCTAAAACCCCGGTGTCATGATCAAAATGATAGCCAATTCTAGCAAAAGCCGTTTCTTTCCAGGCATATTCAAGACCAGCATTGATGGTAACCACATAATCCATTGGATTCATGCCATCAACAGCCAAAGTGAGACGATGAGTATTACTGACATGATAATAACTCTCCGTTCCAATGATATCATTACTAATCCCTAATCGGAAAGTCATTGGCAAAGGAAATTTCTCGGTAATTTTGGCCATTGCACCACTAGGGTCGGTAGTATCTGGAACTGTGGACTCTAATCCCTCTCCATGGTATTGAATCTCTGGTCCAAAATTACTCACAGACATACCTAATTTCATCCCATAAATTCCAGTATCAAAGTTTGATCCGATATCTACGGCAAAAGTCTGAGCATACATAGTATAAATATCTTCACGAATATACTTTACTGTTAGACCAACTTTTAGTCTATCAGTGAGAATCTTTGCATAGGTGATTCTAAATGCTAAATCACGAACATGATAATCTTCCCCTGTACCAAGTGGAAACTGAGAATCAGTAACTTCAATTGGACCGGAATCCAAAAAGAAAAGATGTAGAGCAAAATAGTCAGTTTCACTTAATTTGGTCCCAAATGATAGAACATTATGCGATATTCCGGCCAGGTAATTCACTTTCGAGAAATATAACTCGTTACCTGTGATAAACCCAAGGCTTGCAGGATTGTAAGGGATACCATCAATACCCTGCCCTGCCGCAACTTGTGCTCCACCCATTCCAATTGCTCTGGCACTGGTTTCAAGTTTCAGCCAGTTTTCGGCAGCAGTAGCTACTTTTGTTACTTCATCCGGAATATTTGAATTCTGTGCAAAAGCAATCACACAAGATACTGAGAGAATAATTAATAGTCTGATAGATTTCATTTTAGTGCTTTCTTAATTATCTGACGATTGCAAATTTGCCAATATGTTTCTTACCATCTGCTTCAACAGCATATATATACAATCCCGGAGCAACCTCTTGATTATTCACTGTGCGGATGTTCCAGAATTCTCTGTCATTATACTCATCATGATGTTCAAAGGAAATTACTTTTTCACCAGTTACTGTAAAGATTGTGATTGTACAATGTTGAGGTAATCTAATGAATTCAAGCTGTCTGACAAGTTCACTTTCATTAAAATCTGATCTAGCAATATATGGATTTGGAACGACCCTAATTTCATCCATTTCATTCTGAGTCACAATATGTGGCTCTCCAAGTTTACTCATTTCAGCTGTCCACGAATCTCCATCAACATAGAATTTTTTTGAGATCAATGTAATTGAATCACCGTCACCCCATGGATATCGTGCAACCCATGGATTATCCGGATCACCACCATTAGGATATATAACACCATTATCAATTAAAATATCCTCAGAGGCTAAATATACCATACTATTATAAAGAATTAACGCGCCAGCATCATAATTTGCACCTTCAACAAATTCATCTAAACTACTGGTGAGGAATGAAGCATCAAAATACCAATTAATATATAGTACCCAAGTTATAAAATCTTCTTCTTCTCCTTCTAGACCAAGACTCAATGAATCCGCGATAAATGTTAATTGCTCACTTGGAGTCCATATACAATCTTTATAACCATATTCAGCTGTCTGAGTATCTTCCCCAGGGATAACGATACCTTTATCTGTATGCCTCAGAGAAATTTCTTTCCCTGTTGTTAGATTTGTTACTATAAATGGCAAGCCAGTTAATGATCCATCACTGCATAACAGATCTCCATTTTCATTTGGAGGTACAACAGATTCAACTTGAGTAATATTTACATTACTAAATTCAATTTTGTAATCAAAATTTAATCTATTATTGTAAACCGTATTATCAAAATATTCCATGTTAATAAATGTAGTACTAAGAAATGTGGTGTCCGCAAAAGAAGGTATGACTTCATATATAGGATTAAAATAATCATCATCAAACATCCCATCAATTAGGTCATTTGGTCTAAAATAGGGCATATTGTCAAAGCGAACTCTAATACCATCCACAAAATCACTCCAATTATTTTCATAGTCATCATCATAGGCATTTACAATTGGATATTCGATCAAGTATTCGGGCAACATAATCAATCCATTACTGGAATCGGCACCGGGTAAGTCAACATAGTATGCCAGACTATCAGGATTGATAGATTGAATAGAAATTGAATTTGTCATGACTGGAAACTGATTCATCAGGTCTCCTACTTCATAGACAAATAGTGTTGGATTTTCTGTCCTTATCCCGTAAAACACATCCCCACCATCAAGATCTGTCTGAATTTCATATTTTAAAAATCTATCTGTAAGCTGCTCTTCATTAACAACAGTATAAAATTTTGGCATATTACCATTTGTGCCTTCATTGGCAATGATGAATTCATCAGGGTTTCCAGCATCAGGGAATGTGATATTTGAAGCATGGTATCCTGGAATAACTGTGACAAAATTTGGATCGTGTATGGTCGTGCCTTTTGATGTCTCGATACTTGGATACCCCCATGGTGTAGACCATCCATCAGGATTTGCTGCCGAGAAAGTAGTGTCAGGAGTAAATGTACCATCACCATTATCAACCCATTCGATTGAATAATCTGCTGCAACACCCGTATCATAAGAAGTCACGGAATAAGTATACTCAATTCCATCAACAACATTTGAATCAATAAAGCTGTGGGCCAAACCTGAGTTTGTTCCAAGATTGATCCATGGGGCTAAAGAATCGATGCCTGAAATTTCCAATCCCCGACCGAATCCTTCACAATTATCATTGCTATATATGCAATGGTTTTCATCCTGCGAAGCTGTCAAATCATATTGAGCAATAGGTTTCCAGCCGACATGAATACCATCATAATCAAATACTTTGTCTTCCGGTCCGCCCCAGGTTAGGCCACCATCAGTACTTTTATATATATTATATCCTTCAAAATCTGAATAGCTTGTAACCACATCTTTGGCATCTTCAGCAGCATCGTCCCAATTCAAAACCACTCTTTCATGATCAACAGTGGCATAAACTGTGGGAACTGTAGGTGGTGTATACCCCTGATAATGTGAATTATACATGATCTGGGCAAACCGGGCATTCTTTTTTATATCATTCTGATTTTGACCAAAAATAATCGTAAAAGAGAATGGCGCTTCCTCCCCAACCTCTAGATCAAATGGACCACAACTCATAATGAGAACACAATCCAACCCTTCAGGATCTTCAAGATAAACCGGTTCTTCAGTCAATCCATCAAGAGAATCAAAATGTGGATTTAATTCAGAATCTAAATCTGTATCTGGATGCGGTGTGTGGAAGAACCAGGTTTTTTCATCCACACTGATATTTGTTGTATCTCCAGCCATTAGTTTATACTGAATTTCTTCTTTATTTCTGGCCTGAGGTCTGCCTCTATTTCCGGCACAACAATTCCCATCTGATTCTCTTTCAACGACAATGGGACGATTATACCAATCAAACCAATGCCAGTCAGTCATTTTTAATGGCTCCCCAGGATATATGTCAATAATTCCATCCTGGTCAAGATCAACAGGTTCTGTTGCCAACGGTGAGTCCAGTAATTGTACACCAACAATACCGATATCAGTAGCACCGTTACTGTTACCATCAAGATCATATATCATTGCCATACTAACGGTAAGAGAATCTCCTTGTAAGTCGAATTTCTCAAAATGATATTCCATGAAATCATCCTGATTGCTATGAACTCCGGTATTCCCATTAATATCAGCAGAAACCGCATCAGCATCAAAATAAAATCCAAGAGATGTATTTTTATAATCAAATCCCCTGCTGCGGTTAAGGGTGGTTCCATCGGGCATAACCATGGCTTCACCACATAATTGTGTCCATTCCCCACCATTTTCAAAACAACTGGATTCGGTATAGAACCCTTGTTTAGAACAAACTTCATGAGGGATTTTATTGTCATTGGCATCCCGTTCGAATGCACACCAATCCCCACTTTCATTTCTAACCATCACGGTAACAAATAGTATATCCTCAGCATAGTTCACTCCATACGAATGAGCCTCAGACATCACACGTAAACCCATTGGGTAACCGGTCTGTTTATACTCAGAGTTCGTACTATTTACCAGATTTCCTCTATGTGCCCAGCGATCATCAAATTCCATATATACATCATTATCAGAAATAAATCTTCCCGGGACGTCCTCCCAGCAGTCTTTATCATTTCGTTGTCCATTACAATCAGTTAAATCTTCATTAAAATCTTCGGCCCACCAGCCTGGCCAGAATGGCTCATCTTCACTGGTTTCTTCATTAAATCGCTTTGGCCATGTTTGGGAGTAACTGCTATGTGCCAATAGTGGATATGGGTCATCCAGATCTGTCAAATCAGCTGTGCCAATCTTAACATCACCAAATATATCACCAGCTGTTACTTCAGTGCTATGTGTTAACACTCTGGATTTATTTGCTGCATGCCAGTCAGTTGGAGAACTGGGGTCTATTCGAGTGGACCATGATTCCGATACATTTGCACCATAATAAACATAGTCATCATCAGCTGTCCATTCTTCCTGATCCACACCATAATCGTATTTATCATATTCATCGGTTCTAAATTCTAATGATGGTCTATATGCCCAAGGATAAACAAGACCAATACCTTTTTTGTCATCAGAATCCCCATATGCGTTAGAATTATTTGGGTCAACATCAATTGCAAGACTTATATAGATTTCGCTTGCGATATCATCAAGACCCCATTGATGTTTATCGGTAATTTCACCGGGATTCTCCACCATCTCTCCGATAATACCTTCTTCATTTTGTTCTTCGAATACGATAGTTACAAAGTTTGTATCACCTTGAGCATACCAAGCTGTGTAGGCATCATCGGAACACCAAATTTGATTGACACCAGCAGTTCCACATTCAATCCATTCATAATTTGAGGCATAATCCTTCCCGGGTACCCCGGCGAGAAATGAAACATTAGCAAGATAGGCATATTGCCCCCATAAGCCATAAGGCTTTCCTGCATAACCGGTTGCACCACTATAATCACCCCATTCGATAAAATTACCATAATTGAATACGGCACTTTTGACTTTACCCTGTATAAGATAGCCTTTAGCCCGGTCGTTCATTGGGTTTGTTGGGAATGGGAAGTCACCAATCTTCATAAGGCCATTTCCACCGGAGCTAAAGGGATCACCTCCCCTATCATCGGTTTTGGGTTCACCCGGATAAAGTAAAGTAGTAAAAATTAATAAAACAAAAATAATTCTTTTCACGTGTTCATCCATTCTATGGTTTTCTAATTAAAATCTATTCGTACAAAGAAATTCATCTGACGAGGACTGTCATATCTCCAGGGTGTATCGTAGAATGACCCTGACAGAGTATGTTTTGTATCCAGAGGACCGTTATTAAAAACAAAATTACTAGCATTTACCGGCAGCCCAACATTCTGTGTATATAATTCACCAGGGTCATTGGGTTTGCCCGTGAGTGCATATGTATCTAATGAATTGGTGATATCCAAAACATTAAATACATCTAAACCCATTGATACTTTATATCCGGCAATCTTAATATACTTTGATAGAGATAGATTCATATTTTTATATGTCGCATTACGTTTTGAATATTTATTGCGTGTATCGGCAACTTCGTTATTTCCCTCGACAAATGATGGTGTATATGGAGCTCCTGATTGAATAAATGCTGTAATTCCGGCATTAATACCATATGGCAATCGGCTATACAATGATAATGTTAAATCATGTGTCCGGTCAAAAGGCATAAGAAATTCCTGAGAAGGTGCATCTCTAGCTTCAGCGCCGATCGCTGCCCAATCATATTCACTGTTTGCTTTGGCTACTGAGAAGGTATACTGAAGCATCATATTTACCAGCATGCCTCTGTTTTCTAAGGTGAAATCCACTCCTTTTGCTGAGCCATAATCACCATTACCAAAAACCTGATAAGTATACACACCACTACGGTAGGATTTAATAGTGGATAATTGATCCATATCTCTCACCCAACCTGCAAGTTGAAATGCCCAATTACGGGAGACTTGAATATTAAAGCCAAATTCATATTGCTGGGTCCTTGAGGCATTCATTGTGGCATTACCAACAACCCCATCAGTTTCTTCAAATAATTCTTCAGGGTCATCCAATCTATTAGTATTTAAATAGATATTCTGATATATTGGTGTCTGATAATAAACACCATAATTAAATGAGAAAGTCGCCTTATCAGTTATTACATGGGAGAATCCAAGTCGGGGACTGATTTTTGAAAACCAATCTGCCTTGGTAAACATTGTTTCCTGTTTTGCAAAACCTGCAGTTGTAGAAGCGGGTTCACCTGGATCTCTTTTGCCATTTTGATTGCTATCTTGATAATACCAAGGAATATTAGGAGATGCATTCCCAAGTGTATCTGCCCAAATTTGAGTATTATAATTCACTAAATCTGCTCGTACGCCAGCATTAATTACCATCCATGGGACTTCATAGGTATTTTGAATATACACAGATAATTCTTCAGGTTCCCTGAAATTATCCCAGGAAGAATTACCATTGGCATCAACAAATAATTCTCCCTTATCCCACTTACCATTTCCTTCACCTTCATCCGGTTCTTCCCAGCCATCATCTCCTTGTACTATTCCATCGGCGCCAGTGTCGAAGAATCGTTCTTCAAAACTCTGAGTGAATGCCTGCTGTCCTTCCCAGGGATTTTTTACCTCATCAAAATTTAATTTATGAGATTTGTAATCAATACCGGTTCGTAATTTCCAAAGATTAGTAAGTTGAGAAGTGAAATCAATTTTAACTTCATTTGTTATCGCACGAGACGTCCCATAAAACCGATCGCTGCCACCAAATACTCTGCCTTCATTCCAGCCAAAATAATAATTAGAGGACAACCACTGCAAATATTCTGGTGAAGTTGAACCACTTGATTGTTGGGTTTGATTATATTGATAAAAATAAGGATCAAGACTAAGTTGATTGAGATCATTGTCTGAATCTTCAAAAGGCACATAACTTTCGTACATATCCGGGGACAACCAATATTCACCATCTCTTTTATTTGCTTTGGTAATCATTTGTGGACCATCCCATTGGTCGTTAGTATACCCGGGCAGTGAAAGATCAGAAAACGGTTCACCTTCGTCACGAACGCCATTTTGATTAAGATCTGTGAATGGTTCTGCTACTTCCCAATTGTATTCACCTGGTGTAGCACCAAGATACCAACCAGTATTTTCATCTCGCATCGTGTAACGGATTGAATCACCTGCTTCAGACATAGAATATGGAACAACATGTTCATTGTATAAATCAGATGTACCTCTTTCTCCAGCACCATAACGTAATTCAAACCAATCAGGATATCCATCAGAATCACTATCCTTCCATCTTACACCCTGAAACTGATCCTGAACAAATCGGGAAATTCGAATCGTATAAAAAGATTTGGGTCCAAGTGTATGGTTTATCTCACCGGCTATTCTGTCTGAATCACGAAATAGCTCATTTTGCCCAACATCCCAGTACATATATCGCGGATTGAATGATTTTCGATGAGCTGCTACTGTCCAATAAGATAGATTGAATCGTAGTTTTGAAGTATAATTATAGGAAAGTTTTCCAAAAATATCTGTGGTTTTGTCGAAGCCAAATCCTCTGAATCCAGCCACATCATCCCAGGGTTGAACCAAATTATCGGCATTTTCTTGATTGAATGGATCATCTTCAATATAAGCATTATCATCAAATCCGTACACCCTGTAATTTTGATGATTAGTATATTGACCTGAAACCCAAAAATACAGTTTGTTGATTCCGGGTATTTTGCCGCCAAGTCCAAGTAAATAATCGTCGTATCCTCTTAACTCATCATATTTGGAACCAAAAGCGGATCCTACACCACTTGTCTGGTATTTGAATTTATATGAAATCTTTTCGCCCCCTGAATTGGTATGCAAATTTGATACTGCCGACATGGCGTCGCCATATTCAGCATTAAAACCACCTGGCTGCCAATCAAATTCTTTAACAGCAAAAAGATTTAATCGGGTACCATTACCAATTCCACCAAATATTGGGTTTCGAATATATAAACCGTCAATCATATAAGCAATTTCACCAGCTCTTCCACCGCGAACATGGATTTCCTCAAGACCTCTTTCTTCATGATCAGGGATGGCTTGCTGTCGGCTTTTTACCTTAACCACACCAGATTGTAAAGTATATAACTCAGTGATATCTCTTATTGGAAGTGCCTCAATTTGATCTTGGCCGATACTTACTTGTTTTGCAGTTTTCCCCTTTTCCACTAACGGTTTCACAGCTCGTACAATAACTTCCTCCCCTTCAATGGTTTCTATTGCCAATGAAACATTCAGCCATACAGTTTTATCCATTGAAATAGAAACATCGGATATTATCTTTTTCTCTTTACCAATCATGGAAAAACTAATATCATAGGACCCAACCAGAATATTTAGAAGTATATAATTCCCATCGAGGTCTGCAGCAGTACCAATTTCAAGTTCAGGAATATAAACTACACCACCTGGAAGTGGAGCGCCATCCGTATCTGTTATCTTCCCTCTAAGTGTTCCATCGGTTCCGGCCGAAATCAAAGTTATTACCAACATGAAGAGTATTAATTTTGTGAATAATTTTTTCATTATAAGTACCACTTTAATTATTGTTTGTCGGGATTGAAACCCTCTGGAATCCTGCTGTACGATGTTTCTCATATGGATCATTATCTAATGCAGGTTCGTTTTGGAATCGATCGAGCCTAATATTATGAGAGTTACCAAATAGATTTCGCATCAACCCTCCTCCAGAATTATCCATAGGTCTATATTCTTTCAATTCAATCATTGAAAGTTCTATCCACTCATGATCAGTGCCCCATGGTGCTTGATTCCAACGATAGAATACCTGTTCCTTTATTACGCCATGACCAGATGATAACCATGTAATAGTTTTCTCACCATATGCAATACCTGGTCCGATCATGGTCATTTCTAATTGATTGGTTATTTTGAAGAGATTGGTAAAAAGGGAATCTTCAGGACATTCTTCGATAGTTAAAACTTCAGCAAAATTATTTGCCTCACACACAACAACGCCTTCGCCATTAAAATGCCCCAGGACCTTTCGGGCTGGCACCAATATGGCATCGCTGTCAACAGCAAATGATTTTTGGATATAATAATCACCTACGGAAGTAACTATCGTTGTATCCATTACAAATCTTTCACCATCTCTGAAGTGATATCCCGGTGTATAATAAAGTATTTCGTCAACAGTGAAATTTTCAAACCAGAAACCTTCGCTATGTGCTCCATCTCCATCCGTATTACCCCAGAATCCAGGTGGCAGGAAATAACTTGGGTGAACGAGTTTATTAATATGAGTACCACTTTTGAGTATATGATAGTCATATTCTTTTAATAAAATACCAGGATTTGTCGACTCTTCGTATTGCCATTGTGTTTTTGCAATATAGTAGTCATTATCTTCTCCATTTATATCAATGGTCTCTATGATATTATTTGAATAAATAGTCACCATGGAATCCACATTGGCAATTTCCTTTGTTCGGTAATTCCCATATTCAATTACCATAATTATATTGTGAATCCATTCGCCGGTAATTGTACGAAGGGAATCAGCAGCACTAAAGGGCTCTCCATCACCATTAAAATCCTGAAATTCTTCTCCATCATCAAGTATACCGTTTCCTTCTCCAGTATCCGAATCTTCATAACCAATATCTCCAGGGCATAATAAATCTTCTCCACAATCAAAAAACCATTCTTCGGAGCTCACTCTTTCTAATATTCTGGGATTACTTAAATCGGGATAATTATCATATGACACCTGTAAGGAATTCGGTAAAAGAGAAGTAGTATATATTCCTTCGCCTATATCCCATACTCCATTAGCATTCACATCTGCATAACTTTCTTCATCATCCCATATTCCATTTCCGGTATCAATCGTTTCTTCATCATCCCATTCACCATTGCAATTTAAATCAACATAAGGTTCATTATTATCCCGAACTCCATCAATATTTCCTGTGATATTTCTTTCAAGATAGGGTTCTTGCAAATCAATATTTCCATTACCAAAATCTTCATAAGGTTCACCTGCGTCCCAGTTGCCATCACCATTTAAATCCGTAAATGGCTCAGCAGAATCTCCAAGACCGTTCAAATTGCAATCGGCAGGTAATCTGTATAACAATGAATCAGAACCGATAATTTTTTGTCGGATTGTAAATGTATTTTCAAACAATGACGGACCTGCTGAATACACATAAAGATTTTCAATCCATTCAGATTCATCTATATAATAGGATTCATTTTCATCAGGTAATTCCAAAATTTGCTGTTGATAAACTAATGAATCAAATGAATCGAGGAAATGTATTGTTGTATCCTGTCCTTCCCATGCGGAAGCGTCAGCCTCATATCTTTCTAATTCAAAATTCCAGATCATTTGATTTAAATGAGTGTATTGGGACGAGAATATTGATACAGAGTCTGTAATAGTTACCGTTTTTGCAATGATTGAATGCCTATCAGTATAACCATCCCAGCTCGGCGTTGATAATTCAGGGTTATCCAGGAAGGATTCTCCCACATCCCAGATACAGTTTGAATCCATATCAGAAAATCCTTCACCATCATTATCCCATTCCCCATTACCATTGACATCAATGAATCCTTCGGCGTCATCCCAGACATCATTTTCAAAATATTCAACGAGGGGTTCACCAGGGGTCCAGACATCATCACCATTCCAGTCGACAAACTCTTCATCATCATTCCACTCACCATCCCCATTTAAATCCTCAAATTGTTCATGTTCATCCCAAATATCATTATCATTGTAATCTAGAGTAATGGGTTCATCAGGGTTAAACTCTCCAAATGGAAAGTAGATATCTTCGTATGGTTCTTCTGGATCATGTAAACAATTACCATTTTCATCAATAATAAAATCACCATCCCATACTATATTTCCATCTGTATCGGTAAAAGCTTCTGCTCCATCATGGATCCCATTATCGTTCAAATCACCCGAAAAAGGGAAAGTATCACCACATTCAGGTTCGTAAACCCCATCATTACCGCAATTCGTATAAAAGTATAAAAAATTGGGGATTACTTCGATTTCTACACAATTACACCCAGAAATTGGCTCTGGCAATGATGCGTTATATACTTCAGCATATGGCTCCTGATCTGTCCAATTGCAATCATTGTTGGTATCATCATAGGGTTCGCCAATATCAAAAATGCCATCATCATTTCTATCTTCAAAAGGTTCCTCGGCATCCCATTCTCCATTGCCATTCAAATCATCAAATGGCTCGTGACCAGTCCATACGCCATCAAGGTTTACATCATCATATTCATCATCCGGTGTATAATCTCCGCTTCCATCCTCATCGGTATACGGTTCGTGTGGGTTCCAAACGCCATAATCCATATACTCTTCCGTCAATGGTTCTGGCGCTGTCCATATTCCATCGTCAATTTGTTCTTCCCATGTCTCAGCATCATTCCAAACACAATCACCATTCACATCCATAAGTCTTTCGGTGCCAGTCCAGAATCCATTGTCATCGAGATCCTCAAAGTCTTCGCCAACATCAAAAAAACCATTGCCATTTGCATCGGTAAACGGTTCGCCAAGATCCCATGTGCTGTTACCCTGATCTTCAAATGGTTCGCCATCATCATAAACGCCATTATTATTTAAATCGGTATATTGCTCACCAGGTTCACCTGGTTGGATATTGACAAGAAATTCAGGTATAGTTCTAAAATTTAATGTATCTGAGTTCGGGTCAAATAAAATGGGCTGCCTAATATCTTCCTGACTCCAGTGGTAAAATTTGACATTTACATCTTCTTCCAGATTATAAAAATATTCACTAGCGCTTCCGATGAAGTTATTATCCAAGGAAGAGTCATTGAGAGTATTAGTATTGCTGGTTACTTTATCCCCATTATCGGATGGATTTTCACATCCGCCTGATATGAATACAAGAAAACCAATAAGCATAATTATTAGGGTTTTTTTCAAAACGTAATCCTCATGTTTGAGTATTATTTAAGTGAAAGCTGATTATCTGCTTTTCCCCCGGTGGGAAGCACTCAATATTTATAACGGTTTTGTAATGATTAAAATTACTCGAAATTCAAACCGCAAAAATACCGTGATATCCGGTCACTTTTCAATACATTTATGATTGCCAAATTCTCGATTAAAACAATTCACAAATGAATCAGGTTATTCTAAACTATCCAATCTTCTTTTAAGATTTGGATAACTGATACTTAACTTCTTCACCAGGAATTCCCTTTTATGGCTTCCATAGTGATTTATCAAGTATTTCAATATGTCATTCTCGAATCTTTTGTTTAAATTTTTCCAGTCCATTGGGCTGAGATTCCGTATGTAATCCTGTAGAGTACTATTAACCTCGGAATTATCCTGCAGGTTTACTTTTTTACGGAAATCAGGAATCTGATATCCCAGGTTTGTCAGTTTCTGCTGCTTAGCCTGGAAATTAGATCTTTTTAACTGTAGTATATCCAACACCTGATATACAGAGTCACAATTAAATTTGTAATAGACAATCACATTAAACTGGAAAATTTCAGTGATGTGTTTCCAGGATTTATCAACTGCAAAGGCAAATGGATCTGTGGTCTGCTTATTCACCATTTTATCATCAGGAATATAATACTCAGCAAAGTAACTGATATATTTTTCAATGACTATTCTCATATTACCAGATAAATTGATCCCATCTTTGAACATCTGCATGGAATGGTCATAACCCATTTTGTAGAAAAATTTTGCTTTGGAAACAGAATCCAGATGTTCTTCGTAAATTTCACCGATATGGAGGGTGTCTTCAGGGATATTCATCATGATGCCGTGATCCTGACAGATACTTAATGATTCCATCCAATAATCAAGGGCCTGAGCATAATCACCTAATACCTCATAAATCAAGGCGATATTTTCCAGGATCAAGCTTTTCTGAAAATAATCATTACAATCTTTTATTCTATTAAAAATATCCAGGGCCCGCTGATAATCGGAATCCAGAAAATAGACATAACCGATATTGCTATCAGCAGTAATCTCCAGATTTACAGAATGTATATTTTGAATGACCGTTTTAGATTTTACAAAATATTCCCGAGCCAGCGAATATTGCTTCAAAGCAGCTTGAATTTCACCAATCTTTGAATAAGCCATAATCTCAAGGACATACAGTTCTTCCTGATGAAATATTTCAGTAAATTTTTGTAGCTCATTAGTTTTTAGGCTATTGAAAGCATTGATTGTGGCAAATTGATAATCTATCAATAAATTTATTTCAGGAGACTTAGCAAGGAGTTTGGCTATTTTTAGGAAATTTGAATAAGCGATAGAGTCATCAACAATTCTGTAAAAAAGGGCACATTCATAATTAACATATGCCAATACATCATTTCTATCCACAGTTTCAAAAGGCATGAATCGGAAACTTTTTAAATTTTGTAGATCATTAATAATTGAATGAGCCTTGGAGATACGCCCGGAAACAAGATATTTTTTACATTTATGAATCAGCTCTATTTCAGTTGCATAGGGGGTGAGTTCTTTTAAATGGTCGGGCATATTCATTTCATCACTGTGAAAATCCAGATATCCCGAGAGACTTATATTTATTAAGTATTTATTTAATTCAGAAATTTCCATCACATTTACATTTGCTAAAAATCAATTTTTAACAATCAAGGATCAATCGATACATTGGTAGAATCATCAGTGCCGGTGTAGCCATTTTTTGGATTAAAACCACTCCTCAAATCATTAATTCCCCAATCTTCACCATTTTCCAAATTATTTATTATGCTGTCTTCACTTCTGTTTAACAATATATCATCCATCACTTCATTTTCGATAAAACTGTTGTGGAGTAGATTTATATCTGAATCGTCATAGTTAAATGGATTTCTATTATTACAGGAAACGACAAGAAGTCCTATTATAACAATGATAGTGATTACTCTAATATTTTTCATTTTTTGCTCCAGGTTATGCGGTTGACCATGATAAATATATAAAATGATTTTTTACATGAACAATAATTATTTTATAAACATCATAATTATTTTACTTATTGTCATTATAAATTGTACAATTTATTAATAAATATTAACTATTTGGTGAAAATGATGAAAGATTTTTCTATTTTTTTAAATTATTTTCACAATAGCAGAATTTTTTGTTGTTTTATTACTTGGATCGATTAACAATATTTTGGCAGCTTAAAGTTTGAAATAGTTGATCAAAGACTTGACAAATTGAAAGATAGAGTATACATACATTCCGCAATGTTGGATATGAACAGACGACTGAAATTTACTCAGAGATTCAAGGTTTTTTTTGAACTACTTCCTTAACCCATATATATGATGTTGCAGTAAATTATGCTATGAAACAGATAAATAATTCTACAAAACATCTATTAATATATCGTCATGCAAAATCTGATTGGGATGCAGATTACGAAGATGATTTTTACCGACCTCTTTCCAAAAGAGGAAGAAAAAGTGCCGAAGTAATGGGAAAACTTCTGTCCAAATCCAAGCAGGTACCTGACCTGATAATTACATCCGCTGCTGTCCGGGCAAAAGAAACATTAAAAATCTCAAAAAAAACCGGTAACTGGAAATGTAAAATAAAGGAAAGTGATATTCTATATTTTCAGGGAGTAAATACCATTTTAAATCTGGTTAAGGATAGCTCAAATAAACATTCTTCTATCATGCTTATTGGTCATGAACCCAAACTTACACAAATCGTCTCCAGCCTCATAGGCGGTGGTGACGTTCGTTTACCCACTGCTTCCATGGCGAGAATTGACTTTTTTATTAATGATTGGGTAGATCTTAAGCCGGGATTTGGTACCTTAAGATGGTTGCTTCAGCCGTCATTTTTTATGGAATGATCCATTTACATTTTTTAGAAATCCTCACAATTATATAAATCTGGTTTTATATTAATACTTTAGACCAAAAAATAACAGCCTCAATTTCCACTGATATTTATATTGCTGGACCATCATTAAACCAATCTGAAGTCTGTAGACCAATCCTCTGCAGTCTCCCTGAGTGGTTTGGAATTGAAGCATCCACATTGGAATATATAAATAGTACTGATACTCAACCTACTTTTGTTGCCCGCTATAATAAGCGGATAGCAGGCTTTCTTACCCTAAAAAAACACAACGCAAAATCATGGGAAATTTATGTGATGGGGGTTTACCCAAAATATCATCGACAAGGTATTGGCGCTCAATTGATTAAATGTGCAGAAGACTTTCTCAGAGCTGGATCATGCCAATATGTACAGGTAAAAACTTTGGGCCCCTCCCATAACGATATCAACTATGCAAAGACCAGGAAATTTTATTTTTCTCAAGGTTATATTCCACTGGAAGAATTCAAAGAATTATGGGATCCAGCCAGTCCATGCTTACTTTTAGTCAAAAAGTTATAAACAATCAATCTTCCCTCGGACAACGTACAAAATTCCAACGAAATTCACAATATTATCAGAATAAGAACATGCAATAAAAAGCATTAAAAACATCATTTTATATCTAAATTTCTAACGTACATATATTTTATAAGTTATGAAATTCCCTTAAAGTTTGACTTTAAATATTGGCGTTGAAAGCATCAATATTTAACATCAATTTTCTAATAATTCTGGCAGGATTTTCAGCATCCATATTATTAATTATTTTCCTCTGCGAGCTCCCCAGGGAACTCAATATACAATCAAGCTGTAAATGATTTATCCGCCAATCTTACCTGAAAACATAGTACCCAAAATTAATTTTATAGAATACCAAGAGCTTACTTTTTGTTAAATCTTTCCATAATTAAACTTGGATAAAAAATCTTATAAAATTATTTTCGTTAACAACCACAATGCAAAAATTCTGTCTGCGCTGAAAGAAAATATGAAAAATCTCTATTTACGTTTCAAAAATCCCATATTTTCTGATAAATTTATCGTTCGTTTTTAGAATATTTATTATAGGAATACCCATGTATCTGGTCCTTTTTATATTACTGCTGAATGGATTTATACTTTGCGAAGAGACATTATCTGTTAATAAAGCCATGAAAATTGCTGCAACAGAAAACCCTGGATTATTACAATCCAAGGCAGACATGGACGCATCATTTTATAATTATTGGTCTGTGAGCTCAAACATGCTCCCCACTGTCTCCACAGGATTTACCAAAATATATAATGATGAAGAAATTCTTTTAAACTTTGACGGCATAATTATACCGCTGCAGCCAAAAACACAATGGCAAAAATCTGTTGATGTTACCATACCCCTGTTTACAGGTGGCGCTTTATACAGTGCTCATAAAATAGCAAGGAAGACTGAAAGTATTTCTCGTTTAGTTTATGATGAAAATCTTGAGAAAATCAAATTTGAAACACTTGAGGCCTATTATAACCTGGTCAAAATGGAAGGCATCCTGGAGATTACAACATCCGCCCGGGATCTTATTGATAAAAACATCCAAATGGTTGAGAAGATGTTTGATTTGGGTATGGTTCAAAAAAAAGACCTATTAAGAGCGCAGGTAAGTGCTGCAGAAATCTCTCAGCAAATCCAGCAGGCCAAACAAGGAGTTAGAATATCAATATTGACCCTGAATATGAAAATGGGGAAAAGTCTTGACTCATTTTATACATTGGAAACATTCATCCCCGAAATAAATGAAAACCGCGGTCTAAAAGATTGGGTTCGCTCAGCGTTCCAAAATCGACCTGCTCTTCAAACAGCCCAAACTGGTGTGGATATTGCCAATTGGGGATATCGCGCCTCCATTGGTTCAGCTTTACCTTCAATTGCAGCCATTTATCATTGGGAGGATAATTCCCAGTCATCAGGTTTCTCATCTGAAACATCAGTTGAGAGGACAATGTTAAATATTTCATTCGAAATTCCATTGGGATTATCAAATGTTGCCAAAATTGGAGATGCCCAGGCACAGCTGCGGAAAAGCCGCTATATGGCCCAGGAGATGGAGACGGGTATTCGATTACAGGTTGAGGCAAATTATCTGCAATACCAATTGATGTATGAATCCATTGAATTGGCAAATCAGCAACTTCTCGCTGCTGAAGAGAATTATCTCGCTGTTGAATCAGGATACGAAAATGGCGAAAGCAGTCAAATTGAATTGATTGACGCCCGTAACTCACTGACTAATGCACGAATAAATCAAATAAATATGCAGATTGATCATTATATCAGTTATAATCGCCTATTATTCAGCTGCGGCGAAACAATAGGAAACTAAAATTCAAATTGAAAAGCAAGAGGTTATTTTGAAACGATTAATTATATTTCTTTCCATTCCAATATTTTTTATTTTCACAAGTTGTGAAAAACCTGGAGCAGAAGAGGTCCAGGTAACCGATACTGTTTCTGTTGAAGTCCTGAAAATCAGCCGGGAGAATACGCGCCGGTATTTGGAGTTTTCCGGATTGATTCAACCATCTTCTACAATTGAAATATATCCTGAAGCCGCCGGGAAAATTACCAAAATACTAATGGACGAAGGTGCATGGGTTAAAAAAGATGATGTTCTCGCTGTCATTGATCAAGCTGATTACCGGCTCGGTTTAGCCCAGGCAGAAGCGGCATTGCATCTTGCCGAGGCAGGATACAAAAATGCTGACAATACGCTGGCGAGACAATTAGAGCTTAAAAATGAAGGATTTAGCAGTGACGCTGTTCTTGAAGGTGCTCAAACTTCATTTGATGTATCATCCGCTCAATTGGAGCAGGCACGAGTAGCATATAAAATGGCAAAACGGCAATTGGATCGCACCAATATAATTACCCCAATATCGGGGTATGTGAGCTTCAAAACAATCGATGTGGGACAATTTGTATCCAGTGCAAATCCTGCCTATATTATTCAAAACCTAAAAAAGTTGGAAATCAACTTATCAGTAAGTGAATCGCAAATACTCCAGATAAATGCAAAAGCAAAAGTATTGATTGAAACAAATATGCTTCCCGGTAAACAAATTTCCGGTCGAATTTCGTATGTGGGGAGATCAGCTGGACCTGATGGAAGTTTTCCAGTCCGCATTGAAATTAGCAATGGTAGTTTGAAATTGAATGCAGGGTGGACAGTTCGTATAAAAATCTACCAAACCCATGAGGAAAATTTGATTATCATACCCGGCAGAGCCCTTATGCAGAAAAGTGGAAAGTGGTTTGCCTATATAATTGATAATGAAATAGCCATCGAGAAACAAGTCACCCTATTCAATAATATATCAAATAAAGTTATGATCAATTCTGGCCTATCTGAAAATGAGATTTTGATTGTACGAGGACAGGAATATTGCAAATCCGGTGAACCTGTTGAAACTATTAAAACCTGGCAGGCTATGGATGAACTGCTTTTATCTGAATAATATATAAGGGTATTTCAGGATGAATCTGATACAAAGTTTTTTAAAGAACTGGAGAGTTGTCATTCTCCTTCTCATTGTTCTGCCTGTTCTTTCCGGTGCAGTGGCTCTTTTCTTCATGCCAAAGGAATTAAATCCCGATATATCCATTCCGCTTGTTCTGGTTATTGTTCCCTATCCCGGATCTCCCCCAAATCAGGTAGAATCCCTGATTACCAATAAAATTGAAGATAAAGTAAAAGGGCTGAAAGATGTGGATTTTATCACATCCACCAGCAGTACTGGTAGCTCAAGTATTGGTATAAACTTTGAGGTTGGAACCGATATTGAAAAGAAATTACGCGACGTGCGGGAAGCCGTTGCCGATGTGGAAGCTGAGCTTCCAGATGATATCATGGATCCGTTGATACTCGAGCTAAACTTTAGTGAAACCCCTATATTGGTTGTTTCATTCAGTGGAGATGATTATGTTGAGCTAACCAAAACTGCCAAGACTCTCCAGTCTGATATTGAGAACATCCCCGATGTACTCAGTTGCGAGGTAGTTGGTGGACTGGAAAGGCAGTTTAATGTAAATCTGGATCCGGCTCAATTGGAAAAATATCGACTCACTTTGAATGCGATTGTCGGTTTGATTGCCAGTGAGAATCTGGATATCCCCGGCGGGACGCTGGAGCTTGGCGGCAAAAAATTTGTCACACAGGTTAGGGGAAAAATAAAAGATATCGATGAGTTAAAAAAACTATCGATTGCCGGATTAGACGGTGGAATTATTAAATTGGCTGATATTGCCGAAATTGTCGATGGACATAAAGAACCCAACAGTTATTCACGCCTGAATACTGAACCGTCAGTCACGCTCGCCATCAAAAAAAGGTCAGGATCCAATACTATTCAAATAACCGATGATGTGCTGGCATATCTTGAAGAGGCTGAGGGTTGGTTACCTCTGGGAACAAAATACGCCGTCACAGGCAACCAGGCAAAATGGATCAATGACTCCCTTGATCAATTAGGTCGTTCCGGTTTCCAGGGTCTAATACTTGTTTTTCTCACTTTACTGGTATTTCTCGGATGGCGAAATTCCATCATCGCCGCCATCGTATTGCCCCTCACCATCCTTACAACTTTTGCTGTCCTCTGGATTGCTGACATTTCGCTAAACAGTCTGACGCTGTTTTCATTGGTCCTTGTGGTGGGAATGATTGTGGATAATGCAATTGTTGTTGTCGAGAATATTTTCAGGCATCACGGCATGTGGAAAAAGCGATATATCGCCGCCATGGCAATGCAGCAAAGCACGGAATGGGAAAGTATTCGAAACCATGCTGCTGAATTGGATAAAGTTACCGACGAGCAATTACTTTCAGTCCAGTCTTCTACGGTACCTGGTTATAAGATTCGATCCTTCGCCGCTGCAGTAGGTACCCAGGAAGTGGCATTACCTATACTTACATCAACACTTACAACTCTTGCAGCCTTTATGCCTATGCTCATCATGCCCGGTACTATGGGCGATTTTTTGAAATATATTCCAATTACAGTCTCCATTTCACTGGCGGCATCATATATTGTTGGAATCGTTGTTAATCCAACTATCAGTTCAAAAATAATGCGTTCGCCAATTTCTCTGGAAAGCATCCAAAAAAAGAATTTTGGTGTGCGATTGACCCGTATCATCCAGAAATTTTATGAGCCGATTCTCCGTCGCGCCCTAAAATATCGTAAAACATTTTTGTTAAGCATTATTCCATATATGATAGGAGCGATTGTATTAATATCAGCTGGATTTGTCAGGGTGGAAATGTTTCCCGCCGATGATATCGGTCAGGTATTTATCAATATTGAAACACCGGTAGGTTCAACTCTTAATGAAACGGATAAGATTACCCGACAAGTGGAGCAAATTCTCCTTGACGAAGAGTATTCGGCATTCATGAATAATTTTGTTTCCAATATTGGGGGCGGAGCACCATCTACCTTTGATTTTGCCTCAGGTACTTCAGATAATTTCTCACAGATTGTAATTGATCTCCTTGATGAAGAGGTTCGTGATTTGACTGCCGAGGATATCCAGGAAATTCTACGTGAAGATATGAAACCGGTTACCGGCGCTGAGGTAAGGGTTCCAGCGATTCAGGGGGGACCACCCTCCGATGCCCCTGTGGCAATCAAAATTGTCGGACCTGATTTCACCATCCTCAAGAGCCTGTCAGAAATGGTACAGGCAAAACTTGCTGAAATCGAAGGTGCAATAGACATCGATGATGATATGGGTGAAGGATTCCCCGAAATAAGTTTTAATGTTGATAGAGATAAAGCAGCTCGTCTTCTGGTCAGCACTGCAGAAATTATTGGTACAGTTAGAACTGCTATAAACGGTGCGGAAGCGACTACCGTCCGTATGGATGATGATGACATAAAAGTAATGGTAAGGCTAAAGGAGTCTTGGAGAAATTCAATAGAGGATCTTGAAAATATAAAAATTCTCAACCGCATAAATCAGACCGTTTTACTTAAGCAAGTTTGTGATTTTGATGTGGAAAAAGGGATGGCTGCCATCCGGCATATCGATGGAGACCGGGTAATAAGAGTCTCAGCAAGTAATGATATCGATGCCTCAGCAGTAGAAATAAGTAAGGAGCTCAAATCAGTTCTCAGCAATGTCACTTTACCTTCTGGTTATCGTTTTGATTTTTCTGGAGATTTTGAGCAGTTTGCTGAGTCATTCGTCGCCCTTGCCAAGGCATTTATTTTAGCGCTAATTCTTATTTATGTTTTAATGGTGGCACAGTTTCATTCATTCTCACAGCCACTGACTATCATGTTGACCATCCCTCTGGGTATTTTTGGCGCTATCTATGGATTGTATATCGGCGGTCAGCCCTTTGCACTTGTAGCTCTGATTGCAATTGTCGGTCTTGCCGGGGTGGTTGTGAATATATCAATAATTCTTATTGACTATATAAACAAGGTTCAGAGCCAGGGTATGCCTCTAAACGAAGCTATTGTACAAGCAGCATTAACCAGGATTCGTCCAATCCTGTTAACAACAATTACAACCATAATAGGACTATTGCCACTTACATATGCCGAAAAAGGTTGGCAGCCAATGGGATTTTCATTCATATTCGGTCTCGGATTTGCCATGCCACTTACATTGATCATTATCCCAATCGTTCATTCAATAATTGAAGGCAGAAGATCAAAAAATCGTCTTAATTATAACGATTGATCTATTTTCGCCTTAATTAGCCATGAGACAGGTCATTCAAATTCGGGATAAAACCCGGATACACGAATACCTGAAAAAGGATACGAACCTTCATATTTATGAAATCGGTGATTTGGATGATTTCTTTTTTAATCATACCTCATGGTGGACCCTGGAAAATGAAAATGAAATCTGTTCCCTTGCCATGTTATACCAAAGCCCAGATTTACCAACACTTTTGGTTTTAAACAATAATGTTTATCTCTCAAAAGAATTGGTGACAAAATTATTACCTTATCTCCCCCATCGTTTTTACTGTCATTTAAGTCCTGAGCTTGAATCTGCCTTTTCAAATAATTTCTCATTGGATCATCATGGTCTGCATCTAAAAATGATTCTAAAGAATGAGAATATATTAAACAGGGTAAGTATAAAGGATGTGGTCGAATTAGATGTTGCTAATCTGGAAGATATTTATAATTTATATCAGAAAAGCTATCCGGGAAACTGGTTTGATCAGCGTATGCTGGAAACCGGTATGTACTATGGATTATATATTGACAGCAATCTCGTTAGCATTGCCGGAATCCATGTGTATTCACCTCAATACGGGGTTGCCTCCCTTGGAAATATCACTACTCATCCAGATCACCGGGGCAAAGGATTCGCTTCAAAGGTAACTGCAACATTATGTCTTTCACTTTTAAAAAAAGTTAATATAATCGGATTAAATGTGAGCGCTCAAAATGCAGGAGCCATATCATGTTATGAAAAGCTGGGATTTGAGAAATATGCAAACTATAATGAATATATGCTAAATTCAATTTGATGACCAATTTTTATACTGACGAATTTTAGTACACTCAAAAGGAAAATGTTGATATGTCTGACATTACATTTATTGAAACAACCGAAGTCGATCGCTCATTATTACTCGAATTATACAACGATGCAGGTTGGTCTGCTTATACAAAAGACATCAATAAATTGGAAAACGCCATCAAGGCATCATTGTATGTCCGTATTGCAATAAAAGATGAAAAACTTATTGGGTTGATCCGGGTTATCGGTGATGGACTGACAATTATTTATATACAGGATATATTAGTATTGGAAAAATTCAGGAGGATGAAAATAGGCACAATGCTAATTACAAAAACTCTCCAGAAATTTAAAGATGTAAGACAGAAAGTATTACTTACGGACGATAATACTAATACAAGACTCTTTTATGAATCACTGGGTTTTGACTCCTGCGAAAAATTAGGATTGGTATCATTTATAAAATTTGAATAGGAGCATTCAAACCCTTAAAATTTCGATAAAACAGTTTTACCAAAGTTATTGATTCCATTTAATACCCACCATATATACATTTATACTTGGTAAACGAAGTGGTCTGAAATCAGTTTTAATCAATTTGCCATTTCAACAGAGTGCATTTTCAATATAAATTAATAATATAGTTTACTTCAGTTTATATGACATACTATATGTAACTTTCGCCCTCAGTTTATGGAAATATTTTATGAAATCGTTTGATGAAATGGGTTTATCCCAAAATCTGCTAAAAGGTATTGAAGAACTGGGATTTGAAGTCCCAACACCAATTCAGGCAGAAGTTATACCTCTGGTATTTGAAGCAAAATCTGATGTTGTGGGCCTTGCCCAAACTGGAACCGGGAAAACTGCGGCATTTGGATTACCAATTATTGATAATATTGATATTCAGAAAAAATCTGTTCAGGCCTTAATCCTCGCACCAACTCGCGAGCTTTGTATGCAGATTTCAAAGGACTTACAAAATTATTCAAAATTTATAAAAGGCTTAAATGTAGTTCCGGTATATGGCGGCGCCAGTATCGACACTCAAATTAGGGCATTAAAAAGGGGAGGACATATTATTGTTGCAACTCCTGGGAGAATCCTTGACTTAATCAAGCGGAGAGCAGCAAATGTTGAAAATATCAGGACTGTTGTGTTGGATGAAGCAGATGAAATGCTAAATAGAGGGTTCCGGGAAGATTTAAATAAAATTTTAGAAAAAACACCGGATTTTAAAAAGACCCTCTTATTTTCCGCTACAATGCCAAAGGATGTCTCTCGAATCGCTAAAAATTATATGGATAATCCCATTGAAATTTCTGTTGATAGACAAAATTCAGGGGCTGAAAATGTCAAACATATTTATTATCAGGTCCACGCCCGTGACCGATATTTAGCTCTAAAACGTATTGCCGATATAAATCCAAATATTTATGGGATTGTCTTTTGCCGTACTCGTCGTGAAACAAAAGAAGTTGCCAATAAACTGATGCATGATGAATATAATGCCGATGCCATACATGGTGATTTATCACAACCGCAACGCGATGAAGTTATGGGCCGATTCAGAAAACGTCAATTACAAATTTTAGTCGCTACGGATGTGGCTGCACGGGGATTAGATGTAACCGACCTGACACATATCATCAACTATAATCTGCCCGATGATTCTGAAGTGTATACCCATCGTAGTGGAAGAACTGGACGAGCAGGGAAAAGCGGTATATCTATTGCCATAATTCATACTCGTGAAACAATGAAAATCAGGGATATTGAGAGAATATCCGGAATCACTTTTTCACATGAACCTGTCCCCAGCGGCAAAGATATCTGCTCGAAACAATTATATGCTCTCGTTGATAAAATTGAAAAGGTACAGGTTGATGACCATCAGATTGATCCATTTTTACCCAACATTTACAAAAAGCTGGAATGGTTAAGCAGGGAAGATCTTATAAAACATTTTGTTTCTGCAGAATTTAACCGTTTCCTCGACTACTATAAAAATGCCAGTGATCTCAATACGCACGCCAGCAAAAAAGATCTAAGGAGCAGTGACAGAAATACAAGAGGCAGGAAAGATAAGAGAAAAGGAGCATTTACAAAACTATTCATCAATGTGGGTTCTCAGGAAAACCTGAATCCGTCACGATTGATGGGACTTATCAACGAAAGTTTAGGCTCCAGAAATGTAAAAGTGGGGAAAATTGAGATAATGAAAAATTTCTCATTTTTTGGGATCGATGAAAAAATGATGTCCTCCGTCATTTCAGCGATGAATGGACAAAATTTTGGTGGGATAACTCTGGTAGTGGAAGCATCTCAGGATAAATCAGATAAATCAGAAAAATCAGATAAGCCAACATATTCTAAGGGGAGAAGCTCGAAATCAAGAGGAGACAGGAATATTTGGGGTGGAAGAAAAAGTGGCGGTAAAGGCCGACGCAGTGACAAAGGAGATTCTGGGGGACGACGGAGATAGAGAGCTCCATAATGAAAAACTACAAACGCGACTCCCAAAAGAAAAATAACTACGATTGGAGAAAACTAACACTTGAACTAATCGTCGTATTTCTTGGTGTCACTGTTGGTTTCCTGTTAAATAACTGGCGGATACAAAATCAAGAAAAATCTCTTGAACAAAAATATTTACACGGTTTCGCCCAGAATATCAAGACCAATAATACCAGCCTGCAAACATCTATCGAGACTGATAGTCTCAGGATCGAAAATTTGAAACCGGTAATATTAACTCTCCAATCTGGTGAATTCCCCGCGGATTCAGTAATATCAGTATTTCAAAATATAATATCTATATCCAGGCTTGAATTTCACACCGACACTTACCAAGAGATTATTAACAGTGGTAACTTAAATATAATAAACGATTTTCAGTTAAAAGAAAAAATTGTTAATTACCATATCTCTATTGATGGTGTTAAATTTGTGGAAGACTACTTCCATAATTATCACAGTACATTTGTGTTACCATTTGTACTTAATGAATTTAATATGCTCACAGGCGAATTAAATAATTTGGATATAATAAAAACTGTGAAATTCTCAAATATGATCGCAAGCTATTACTCTTTGCTGCAGCAACAATTAAATGTTTATAAGGAACTTTTGGTAAAAAGTATTGATTTGAGGCAAATCATTGAAAGTAGTTTGTCCAAATAGTTTTCCAGGCGATCCAATTTTATTAATTATATATTCTGTTTAAATAAATTGACGCTGCTGATTAGTATTTGTAATCAAAAATCAAACAACTGTGTCAGCCTTATTGAAGAATTAGCAAAAGTTTATTAAAAGGAATAACATGAAACTAATAAAATATATCTTAATGACAATCACATCATTGGCCGTTTTGGTTCTGTTGGTTGCAGCCGTCTCACCCAAAAAATACGATGTTGTCAAGTATGTAAACATTGATACCTCAAGCAAATTTGTATTTGACTACATTAAATACATCAAAAATCAGGATAATTTCAGTGTCTGGGCAGAAATGGATCCCAATACTCAAAAAACCTATACAGGTGTTGATGGGACAGTTGGATTTGTTTCAGCATGGAAGAGCAATAATAAAGATGTTGGTCAGGGCGAACAGGAAATTAAGAATATTATTCCTGGTAAACGAGTCGATTTTGAATTACGATTTAATGAACCATTTCAGTCAACTGGTCAGGCCTATATTACAACTGAAGCCATATCTGAAAGTGAAACAAAGGCAGTGTGGGGTTTTTACGGCAGCATGCCTTATCCGATGAATATTATGCTTTTATTTATGGATATGGATGAAATGCTGGGGTCGGATTTAGAAACGGGTTTGGAAAATCTAAAGCAATTATTAGAAAGCAATCTTGTGAATTTGCAATTTTCTGATGGTTGCTAATAGTATATTATATTATTCTCAAACTTGAGTTTGGTATCCAGCCTGACTTCCCATCGATTAGTTCTATCTCAACCCAATCATCTTTTGTATCGAGCACTTTTATTTTTAATCCTTCATGGACAATAAAAAGCGTCGTTGAATACTCGTTTGGTTCTGATGTTGCCGTTACCTGATCCTTATAAATGATACCTTCATGTTTTGTTAAATAATCAGTAATTGCATTCAGTCCCACCAGAATTGTTAATATCAGAATCACCCAAATTATATTTTCTGTTTTTCTTATTGGACCATTTGCTCCCATGTTTCGAATCAAGCGCAGCATTCTGAATAGCGATATTAACAAAAGTAAAACAGCACCCAATATAATCCATTGCCCGGGATGTAAATATATCTTAATCTGATTGTAAATTTTCAGGTAAACTGGTGGTTCAGGGATATCAACTCTATCCTTTACTCTCAAATTGACCAATGATAGGTTGAAGGCGGCATCTTTATGTCCCGGTTCTGACTTCAGACATTTTTCAAAAGCCCATACGGCGGCGGCCATATTGTCATCCCGATAATAGGCGTTGCCGAGATTATAATGGAGCTCTGAGGACTCCCAACCTGACTCAACGATCTTTTCAAATTCCTGAATTGCCAAATTATATTGCCCTGATTCATAGGCTTTTAATCCCAGTTCATACGCTTCATCGATTTCGGAAGCCCAAGTACCATTTAATAATACAAGTATTAAGACGATAAGTATAGATTGATGCTTCATTTTGCCATAGTCCAATCCTGATCAACATTAGCCAGAAACTCCCGGAATTTTTCCAGATCTGCTATTGAGTCTGCAGTGGAAACCGGGGCAAATCTCACAGCATCCCCTCTATTGAGAGTTGTGGTTATCCCTTTGATTAAATCTTCGTTTATCTTCTGAGTTTGGATTCTGGAAATAATCTCACTGGTAGATCTTTCCAGTGTTCTATCATCTTTTTCATCTAGAAAAGAATTCATTGCTTTTTGTATTGCAAGATAAGTCCCTTCGCTTGACGTCTCCGGCTCAGATAAAATCTTTAACGAATTTTTCAAGGCATTTTTGGCTCTCCTGGATCCTTCGTTTGCAATAAGATGTTTCTTGCTTAACAACAGAAAATATGGCGTCACATAGAATAATCCGGAAAATCCAATTATGATATATATCCAAAATGTATAAATACCTTCATCAGAACGCCGCCACATTGGTTTGTTTTGATCTGAGAATTTGATATCCTTGCCCATAAGCGAAATTTCTGTTTTTGTCAAACCAATACCTGTTGCTGTATTGCGGGCACTCGGTGTAACATTCAATGGAAATGGCCGTGTTTTTCTGGTCCTCCACTTTTCCATTTTAGGATCAAAATAAGTGAGGTTTACCGCAGGAATTTCAAATTGTCCCGGCGTTCTTGGAATCAGCACATATTCAATAATCTTTTCACCGGCTATTTTATCACGACTGGTTTGACTATTTACGGTGATCTTTGGATCGAATATTTCAAGGGAAGGTGGAAACTCAATCTCCTGGATATTCACAGCCTGCAAATTTCCTGAGCCTTTCACCCTGATAGTGAATGTAACTGCTTCATCCTGTTGAACATCCGCCGAAGACAATTCAGCCTTCAAACTCCAATTACCAACTGCAGCAGATATGGTCCCGGCATTATCCGGAAGTGGACGAACGTCAAGTTCTAATTTGTTTGAAGAAATTGTATAATTTTTTGTGGAATTAAACATGTTCGAAAAAAAACTTCTTTGCGAATTATCTTTTACGGTGATTCCAACTTTTGCTGTCATCTGCTCAATATCAAGCAAACCGGATACCGTTGGAAATAAGGCTGTTTTTTTCACAGTAGCAGCATACCATTTTTCACCATTTAACTGAACGGCATGGACCTGGAGATTTCGTGGAGTGTATAAATCATTTGTCCAAAAACCCTGATATCGCGGTTCTTTTGAAATGTCAAACCCGGAAATATCAACAATGGTGTAGAGGGTATATGTCACCGTTATTTGCTGACCTCTAAATGGATTTAGATTATCAACCGTTGCTTCCAGGTAGAATTGACGTGTTTTCGAACCACTGCCCTGACTGCCGGGTATCTGCTCATTTCTTTCATAAACAGTGATACTGATTGGATTTGACTGATACTTTTTTCCTTCAGCATCGATCGCCAATTTTGGTATAGACAATTCACCCTTTTTTAAGGGAATCAACACATAGGATATGGAACGGGTGGAAGTCGTTATTCCATTTGACCATTGCGTATTGGATTTTTGGGTGGGTCCGGATATAACCTTGAATTCAGTCAATTTTGATAAATCTACCGAAGGAAATCCAGTTCCGTCTTCCACACTTACAGTGAGTGTGATTGATTCACCATCATATATTTTGTTCTCATCCACATTGACCCTGACCTTTGGATCAGCTGCCATCAGGGTTGCAAAGAGGAATAATAAAAATATATAATACCTGTTTACTACCAATCCTTTTCCACCTTAACTTTTTTTCCACTTTTGTAAATTTTCTTCATCATGTTTTTTTCATCTGCTTTCAAGGCGTTCAAGATTGCTTCTGCTTCATCTTTTTCTAATTTTTTTTCGGCAGCCTCTTCTGGATTTTGAGGCTGGGGTTGAGATTCTTCTTCAGATTTCTCTTCCTCTCCCTGCGACTCCTCAGGTTTATTTTGTTCATCAGGCTCTTCTTCATTCTCTGATTTTTCGCTCTCACTTTCGTCCTGAGATTCTTCTTTTTCGCCGGACTGATCTTGCTGTTGCTGTTGCTGCTCTTGCTCTTGTTCCTGATCGTCGTTTTCCTGATCTTCATCACCCTGCTGCTGCTGTTGTTCTTGCTCCTGCTGCTGAAGCATCATCTTACTCATTTCATAATTATATTTTAAATCATCATCTGATCCATTATATTCCAATGCCTTCTGAAAATGGGCAACTGCCTCTTCCAGGTTACCCTGTTGAGCATAGGCGTTCCCCATATTATAATAAGCATGGGATTTAACCAGATCATTTTCCATCTCGAGAGATTTTTGATATTCTGATACAGCATTTTCCATGTCGCCAAGTACATATTTCAGGTTACCCATATTATAATTCAGATCTTTTTTGTCAGGATATTTTTTTAGGAGACGTTCATATTCCAGGATAGATTTCTCCAGCTCTGGATCCGGGGGCATCTGGGGTTGGGCATTTGGCTGACCCGGGGTAAGGGGATTCTGACCACTTGAGATTCCAACAACAAAAATAGATAGAATCAGAATTAATCGAAAAAATTGGGAAAAGGTAAAACTTTTAAAGATATTCATTTACTAAATCGTCCTTCCCAGACAATTTCCTTACCACTGCGTGTGGGTATTACAAATTCTAGTAAAAAACATAAACCTGCCAGAATAAGAAATACATAATAGCGATCTTCATACTGGGAAAATACATGTGATTTTAATTCTCTTTTATCCATATTTTCCAACTCGCTGAGTAATGGTCCAATTGCATTTGCCTGATTTTCCACTCTAATATATTTTCCACCGGTAATCATGGCAATTTCATTAAGAATGCCATCATTCACCATCGTTGTGACAATCTTTCCAGAGTTATCTTTTTTAAATGCCTGATTTCCTTGTTTATCAAATACAGGTATCGGACCTCCTGCAGGTGTTCCGACGCCAAGCGTATGTATTGTGATTCTTTTATCTTTTGCTTCCGCCGCCAGCTCCAATGCCTTTCCCTGATGATCTTCACCATCTGAGACAAGAATCAAAACTTTGTATTTATCATTTTCAGAGGCAATATTATCTAATGCCAAAGACATTGCGGCGGACAGATCAGTGCCTTTATTTGTCACCATCTGTGTATTGATTGAATTCAAAAAAAGTTTAGCTGCAGCATAATCAGTTGTAAGCGGCATATGAAGATGGGCACTTCCAGCAAAGACGACCAGTCCAATTCTATCACCCTTTAGATTATTTATTAATCTGGATAATTCATATTTTGCCTTTTCAATTCTACTTGGTTTTACATCAACGGCATCCATACTGGTAGATGTGTCAAGCAATATGACTACATCAACTCCCATTCTTTTCAATTCAGTCAATTTTGTCCCAATCTGAGGACCCACAGAGGCAATAATCAGAAATATAGTTCCCAAAATGATTAGAAATGATTTCAGGTGAATTCGACTAAATAATATTCGGTTTAAAAGGAAATTTCTGATTTTGCCAATAGCTATCGCATCCAGATTTTTCTTGATTCTTTTTAATGAAATCACATTCCATATCAAGAATATTATAAATGGAATAAATAGGTAAAAGAGTTGGGGATGTGTAAACCGAACCATTAAAAGATATTCCTGAAAACGGTTCTAAAAAAGAAAACAAAACAAATGGCAAAAAAGGCGGCAGGGATTGTGAAAAAGCTGTACAGATCCGTAATATTTTCATATTCATTGACCTCAATCTCTGTTCTCTCAAGAGTGTTGATTTCATCATACACCCTGAGCAGCGATTGATTATCGGTTGCCCGGAAGAATTTTCCATCGGTAATTTTGGCAATTTCTTTTAATGTCTCTTCATCCACTTCAACTTCTATCTGTCTCATTACTGTTCGCCCCCAGACATCCTGGATAGGATACGGAGCCATTCCTCGTGTGCCTGCTCCCACTGTGTAAATTTTAATATTAAATTTTGCAGCAAGATCGGCGGCAGTCAAAGGGTCCAGTTCTCCCCGGTTATTACTACCATCTGATAAAAGGATCATAATGCGAGATTCGGCTTCAGAACTACGCAGCCGGTTGAGGGCATTTGCAATCGCCATTCCAATGGCGGTGCCGTCATGATCTTTATCAACAATATCAATTTGATCAGTAAATTTAACCAGTACATCTGTATCTGTTGTCAGGGGACATTGAATAAATGATTCCCCGGCAAATACAATGATACCCAATCTGTCACCTTCCCTATCCTGTATAAACTGTTTGGCAACTTCCTTGGCTGCACCTAAACGGTTGGGCTCAAAATCCTGGGCTAACATAGAAGAAGATTGATCAATGACAAGCATAATATCAATTATGTCAGTATTTGTCTCTTTGATAGTATCCCTTTTTACAGGTCTTGCAAGACCGAGGATAATAAATATCATAATTATATATTTGATGATTAAGAGAAATTGAATTTTCCGATTAGCAGATCGTTTCAAAATAGCAGGTATTAATGCCTCTGAAGAAAATCTTAAGGTGGCCTCCTGATGCTGCCCCCTTGATTGACGCCAAAGAAATAACAGAGGTATTAAAAGTAATAATATTAAATATATTGGATGCTGAAATTCTATCATTGAATATTTATGGTCGTTGTCCCTTTTCCTGACGCCTGTTAATGTAAGAGTTGTACATTTGTTTCTTAATAAAATCCATTTTAATAATTAATTTAAATATCACCTAATTAATTTCAAAAACAACATCAAATTCAGCCAATGAATTCAGGATTTATATTTGGTATTATCTGATTGAATGATTGCATCACAGCTAATAAGCTCTCAATAAAATAAGAGAACCAATGTAAACCAGCAGATTTAAGGAATCTCTCGGAAGGAAATATTATTTATCTTTCTCTGGAGTTTCTTCGTCTAGGTCTTTTACAGTGTTTTCAACTTCGTCTTTAATATCTTTGGTGGCTTTTTTGAATTCTTTCAAACCTTGCCCCAAACCTCTTGCCAGTTCAGGTAATTTTTTTCCACCGAATATTATCAGGACTACTACTAAAATGATGACGACTTCCCATGGTCCTAATGACATTTATTTCTCCAATAATTTAACTTGTATACAGCCTGTAAATTTACGATAAATCCATACATGTACATATAAATACATCGTGGAAATATACTGGTGAGTATCATTCTGTAATTTCTATTTGAAGTATCTTAGAAAATACCAGGCTACAGCCATACCAATAATACTGACCACACTGATATCAATAGTAAATCCCGATGTAAAAGTAATCGTCTGCAGATTCAATGTAAATGGGTCCCAACCAATTGGTCTGCTGGTGAGGAAAAACTCTCTGACAACACCTTCCGGGACAGCCTTTGCAACAATCTGGCTCAAAATCGTTCCCAGGATAGATCCCATGGTGATGATTAAAAAAACAAAAGATACCGGCCATTTTCGATTTGGTGTGATTTTCATTATGAGACTCCCAGCATTGATTGAAAAATCTTCAGGCCATCAGGCGCACCCAGTATTTCCTCTGCAGCCCGTTCGGGATGCGGCATCATGCCCAAAACGTTTTTAGCATCATTTAGTATCCCTGCAATGCTTTCAAGTGACCCGTTTGGATTTCCATCTGCATCCTGGGGATGATATGTAAAAGCGATTTGACCATTATCTTTTAATTGACGGATATCATCCGGCTTGGCAAAATAATTTCCCTGTCGATGGGCTATTGGGATAGTCAGTAGATCGCCTTCATCGTAATAACTGGTAAATATCGTATCCGAGTTCTCTACTCGAATACACACATCTCGACTGAGAAATTTTATATTTTTATTGTTGATAAGGGCACCTGGCAGTAATCCTGACTCAACAAGAACCTGGAAACCATTACAAATCCCGATAACCGGTTTTCCTCGATTGGCAAATTGGATTACTTCCTCCATGATGGGCGAAAAGCGGGCAATCGCACCGGCTCGCAAGTAATCCCCATATGCAAATCCACCAGGCACTATTACAGCCCCATATTTTGATAGATCCTTTTCCTTATGCCATACAAAATCAACATCAATATTCAGGAGATGTTGGATGACATGATAAGCGTCATGATCACAATTAGACCCTGGGAAAACCACAACTGCTACTCTCATTCGTCTGTAACCTCAAATGTATATGATTGTGTATTGTGGTTGGCCAAAAGTTTCCGGCAGGCGTCATCAGTTAACAATTCTGCTTTTTCTTTTGTTACTCCGTTAAAGGTCATCTCTATATACTTACCGAATTGAACGGTATCCAGTGTTTCAAAACCCATGGATTTAAGTGCTCTTTTGACGGTGTTGCCCTCAGGATCTAATATCCCCTCTTTGTATGTAATATAAATTTTTGCTTTCATGATCATCCTGTTTAAATATCGATTTATAATAATTCGTCATGTTTTGGATTCAGTAGACGACGGAGAATTCCGGATAGTATGTAGTACATTACAAAACCCATAAGTATCCAAAGCTGCATATTGAAAATGACGGCTATGATAAAGCTGATAATAAACATTCCTATTCCAAGGAGTCTGAAATTATTATCATTACCGGATTTAATATTGAGCAGTGGAAATTTCGGATATTTGATTTTACTAACCATCAAAAATGAGATATACATGATTATTGGTATCAGTAATCTGGGTTGAGTGTATTCGGGATTTGTCAACTTTAAATTTTCTGTCCACAGAACCAAAGAAATTATTGCCAGGGAATTAATTGGTGTGGGCAGACCTATAAAATATGATGACGGTTTATCATCATGTTCTACATTAAACTTTGCCAGTCGAATTGCACCTAGAATAAGAGGTGTGGCTGCTATCAATTCACCGGTAATTCCAGGTAAACCCGCAGTATAAAGATTATAGACAAGTACAGAGGGAACCAGGCAGAATGATACCAGGTCGGCAAGGGAGTCGATTTCCGTTCCAAAAGAAGTGGCGATGCCAATCTTTCTGGCGATCTTGCCATCTAATGAATCAAATGCACCGGCAACCAGTACAAGATAACATGCCATGTTGATGTTGCCTGCCTGAATATTGATAATTGCAAGAAATCCCAGGAAAAGATTCACCAAAGTAAACAAACTTGGTATATGTCGGCTCACACCTTGATTCTTCATTTAAAATACCCGATTATTGTTTCACCACCCTTTACTTTATCTCCCATTTCTATGTTGATTTTAAAATTATCACCAACAAGAATATCCACCCTGGAGCCAAAACGAATGAATCCCAACTGGTTTCCCCGAACGACGGTTTCGCCGGCAGACAGATTATTAATTATCCGGCGGGCAATAAATCCGGCAATCTGTTTAATCTTAAATTTATTTCCTTCCAAATCTTTTAAAACCGTGCTGGTCTGCTCGTTATCCATACTAGCCTTATGATTGAAGGCGGCAAGAAATTTTCCTTTATTTACATTTTTATCGAGTACAGTTCCAGAAAGGGGAATCCATTGTTTATGGACATTAAAAACGGAGAGGAAAATTGAAATCTGAGTCACCGCGCCTAAATCCGGATCGTCAATTGCAGTTATTTTAACAATCTTACCATCAGCAGGTGAGATAAACAGCTTTTCATCATCGGGGAATTGACGAACGGGTATCCTGAAAAAGTATAGACTAAAAATGAAAAGGGCAAGAACCAGCCAATTTATTTTATATAACCATGTCATTGGTACTATTTGTTGTACTCCAAATCCGAAAATCAGGACCAGGAATATTGGGATTAGGATTACTTTACCCTCGGCAGCAATCATTTTAGATATCCAGTTTTCTTCAGGTTATGAGTGATTCGATCAGCCACCTGGCCATTTTGTGGAATAAATTTTTTGTCGGTAAGTAATTCAAACAATTCAATATATTGTTCGGCGAGAGAAATTCTAACTTCGTCAGTCAACTCGGGTGGAATACCATCTCCTGAAAATCCACGATCGAGAAGCCATTGACGGATATTCTCTTTGTCCAACATATTTTGACCTACTCCCCTGCTGAATCTATCTTCATACTCAGAGGCTACCCAGTAACGACTGGAATCCGGTGTGTGAATTTCATCCACAAGTATAAGCTCACCATCTACTGTACCAAATTCATATTTTGTATCAACAAGAATCAGTCCCCGCGTTTTAGCCCACTCCTGTCCATTTTGAAAGAGCTGCAAAGCACATTCTACAGCTTTATCATAGAGTGATTCTTCCACAAGACCGGAGATTATTTTTTCCCTTGAAATCGGCTCATCATGTAATCCATATTCTGCTTTTGTTGAAGGGGTAACGATCGCTTGGTCAAATTTCTGATTTTCATTTAAATTATCTGCAATCATAAATCCGTATTGACCATTAATACCTCTGGAATATTCACGCCACAGGCTGCCAGTGATGTATCCCCGGATAATAATTTCTATTGGAAGTGTTTTTGCCTTTTTTGCCACCAATACCTGCGGGTCAGGGTAAGAAATAATATGATTCTGGATAATATCTTCTGTTCTATCAAACCAGAACCGGGCAATTTGGGTTAGTATTTGACCTTTATAAGGGATGGTCCCTAAAACTTTATCAAACGCCGAAATACGGTCGGTGGTCACCATAACAATTTTATCATCAAGACTATAATTATTACGTACTTTTCCCCGGTACAGTTCTCCTATGCCGGTTTGATCATAATTTTCAAGTGCGTACTTAAGCTGTTCTTTTGTCTGGTTCAAGATTCCATTCCTAATCGCTTAAAGATTTTATTTATATTTATCATCACCTTATCCAAATCGAATAAGCTGTCTATTAATTCATTGTCCAACCATTTTGTTATATCTTTATCAGATTTGAGTAGCGTTTTAAAATCTTTTTTATCTACCCATGTTTTCATGGCATTACACTGAACTAAAGAATATGCCTCCTCCCGGGAAACACCGCTTTTTACCAGGGCGAGCAGAACTTCCTGACTGAATATTAGACCATGGGTTAAATTTAGATTATCCATCATGTTTTGCGGATAGACAAGGAGATTTTCCATTAATGCTGTCATTTTATTCAACATGTAATCCATCAAAGTTGTTGAATCGGGAATGATAATTCGCTCCACAGAAGAATGGGAAATATCACGTTCATGCCACAACGCAACATTTTCCATTGCAGTGTGGGCGTTACCCCGCAGTAATCTGGCCATCCCGGTAATCTGTTCAGTAACAATGGGATTCCGTTTATGAGGCATTGCTGAAGATCCTTTTTGTCCCTTTGAAAAGAATTCTTCTGCTTCCAGAACTTCGGTGCGCTGCATGTGGCGAATTTCAACGGCAAATTTTTCCAATGAAGCGGCAATCAAGGCAAGAGTAGTCATATAATGAGCGTGACGGTCTCTCTGTATTACCTGGTTCGATACTGAAGCGACATTTAATCCCAGTCGTTTACAGGTTTCGGCTTCTACCTCAGGATCAAGATGCTGGTATGTGCCAACAGCACCGGAAATCATGCCTGTGGAAATAGTATCCACTGCCTCATTCCAGCGATTGATATGTCTGCCAATTTCCTCACTCCACAGCGCTAGTTTTACACCAAAAGTAATTGGTTCGGCATGGATACCATGTGATCTTCCGATTTGGAATGTATCACGATATTTTTCAGCCTGTTTTCGTAGTACCCCTTTGAAAACAGTCAGTTTTTCAAGAATAATTTTACCAGCTTCTTGAGCCTGGAGCGCCAACGAGGTATCCAAAAGGTCAGACGAGGTCATACCCATATGGACAAATCGTGATTCAGGTCCTATAAATTCTGCCATGCAGGTGAGAAAGGCAATTACATCATGCCGTGTGGTTTCTTCAATCTCCAGAATTCTTTCGATGGTAAAATCGGCTTTTTGACGAATTACTTTTGCAGCTTCCGAAGGAACGATTCCCATATCGGCAAGTACTTCGACAACCGTGATCTCTACTTCTTTCCAGGTATTATATTTATTTTGCTCTGACCAGATACGGTCCATGTCAGGCGTTTTATAGCGCTCAATCATTCAAATAGTCCTCATTTTCGATCCGCTAATTCTAAGGGCAATTCTATCACATTTCCATCACGCCAAATCGTCAATGTGACAAAATCCCCGACCTTTTTAAAGCCTTCGTCAATGACTCTCAAAATATCTGTGTGTGATTTAATATTTTGGTCTTCGACTTCAAGAATAATATCTCCAATAAGCAGTCCTGCTTTGTCTCCAGCGGACAATTTTTCTATATCAGTAATTATTACTCCATCGGTGGACGGCAGTCTCAGATATTGTTTTAGATAGGAATCTATTGCCTGGACATGAACTCCAGTTGAAAAATCCCTTTCAACTTTGCCATGTTTTTTTAATTCTTCGATGATTTCTTTTACGCGGTTAATAGGAATCGAAAAACCTATACCAATTGATCCAGTTGAATAGCCACCGCCAGTGAGAATGAACGTGTTTATTCCAATTATTTGGCCCAGTGAATTTACCAGTGGACCGCCGCTGTTTCCTGGATTGATAGATGCATCTGTCTGAATCATATCCTGATATACTCTCCCTGATTCTTTTAGGCCAAAATCCATATCAAGACCGCTTATGATTCCAAGTGTAGCAGTGGGTTCATAACCAACATCAAATAACCCAAGGGGATTTCCCAGTGCAATCGCCCATTCGCCAACAATGAGATCATCCGAATTACCAAGTTCAGTGAACGGCAGATTGCTTTCATCCACCTTTAGTAGGGCAATATCCGTTAATTTATCTGATCCCACAAGTTCTGCATTGAGACGAATACCTCCTGGCAGGGTTACGAGAATCTCATGGGCATCTTCGACGACGTGAGCATTGCTCACTACATACCCATCCTCACTTATTATAGCCCCCGATCCAAGACTTTCCACCTGGTACACTTTATCCTTTGGATAATATAATCCCCAGAAGGGATCCAATTGCAAATTTCCCCGCTTTCGCTTAAGCTGGGTCACATTTATCCCGACTACCGATGGAGAAACTTTTTCAATTGCTCTGGTAATTGCCGTCTTGCGGCTTGATGTAATGTCACTAAATTCTGTAGATAAACTGGTTGGATCATCTGTGGAATCGGCATTCAGATTTGTAAAATATTTGAAGGCGATAAATACTGCCCAAATTATTATTATAGTTTTGATAAATAGTTTTGTCATTTAATCATCCTGATAATGAACATTTACAAGAAATAATCCCTGTGCCGGAGCACGGAAGACCATTAGTGATTTGTGTGAATTGTCAAGCAATAACTTGAAATCCTCAATTGAAATCCTGCCTCTTGCCACTTCTACCATCGTACCAACCAGAAATCTCACCATATGCTGCAGAAAACGATTTGCTGAGATTTTATATTCGAGAAATTCACCGCACCATTTCCAATTGGATTTAAATATGGTGCAAATTTTATTATTTACCTCTGCCGTGGCTTTACAAAATGTTGTGAAATCTTTTTCTCCTTTAACCATACTGGCACATTTATGTAATAAATCCTCATCGAGTGAATATCTGACCCACCATGAATTATTTCGGCTAAATGGTGAATAATCAAAAGTAATATTGTAACGATAATCTCGTTTTCCGGCAGAGAATCTTGCATGAAAATCATCATTAACCTCTTGGCATTGGGAAATCCAAACATCTCGCCCTAATTTCGAATTTAATGCCTTAGTTAATTCATCTGCTGACATTTTTGTGTCTAATTTGATATTGGCAATCTGATTTAGGGCATGAACGCCAGAATCAGTCCTGCCTGAACCGATGAGTGTAATTTTCTGATTGGGTACGATCTCACCGAGAGCTTTTTCAATATCGCCCTGTACAGTACGATCGACGGCTTGAACCTGCCATCCATAAAAGTCGGTGCCATCATATTGGATGTTCAATTTATAATTTTTAGCGGCCATACAACTACGGCTGAATTCTTAAATTTATTTTGATGTATTAATTCCCCTGGTTTATGAATCGGGAAGAAAACCCTGATTACACGTTAGTAATATTATCAATTTTGAAGAGATTAATACTATTTTTTCGAGGAAGAGTTAAACCACTTAATAATCCCTTGTCAAACTCAATCATATATCAATCTATCGTCATAATTATTGTCACCATAGCTACAATATCAAGGATGTCCACAAGGGCGTCATTATTTATATCTGCGCGTTGAAATTCAAGTTCAGATGGTATCGTAAACCCCATGATAAAATCTATCACAAAGATAATATCAAGTACGTCTAAAATGCCATCCTGATTCACATCCCCTATTACTTCGCTATCTCTGAACCAATCAGCTGTCATTGTAAGAAATTCTGATTTTGACATACCAAAAGCATTCGATTCGATAAAATGGATTAAATCAAATCCGATAAAAAGCAACTTTCCGGAAAATTCTGAGATAATTCCTGCAGTACCATTGCCGCCGCTGTATTCGAAGGCAGACTCTGCCCCGTTTACCGGTATCATCACATCACAATCCGGACTGTTGTCAGCAAAAATATCTGCACCCTGAATTACATCGTGATCAGTGTTTCCATAAACTAGGTAACCATTATGTTCACCAATGAACTGGGCCTGGAGTACATCATTATAGAAATCCGTATTCGCCAGAGTATTACCGACAGCCTGCCCCATGATCAACAGATTTCCCCCTGAATTCACATGATTCGTCAATAAGCTCTGTGATACAGATGGCACTGGTTCGTAAACATTATCACCTGAAAAGTAAAATACATTGTTGAATTGAGGTATGAGTGACTCCAGTGAATTTGGACTTTCTCCATCCCAAAGCTGGGTCACAATTCCTGCTTCCATGGCAAATTGCTGATAGAATGGACTGTTGAGAGAATTCCCGGTTGCATTCACAATCAGAAATTCAGGTGTACCCAGAGCGATATCAAATTGGACAGTATCGATATAACCTTCCCATGTTAATTGAATGGAAAACTCAGCAACCCTGGCTACATAATCTTCCGAAATCCCTAACTGGAATGGTTCCATGGAAGATGATATTTCACCGAGACCAGCCGAATTAAACTCTGCAGTATCACTTATTATTGAGACTCCTGGATCATCGGTGGATATTATTCCTATAACAGTGCCGAATGGAATACCCATATTTGTCAGTTGGATATTCATCTGAAATAATTCGCCAGGATTAACTAAACCATCTCCTGAATCATCAAGAATAGTAATAGCAGCTTCACCGAGAGAAAATTCTGTTGTTCCTGATATGGTTGATTCCTCGAGGACCCAGTTATCAGGATCAACAATTATGGATGAAACTGTCGTGGGGATAGCCATCTCATAAGACTGATTGGCATTAGATATCCAGAATGTCTCCAATGAAGAACTACCGTTATCAAAATTTAATTGGATTTCCACAGGCATTGTAAAAACCTCTGGTGCAGATCCACTTGCCGTTTGATCAATAACAAGAAAAAATTCATTTGTAGTGGATGCCCATTGAAATTCGTATTGCGGATGACCGTTTCCATAAATCCATTGATCAAAAAACCACTGGAGATCCTCACCAAAATGCGCTTCGAATACGGTTTTCAATTCGTCAGTTGCAGCATTGTCAAAAGCATAGATATCCAGATAGTCCCTCAGCGTTTCAAAATAAACTTCACTACCGACTACCTTCCTCAGCATATGATTTACCCAGGCACCCTTATTGTAAATGATGATATCAAAAATTTGATTAAAATTGCTGGTATCAGTGACAAATACTGAGAGATTATCATTCCATTGGAATTCAATATTATCCATATAATTTAAATAGGCATCGCTGCCCTGCGTATTCTCAATAAATAATGCTTCTGAGTAAGTTGCAAATCCTTCGTTCAGCCAGCCATGCTGCCAGGTTGTACAAGTAACCATGTCGCCAAACCATTGATGGGCTAATTCATGAACCTGCACCATGCCATTGGCGGTGGAAGTGGTGACACAATTCTGATGCTCCATAGCTCCAATATTTCCCGGTACTTTGGCAATGGCAAACTTCTCATCAACAAATGGATACAATCCAAATATGTCTGAAAACACAGGAAGAGCTACTTCCACAAACCTGAATCCATCATATACATTGTTGGGTACATAATATTCAATTGCCATGGAATCTTGCTCATTATATTGGAAATACTCAGTAAATACATTATAGGGATAGGCATTTATTGAAAAAAGATAGGTGGTGATTGGATAGGATTCATGCCAATGATGAGTGTTGGTACCGTCACCATTATTTATGATATTCTGTAATACTCCATTAGATGCGACCACATATTGATCAGGTGCACGAAGTTTTAAATCTAACCAATCTGCCTTATCTGAAGGATGATCTTTGCATGGGACCCATTTAAATAAACCATAAGGAGTATCATAAGAATAGAAATAACCTGCAGAATAGGTAATACCTCCGGTAAATGTAACTCCCAAGCCGGTATCACCATGGTAGAAAATAATGGCGGACTGCATCATTCCAATTGGAAGCGAAGCATTATAAAACAGATGCAACAAATCATTTGAATGGGTATAATTGATCAATCCATCTGATTCAATTGCTTGAATAATCAGATGGTCAGCAGCGTCGAGGATGATTTCGCTTACCTCTTCATCTGTGCTTGTAAATTCGATGATGACGGATCCGTTGACTGTTTGTTCAGCAGGATCAATTTCTACATCAATGGCATAAGATTTTATATCATAATGAAGTTGTTGTGGTAATAAATCCCTGACTGAATATTTACTTTCACGGATTTTATTCAGTTGACAAAAGTTAGGAGTGAGTGACTCAGCTGTATCTGTGCTAAACAAAAGCGAGGTTATGAAAATAATTAAAATCTGATTTTTCATCCTGCATCCTTTTATAGTTTGAACCAATTATGAATATATCATTGGAATATATCTATACGGTGAG